>CAYGUE010000195.1:0-10222 GCA_964352885.1 uncultured Pirellulaceae bacterium
TTGTAAATCACCAAATCGACCTGCCGAAAAACAATTGTGGAAACGAAACCAAGAGCTTGCTAGATATCTTCGAAGCGATTCTTCAGCCGGAAAAGAAGCAAAGCCGTGGCAGTGGAGGCAGTCGCAGCGAAAGTTAACGGCGGCCTGTCCGGTTGCCAGACCTCGATCCAACCCCGAAAGTTGGCGATGGAGGGATAGGCGAACTGATGCATTCCGTCGTTCAAATCGTAG
Source organism: uncultured Pirellulaceae bacterium (assembly GCA_964352885.1). Taxonomy (GTDB): domain Bacteria; phylum Planctomycetota; class Planctomycetia; order Pirellulales; family Pirellulaceae; genus Mariniblastus. Next base: position 232 of record CAYGUE010000195.1, read on the forward strand.
CGTTACGAGAAGGTTTCAGGGGCGGCATGTCATCGGCTTGGACAGGTTCCGGGGCGATTGTGCACCCGCAATGAGTGATCCTTATGAACTGTCATGTTGCGAATCCGCCAGCGATGGAAATGTCGTCGCCTTCTTCGGACCGGCTAGGGATGCGATTACTTAAAAATCGGATCGCCCCCCTGCCCTTTCACACTTCGGAGAATGTGTTTGCTGCGACGTTGATCTCGATCTGGCCGTGATTCGAATTGTCTGTGATGTCAAAGGACGAAAGATTCGCAAATTAAGTCTTCCTTCGGTGGCGATTGGCGATCGTGACGATCTAGATTTGGGCGATCGTAGAGTTGAGACGATTTCTGTTGTCACGAAGACAAGACGACGTGCAAAGTTGGACTGAATCTAACCGAACTGGCTCCTTCACGCTCCTTGAACAGCTACCCATGGCAAAACTTATAGCATGGTGATTGCGGCGCGAGACTCAAGCCTTTGACCGTTGAGCACGCGCTGCGAGTCAGTGCCGGGGCTCAAGAAACCGCCGATGTGGGAGAAATTGAACTCGAAAGAGATTGAGTTTCGCAGCAAGATGTTGATTTTATAGGACTCTCAGCGGATACTTGGTTAGAGTCAGTCGGACATGGTCGCCGATTGAGAGCCCGTTCAGGAACGCAGTATGAAACTGATTGGATACGCCTTCGAAACTGGTCGCATCGATTTCGCACGCGTTGACAATCCGTGGGCGTTTCAAATGATCGACAGTGGCATGAAAGCCAGTCAAAAGGACCGAATTGTCTTGGATCCTTTGCAGGCTCCAATCGAGTTGCGCTCCGCCGATGTCAATGATGAAGCGCCTTCGTGGATGAAGCCAACGGAACTTTTGCTTCAATCCGCGAGTCAAATCATCTTGCAATATCGCGAACCAGGTTTCCTTCGATTTCGCAAAGCTACCCATGACGCCAAGCAGGATCGAACCTTCGTCACGCTGGGTAACCAGGACGAATCGAATCTCTACGCGGAAGAGCACTGGAATAACATTCGCTACTTCTTTGCACTGCGTCGAAATATTATCAACTTCGATATTACGACGATCATCACGCACAAAGTCGGCCAAGGCGCTGAAGAAAAAGGATTGAGCCGAATCGAGATGAATACGCGAATGGAAGTTGTGGAGAACATTCCGACGATGACGTTCGATTCATCGGGATCGAAGGCAACGCCTGACATCATTGATTGGCGTGGAACTGTCATCGAAGGAGAAACAGGACGTTACGCTCCGGAGAAGAGCTTCATCCAATTGAAATTTGCCCAAGTGAATCGTCCGTTCACTTTTTTGCATGAAGACCGCAAGGAGTTCCACAACCATTCTTTTACGTTTGCCGGATCAAAGATGGACGGTCTTCTGTCGCGAGTCATTAAAGCCCGAATGCGGGACGCTGCAGAGACTGAGACGTAGACCGACTGCTACGGACTACAGATTAAAATCGATCATCCCTGAATCGATATCATCCGGATCGGTATCTGGAATAGGCAGAGAATCAGAATTGAATTCGTCTGTGTCTCCGATTGCCGGAATCTCAACTGGATCGCTTTCATCAAGTACCAGCGCACCAGGCACCAAGCCCGGAGCGTAGTCGTAAATTGTAGGTGCAAGGGAAAGAGGGTCGCGGGAAAACATCCACATCAAAAGCAGGTAGGCAATCGGAATCGCCAGCATCCCTCCAACAGCGATCTTGAATACTTCAATAACAGGGCTTCGCTTGCTGGACTTTCGACGTGAAGATCCGCGGGCGGGGCCTTTGGGGAGTTCGCCTCTTGCTCTGGCGGCGGAAGCGTTTCTTTGTTGTTGCAGTTTATCGCGCTCACGATTCGTACGATCTTCGCGACGGGCAATCCGCAACTCATCTGCTTCGCTCAACTGCCGCGTTGAGCCGTTCGCCGGTGAGACAGGCTCAGCGGATCGCTCAGAGGAAGATTTTCGACGGCGTCGTTTTCGCTTCTTGATTCCTGCTGCGAGTTGTGAGGGAACCACAAATTTCCCATCTTGCTGTTTAATCGCTGTCCCGGTGTCGATTTCGACGTCTTTCACCGTAATATTGTGCGTTGGCGGTGACGATCCGTCGAGCATCTGAATCTCGGGAACTTGTTGGTCAAGCACACTGGAAAGTTGAAATTGGTTTTCGCAGTGTGGGCAACTTACGGAACTGTCTGGCCTGACCGTGATCGGGATACGAATGATCCCATGGCACTGCTCACAGTTCGCGAAAAGGAATTCAGGTTTTTGATCCGAAGTGGAAGTCATCGATTTCATTACAAACAGCCTGCGGGCGATTGGACTCTAACTCTGTTTTCGAATTGAAAAGCCCCGCCTCATTCATTGAATATACCGACAAAGGTGCCGCGAGAGCAAATCACACGTCTCAATCGTTAAAGTCCGTAAACTGGAAACAGTCTTGTTCGCAAATCCGTTATTAACGTTTTATGCGACAGGTCGATTCCAGTGACCCGTTTTCCAAGATCTTTCGATGAGTATTTCTGACCTTGGCGATGGATGTGGTCGTTTAACCATAATTTTAACTGCGAAAAGTCCCCATTGGATATCAGATTGCCCAAATCCCCAATTTCCGTTTCGGCCGCCGCAAAGAACTGGCTGGCGTAGAGATTCCCAAGAGAATAGGTTGGGAAATAGCCAAAAAGACCAGCACTCCAGTGGACATCTTGGAGGACTCCATCGGAAAAAGAAGGTGACGAGATCCCCAAAGATGACTCATATTTTGAATTCCAAGCGTCAGGCAGGTCGTCTACGGTCAGCGTTCCGTCGATCAAATCCCGTTCCAATTCGAATCGAATGACGATGTGCAAGTTGTAAGTTGCCTCATCTGCTTCCACGCGAATCAATGATGGTTGAACCGTGTTGATCGACGTATAAAACGATTCAACGGTTTCGTTTTGAAGCGCCTCGGGGAAATGTTGCTGTGCGACAGGGAAGAAAAACTTCCAAAAATCGCCCGAGCGTCCAACAAGGTTTTCCCAGAGTCGCGATTGTGATTCGTGAATGCCCAGCGAACAATATTTACCGGTTGGCAGTCCATATTGATCGCTTCGCAGGCCTTGCTCGTATATGCCGTGTCCGGCTTCGTGAAGCGTTCCAAAAAATCCAGAGCTGAAGAAGGATTCGTCGTATCGAGTCAAAATGCGGCAATCGTTCGGACCGATTTCGGTGCAGCACGGATGATGCGTCTCGTCCAATCGTCCGCGAGAGTAGTCGAAACCGATCTGCTCAGAGGCCTGTCTCGCGAAAGCCTTTTGCGCCGCTACCGGATAGTTCCGGTGGAGTAGTTCACTCGATGGCTTCTTTGTGCTACCCGCAATTTTCTCTATCAACGGCACAAGGTCGTCGCGGAGGTCTCCTAAGACCTGAGCAACATCTGCGGTCTTTACGCCCGGTTCGTAGTCATCCAGCAAAGCATCGTAGCGGCAGTCCTCGTAGCCGATCGCATCGGCTTTCTGCTGCATCAAGCGAATAATTCTCGAAAGCGTAGGTGCGAACATCGCATAGTCATTGTTTTTCCTTTCTTGAATCCAGATGTTGTGTCCGGCCGAAGTTGCTTTTGCCAACTCTTCGACCAGAGTCGCTGGAATGCAGACATCTTTATCAAAGTCTCGCTTCAGGTTGGTGACAACGGCAGCCTCGTCGGAATCAGGATCTGCCACCAGCGATGAAACGGAAAGCTGGTTTAGCAATTCACCAAGCTGCGGTTCGGTTCGCCGTCGATGAATTTCGCCGGCCAGAAAAGTAAGCTGCTGACAACGGTAGTCGTCGGCTTGGGAGGGAAGTCCCGTCTGCTGATCCCATTCGAGCAATGCTGAGGTCGATTGAAGTAGAGCCGTCTCACGAACACGTTGGCGGAGATTGTCGTAGCGCGTTTGATCGTCCATGTCGATAATCCAAAGTGAAATTGCAGGTCTCTGGGAGCCTCAGCCTCCCACTCTACATCTCGTCACCATACCGGATCGAACAATAGCTCTCATACCGCCGGGCGTCAATTTTTCCATCGGCAACAGCCCACTTGATCGCACAGTCATCTTCATGAGTGTGACTGCAATTCGGGAAACGGCACTCATTAATAAACGGCCGGATGTCGCGGAAGTAACCAGCGACTTCTTCTGGAATCACATCCCATAGTTGCATCTGTCGGATGCCAGGCGTGTCGACAAGGTGGCCTTTGCGATAAAGCAATTGGTTTCCCTCGGCCAGCGGATCCTCAAAATCCGTATCCGAATCGTTTGGCGCTACTGATAAAGGGATCAGTTGGGCGACCGTCGTCGTGTGTCGACCTTTCTGGTTTTCGGAGCTGACTTTGCTGACTTTCAACTGAAGGCCCGGTTCAATCGCATTGAGAATCGAGCTTTTGCCCACGCCACTTTGCCCCGTCACAACACAATCCCGACCGTGCACAATCCGTCGGAGTTCTTCGATACCCTGCCCCGTGACTGTCGACGTGAGAATCACGCGATAGCCCAGCTGACACCAGACTCCGATCGCGGGTTGGAAGTCTGCTGCTTCGACGAGGTCTGCCTTATTAATGATGACCACGGGAACGATATTGGATTGCTCGGCCGATACGATGAATCTGTCGATCAAGTTCGGTTTTAGCCCAGGCTCTCTCGCGCTGGCAACGATCAAGGCCAAATCGATATTTGAAACAAGGATCTGCTGGCGTTTGCGGCTGGTGCGGCTGATTTGGTTGCGCCGTGGCTCAACGCGGATGATGACTCCTTGCCTCGTGTCGCCATCGATCGTTCTGATCGTGACGTAATCTCCGGCGACGACGACGTGCTGCAAATCGGTAGAAAGCGACTTCAGAATTCCTCGCACGGTGCATTGCCAGACAGTACCTGTCGCGTCGCTGACAAAACTATTGAGCCCATGAACACGGAGGACTCGGCCACGCAGGCTGTCCGGGCCGTCAACATTGAGCTCGACTTCGAAACCGGAAGCACCCGATTCTGCATCTTCACCGCTGATTGTTCGCTTACGCGTCAAATCTCCCTTCCCAGAGACCCGTTCCGCGTTGCTCTGGTCATTCACGCCGTCAGCGTCTTCTTCGAACTGACGAGTGAAATCACGCTTGCGAACCCGGGTATTTTGTCGCTTGCGAAAATTGGCTCGCACCTGCTTGCCTTTTTTCTTCTTGGCCATGGATGGATTGGGGGTAGGAACGTGGATTCTGCATCGGTTAGACATTGCCAGTTTTGCAGTAAACGGAGAAGTGTCCAATGTAGCCCAATCGTCGAACTGCGTAAGCTCGACTTCACTCGGATAGACACAGGTAGGGTCAAAGTTCGCGACTGATTCAGCCTGTAATGGCCCATTGGCTCACGCTTTGCGGTTCACTTCGCCAGCTTGCAAATCGCCCCGAGGAATGTGGTGGTTTGGCGAAAAAATGACTCTCCGGAAAGCACAAGGGTTTCGGGTCGGGTTGGCTCGACAGGCTTGGCAATCGTCACATCTGAAAACGGATTCGGAAACGGAGCGCAATTTTGAATCAGTTGGCCATAATCGACTCGACAGCTACGGACCTAAGGTTACACTTTCAGTAGACTAGGCGAGCCACCGAGGGTTTGTCGCACTGCCAGAGCGGGTCATGAAGTGACGCGAATTCTATCCATTCAAAAAGACACCGACGAGGCGCCGATTCCCTGGGACGAGTCCCAGGTTGAAATCACCCGGATTGAAGATTCCCAAAACGCGTTGTCTCTGATTCTTGAAAAACGCTATGACGGAGTTTATTTCTCCGGAGTGCCGGAATGTCTAGCGAAAGGACTCAGTGGCTCCGAAGTTCTGGATTGCATTCCTTTGGGCGTCACGCTGCTTGATCGGCAGAACAGAATCATTTTTGCAAATCAAAGGCTGACAAGCTGGTTTCCGGACCGAGAGTTTGTCGGCCTTAATTTTTACGAAGCCATCGGCAGTCCAAGCATCGTTGGGGCTGAACCGAGCCCCCTAAGTTCCGCGGTCGCGCGAAGCAGTCGCTGTGAAGCGGAAATTCAAATTGGCGAGCGATGCTTTCTGATGTCCGTCACGCCGGTGATGCGTGAGGGTGACAAAGTCGAGCAGTTGGTTGTTTCGCTGGCGGACACGACCGAAACGACGATGCAGCGGCAGAAATTGACAGCGCTTCATCAAGCCGGTGTTGCACTTGCGGATCTTCGCCCTGAAGAAATCTATCAGATGGAAGTTCAAGAGCGGATTGAGTTGCTCAAAGACAACATCATTCATTACACGTATGACCTTTTGGAGTTCGATGTTATCGAGATCCGGATCGTGGATCCGAAAACGAAATTGATGACTCCGTTGTTGTCGGTCGGCATCAACTCCGGCGTCGCTGAAAGACCGCTCTACGCGAAAGCGACAGGAAACGGAGTTACCGGATTTGTTGCGGCGACCGGAAAGAGCTACCTCTGTGAAGACACGACGAACGATCCGATCTACCTTGATGGTTTGATGGGGGCAAAGAGTTCGCTCACGGTGCCGCTGAAGCATCACGATGAAGTGATCGGATCATTCAACATCGAAAGCCCGGAGGTTGGCAGGTTCACTGACAGTGATTTGCGATTTGTTGAGTGTTTTGCTCACGACATCGCTAACGCAATCAACACTTTGAACCTCTTGAATGCACAGCAGACTAATACGGCGCTGCGCAGCGTTGAGGCTGTTCGTGCCGCGGTTGCAATGCCGGTCGATCAAATCCTAAATGACACCGTTCAGGCGATCGGTGCCTATATCGGTCATGACCCGGCGGTGACGTCGCGTTTGAGTGCCATTTTTGAAAACGCTCGCACGATCAAGGAAGCCATTCAAGCAGTTGGTGTAGAAATGTCGGTTGACCATGAGGTCCCGGACTGCGTGAGGCCAGACTCACATCCTCTGCTTTTCAACAAGCGCATCCTTGTGATCGACGCGGACAAAGAAGTACGAAGTTCTGCTCACATGCTGCTTGAAAAATATGGCTGTGTTGTTGAAACCGCTTGCGCAGGAGTGGAAGCCATTTTGATGGTAAGTAGCTCGGGCAAAGCGAAGGCCTACGACGCCATCATCGCGGATATTCGATTGCCGGACATTGGCGGCTATGAGTTGTTAATCCAGCTCCGCGAGTTTGTTCCAAATCCCCCGTTGGTTTTGATGACTGGGTTTGGCTATGACCCCGGCCATTCCATCGTCAAAGCTCGTGAAGCTGGCCTTCGAGCGAATGCGGTTCTGTTTAAGCCTTTTCGGCTCGATCAATTGTTGAAAATTTGCGAAGAGACGGTCACCCATTTCAGTTCGCCGGTTGCAAAGTAGTTGCGTTTTTTTTCAATCCGCAATCCGATCCCGCCTCCGAAGTGTTTAATTCCCAATACGGCCGTAGACTTTATTGTGTCGCGGTTTTTGATTGTTTAGGTTAGGCGATTACGGTTTCCTAATTCAGGAGTGAAATAATGAAGTCAAAACGAATTCGGATTTCGTTGGTTGTGCTATTGTTGGTCGTGTCCACATCTATCGCCAGCAATCGCAGTTCAGCCGATGAAATCAGATTGACCTCGGTAGGCCCGATTGCATTCGGGCCCGATGGACTGTTGCTTGTCAGCGATCCAATGGATGCCACAATTTACGCGATTGAAATGGGCATCACCGAAAAGGCTGCCGACTCAATGACGATTGAACTGGAAAACGTTCGCAGCAAGATCGCTTCGATGTTGGGAGCCGAAGCCAAGGATGTACGCATCAATGACCTGGCGATCCATCCTGTTAGCGGGCATCCCTTTCTGTCGGTCTCGCGAGGAAGCGGCGTTAATGAGGCTTCCTTGATCCTGACCGTCGATCCGAAATCGAACACCATTTCCGAGTTCGACTTAACCAAAGCAAAATTTACGAAAACCGTTTTGCCAAATCCTGCGACCAGTCAAGAAACGCGACGTGGTAACCAGCGGCTTCAGGCAATTACTGACATGGCATTTATTGAGGGTGAAATTTATGTAGCAGGGTTGTCGAACGAGGAGTTCGCGTCAAACTTGCGCACCATTCCTTATCCATTCAAGGATGTCAATAACGGCAGTAGCATCGAGATCTTCCACGGGGCCCACGGGAAATTTGAAACGCGTTCGCCTATTCGCACATTTGCGGCTTTGTACGATAAGGAACAGGTAAACCTATTGGCTGCCTATACTTGCACGCCGCTAGTTCGGATTCCACTTGGCGATCTCAAACCGGAAACGAAAGTCCGGGGAACTACGATTGCCGAACTTGGGAATCGAAATCGTCCGCTCGACATGATTGTGTATCAAAAGGATGATCGAAACTGGGCCTTGATGGCCAATAGTAGTCGAGGCGTTATGAAGATCGACCTCGCGAACGTTGACTCGCAAACACCAATCTCCGAAAAAGTTGGTGGTACCGCTGGCGTAGCCTATGAAACAGTTAAGAATTTGACTGGAGTCATGCAGCTTGATGGATTGAATGCAACGCATGGCGTTGTGTTGATTCGCAACGAAGATTCCAGTGAGCATTTGAAAACAATCGAGCTTCCATAATGTATCGGCAGTCGATCTTTAGAATGTTCTCGATAGCCCTGCTTTCACTTGTTGGACAGGGCTCATTTAGGCCCCCGATGCCATGTGTTTACAGCCACCCACAGGAAGCTGACGATCCGACGATCCGAGTGGTAAAACGCGACGGAGAATTTGTATTTCAGATAGGAAACGTCGCGCATCCCGAGTCAACGGTTCTCAAAGTCTGGCTTCGGCCTGCAAACATTGATGTAGACCCTCCGATGATGGGGGCCATGCAACGGGTCGACGGTGGATTGGTTTTCAAGCCTCGATTTCCACTTCGCCCCAACACTGAGTTTATTGTTGCAGTCCAACAGAATGCATCTTTGAAACCATTCCACTTAAAGGTTTCCACTCCAGCCACGGAGCAGCCAACAACGACAATCAATGCCGTCTTCCCTTCATCGAGTGTGCTGCCGGAAAATACGCTGAAGTTTTATATCTGTTTTTCAGCACCGATGCGGAAAGGAGAGATTTACGATTTCATCAAATTGCGCCAAGTCGATGGTGCAGAAATTGAACTCCCATTTTTGGAAATTGAACAGGAGTTGTGGAGCCGGGATTCAACACGGCTGACCTTGCTTTTGGATCCGGGTCGCATCAAGCGCGGCTTGAAACCTCGCGAGGAGATGGGGCCGATTTTTGTTTCTGGGAAATCTTACGAACTCGTTGTAGACGGTGCCTGGCCGGATGCAAGGGGCGTCGAATTGGGTAAGACTTTTGTCAAACAGTTTCGGGTGTCTGATGAAGACCGCACGCAACCCGATCCAAGGCGATGGAAAGTAGTGCATCCGAAAGTCGCCTCGGACGACCCTTTGGTTTTGGAATTTTCTGAACCATTGGATCATCCGATGCTGCAAAGAGCGATTCGTGTCGTTGACGCAAATGGTGATTCGGTTGCTGGTAAATTGAACCTGTCTGATCACGAAAAACGTTGGAGTTTCGTGCCCGATGGTTTGTGGCGACGAGGGGAATATTCAGTTCTCATCGACGAAAATCTCGAAGACAATGCTGGCAACAGCATTGGCCGTGCATTTGACATTGATGTGTTTAACGAGACCGAGTCATCGACCGGTCAAGTTTTCGAATTGAAATTCCAACTATGACCTACAAATTCTCCATCACAAAGTCTGTCATCAACTTACGCAAGTGCTTTAGCTGCTCTTTGTTGCGTACGCTATGCCGGTTGGCAGGGTAGAGCATTAATTCAAACTGCTTGCCGGCTTTCTGCAGCAGTTCAACCAACTGCATTGTGTTGTTCAAGTGCACGTTGTCGTCGATCGCTCCGTGGATGATCAGCATATTGCCAGAGAGGTTTTCGGCACTTTCCAGAACTGAAGAAGTTTTGTAGCCTTCCGGATTGTCCTGCGGCAAACCCATGTAACGCTCAGTGTAGATCGCATCGTAG
>CAYGUE010000196.1:0-10172 GCA_964352885.1 uncultured Pirellulaceae bacterium
CGTCAAGCAGTTGATCAAGGCGTTGCCGGTCGACACCGAAGCCAAAGAATACGCTCGTGATTCTGCGGAAGCGACGTCGCCTGAGAAACTGACTGCGAACATCTGCGATGAAGTTCCATTTGACCCGCAAGAACGCTTTGATGTTCGCGATACGATTCGCCACATCATCGACGCCGATTCGTTGATCGAATTCAAGGCCGACTACGGCCAAACGATCATCTGTGCCTACGCTCGCATCAATGGCTATCGTGTTGGAATTGTCGCCAACCAGCGAAACGTCGTGAAGTCAAAATCGGAAGGGCTTCAAATGGGCGGCGTTATCTATCACGACAGCGCCGACAAAGAAGCTCGCTTCATCATGGACTGTAACCAGACGTGGACGCCGATCATCTTCTTGCAGGATGTGATGGGCTTTATGGTTGGTCGTGACAGTGAGCAAGCCGGAATCATTCGTGCGGGTGCCAAAGTCGTTAACGCGATTTCCAACAGTCGCGTCCCCAAAATCACCATCATCACTGGCGGAAGTTATGGCGCCGGAAACTATGCGATGTGCGGCAAAGCGTTCGATCCTCGATTTATTTTCGCGTGGCCGAATGCGCGCTATGCGGTGATGGGTGGAAAGACAGCTGCCAAGACGATTCTAGATATCAACATTGCGGCAATGCGTCGTGCCGGCAACGAACCGGACGCCGAAGAGATGGAAGCACTTCGCGAGAAAGTCGAATCCAGCTATGAAGAAACGACTGACATCCGTCACGCGGCCAGTCGACTATGGATCGACGGCATCATCAACCCGCAAGATACGCGTGACGTGTTGATCTCCGCCTTGGAAGCCGTCACGAAACACGCCGACGACGAGCCTTTTCGCACCGGCGTTTATCAAGTTTGACAAACAAAAGTTGATCTGCCAGCAAGTCATTGCAATGCCATCGCATTCGCCCTTTTGAATCGATATACAATGATTTCGGATTGTTCATGGTCATACCTCCAAACCTGATGGGACAGCGGCAGCTTTCGCAATGGTTCCCCGATTGGAGTCTTCCAGTCGTTTTGGCAGCCGCCACCATTTCCATCCATTGGTCCTAGGCATCGACGGACAAGGTTGTCAAGGCAATGATTAGTGCAACAATCGAACCCGGCAATCCTCGCCAATCATCAAGATAGCTGACACCAAATGACAGATGTGCTCACTGAAGAATTTCACGTTTCCGATTCCGAGCTGGATGAAAATGGACATGTCAACAATGTCGTCTATGTTCACTGGATGCAGGAGATTGCCATCAAGCATGCGGAAATCAATGGATGTACAAATGATGTTTACGAACGACTTGGTGTTAGCTGGTTCGCCAAGTCGCACCATATTGACTACGTAAGTTCCGCATTTTCGGGTGACATGGTAGTCGCACAAACCTGGTTGGCGGATTCACGAAAAGTCAGTTGCCGTCGTATGTATCGATTTACCCGGCAGTCCGATGAGCAAGTGCTGGCTCGGGCGGAAACCGAGTGGGTATATATTGACATCCGGTCCGGACGACCACGAAAAATTGACGATGAAATCGCGGTCCGATTTACGATGATGGGCGATTCACCGATGGAGTGAGGGCACTCTTGCCCGGGCACTGCCTCGATGTGACGGAATACTTCTTGGTGCCCCACCGAGCCAAGAGGCCCTCCATCAATTCCGTGATAGCAATCGAATCGTCGAGCATCATTGAGGGCGACTCAAGTAAACCTTCACGCAGACATCGATGCACTTCGGCAGCTTCATACTGATATCCGTTGCCCTTCGAAAAATTCGTCCATGACTGACCGCGTTTCGCCAGCCGGGGCGGGGTCATCGATTCCATTCTCCATTTGGTTCGCCGGATCATCGATTTCAATTTTCCGACGGCTCGACCTTTTAGACCGGAAGATCGGGCAGCGGCGGCGATTGCGTCGTGCTCGACAACGTTGGAAGAACCGCGCGAAACGACCATTCGATGGGGCCGAAAAAATGGAGCCGTCACGGTGACCTGGCCTTCCGTGCCATAAACCTTGGCCGTATTGCTCGTACGGTCCAGCATGCTGTAGTGCAGCGAGGCGAGCGACCCGTTGTTCCAGCTCAACGAAACCGAGCCGCTCGTATCCACTCCGGTACTGGCCTTGGCACATTGCCCGGAAACCTGATCCGGCAAACCAAAAAGAAAACAGGCTAGCGAAATCGGGTACAGGCCGCGGTCCAGTAGCCCACCGCCGCCAAGCTCGGGATTAAAGAAGCGGTTTTCATTACTCCCCGGTACCGGATATCCAAAGTTGGCGACCATCAATCGCGGCTCTCCGATCAAACCGTTGTCGATTTCCATTTTCAGACGTTGAATCAGGGGCATAAAACGCATCCACATCGCCTCCATGCAGAACAACTTTTTTTCCCGGGCGACGGAAACGATTCGACGCGCATCGGACGCCTTGATCGTAAACGGCTTCTCGCAAAGTACTGGCTTACCAGTTTCCAGACACATCAAACAGTCCTCCGTGTGCCGATGATTGGGAGTCGCGATATGGATCACATCAATATCATTGGACTCCGCCAACTGTCGATACGACGAAAACTGTTGAGGCACCCGAAATGCCGACGCAAAATCGGCCGCTCGCGTTTCCGTCCTCGATGCCACGGCAACTAGCTCGGCATCCGGCAGCACGGCAAGGCCCCGCGCAAAATCGCACGCCATGGTGCCGGTACCCATAATTCCCCACCGGATTTTTTCATTCATGACTTGCCTGTATTTTCGTCGGCCCATGGCATTGGCGGAATCGGATCAAAAGTTGTTTGCACGACGTGCCGGATCCCAGGACTCATTAACCCCGCACATACAAGTGTCAGTTCCGTGTTGTGCAAACCGAAATCGCAATTTAGACGCGGTCGCCTGTTCTCACGAACAGACTCCGACATTTCGGCAATCCCGGCAGCAAAATCAATACTCAGCTCTCCAAAACGTGGAACGGTCGGCGTCTTGTGGACGAGCGGCACACGGCGACTGAACCCTCCTTCGATCAAGCGATTTCGAATATTGAAGCGACGCGACAAATGGATTTTGCTCTTGTGTTTCCAGCAATCTTCAACTCGCAGAATTCCCTCGTCACCAATGATGGTCAGTGAGCGATCGGTTGGAGCGACGATACTGGCCGTTAGTCGAGCGACGGCGCCGTTACCGAATTCAATCATCGCACAGGAAAAATCGGCTTCATCGGATTTTCCATTCGGTCCTTTTTGGGGAGTCAGGTTGGCTCCAAACGCTGTGACCGCGATTGCTGGACCCCAGAACGCAGTCAACCAAGTCGTGAAGTAGGCCGCGTGCTCGATCGAGCAACCCAAATGGAATTCTTCCAGATAAGGCCACGGTATCCCAAACATATTCTTCCATCGCTTGAATCTTTTCTTCGCAAAAAAACCGTCATGGATTTCGGCGAGCGCCAGTCGCGGTGCTCCAATCCTTTCATCACGCAAAGCCTTCCACAGGGTTTGAGCTGCTTCTGAAAGTATCAGCGTTGGAGCCGTGCACAGTTCCAGCCCCAGTTGTTTGCTCTGATTTGTTAATTGCGTCGCTTCCTCAAAACACATTGATAGCGGCTTCTCGGAGTAGACGTGTTTACCGGCGTCCAGAGCCTGCGATATGACTTCGTAGTGACTGGGGGGGTTGGTAAGATTGACAACGCCCTCGACGGTTGAGTCGTTCAAAAGCTGCTCGTAGCTTTCGTACTGTCGGCTTTCCGTGCCATCGCAAAAAATCTTGCAACGACGCGAATCCCGATCATAGACGCCAACCAATTCCAGCTCAGGGTGCCGGGAAAGCGACTGAAAATAAAGCGGGGCAACAAAGCCACAGCCGACGAACGCGAGACGCACTGGTTATTGCCCTGCTGACTTTGAAAAGAATTTGGAAATCGAACGCCAGTCTAGTTAAATAAGTTGACCAAGCAAACAAACATCCTGTCTTTCACTAGTTGTTGGAAAATTGATCAATCACCTCACCCGTCTCCGATGCGAGCTTCATGGATTTTTCCGAACCAGTCGTCTCGCATATCCCATTCGTCACGGTCACCGAAGCGATTTCGGCGTAATGTCCCCATACAGATTCTCCTTGCGAAATTAATTTTTGGCTCCTGACGCCCTAACCTTGTTCGTTCGAGGATGCAAATCCGTTGGTCATCGCGGAGATGCTTGGACAACTTGGCTGCGGTGATTGACGCACCGTATCCTGAGCCAATGATGACGACGGCAAAAGGAACTTCCATTTTGCTCTTCTTCGCAGTCAGAAACAGGTCGCGAGGCGGGTTGGCGAGTCGTCCGCCGTGGTGGGCAAGACTACGCTCATAGTCCATCGTCGCCTGCTGCTTGAGAGACGAGTCGCGGGTTTGCGTTCGCTTCCCGATCTGGACCAATCCTCCCGAGCTTTGTTGTTGGGCCTTGGCGGATTTCGAGGCAGCAAGAGTTGTTGCTGCGGCGACGCCTTTGAGCATCGCGCGTCGATTGAGCCTAGAAGAGTTTTCGGACTTTGGGTCTGCGGCTGACATCAAATCGCTCGTCAATATTTGGGATCACTATCTATAGATATCGAACGAATGACGATTCCGGTTGTAACCAAATCGTAGACTTTTCCAGATGTAGCGATTTATGCCAGCAGGACCAAGGCTACGGGCTTTCAGTAAACTTTGCGGACTACGAGGCCTGGTAAACGATTCAAATGGAACGCCCCGAGAATGAAATCAACGTTCCGGCAAGTCGGCAATGCGCATCAAGAAAGCGGCGTTTCGTGTCATGTTATGTTGTCATCAGACACATTGAACTAAACCGCTTCGCGGTAGCCCTTAAAGCTTAGCCAATCGCCCAACCTGTAATCAGTGTTGGGTTTTCTTATGCGCTTTTGAGGAATGTGAATTGTAAACGGGAGCCAGAGAGGTTTCGACTGGGATTTTCTACCGTCCTAAAGTCGAAAGGATCTCTCATGACTCCCTCACGTGAACGCATGATTCGCTAACTAAAGCTGCAACGCAAGTCCGACAACACGATTAAATCCTATTTGATGACAGTCTCCCAGTTGGCCAAGCATTTCGGTCGACCACCCGAGAAGATTTCACGGGAAGAAGTTCGCGACTTCATTTTCTTCCTGATCAACGATCGCAAGCTGGCAACTGGCACGATCAACACGAAAGTCGCGGGGATCCAGTTCTTTTACCAGCACGTGATGCAACAGCCCAAGTTTGACCTTCATGTAAAGCGCAAGCGGACGGGCCGATTGCCCGAACCACTCTCTCGCAAAGAAGTTGCCAAGGTTTTGGATTCGGTCGCCAACATCAAGCATCGCGTGATGTTGATGACGACGTACAGCGCTGGACTACGCGTTAGCGAAGTGGTCAAGCTTGAGGTAAAAGACATTCACTCTGATCGGATGCTGATTCATGTTCGTCAAAGCAAGGGCGGCAAAGACCGTTATACAATCTTGTCAGACAGGTTGCTTCAAGAGCTTCGAAGCTACTGGCTGATTGACCGTCCTCGCAAGTGGCTTTTTCCGAACGCCAAAGGCGAGGCGATGAGTCGGACTGCTTTGCAACTGACGTTCTACCGTGCCAAAACGAAAGCTGGAATCACTCACGGTCATGGCATCCACTGCTTGCGGCACTCATTCGCAACTCATCTGCTGGAAGCCGGCGTCGACTTGACGATCATCGCAAGGCTATTGGGACATCGCAGCATCTCAACGACATCGAGATACTTACACGTTACCAATAAACACGTTCAAGGTATCCGCAGTCCCCTTGATTTGATTCGAATGCCTGGCGACGAGATTGAAGGCCAAGCCTAATCTTGTTCGTCGGGCATCGACAACAGCCGAAGCCACGCAATCACGAGCCTGAGTTGGCCGACATCTTTCGCCAATACGGCAACACGTTTCTCTCGGCGCATCGAATCCCTGCTCGCCACTTGAAAGTGATGCAGCAGATCATCAACTGCCGGACAGAAGTCCTTGGCGGGCATCGCCAGTGGTGCGCGCGTTGCGGCTATCAAAGATTCCTGTACCACAGTTGCCGCAATCGACACTGTCCGAAATGTCAAACTGCGGCCAAGGAAGCCTGGCGAGAGGCCCGACGACTAGAACTGCTTCCAGTACCGTACTTCCACAACGTGTTTACGTTGCCGCATGAGTTCAATGCACTGATCTTGAAAAGCGAGTTGAACCAGCGACTGCTTTTAAAGTTACTTTTTGACTCGGCAGCCGCGACACTGTTGAAATTCGGCAAGTCCGAACTTCGTGGCCAAGTCGGTTTTACGATGGTTCTGCACACTTGGGATCAGCAACTGCGTCCGCACTTTCATCTTCATTGCCTAATCGCTTCAGGAGCATTGGCTCATGACAAGTCGCAATGGATCGCTGGCGGAAACAACTTTCTGTTTTCGGTCAGGGCATTGAGCCAGATGTTTCGAGGTAAGTTTCTGTCAGGTGTGCGAAAGATGCTTGATGAATCCGCATTGGACTTGATCGAGCCGGTCAGCACGCCTGTCAAGCAAAGACAATTCATCCGTCGGTTGTACAAGAAATCTTGGGTCGTGTATTCCAAAGCTCCGTTCGCTGGGCCAGCCAAACTGCTCGACTACCTCAGTCGATATACGCATCGAGTCGCGATCCACAACTCGCGAATCAAGAAGTGCGAAAACGGACAGGTAACTTTTACTTATCGCGATCGACGCGATGGCGATCGCAAGAAGCTCTTGACGATACCTGTGAATCAGTTCATCGGGCGATTCCTGCGGCACGTGTTGCCGAGCCGGTTCATGCGAATCCGCCACTACGGATTCATGTCCAATCGGAATCGAAAATGCAAC
Organism: uncultured Pirellulaceae bacterium; assembly: GCA_964352885.1. Taxonomy (GTDB): domain Bacteria; phylum Planctomycetota; class Planctomycetia; order Pirellulales; family Pirellulaceae; genus Mariniblastus. Next base: position 6,860 of record CAYGUE010000196.1, read on the forward strand.
ATTGTGACGATTCGAAAACTGATCGGAGCAAGGACTCCGTCTCAGCTTCAACCTGAACCCACTCCGATTGAGCATTGGTTGACCGAAGTGGTTGACGTTGCCGCGATGAGTTGCCCTTGTTGCGGTGACAATCTGGTCGAGTCGGAAATGGCAAATAAGCTAACAAAAACGCCCCAGACGCCAGCATTGCGGCAACCAATACTGTTGCAGAAACGAGGCCCGCCGTGAGCGCCCAACTAATCCAAATCGAAAATCTGCATATGCCGTCAGAATACCGGTATGCGCTGATAGAGGGATTTACGGAATCCAAGTCCTTGCCAGCCAAAATTTTGCCAACTGTCGGAGCCAGCACTCGTTCAAACCCAACTTGGACCGCTGATTTGCAACGCCTTCAAAAGATCTGATCCGATACTTTCCCCAAGACAAGTCGTTGCGTGCTACGCGGCTTAGTTCAATTTCATTTTATCATTCATCACTCGCTCCGCTCGCGACGAAGTGATAAAACGCTATTTCATTATGACAACGTGAGAATGCAAGCTTGATTTTTACGACGGAAGAAATTGGTTGAGTGCATTCGGCCGATGAAGCCGACGCAGGTTAACCGAGTCACAGAGTACGCACTCAATCCAAAAAACGGTCCATTTATGTGCGACCCAGAAAAGGTGCGGGTTGTTGAAAGCGGAGCCGGTTATCGCACTTGCTCGTGCCTGGCAATGGCAGAAAAGCTAGAGTCTGGAGATTATTCGACAGTCCAAGAATTGGCGTCTGACACACAAACTCTAGTTAGTCTTTGGCGAGCCAAGCCCCATGTTTGGACTGACATACGATAGAAGTTGATCGGAATCGTCCCGAGTAGCCCACCGCGCTGCGCTATCGGCAAAGTGAGGCGTCTCCTCTTCCGTGTGCGCCTCCGTCCAGTAGGAGAGGCGTATCAGTAGACCAGCAATGAAGTAGAAGGGGTTTAGCCTCGCGCCGACGGTGCACGTGAACTTGGAGCGATTTTCATCTACCGGTTCAACCTTCATATCCCACGATATCTGCATCGTCATCGGAACAAAGCCCCAAAAACGAGCCTTAGTTCTTGGACTGACCAAGAATACATGCTGCGGCTCCATGATCTCTTCGCGGTAGAGCTGGGTCATCATGAAACCGGCCGCCGTTTCATCGTTGCGGAACACCCAGCGACCATCGCCGCTACGGTAAACATACATCACTTTGTGCGCCCTGGTGGCTGGAGTACAGGCCACGTATTCTTCGTTCGAGAAATGCACGATCCAGTCTGCCAAGTCAAACTTCGCCGCAGGCAGATCAACGATGACCGACTTGGATGTCTTGAGGTTGTCTCGCTTTGCCATGTTATTTTTCTCTTAATGCTGTCTCGGAAGCTCGCGTACTGGCACCGCTCAGAGTGCCTTGTGTTCGTTAGACACCCAGTTGATGACCATACTGAGGAAAGCCTCATGCTGGTCCTGATAGGAATAATGTCCGCAGTTCTCGAATACGTGCAGCTTACTCCGCCTCAGCCGCTGATTGAGTCGTTGGGAATTCTCCGCGAGCAGCAATTGGTCTTGTGCTCCCCAGAAGATCAGCACGGGTTTGTCGATTTCAGAGAGCTTGGGATCAATGTACGCGAGGCTTTCCGGATACTTCTTGAACCACTGCGTGATCGGTCCGATCCGCCCGGAATACGAAGTGATATAATCAGAAGTCTCTTCCTCATTAGGAACGTAGTTCAGGTAGCACAGAGCATTTCCGGCATGTACAAAAGTCGCCGCTCCAGCGATCTTGAAGACCTGCCGCCAGAAAGTTGAATTCACAATCTTGTTGATGACGCTCCCATTGTTCGACGGTGCGATGCCGGGACCATCTCCAATAACGAGACTTGCGACTTCATTTGGAAAGTGAGTGACATAAGCCAAAGCGGCCGACATTCCCACGTCTGGTCCGACGAGATGGGGGCTCTGGATGTCGAATTCGGCAATGAAGTCGTGCAGGAAGCGCCCCTGAGCTTCAAAGGTCATATACTCGAGGCCGCCTTCGCTGCCACCGAAACCTGGCAGGTCGTAGGCGTACAGATTGAAATGACTTGCCAGTCCGTCCCAGAGGGGCGCAAACGCGACAATGCTTTGAGGCAAGGGATTCATCAGGATGACCGTTGGACAGCCCTGACGATCGGCATGGGCATAACGCACCTTGACGCCGGCGATGGTCTTAAACTTCAGTTGCATGGGAGCGGGCTGGCTGAACGTTGGTTGCTTGCCGTATCCTTTGCCTCGCGCACGTTTGACTGTGCCATACTCGGGCGTGATCGCAAGCAGTGCACTCGCGTTGAGCTTATCGAGCCACGAGACCGTTCTCAGAGACTTCGCTGGGGTATTTTGGTTATCTGCATTCATGCGAAGGGGACCTATTTCTCAGTCTCTGAACTATGCCAAGGGTTCCAGTCATCAGCGACAGGAACGATCACTTTGTCTTTTGCGTACTGTTCATAGGTAGCAATCAGTCGCTCTAGTCTTTCGGGCATTTCCTCGTCCAGGGGACGGGTTTCGCCCGGATCATTCTTGATGTCGTAAAGGTGCCATTTGCCGTCGCCATACATGCCGGTGCGGACTCGCAGCGCCTTGTAATCGCCGGCAATGACGTAGCTGTTTCCAAATAGCTCAAACGCGACCCATTGTTCATCGCTGCGCGGTCGTTCGGTTTCGCCTTCAAGGAAGCCCCTCATCGACACGCCCGAGTGTGGGGTAATCTTTCTACCCATGTATTCGTGCTGCGGATGTTCGACGCCCGCGTAATCGAGAATCGTCAGCGGTACATCTTTCACGCTTGCAAACTCGCGGGTCATCTCTCCGGCTCGCGCTGGAGAACTGGTTTTTGGCGGAACCACAATCATGGGAACACGAATACCCCCCTCGCCAATGAACCACTTCCACCATTGCAATCCTCCGGTTGAAGCGTCGGCCCAATCAGTGCCGATGAACGCAAATGCGTCCCCGCGGCCGATGTGATCGAATTCCTGGCTAAAGTTACTTCTGATCCAATTGGTCGCCATTGGATTGCTCAACTCACCTCGCTCATCCAATCCCTCGGGACCGTTGTCGGCCAGGTAAACAATCAACGTGTTGTCCAGCTGCCCCGTCTCGCGAAGATAATTCAGCATGATTCCAATGTGGTAATCCTGAGACTCCATCATCGCGGAGTAAGTCGCCATGGATCGAGCCTGCCGACGTTTCTCCTCGTCAGAAAGACTTGCCCAGGCACCAGGGCGACCGCACGTCGATTGATTGGATCAATAATTGCTTGAATTAGTTCT
>CAYGUE010000197.1:0-9969 GCA_964352885.1 uncultured Pirellulaceae bacterium
GAAGCTTGATCAGTTGTATGCCGGTTTTCTAAGCAATTAACGTGCGGTCGCCCTACCCAACCCGGGTGCTTCGGATCCTGCTTGGATCCACAATGTGATCCACCCTGACGCATCAACCTCAAAGCGAGAAACTGACCTCGACTCGCCCGGGCTGATGTGACGTGGATCGTTAGGGGCAATAAAGGTTTCAGATGTTTCGGTATTGAGATAAATGACGCCTGCATCGCCGTTGTACTCGTAGTCAAACGTCAACGTAGCGTCTGGGTCAAGGAGGACGGGGTCGGGAACCTTAATCTTCAGCGGTGTGTAAGGGTCCTTAATCAGTTTTCCAAGCCCATACAAGTTGTTTTCCAACTCGTCTTCCCAGTCCGAATGTTGAATAATTTGATCATTATCACTATCCACATCAACATCTACGCCAAGTGTCGTATATCGAAAGGTATCAAAGGTGCTTCCACTGAGCCCTAGATCTTGGATCGATTCGCTCTCATACCAAATAAGCGAAACTACTCCTGCTCCAAAGCCAACTCCTTCAATCCACAACGTATAACTACCTCCAGCTTCATCAAATTTATTAGCGGCCGTGAATTCAGCCACCCCATCCGGTCCGTCAGACTTGTCTTGGTTAAACCAAAGTCGAACGAGAGATGGATCAAAAGCGACTCCAAAGTAGTCCTCGTCAAAACCCATATCTCCGGGGATGAGGCTTTCCAACGTTACTTCGATTAAGTCATCATCGACGAACAATTGGTCATCGGGCAAATTGCCACGATAATCTGGCACCCCATCCATATTGTCGTCATCATCATTGATTTTGAGGGTATGACCCGGATCGTCCTCAGTAACCTGATCCTCTTCACCGATATCGATATTCGCCGTGCGATCAACGATCTCAATCGTTGCTTCTTCGGATTCGACCTTGTAGTCGACGTGATCAGGAAGAGCCTCACAGTCAAGGATTCTGACTCTCAGCTTTTCATCAGCAAGTTCGTAGTCGCTGTCGTTGGCGGTGACTATTGTCATGTCAACTTTTGTATCGCCCGACGGAATCTGGATTGTATAAACTGCGACATCCTCGCCCTCAATTTCGATGAGTCCAGCGAACCCCGGAATAATATCCTTGAAGTTCCAATCCAAGCCTGAAGCCCATCCAGACTCGTCTTCAGATGGATCGACACCATCAGGCACTTCAAAGGTAAAATAAACGGTCGTTACATGGTTGTTTCCTAACGGTTCATCAGGACGATCTTGGCGAGAGAATGTAAACGTTGCAACGTCTTGGTTATATTCGGGCAAATGTGAATGAGGTGGCACCTCCCAAGCAATTGGATCAGAGGCTTCCACGGAGACTTCGTCTGGATCAGCCTCGATTGTTATTGTTGCCGTATCTTCTGCCAACAATGAAGCAATCGTGTAAGCAAACGAGTCAACTAGCTGCGTCGCGTCATCATATGGCGTGTAAACAAAGGCCAATTCGGATGTGCCGAAACTTGGCTGAGTAAAATCGATGATATCCACGCCATGTGAAATGATTTCCCCAGTAACGGGGGACGGATCGTTGGATTGATAAGTATCGAAGGTTACGTAGAGCGAGTGGACAGTACCCTGCTCCCCATCAACCAGTTCTTCGATACCGCTGGTCGTGTCACGAAAATTAGGACTTTCGTAATTCCGGTCTGTTATCGAATTGAACAATACCGGAAATACGAGCTCGGCGCGTCCCTCAGCGTTTAGTGTCATCTTCCCGCTATAGGTCGTGTAGGCATAGTTTCCGGCGTACGAGACTCCGCGAAAGCCATCGTAAATGTCGTCACCAGTTTCCTCATCCTTGACTTCGACAACATCGCCGTTCTCATCAAAGACGTAGACTCCATCGAGGTCAAGCGAGAATGAACCGCTCTCGTATGTACCGCTACCAAATCCGTTGTCAAACCAATATTCGACTTCATGCCCAGTTGGTGGGTTGGTGATCAAAAATGGTTTTCGGACATGATCTGGATCGTCATTAAAGTTTGCGGTGAAACTCGTCGTATGAGAAAAAGTGCTGTAAAGGCAATCGTTCTCGAGGGCGTCAATGGTCTGAGGGCCACCTGCCGCCAAATTCTTGGCGACAAAGATCTTGAGGTCGTCTACTGCCTCGAATGGCACACAATGTTCGTAGCCTCCATCGTCTTCGCCACCAGTATCTGTACCATCGGTTTCCTCACCGTCTGTTTCAGTTCCGTCTGTTTCCTCACCATCCGTTTCGGTTCCATCTGTTTCGGTTCCATCGGTCGCAGTTCCGTCGGTCGCAGTCCCATCTGTTTCATCACCATCGGTCGCAGTTCCATCGGTCGCAGTCCCGTCTGTTTCATCACCATCTGTTTCGGTTCCATCGGTCTCCTCTCCGTCAGTTTCCTCTCCGTCAGTTTCCTCTCCGTCAGTTTCAGTTCCGTCTGTCGCAGTTCCGTCGGTTTCTTCGCCCTCGTCATGCCCTTCTTCACAGTCTCCGTCTTCCGCTCCGTCATCATCACCAGTGTCGCCGCCGTCCCCAGGCACCACCTCATCCATAAAGCGATACCCCAACTTCACGGACCTCACGACAGGCTCCTCATCTGGATCAGTCGGATCGCCATCGTGTCCCTCATCACAATCTTCGCCTGGCTCTTCGGGATCTAGAGGTTCATCAATCGTCACACCGACCTGAACAGCTTCAGCAGAATCAACGACAGATCCATCTCCGAAAACCGGATCTCTTTGAAAAACTCGATTCAGATCCGATGCAATCGCAAGGTTTGAAAAGGATTCGCCAGCTGCTGTCGCAGGAATTTTACCAATAACGAAGTCACCTTGATCGCCATTGTTGAAAGTACCATCCCGGTTGTCCCCAACAATCGGGATGTCACTTGTCACCGTAACAAAAAAATCATCCAAGTTTTCGTCTTGCTGCGTATAGACCGCACTCCCCCACAGGGAAGCGGAGTTATCAACGAACAGAGAATCTTCAATCTGCAACGCACCTGCGTTCAGGATCGCTCCACCAAATCTGGCATCGTTGCCTTTGAAAGTCGTATTCTTGACTGTCAGTACGCCGTCATTGTGAATCGCGGCTCCTGAAATCGACGCACCATCGGCGATCGTGATGCCATCAACGCTAAAGTCACCCCCTTCAGCAACATGAAAGACTCGGGTTTCGCCTTCTCCAGAGACAGTCACATCAAACAGCGAATCAATCGCAACGCTGCTATCGATTATCAGTTCTGAAGAAACGGATATCGTGCGACCACTGAGCTCCGGCGCGAACGTAATTCGAGTCAAACTTTCGTTTTCGTTGGCCAGATACATGGCCTCTCGAATCGTGACCACTGAATCATCGAAATTCAACTCCAGAGTATCGTGCACCGCGTTGACGACGATTTCCGAACCAATTCCAGCCAGCAGCTTACGCGGCTCGAGCGGTGAAAAATTCGGAGAATGCTGATGTTGTTTCCGCCTTCGATGAGACGGACCAAGTCTCGAAACAAAAACAGATTGAAGAAAGACTTTCCAAAGATGAAGTAGCGATCTCATGCGATTACCTGCATTTAATCCAATGCCATTCGCTCCCCAGCGAAGGCTTCATCCCCATCTGTTTCCGAATCTAGCAGATCAAAATCATGAAGTAAAGAAAATAACTGAGTGTCTTTTCTGGCTTGGATTCTCGAAAAATCAATTGGATTGCTTGATTTTTTCGATGGCGGCATTAATTTTCTCGCGAATTAGAACGAAGTCTTCACTACTGCCCTTGTCACGACTCGAATTGAAAATCAGGGCATAATCGACTCCGTCCTTGCGTTGCTCCATCAACGCGTTGGTAGATTTGATGTGGCGTCCAGAATGAAACTTCGACCTTTTCTCGTTCTTCTTGCGACGTTTCCCATCGGTCCAATACTTCTTCATAAACTTGCACGTCGACTCTGCTGATCCCGTCAAACCGCCCAGTGAATCACGCAACGGTATCACCAAGCCGCTTTCTCGCGGGTAGTGGACTTCGCTCTCATGCCGATCTTCGATCTCCGTTGCCGAGATTCGAATGTTTGAATTTAGCTTCGCAGCAAATTCAACAACGTTTTCACTGTAAGGTTTTTCAGTGACCTTTTCGATCACTAAGCCAAGCAACATGTATCCAAAATTCGCATAGGCATACTTCTCGTCAGGTTCATTCTGCAATGGATGAGAAAGCATGAACTGAACAATATGCGCCTTGGTCAGATCATCGACTTTTATCTTGTGGGCTTTGGAAATTGTCTTTGGACGATATGTTGGATCAAAGGTTTTCGTTTTGTCCCAACCGCCTTTGTGGGCGAGCAAATGTTCGATCGTGATGTCATTCAGCCGTTCGTCGCCAAGTTTGCCACCCATCGGTTCGATATCAAGAAATGGAATGACTTTAGTGCTGAGCTTCAAGTCTTTTTTCTTGGCAATCAATTGGCGCATGATCGCCGCAGTGATTGGTTTAGTATTGCTGGCGAGGCGAAACGTTGTCTCAGGGGTCGCAGGAACTTTCATTTCGCTGTCAGACCAACCGTAGGCTCGCGAATAAACGATCTTGCCATTGAGTGAAACTGCGAATGATGCAGCCGTCGCTCCGATGTGATCCATATGTGCGTTGATGATCGGATCAAACGCCGCAAATTTCTCGACTTCCTTGCCGGTTATCGGACGAGCGACAGCGACATCCTGCTGTGCTTGAGTTACTCCTGTCGTGAGCAGGAGAAATGCCACAAACAGAAACAGAAACAAAAAGCTGATGAAATTGCGCAGTTTCATATTGTGCCCGTGAAAAGTGGAAATGCATTGGGCAGTATTATGAATTTGCGAGGTAGGAAAATCAAGAAAAAGTCAGTACCGATTGCCGATGGTTCGGTTTCAATGACCGATGGGAATTGGCTAGTCACCAAGAAAAATCTATTCGAGCAACCGAAAGGACTCACCAATCGCAATCAATCGGAATCAAAGATTGCACGAATCGGAATTTCTACAGTGAATGCCTAAGCAACAAAATTCGCCATTGGTTTTTCGTCATTGATCAATAGTCATTTTCTTGGCATCTCTGCCATGACACTTAAAACACTTGCCAGTTTTCAATCGCCGGCATCAGTGTTTCGTGGCCGCTGCTGTCCTTGAGCGCGATGACGATGTCAGCCGAAATTGAAATTCGCGGCTCAATCGTCATGTTCGGCGCCGTTGAGTGCAGCGTCTTCGAAGGGAAGATCAAAATCTCGCCCTCTTCCGGTTCGACGTAGACTCGGTTTAAAGTTCTGGAGCCCGGTCGCTTGATGATTTCGAGTTCCGCTTTGGAAAGCGTAAACAATCCCGCAGCAAACTCATTCGGGTGTTCGGCGACGCTAAAGTAGATGCCGCCGCCGTCTGCGGGTTTTTGCAAATAGAAAGCGAAACTCAAATGCGACTGCTGATGAGCATGCTCGAAGATTCGTTGGCCTTCTCGACTGACCGTTGCCCAGGATCGCTGAAAATAGAAGGACAGCAAGTCGTTGTTGAGGCCAAGCTCATGCGTGTAGCTGCGTATTGCCTCGCCGATGAGTGCGAACAACGTTTCGAATTCCGGTTCGCGAAAAAGGAACTCGAACCCGCCCGTGTCGCCCAACCAAGCAGATTCCTGCTCGGGCTGAGGGCGTTCCATTTCAAGAACGCGATGGCAGAGTTGATTCCTGTAATCTGAATCGATATCGAGCTGCGCGCGGTAGACCGAAAGAGCGAACAGATCGATGAAGGATTCGGGCATAGAGGGCCTTCTTTCGTGGTGACGGATTCCAGCCGTCACCACGAGAAATGCAAATGATTGCGGCTGGAAGCCACAACCACGAATGCAAATGATTGCGGCTGGAAGCCACAACCACGAATGCCAACGGCTGGAAGCCGTTGTTACGAACTTACTTTCGCTGGAGCACCCATTTCGATTTCGAAACCTTCGCGATAGGCTCGACTCAACATCGAGTTCGCCTGATCGTCGCCCTTGATCGTTTCGGTTTTACCGTCCCATTCAAGTTTACGACCGAGACGTCCACAGATACCAGCAAGGTGACAAATATTCAACATTCGCATGTGCGAGTGAACGTCCGAAATTGGCTCTGCTTTTTGGTCGACGCAATGCAGGAAGTTCGCCCAGTGAGCACGACGCTCGTTCTCGACCGGAGTGAAACCTTTGTAGACCGATTGAATGGCGCCCTCAGGTAGCGGATTGCTTTCGAGGTCTTCAACCGGCTTTCCTTTTAGTGCACCGCGGCTGACGAAGATTCGCCCTTTGTCGCCTTCGATCAAAACGCCATTGGCAGTGTCGTGGCGAATGACGACTTCGACGTCTCCCGGAAACTTGACGCTGAAGTTGAATTTCGTGGCCGTGTTGTAGCGATCCATTTGCACAGGATTACCGTCTTTGAAATCGACAGGATGTTCGGAAGTTCCTTCGATCGAAAGCGGCTGCGGATTTTGTCCGTTGAGTTCCAACGCCCAAATCGCGATGTCCACATGGTGTGCGCCCCAGTCTGTGAGCTTTCCGCCAGAGTACTCATACCACCAGCGGAATTCATAGTGGCCGTTGGTTAGCCGTCCACCCTTTTCTGGCTGCAGCGATCGGAAGTCAGCTTTCGGAGCCGGCCCCAGCCAACGATCCCAGTCCAGTTCTTTTGGAACGTCTACCACTGGCAGAGCGGGCGAAGATGGAGCACCCCCGATGGCGACTTGAATCTTCTTGATCTTTCCGACTCTGCCTTCTTTCACCAATGCCATCGCTTTGACAAACTTGTCGAACGTACTTCGCTGCTGCGTTCCAACTTGGACGACACGCCCCGTTTCCTCTTGGACTTTGCGAATGAGTTTGCCTTCGTCGATCGTGAGCGTCAAAGGTTTCTCGCAATAGACATCCTTGCCCGCGTACATTGCTTCGATCAGTGGCTTGGTGTGCCAGTGATCGGGCGTCGCGATATGCAGAACATTAATGTCATCACGTTCAAGAATCTTGCGATAGTCCGAGTAGACGTCGGCCTTGCCCTTGCCGAGACCGGCTTTCATTTTCTCGGCTCGACCAGAATCCACATCGGCGATCGCGACAAGGTTGACCCACTTTTGGGCCGCGTTGATGTTGCCGCCGCCCATGCCACCTGCGCCGATCAACCCAATGTTAACTTTGTCGTTTGCCGAACCGGTGTCAAACGCCAGTGTTGGCGCCGCAGAAAAATGATACGGTAAAAAGAGACCTGCTCCGGCAGCGGATGCTGTCTTGAGGAACCTTCGACGAGTCGCGTTTTTCTTCTGTGACATGATTAAAGTTCACTTTCGTTGGTGATATGGTTTCGGCGAGAGGCTAGCCTCTTCCGCCGGCTTTCATCTGACGATCAATTTGTCGACGCGCTTCCTGCGTCTTCAAGGTTTGGCGTTTGTCATGAGTTTTCTTACCTCTCGCAACCGACACCATCACTTTGACGATCCCGCGAGCATTAAAGTATGCTCGCAACGGAATCAGCGTCAAACCGCCCATGATCTCTTTGTTTCCAAGGCGCTCGAGCTCATGCTTCTTAACTAGCAGCTTTCGCTTACGTTTCGGATCGTGATTCCACAAGTTCGCTTGGCGGTACTCGGAAATGTCCGCATTCACCAGCCAAAGCTCTCCCCCATGATATCGGACGTAGGCTTCTTCGAGCGATAGTTTTCCGCTGCGAAGACTTTTGACTTCGCTGCCGTGAAGCACCAAACCGCACTCGAGTTTGTCCAGCAGCTCGTAGTTGTGCCGAGCCTTGCGATTTTCTGCGATTGTCTTTCCAACAGGCGGAGCCTTGGCCTTCTTCTTCGCGGGCTTGCCGGCGGAAGTTGGCTTGGGTTGTGATTTATTCTTTTTCGACATGCAACGATATTGGCAAACGGGAAGGCCAAAATGGGTTTCCAAGGTGGCTGGCCTTTCATCATATCCCAAATGCTTCTGCCCATGAGTGCACTTCAACTGGAAAAAAAACGATCTCAGGCGTACAATTTCAACTGGTTATTTGACAACCGGTTCGCAGACACCAATGAACTCGCTCGCTCGAGCACGGTTTATGGATTTGCCAGTGTGCGACGACCATGGCGAACCAAACGCAGCTTGAATCAGAGAGATCAGCGAGTAATTCATGTCTCAACTCCCAATCCTTAATCCTGGCAGCAGCTCCGACAAATCAGGCGGCTGCGGGTCTGGAGGCTCCTGCGGTGGAACCAGTTTTCCAGAATCGCTAACGTCGGGCGACGAAATGAGCGCCACGGGTCGATTGCCAAAATGGCTCAAACGTCAGATTCCCAAGGGAAACAACGTCAATCACACAGCGAGCCTGTTGGACGAACTGAAGCTCGTCACCGTTTGCGACAGTGCAAAATGCCCCAACCGAATGGAGTGCTATTCGCAGCAGACCGCCACGTTCATGATTTTGGGCGACACCTGCACCCGACCATGCGGCTTTTGCGCCGTGAAACGCGGAAAGCCGGAAGTACTGGAAATTGACGAGCCGGAACGACTCGCGGAAGCCGCGTTCCGTTTGGGCCTCAAGCATGTCGTGATCACTTCGGTGACTCGTGACGACCTGCCAGACGGCGGTGCCGAACACTTCTACCAGTGCATCCAAGCAGTGCGTGAAAAATGTGATGCCTCGGTCGAGGTGCTCACGCCTGACTTTCTCAACAATCCCGATGCGTTAATGCGGGTCGTTGAGGCGAAGCCCGAAGTTTTCAACCACAACACGGAGACCGTGCCGCGATTGTATCGTCGAGTCAGGGGCCCCAAATCGGACTATAAATGGACGTTGGAAATGCTGCGTCTTATAAAGGAAGCCGATCCTCAGATCAAAACCAAGAGCGGATTGATGCTGGGGCTTGGCGAAACGCATGAAGAATTGTTCGACGTTTTGGCGGATCTCCGCGGCGTTGGCTGTGATTTCCTGACGCTGGGGCAGTATCTGCAACCATCAACGGATCGCTATTTGCCGGTTGTTCGCTACGTGCCGCCCGAGGAATTCAATGCTCTTGGCGCGGCAGCCAAACAGCTTGGATTCAAGAAAGTCGCCAGCGGGCCGTTTGTTCGAAGCAGTTACAATGCTCGCGACATGGCAGAAACTGAGTGATTGATTTCCAATGAGAGACCTTGAAAAAATAGACATTCAACTTAACGGCGAGACGTTTTCGATCGAGGCAAACAGCTCAATCGAACAGCTTTTGATCGCGATGGGTAAAGCCATCGACTCCGCCTCTGAGGAATCGACCCGGAAATTCGGAGCGATGGCGGTTGAGCTGAATGCTGAGATCGTTCCCCGTGACCAGTTTGGCCAGACAATTCTGAACTCAGGCGACGAAGTCGAAGTTGTAACGCTCGTCGGCGGTGGCTAACCAAATTGAAACAGAACCATGTCAACTGACACTCCTATTGAAACAAACTCCGAAGACCGCGAATCGACGATCTTTAAAGTCGCTCCGCTGAAGATCGGATCGCAAACCTTGCACAGCCGCTTAATTCTTGGCTCGGGCAAGTATGATTCATTTGAGACGATGCGAGATTCAATCACGGCTTCGGGCAGTGACTGCGTGACGCTGGCTGTGCGTCGGGAAAAGCTAAACGACAGCTCCGCCCGAAACATTCTGGACTTTCTAGATCACGAGCGATTAACGCTGCTGCCGAACACCGCGGGTTGCTACGACGCCGTCACTGCGGTGCGATGTGCCCGAATGGGACGAGCGATCCTCGAAGGCCTCGATAACCGGGGACAGAGTTGGGTCAAGCTTGAGGTCTTGGGGAACAGTCGGACGCTGCTTCCGGATCCGTTTGAGCTCTTGAAAGCCACTGAACTTTTGGTTGCAGAAGGATTTGATGTCCTGTGTTACTCAAATGATGATCCAGTCGTCGCACGTCGTCTGAAAGATGCTGGCGCCGCTGCCGTCATGCCAGCAGGTAGCCCAATCGGCTCGGGCTTGGGG
>CAYGUE010000198.1:0-9926 GCA_964352885.1 uncultured Pirellulaceae bacterium
GCAGACAACACAGCGACCAGCAGCAGCCAGACCGCTCCTGTCCCCAAATATGTGGTAGATCGATTCATTCGATTCATGACCTTTCGTTTGATTCGATTGCTTCGTTAACACTCGACTTCAGAATCAGTCGTTTGGGCGATCGCCCAGGTGGCTGACGAAAGTGACGTTGTCGACTCAACCTTGATAAAAATTCGTTTAACGAGCAATTCGGCGATGATCCAGCAGTGCCGCAACGTGACTGATCGCAATCAGGAATGATAAAACCTTGCTTGGTTCTTCGCGCGCAAGAAAGAAACAGAAACAACCTGCAACAGCTTTCCTGCGCCAACCGGAATCAGCCAATAGCTGAGCAACCAAACTCAAAAAAATATACAGGAACAGCGGATTCCTACCAAGGGCTTGCAATGGCTGAAACTTAAAGCGCTGGTTCAGTGTTCTGATTGTGGCCATTCAAAAGCTGAGTCCCGCCTGCTGAAGACGAGACATGATCAAAGGACTTGAATGGTCGGGGAAGCTCAAATTCGGATCCGCAGGCCCAGTCGTGCGATTGCGGCCGTCAACAAACAGACCACCATCGCCATTGCGATGGAACCAGATATCGCCAACGCTGCAGATGTCGACTCGGAGTATGCACGTACAGTTCCCCCCAAACCACTAAGCCCCAACACGAATAGAATCATCGGGTGTAGTAAATAAGCAATCAACGGATTGGCACCTGCGGGTCGGAAAACAACTGACCATTTGGAAACCTGTGCTACGTCTAACAGAAGATAAAGCCCCAACCAGGCCAGCGTTGCCAATGAAGCGCACCAGAAACACCAAGTCGGAGTCGCTGAGATCTTGTTGATTCCTCCGAAGGTATCGAGCATCGCCCCGGCGACAAACAAACCCAATGCGTACATCAGGCTCCAACGCACGCGGTCGCGCGTCGACTGAACATCGGAATCGGATAATAGCACCGTCCCCAGAATACTACCGGCCATCACGATCGACGGAAGAGAGCCGAGCTGGCTTCCGAAACTGACATAGCGTTGGACATAGGCAAACAAATTCGCCAGCCCGGCGATGGCGGGACGAATTGGCTCCAACCATTGCTTGTCATCGCTGCGAGTAAAAAAACCACCATGCTCCGACACCAAGAACATCAACATCAACAAACCGGTTGCTGCCATCAACCATTCCCGGCGAGAACCAAGTAGTAAATAGAGGGTCGCACTTACAAAATAGGCCCACCCAATCAAGCCAAGAATCCCCCACCAACTAGTACGAAGCCAGGCCCAATCGGCGACAGAACCGCGAAACATGATTTCGGTCGCCACAGGTTCGCGTCGGTATATGATCAACAAACAAACCAAACCAATCGCGCCAGCAATCTTCAAGCCGAGAAAAACGTTGCGAGATAGGGATGCTTTACGCGGAACAACACACCAGGCCAAAATGATTGATACGTAGGCTAACAGCCCCCACAATTGCGGATTCATCGCAGTGCCTTCGCTGAGATTGACCCCGACCAGCCCCATCAAAAGCAACCCTAGAGATCGACTCACGACGTGCCCATACAAAATGATGTCAGATACACCTTTCTGACGAGCTGCTTGGATAGCAAGTGGAATCGAGATACCAGCAACAAACAGAAAAAACGGAAACACAATATCCGCCAACGTCATCCCGTCCGAATCTGGTGGTTGGATATGAAGCATCCAAGATGGAGCAGCCTTGCCCAAGTCGTTTACGAAAACCATCAGCAAGATCGTCAGTCCACGCAACACATCCACTGAAGCAATCCTGACCTGCTTGCTCTCCTCAGCACGCTTCGTGTCGGATGTGTTGTTCAATTTCAGATCCTTTAATGTGATAATTTTTGCCACGAAGTTTGCGACGACTCACGAAAAACCAATTCGCTATCTGCACAGCCATCCTATGGCCAACCAATCAGTAGTCGTTCCGCAACGACCGATCATAAAGGAATCGCGATGGTGGGCATAGTAAACGGAATGTTCACCATGAATAAATCCATGGCAGCTTAAATTCCAGTCTTGACTCGGCTACTAGTGTAGCCATAATGGCTACACTAGTATGGCAAGGTAGAATATTTGATGACCCGAAAAACGCAGCCCGATCCTCTGTCCGATAAACAGCGAGAAATTATGGACATCGTCTGGGAGCTTGGTGAAGCTTCTGTGTTTGAGGTTCGCGAAGAATTGCTCAAACAACGAAGCGTGGCCAGGAACACGGTGCGTACCATGATGGAACGGTTGGTAGAGAAGGGGTGGCTGAAGTTCCGAGTCATCGGCAGGACCCATTTTTACTCTGCGCAGATACCGAGAGATGTCAATCTCGGCCGAAGAGTCATGGAGCTTGTCAACAAGGTTTGCGGAGGAAGTCCTGAAAGCCTGATGTCGGCGCTAATCAGCCACGGTGATCTTTCCAAAGCGGAAATAGGCCGAATCGAAAAACTACTTGCTGAGGCCAAGGCCAAGGCCAAAAAAAGGGGTGCAAAGAAATGATCTTGCTTCAATCCCTGCTCAACAATCCCGTCCTCAGTTGTTGTCTTGCCGTCACGATTGTTAGCCTGACCGCGATATGCGGAGGTGCCGTTTTGAAATATCGAGCGGCAATGAACAGCAGTTTGCTGTTTTCTGCACTTCTGGTGATCATGTTTTGTCCGGTGATTGTCGCCTGCGTTTTTTCCATCGGACTCAGGTTCAATATTTCCGGGGCCATTCCCGACGTTCCTCCGGAATCTTTTGCTTCGATCGTGTCGCTCTCCAACCAAATGGATTCCGACATCGATTCACCGTCTGAATCTGCTGACTTTCGTGAGAGCATATTGTTGGGCGACACTCATAGCCATTTACAGGATCAATCGGTTGTCCAGACGCTCTCCTTGAATTTGAACTGGAACGTGATCTGGCAGTTACTAGCGGGATCGTGGTTGATTGGAAGCTGCATTGGAACGATTAAGATCTTCCGTGCCCTTGCCGGCACAGTAGCGATCGCCGCTAACTCACGGCCAATTGAGAACGTTGAGCTAGAAGCGGCGAGACAACGTGTCGGTCAAGAGCTCGCGCTCAAACAACTTCCAGCGGTAAGAAGTTCTGAACGGATTGACGGACCCGTCGTAGTCGGTGTTCACGCGCCAGTAATTCTTCTTCCGCTCCAGTTCGCTAACTCACTTTCAACCGAGGAGCTGATTCATGTGCTGATGCACGAAGGAGCGCACGTTAAGCATCGAGATAATTGTGTTCGCCTGATTCAACAGATCACCATCGTGATATGGTGGTGGCATCCCTGCGTTCATTTGCTGGTTTCGCGACTTTGTTTGGCACGAGAGCAAGTTTGTGACAACACGGTCCTCAATAAAGTTGACGCCGTCTCTTACGGAGAAACGCTCTTAAAAGCTGCCGTTTATGTTTCGAAACACAAACCGCCCACGCTGGCCTCGGCTTTGTTCGGTTCGCAGCAAACGCTGGAGTTTCGTGTCCAATACTTTCTTAACCCTCGGAGAAGCAAGATGACTCACACAGGCCCATTCGCATTTCCTTTGTTTCTGTTGTTGCTTTTTGGTTCGGCACTGATTGTCAACGCATCTCGAATACAGGCACAGAATCCGTTGGTGCAGAATGAAGCAGAAGAAACATTGTCGAAACCCATCCTCGATCCGACGCCAACCGACACCACGGTCTTGGCAAAATCTGCTGCAGCGAAAACGATCCGCAAGGTCACCATCGAAGTTCGCGGGATTTCCTGCGTCTCTCGTTTTACGGATTCTCTAAGAAAAGAAATCGTGCAAAAGATTGACGGCGTCGAAGGGTGCAGTTTTGCTTATTTGCCTGAATCTGAAAACGAGGCTACGGAATTCAATCCCGATCCGAATTCAAAAGATTTTCTTTTTGGCGGTAAAGGTAGATTGACATTTCAAGTGCAAGCCGACTTCAATGATCGGTTGCTTATCAAGCGGCTTGTCGAATCGAAATATTACAACACATCGTCTTGGGTCTGGGTGCGACGAAGCAAACTGTCAGATTTCGAAACTCTTGGTCGTGAGAAATAGATATAGATAGCAGTGCCAAGCATGCAGAGCACTGGGTGATTCTGTCATTGTGATGTTGTTCCACCGACATGGCAGAATCATTGAATTTATCTGGCCAGCGGGAGTGATGTTTAAGAGTTTTGGCCGCTCTTGATCCTTGCTTTGCTCGCAGTTTGCTTTGACTCCCGCTTTGGTACGAGCTTGTTCCTTGGGATCAAAAAGTTCGACGAACTTGCGGGCACGTTCGCTGCTGTCACGATTGCCTCGGTACATCAAAATAGGCTCAAGATCATTCCAGCTCTTTAGCCCGGATTATTCACGAGGCGTGGGCGTCGAACCAGAGAACACCTATTTTATTGGCGCACGAATTCCATGTTTGCGGTTTTGGCAATTCAACTACTGCGTGAATTTCTCAAATCGTAATATTATTCACGTTACCCTTGAATCGTTCAAAATGGTAAACGCGACGCCCGTCGTCGTGAATAATTCCGGTTTATTGACGGCATGTCGGACCGGGGTTCCGGCGGACATCCATAAAGTCGCTTCATTTGAGTTTTCTTTGTGGAATCGCATCTGTTGCAATAAGGGGACGTCCCTAGCTGTTTTTGGAGTTACGTTGGATTTGAGTTTCTGAGGGCAGAACTCGACCGACAATTTCCAATTCAACGACTCTACGAGCCAACAATCTCAGCGTCCTTCTACCATGACCAGTTGGAGGTGCAAACGACGACAACCGCGACTTGCGTGCAAACCACATCATGTGCCGCCCGGACTGGATTCACGGAACAGACGTTCGGACAGATCCGCAGCGTACGAGTCATGAAATTGGTTGAGGTTCTCAAGGGCCGCATGAAGTTGAGGAATCGTGTTACGCGCCACGGCCGCGTAGGCAGTTCCATCGACAGGTGAGTTGCACCAAATGCCGACGGGGACACCAACAGATTGAACTGCGGCAATATAGCGCTGAGCATCCGGATCGGACGGAACACCGTGTTCGTTAACGGTATGCGCTGGGAAAGCGAGAAATGTCCAGTGCGATGTGCCGCAGGCAGCGAGGCTGTCAAGATCAACTAGCGAATCAAGGTCGATTGGTCCTGAGGAAACCATCGAATCACCATTGACCTGTGGTACATAACGAATTGTGTGGACGACGCGGCCTTGACTGAAGCGAAACGCGTGGCAAAGCAAACATTGTAACAACGAAACACGCTTGGCCAATGAAAAGCCTGGCGAAACGTTGCAAGTTTCGATGCGAGAGCCACGTAGGCCGAACGACGCGGTTTGCTGTACCATTTATGGCTGACAGCTGACTAACAACGCAGGCGGCGGAAACAATGGAATCACTCGTTCAAAAACTTCCCGAAGGGCCCTTGGATATCGTGGGGGATGTTCACGGTGATATTGAGGCGCTCAACAAATTGTTGCAACGCTTGGGATACGATTCAGACGGCAATCACAATGAAAGCCGGCGGTTGGTTTTTGTCGGTGATTTGACCGATCGCGGTCCAGACAGTCCAAGCGTTGTTGAGGTGGTTAAAGGGCTGATCGATTCCGGTCGAGCCCAGTGTGTCCTCGGCAATCATGAGCTCAATATCATGTTGAGTCAGAGGAAATTTGATAACGGTTGGTATTTCGGTGAAAAATTCTTTGATAAGGCAACCGGTCAACACGTCATTCAACACTTGGTCACGGAACAATCTGTTCGTGATGAAATCGTCAAGTTCTTTCAAACGCTCCCTTTAGTACTTCTGCGGGAAGATGTTCGTGTCGTTCATGCTTGTTGGCAACCAGAAGTGGTCGAAATGGCTTCCGAAGCTACGGACGTGCTCAAATTGTACGAGCAACATCGCTTTAATATTGATTTGGGTTTGGCCATTCGGTCAGATCTGCAGGACTGGCAAAAAGAACAGCGTCATCAAAACTTGAACCCGGTGAAAGTTCTGACGTCTGGGCTTGAAGTCAAGGTCGATGAACCCTTTGAAGCATCCGGGAAAATGCGTTACTTGGATCGCTCTCCTTGGTGGAAGGAATACGACGATGAAGCGTTTTGCTTTTTTGGGCATTACAGTCAGCCATCTGGCCGGACACGCGGTCCTGATCGAGCGATCTGTGTGGACTACGGCGTAGCCAGACGCTGGGTTCCTAAAAGCCCGGGTGACGACTCACCGCACAAGTGGCGCCTAGCCGCGATCAGATTCCCGGAATTGCAAATCGTGTTTGATAACGGAGAAGTGGAAACTCTACACGTCCGCGATTAAGCAGCGGCATCGGACGTCACACGTGTAGCGATCTGAGGGGACAAATAGCGAGACGGGGTGGATTGCCTAGCGCTTCTGGATTCGGACTGCAACTGGAGCCGGTTTTCGCTCGTCCCCGGCGCGATCGAAATCTCTTCGACACCGCGGGCGATCAGTTTGGCGATGCTCAGTAATCCATCAGGCCTGCGTGGCTGATCCTCCTGGCGGCTGGCGGCCAAACGCTCCGAGAGTTCGCGATTCTAGCGGTCCCGAATTTCGGCTTTCCGCCGGTCTTTGCCCAGCAGGAACTTCTGTTGTTGCTGCTTGCCGTTCTTGCTGAGGACACAGCCAATCTGCGGGGGGCGGTGCCCGCGATGGTCTGGCTTCCATTTTTGTCCGGTTCGCCGTTTGGCCGACAGTGGTGAGCTCAAAATTCAGCGAACCAAAGGCGGGCATCGAAAGATTCCAATTGCTGAAGCAATCCGGTATGTCAGAGAAAATCAGACAAATATTAGCCGTCCCGACCTTTTGAGAATTGAGCGAAGCGAAACTGAAGCCGATTTTCCTGGCTCTCAATCTTGGTCTGAACGTTTATTGGTGGCTCTTTCTGAAGGGAATTACCAATCTGCAATAGGATTGTTGCAGGCGATGTATGTCGACGGTATTTCGATCGCGGAAATATGTGATGGGCCAATTCGTTACGCGATGAATTCAATCGGTAGCATCTGGCCTAGCGACAAAAAGAGTATTTTCGTCGAGCATCGTGCGACGGTTCTCTGCGCACGAGCCTTGTGTCAGATACGGCTGTCGCTTCCGGGTATTACCGAAAATGCCCCGTTGGCCATCGGTGGCGCTCCTCAAGATGACCCCTTTTGGTTACCCAGTTTGATGGCGTCATTAGTGCTCCATGAATGCGGATTCCAAGAAGTCAATCTTGGCCCAAACACGCCCGTCGATGTCTTGAATGATTCAGCCCAAGACGAAAAACCGAGCGTCGTTTGGCTTGCAATTACCAGTCCGATTCGTAGCAGAACTCACCACCGTGAAATCGAACATCTGGCTGCTACGGTTGATGCTTACGGCGGTTTGTTCTTGATTGGTGGCCAAAACGCAGCGACTTACGATGGCCCCAATGCGCAACATTGTCAGTCAATGAGCGAAATGAAATTGCGTGTCGTTAAGCTCGTTGATAAAGGGCAATCCGCAAACTGACCGGCAAATTCAGATTATTTGCTGGAGCAATCGACAAGTTGCCTGAGACTAAATTTTGCGGTGCCTATCTACAGGTCCAAAGTTATCCTGGAGAAAAGAATGTCAATTTCTGCACCCCAAGATCAATCAACAAGAAACGCCGCTGGAAACGAAATCGCAAATGGTCTATCCCGAGTGCTCGCCGACACGTACTCGATTTATTTCAAAACACAAAACTACCATTGGAACGTTAAGGGTCCGCTGTTTCACACACTACATGCGATGTTCGAGGAACAATATGCCGAACTGACGTTGGCAATTGATGAGATCTCCGAACGAATTCGAAAGCTGGGCGAGCCCGCTCCTGGCTCGTTTACTCATTTTGCAGAGCTAAGCAGCATTAGTGGAACGATCGAATCACCCGCCGCCGAAACCATGATTTCAAATTTGATCGAAGATCAGGCAACCATCGTTAAAACATGCAAGAACGTTTTCGAATTGGTTCAAGAATCAGATGACGAACAATCGGCCGATTTGTTGATTCGCCGGATGCAAGTCCACGAAAAGGCAGCTTGGATGCTCAAGAGTTTGACTGAATAACGACTACTAATCTCTGTAGGCCAATTAGAATTTCATGCATTTTCATTGATTCAATCCGTCATGTCATAACCCGAAAACTTTCGTCCGTGAAATTTTTTCGACAAACCAGCTTACGGTCGAACATGTCGAAAAGTCTCATTGCCAGCTTCGAACTAGCTGATGACGATCTAGTGCGGTGTAATCGGTTGGCATTGCATTGGTCGCCAGATACGTGGGCAGTCATCCAAGCTGTCGACACTGAGTCTGCCCCTTGAATCGCAATTCGCAATACTTGGACAACGGTTGGCGGTAGGATATCTGATGGACAATCAAACAATCCGTCTATGTGTGATGAGCTAGATCAACAAGCGGAGTGTGGTTCAACGATGGCAATGAACGACTCGTTACGAAGAGCGGCTACCGACAAACTCAATCACTTCTAGCGTTAGAATTGTCAGCCGACCAGCAAATTTAATCTTCAATTGAAGGCAGTACATGATCGTTCACCGATTAGCCTGGATTGCTCTGGTGTCACTAATCGTTTTGGTGGTCGCTGGGGCAACCGTACGAGTAACCGGTTCAGGGCTTGGCTGTCCTGATTGGCCAACTTGTTGGGGTTGTTTGATTCCTCCGACGAGCGTTGAACAAATCGACGTCGATCAACTTGACCTCGACAAGTTTAAGAAACATGCAGCCCGCAAAGGCATCGATCCGGATACGATCACCCGAGAGACCGTCCTGGATAGCTTTGACCCGGTACACACCTGGATCGAGTTTTCCAATCGACTGGCATCGCTGCCTCTCGGATTTGCCACGCTGTTGTTGGCTCTCTTTTCTTTCGGGGCTAAACGAAGAAAAGTGTGGGTTATCGGACTGTCAATGTTCTGCTTTCTTGACGTCGTCGCCAATGCGATCATGGGAGCGATGGTCGTGCGGAGCGGGTTGCAGCCTGGCATTATCACGTTACACATGGCTTTGGCATTTTTGTTGATCGTTGTTTTGGTGACGATCATCTGGCTTTCCCGTCCAGAGATTTCTCTCAAAGAGACTTTGTTACCCTCGCGAAGAAAAATGAAGGTCGTATCACTGGTGTTTTTTGCATGCCTGTTTGGCGAAGGGCTGCTTGGCAGTCAACTTCGCGAACAGACGGACGAGCTGGCGATCACGGCGGAGGCTGAGCAAGGCATTGAAAGGGAGAAGTGGGGCGAAGAATTAGGCGCAACGATTATCTACAAAGTACATCGTAGTTTTTCTTGGAGTTTGCTGCTGACATCCGGCTTGCTTTTCTTCTGGATGGCGCGCGAAAAGGATTGGCAAGCCGTGGAGCCAAAACTAATTTTCGCGATGGTTGTCGTGATGATGTTAATGGGCGTGGTGTTAGGACATATTGCGATTTATCCCGTCGTCCAAGTCTTGCACGTGGGTATGACCTCGGTATTGCTTGCCGTGACGTGGCACTGGATCATGCGGTTGTGGTCGACCAAATCGGTGGCGATTACAGATTAAGACGTCGATACACACTATTGACCAGCTTTGGCTAGGAAGATTACATCTGTATGAGCCAGATTGTCCATTTGTTTTTCGTGTCTTGATTCGCAAACACGCTGTTCAACTACGTCCAAACTCAATCGATTGTTGTGCGACATGATTCAACAACCTGCTACAGGGCACGGGATCGAGTTCATTACAATGTTCAGTCGTGCTGAGACTATTTGGTCTTCGTCAAGAATCTTCATTCTTCCTGTTTTCCAGCAAACACAGCTAGTTGCGGCAAATGATCACTCAACGCGAACGATTCCTTGTCATTGATGTTCAGCCGAAAAGCTCCTTCGAACAACGGCCTCGATTCAGTCACTCGCTTCGCAATTGGTCCAGCGGCCATGACG
>CAYGUE010000199.1:0-9901 GCA_964352885.1 uncultured Pirellulaceae bacterium
AAACAGTACAGGTCAAGGCTGATCGAGTTGTTCAAGAGCACTCGCGAAATCGAGTCTCAATTCGATGAGAAAGCACTCGACAAGTTAGTCAGCGACCGTATCGAAGTCGGCCAACTGGCGGACCTAATTGCTTACGCTTCGGGAATTAGTCCAACAGAGCAGCAGCAGATCCTAGAAATGACCGATGTTCGAAAACGCGTCGAGTATTTGATTTCGATTCTGGAACAACTTGGTCAAAGCGTCGCTTCGAACGACAGCGGCTCCCGCGAATTCCCACCAGGATTCAGTCTTAACTAACCATAGCACGGTGGTTTCCACCGCGGTTGTGAAAACGGTGGAGACCACCGTGCTACTCTTTTTGGAAATCAAATCATGAAAATTTCGATCGAATATTGCGGCGCTTGAAACTACCTCCCGCGAGCTGCCGGTCTGGCAGAGAAAATCAAAGCAGCGTTCAGCGTCGACGCCGAACTGATCAAAGGGTCCGGCGGCGTCTACGACATCAAGGTTGATGATCAGTTGGTTTACTCGAAACACGCCAACGACAATCAATTCCCAGAGACGGATGATTCAATCATTGAAGCGATCAAAGCGATTTAGTTTCGCTGTCATTGGCTTCCAGCCTGTGATCTGCATTTCCTCAGGCTGGAAGCCGATGACACCAACTGCACAATCACTCGCCGACACGTGGACCAGGTCGGCGGCTGATGTCTTGCTCGACGCTTGTACCGCGACGGATGGCGTCATGACCAAATCGATCCTTCAGTTGATCCTGCATTTCGTCCAGCCGATCATTGCGGTCTCGTTCTTCGTTACCGAACAGCATCTGCTGCTTCACGGAACTGGATGTCAAATTACTGACCCCCATTCCCACCAGTCGAACGCCAAAACGATCCAGCTCAATTCGGCCGAACAGTTCATCGACAGCTGCCTCAAGCTCGTCCGTCGAAGACGATGGTTCGCCAAGTGACACCGAACGCGTGATCGTTCGGAAATCGGAGAATCGAATCTTGATCTGAACCGTTCGACTTCGAATCTCATGCCGACGCAGGCGCCTGCCGACTTGCTGTGTCAACTCCATCAACCACGCTCGCAACGATTCACGATCAACAAGGTCATGAGAAAACGTGGTCTCATGCGAAACGGACTTGGCGATTCGATCGGGTACAACCGGTCGGGTGTCGAGTCCGCGTGAGAGTCGCCAGAAGTGTTCGCTGTTGATGCCGAAAAACTGCTTCATCGTCTCGCGATCAAGAGCTCGTAGTTGCTCGATCGTTTTTACGTTCAGTCGATGAAACTTTTTCAACGTCTGCTTTCCAACACCCCAAACTCGCTCAATCTTTAACGGGTTGAGAAACCCTTGGATGTTGTCGGGATCGACGATCACCAAGCCGTTGGGCTTGTCCAAATCACTGGCCAGTTTTGCAAGGAACTTGTTGGGCGCAACTCCGGCCGAAGCGGTCAGCCCGAGTTCACTTTGGATTGCGTCCTTGATCTCTTTGGCAATCGTAGGTCCATCGCCGAAGAGTTTCTCGCTGCCTGAAACATCCAGAAAAGCTTCGTCCAACGCCAACGGTTCGACGAGAGACGTGAACCGAAAGAAGATCTCGCGAATCTGTTTCGAAATTTTCGCGTAGTGGTCCATGCGTGTTTTCACAAACACAACATTGGGGCACAACCGAACGGCTTGCGAAGAAGGCATTGCGCTGAAAACGCCAAACTTTCGCGCTTCGTAGCTCGCAGCAGAGATCACGCCGCGGCCGTCGGGAGATCCGCCAACGACAACGGGCAACCCAGTCAACTTCGGGTTGTCGCGGATTTCAACGGACGCGTAAAAAGCATCCATGTCGATATGCAGAATCATGTTTTCACTTTTGTTTGCTCGCCCAAGCCGCAAACTTGGTAATTTGAGCATTTGATCTTAACAGGTCCAATGTATAGAAATGGCGTCCGAGATCTTTCTCGTTCGCCACGAATTTGTGGACGGCGTTGTGACAATCGCGGCAAAGCGGAACGGTTTCCTGCATTTGCTCACGCGAGAAATTCTTCTTGAACCATTTGTTGCTATGGCATTTTCGCGGAATCAAATGGTGCTCCGTCGTGCCCTTTTTGGGCATTCGACAGCAAAGTGCACATTTGGGATTCGGTTTGCTCATACGTCGACGCTCAATCGATTCTTTCTATTGGTATAGTATGGCATGATGACACGTTTCAGGTTCGAGTGCGAAAACGAATGAGCAACAATCCTTATTTGCTGTCGGTGGATTCCGTCATGGAGCCACCAACGACCATTCTTGGATCCATCAAGCATCTTGGCCCCGGACTAATTCTGTCTGCGTCGATTGTTGGTTCCGGCGAACTAATTTCGACCACAGTTTTGGGCGCCGAGGCGGGCTTCGTCACGTTATGGGTGATTCTGGTTAGCTGTTTGGTGAAAGTTGCCATCCAGTTGGAATTCGGCCGGCACACGATCGCTACCGGCGAAACCACAATGCAGGCCCTTAACCGGCTACCCGGCCCGAAGTTCGGAAAAGCACATTGTTCGATCTGGATCTGGTTGGTGCTAATGACGCTAAAGAACCTCCAACTGGGAGGCATCGTTGGTGGTGTTGCTCTGATTTTACATATCGTGTTTCCGACGACGCCGATCTGGCTGTTCCTGTTGGCCCTCTCAGTCGTCGTGTCACTACTTGTGTCGCTCGGTTACTACGTGCTGATTGAAAAAGTTTCGATCGTCATGATTGGGCTTTTCACGGTGTTTACATTGGCGTCGCTGTTCATGCTGCAGTACACCGACAACGCTGTTTCGTTGGCGGACATTGCGAGTGGTTTGTCGTTTAAGCTTCCAGCAACTGCGATTTTGGTCGCCGTGGGGGCCTTCGGAATCACCGGTGTCGGTGGTGACGAGATCATGGTTTACAACTATTGGCTGATCGAGAAAGGATACGCTCGTCACACGGGACCGAATGACGGTTCTGAGGCATGGGTTCGGCGCGCAAAAGGCTGGATTCGAATCATGTACCTTGACGCACTCCTATCGATGGTGATCTACACCGTTGTCACGATGGCGTTCTATCTACTGGGAGCCGCGATTCTCCATTCAAGAGGGCTGGTTCCCGAAAACGCCGAAATCGTTGAAACGTTGTCGAAGATCTATACCGAAACGCTGGGCGATGGTGCTAGGTTGGCATTTCTAATCGGCGCCTTTGTCGTTCTGTTTTCAACACTGTTCGCGGCATTGGCAGCTTGGACTCGGCTGTTTGGCGATGCCCTCGGTCAGATCGGACTTTACGACTTTCACAATGAAAACGACCGGCGTATCGCGATCGCGTTCTTTGCGTGGTTGTTTCCCATCATCTGGAGCGTGCTGTATCTGATCATGGCCAAGCCCGCGTTCATGGTGATCGTTGGAGGCGTGATCACGACATTTATCTTGTTGTTAGTCGTGGTCGCAGCGATCGACTTTCGCTATCGCAGGACGATTGAGTCGCTGCGACCATCGGCATGGTTTGACGTCGCGTTGTGGATCAGCATTGTTTCCATTTCCGCCGTGGCGATTCGAGCCATCTGGGGACTTTTTTGGTAGGTCTGGGAGATCCCATTTTTTGAGGCATTGGGGAAATGCCAGTTTCCGTCGTTTGACGTCAATGCCGTACCCGTCAGCGTCTTGGCCGTTCGAAAACGCCGACGCCTGCGACCGGACGTGATTCGCAATGCCGGTCAATGAAGCTTGGAATCATTGATTGTGCCCACCGTGCTACGATTTCATTGCACGGTACTGACGTTAACCGATGAGAGTTTCAATCCTGAACGGACTCCAAAGCGAGAGAGCCAGAAACAAAAAAGCGACCGCAGGAAGACTGTATCTTCCTGCGGCCGCGCCAATCGCCCTCGTCACCTAAGTGATCTCCCGGTTGTTTCGTTATCGCCAATGCTTACGGGATCAATCCCAAACCTAGGGCCACAAGCGTTTGACGGCGGATGCCATCGCGGCTGAACGGAATCGGATCGATCAACCACGGAGCACAGTTGCCCGGCCGATAAAAGCCAAGCGAATACTGGCACTCATTCGGTGGATTGATCGCCGTTTTGTAAGGAAGGAAAAGAATGCTACCGAAGAAATGAAACGTCGAATGAATCGGCTGCATGAATGGTCCACGCGAGTGACCATAACGTTCCAGTTGGATGTTTTCGAAGTACAACGGTTTATGACACAGCGAAGAAGCATGCCAAGTCACGGTTTGCGGCATCCAATTTCGCTCAGTTGACCCATATTGGCCGACAGAGCAAACCGAAGGCAGCAGCCAATTCTCCGCGATCGCTGACCAATCGGCTTCGCTCAGTTTGGCGTACGGAAGCTTCTGACCTGAATCGAGAATCACATAGCCCCGTCGGAGGTCAACCATCGTTCCCGACGCTAAGACATAGCCCGAAGGATCCGTCCATGTACGTGTGATTGTCCCCATTTCAGTGCGTCGTGAACTTGCAGGTGGACTGATATCAAGTGAGATGTCGCGAATCGTTTTCTTGAGCAACAGGCTTCGAAGCTCATCACAACCACGTTCATCGAACACGGGCGGACCATCGCCTTCGTCAGCATTCTGTTCGTCTTCGAGGTCATCCACTTCAGCATCACGCGAACTTCGAGCCCGACGTGCTTCGTCGGCTGAATCTTCATCATCCAAATCGAGTAGCGAAGGCCCGTCGTCCTGCGTTGTACGTTGCGGCAACTCGCTATCGGAACGAGATGGCTTGTTTGCATTTAGTTCTTGATCGAGTTCACGTAATCGTTGGGCATCAGCTCGATCCTGCTGGTCGTCCTGCGGGGCACGCTTGGAACTCGCGTTGCGAAAGACTGAGATTTCTTCCTGTCGTGCTGTACGGCCGTAGCCTGTTGGCGTCGAGTGCGATGATACTCTTGGTCGACGTACGCCGCTTCCGATGGCGTCCTGCGACGAAGCAAGTCTAAGCTCCGGCAATTCGTCCGTGTCGGCTTCGACAAACGAAGGAACAATCACGTCATCACTGACAGCCAAATTTCTCTTTGGCCGATATTCGATTTTTGGAGCCCGTTTCGGTTGCTGCCTTTGGAGCCTCGGGGGATTCACAGGTTCGTCGGCCAACATGGGCAGTTCCAGTTCAGCCGCGACCGAACTTGCCTCAACGGTGTGGTCAACTAACTCAATTTGTTTCGGTGCTCTTCTCATCGGAACTGGAGAAGCCTGAACAGGAATTTGTTGACCAACATTTCCTTGAGCGACTTGTTGAGTCGCCGGTCGCGTAAACCGGCTCTTTAAAGCATGCGAAATTCGATCCTGCAGCCCAACCGGTTTCCGAGTTTGCGGTTGTCGTTGCAATGGCGTGGTTTGCGTAGGACGCCGTTGAGCTGTGTTCATTGGTGGAGCTGCAACCGGACGAAACGCTGCCGGTTGCCGTTGCTGCACCTGACGTTGCTGTGTTTGGCGCTGAGGAGCAGTATTTCGATATTCGAAAGCCGCTGGCTGTGCCGACTGACGCTGGCCTTGTGCGGCCATAGTTCGAGAAGCTTGCAGCGAATAAAGAGCTGCGTTAACTTGGGCATCCTGTGCCGAAGTCACTGATTCGTTCTGACGCCGCATGTACTGAGACATGTTGGCGATCTGTTTAGACCGAGCCGCATCGTATTCTGCAGGGGTCGTTACACGCTCTTCAGCGACATTTTGCTCGCTTTCCAACACCGACCAAGCCGTTGGCTGGATATGAACCGGTGGAGCGTATTGTGCGGGCTGCTGAGCTTGCCCGCTGTCTGGCGAAACCAAGAAGGTTGTACCCATAAAGAGGGCCGCGGATACCGATCGAGAAATGAATCGGCAGATGGGTGCCGAACGCGGTACCGTCCGGCATAGCTCTGATTTACGTGAAGTCTCCTCCGGCACCTTCTGTGCTGTAATTGGGAGATTCTTGTGTGATCGCAATGTCATGAGGGTGGCTTTCTCTAACGCTCGCAGGGGAAACCTGGATAAACCTGGCATCCCTGCGCAGCTCCTCGATGGTCCTCGTACCGCAATAACCCATTCCGGCTCGGAGTCCACCAACTAACTGGTAAACAAAATCGCTCAACGCCCCCTTGAACGGTACGCGGCCTTCAACACCTTCGGGAACAAACTTTCCAGTTCCGGAAGCTGACTGTCGGTACCGCTCACTCGATCCCTTCGCCATTGCACCGATCGAACCCATCCCGCGGTAAACTTTAAAGCTTCTGCCGTGGAATAGAATCATGTCGCCAGGGCTCTCCGTCAGTCCGGCAAACAGTCCACCAATCATGACGCAGCTGGCTCCAGCAGCGATCGCTTTGGTAATGTCACCTGAATAACGAATTCCCCCGTCAGCAATGACAGGTATGTCGTGTTCGTCAGCCACTTTGGCTGCCCCGTGAACAGCTGAAATCTGAGGCACGCCGATTCCACTGACAACTCGCGTCGTACAGATTGAGCCGGGACCGATTCCGACCTTGACCGCGTCAACGCCAGCATCGATCAACGCTTTGCAGCCTTCCGCGGTAGCCACGTTGCCTGCAATCACATCGATATCAAACTTCAACTTGATCTCTCGAACCGTCTCAATGACGTTCTTCGAGTGACCATGAGCACTATCAACGACCAGTACATCGACATCTTTTTCGATCAGAGCAGCGACTCTTTCGAGATCGTGTACTCCAACGGCCGCTCCCACTCGCAACCTGCCAAGAGAATCTTTGCAGGCGTTGGGGAACCGACGCATCATGTCGATGTCCTTAATCGTAATAAGGCCCTTCAGTTTCCTTTCTTCGTCAATCAGCAGAAGCTTCTCCACCTTTTTTGCCGTTAAAATTTTCTCAGCTTCCTCAAGCGTCACAGTCCCCGTAGCCGTAATCAACGGTTCCGCGGTCATCACTTCTGAGACGGCAATTTCCGTGGTTTCGAGAAAGCGAAGATCGCGACGCGTCAGGATGCCTATCAGCGTCCCATCCGC
Source organism: uncultured Pirellulaceae bacterium (assembly GCA_964352885.1). Taxonomy (GTDB): domain Bacteria; phylum Planctomycetota; class Planctomycetia; order Pirellulales; family Pirellulaceae; genus Mariniblastus. The sequence continues at coordinate 6,991 of CAYGUE010000199.1, forward strand.
TAGCACGATGGGTACACCGGAAACATTGTGCTGGTGCATGATCTCTTTGGCGTGGCCGACGGTCGCGTCAGGAGGCAGCGTTACGGGATCCTCGATGATTCCGTTGGCGGATCGCTTGACCTTGTAGACTTCTTCAGCCTGCATCTCCGCCGGCATGTTCTTGTGGATGATACCGATGCCGCCGACCTTCGCCAGACCGATCGCCATGGCGGCTTCGGTGACGGTGTCCATGGGGCTGGAGAGGAAGGGAATATTCAGCGCAATTCGCTTGGTCAGCCGCGTGGCGACATTGACGTCGGCTGGAACAATATCGCTGTAAGCGGGTTCGATTAGCACATCATCGAATGTGATGGCCTGGTAGCGAATTTTATCTTGCATGAGTTGCCCCATTTGACTGGCTAAATGAAGCACCTGATTATGGAACGATTCGGGCAAAATGACAAGCGGCAGAGTTCCCAATTCGTGGGCTCCGTTCATCGACTGCCAACGACGTACAAGATTCAACTATCATTGTGAAAATCTGTAGAGCCCGTTTCAAAACTCCGTAGGCGAGTCTGTCCCAGACTCGTGTTTCCTGTTTTCACGGTCTGGGACAGACCGAGCTACGTTACATTGCGGTTTTGAAACCGGCTCAACGGTACAGGCGAGGAATTATCGACATGCGATCTCTTTTCAGGTTTGGCCGTTGGGATCGATATCTAGTCATCTTGAGCATATTGACCGTTTCGGGAGCGATGTCGGGGATCTCGTCGACGGCCATGCTCGTGTTCTTGAACAGCCTGATGGTTGCCGCTGCGTTTGTTGGACAACGAAGCTTCGCGAACATACTTCGGCTGTCGCCGTTTCTGGTTGCTTTCGCTGCGACACTCGTGTGGGCCGGTTGGAACATCAAATACAGCAGTGCCATCAGCATCACCGTTCGAGAAACGGTAACGATTTCATCCATCCTTGTTCCGGCGGGGCTCGCCTGTCTGGTCATCGCTCAGTCGTGGCTGCTGCATGCGTGGATCACCAGACGATCAAAGAATAGAGAAATTTCGTCGACAGCCTCAAATCGAACATCGTGGATGGTCGGCATAGCCGTACTGTTATTTGCAATCGCGATGATTGGGCAGATGATTCGTGGGCGAGCGGGCAATTACTTAGGAGAGCAATTCGGTGCCCTCGCGGCAGCAATGGTTCTGGCTTTTGGATTTACGATCATTGCTTTTCTGCTAAGGCGAATCGGTTCATGGTTTGTTGCGATTGGCGCCGTTGGCGTACTTTACGTTGCGATGCTGCTTTTGAGTTTCGCAACCGGTCCGTACGTTGGATCATTCGAGGGATTGATGCCGTTGGCTATCACGATGGCTTGTAGCTTAGGATACACGTGCATCATTGGTACACTCTTCAGATATGAAGCGATTGAGGACAAGGCAACTTCGCAGCCATCAAATCATCGCCTCGCATCGATTTGGGGCACTGGGACGCTGGCGTTCGCCGCCGTATTCGGCTGCTTTGCCTGGTTCCACGATCTTGCATCTCTATGGAAAGATCCTTCACTACAAAATGCGCGCGTTATGCGCAAGGTCATCAATATCGAAGGCATGCAGGGCGAAATCAAATCTCTTCAGCCGCTGACAACCATCGGCTTGGAACGCGGGCTGTCGATTGATGCCACCATTTTCGATCCAGAAAACTGCCCGCTGTTTGACGTGTTAAAGGAAGTTTCGGATTCCCACAACTACTTACAATTGAGATTGAAAGGGCTCACGCCAGCAATGAACTCGGCAGCGATTCGCGATCTGTCTAAACGAGTGTACATTGAAGATAGCCGAATTTCAGCGGATCAAATCGCCGATTTAATGGACGAAGAGCACGGTTTCTTTATACACAGTTGCGAAGTCGTAGCGTCTGACAAGACAATCAAATGGAATTCGATTGGAGGTATCTACTTCTTTGGGGTCGCACCGGGCAGCGTAGCCAACGCGCTTGAATACATGATCCGTCCGGGCATCTCGATTGAGGCTCTATCGCTTGACATCAACGATTGGATAGCGATTGGAAAAGCATCAATGCAAGGCGGCATGATACGCGTTGAATTAAGTGCGGCACCAAGCCTCGAGGAGATTGACAGCATTTGCGCGATGAAATCCGATCCAGACAGACTCGAAGTAACGATCAAAGCTGATTCTGAATCTGAATTCGAAACGCTCACTCCCGAATCTATACGGAAGCTTGTCTTTACATCCAATGTCACCCTCAAGCTTCCGTGGCATGAAAGCGAACTTCTCAAGTCCTCACTTTCAGATCAGGATTTCTGGGACGCATTTCTGATTTGTAACCTTATCGATATCAAAGATCCCGTCCAATCGAGATTGCAGTCTCCCAGCCCGCGTCAGCTACGAGATTTCCATCTCTGTTTCGATGGCCTAGGCGGCGATGACCCAGTCGAGAATCTCATGTTGCCTGACACTTCAAGCAATTCCATTACGATCGCCAGTGCGCAGTTGGACTTGAAGAACCTTATTCTCGGTGAGATCAGAGATCGTCGGCGAGTCCAATCCACCGCACTCGGCGAACTGGATCGACTGGCGGACCTAACGGAACTCGAATCGCTTTTCTTTGGACGCTGGACTCTTGTGCAGGACTGCGGATTCCTAGCAACCATGCCCAAGCTAAAACAGCTAACCATGCCCGGCAGCTACGCTCCAGCTAACTTTCCTGCCAGCAAACTTGTTGCACTGGAAAGCGTAACGATCACAAACATGATCAAACCCGGATTTGCAAAATCGATCGCAGCGTTGCCCAACCTGAAAAGAGTCCAAATATTCGTCGAGCCATACATCGAATACTCAACCCAGAACATTGCGAAGCAGAAAGCCCTCTTTCCCGCCGGCGTCGAATTTGAATTCACTCGCGATCGTCCGTC
>CAYGUE010000200.1:0-9610 GCA_964352885.1 uncultured Pirellulaceae bacterium
GCGGTTTGTCTTGCTCGCCGCCTTGCTGCGGATCTCCTTGTTGCGGTTTGTCTTGCTCGCCGCCTTGCTGCGGATCTCCTTGTTGCGGTTTGTCTTGCTCGCCGCCTTGCTGCGGATCTCCTTGTTGCGGTTTGTCTTGATTTCCGCCTTGCTGAGGATCTCCCCGTTGTTCGCCTTCGTCCTCTTTCTGTTCATCGGCCAACATCTCTTCTAGTTTGGCAAAGCGGTCGGCATCATTTTCCGGAGGACGCTCACCGCCGGACTTGTTGTTTTCGCCAGCCTGTGGATCGCTATCCTGAGTATCCTGTTGCTGATTGCCGTCCTTTTGTTGATCGGCACCTTCCTTCTGGTTTTCGTTGGCGCCCTCATTGCCTTGCTCCATGCCGTCTTCCTCGTCACCCGTCTCGCCTCCATCGTCCGGCTGATTCTTGTTATCCTCTTCGCCAGCTTGAGGTTCGCCCTCGCCTTCCTGCTTGTCGCCTTCCTGCTGATCGCCGCCGTTCTCTTGCTTATTTGGATCCTGTGGCTCTTGTTCCTGTTTGTTTGGATCCTGCTTGCGATCAGGGTCTTGATTGTTCTGTTCTTCGTCCTTTTGATTGTCCTGTTTTTCGGAAGCAGGTTGCTTCTCAGGTGGAGGATCAAACGGATTTCCCTCCTCAGGTTCGCGATCTTTATCTGTTTCTTCGTTTTGATTGGGCTGACGCTGTTGGTTAGGATCCGGATCCTGCTGTTGATTGGATGGTTCCGTGATTTTGATCACATAGTTCTCGCTTTGCGTGATATTCGCAGCATTTTTTCCGCTTGGCAGAACGCGATTGTCGTGAGCTGAAGCATGGAAGACGATTCGATCCCCGACTTTCACAAAGGGGAACTGACGCGAGACGTCCAGAACGAAATCTCCGTTAACGCGGCTCATGCCCTGAACTGGTTCCAGTTCCATCGGTTGGCAATAAATTCGCTGATCGTTATGTTCAAGCTCAAGTTCAATTTTTGAAATTTCGAAATCGGCATCGTTGGCCTGAATTCGAATGTTTGCCTGACTGTTCAACGGAATCGTTGTCTCTTTCTCAAGCGGATTCAATACCTTGATCTCGGGTGCCAAATCAGGAATGACTTTGATTGGAAAGTTGTTCGGCTGTTGATTCTCGTGACCGTTGACGCTGACAAAATTCAGTCGGTAGTGCGTCGCCGCCGGTTTGGTGCGTCGACCATTCATTGCGACGACGAAACTGCCGACGGATTTCTGTGGTTGGCCTGCCGGCACGTTCATGCGAAATTTTTGCGCCGTGACAAAATCGCCTTTCTCAGTCGCATTCAGAAGCTCGATCTCCGCTGACTCAATCGGAAGATTTGCTTTTGCTTTAATCGTGATGCGTGTCCCTTCGAGTGCTTCGATGCCTCCCTGAGGTTGCGTCCACGCTTGGAGCTTCGAATACTTCGGTGGCTGGACAGAAACCGATTCGATCGCCATCGACGGATTGGTGCGTACATTCACAACGTAGTCCGGCGTAACGCCGTCTCGGGCGACGATACGATACTTCAAAGATTGCTGAACTCCGGAACCGTCCGATGACAGTGCTGCAGAGTACTGATCCGTCGTGCCGCTTTCGACCGTCATCGGAATGACGCGGTCAACGATCTGGCCGTCCGTGGTTGAGAAGATCAGCTTCACATCTTCGGGGCTGTGTCGACCAAAGACCTTGGCCGAAACTTCGACTTCATCGCCAAAGAATGCTTCGACGTCGCCAGGAAGAACATCTTTAATTGTGACGACGGACGGTGCGGCAAGTTTCGCCGTGGGGAAAATGACGCGAGCAATTGACTGAAACGGGTTCTTTGGTGAGAACAGCGTGTACATGGCTCCGAAGAAAATGATTCCCGCCAGAATCAGGCTGACCCGAATCATCGCCGATCGATCGACCATTGTCTCAACAGGAACTGTCGATATGTCGGTTGCTGCCTGTCGCGAGACAGCATCAAGAACGGCGGCTTTGGTGCCTTGAGGCTTGCGACTGAGTGAGACGTAGTTGAGTAGACTGTTTTTGAATTCGGGCTGCGAATCTTCAATCATCTGAGCCGCATAGTCCGGATTGACTTTACGCATCATGGAACGGCCAACGGTCATTACCAAAAACGAAATCGAGCCAACCACCAACGTCAGGAATCCAGCCCAGCGACCGATCACACCCAGCGGAAAAATCCACGCGTCGATAATAGCGACCGTCAACAGAAAGACCAGCACGATCGCAAAGAGTGCGATCATATTTGACATCACATCGACCTGGCGGACCTGTCGCCGCGTCACGTTTAGCTTGTCGGAAACGTAGTCCTGGACTTTGACCATTCGATGGTTGCTGGCGCGTTCACCAGTCGCGGCAGGTCGTTGATTTCCAGTGTCGGTGGCCATTTGCTGTTCCTGGGCAAAGGTTTGCGTGCTTCCCCGTGCGTCGTTTCTTTTAGCGCCGGTTGGAAAACCGAATTTACGGGTCTGGGACAGACTCGCGTACTAATTATAGACGACAAACCATGGTATCAAGTTTCAGTAAATCATGAGAAAATCCAGCTATATGGTTTTCCTGAGTCCCATTTGAGCCATTTATGCTCCACATAGAGAACCTCGACTCAAGTTTCACCCATCCGCATTCAAATTCGTCATGACAATCGAGATCAATTTTGACGGCCTGATTGGCCCGACTCACAACTACGGAGGGCTTTCTCACGGCAACGTTGCATCTGAAATTCACCAGAATCAGACGTCGTATCCGAAGAAGGGCGCCCTTCAGGGATTGGCCAAGATGCGAAACGTTGCAGCGATTGGCATTCCACAGTTCTTCTTGCCTCCGATTGATAAACCGAATTTTGGTTTGCTTCGAGAACTCGGTTTTTCCGGAAGTGAATCAGCCATGATTCGCGAATGTGCGAAGAGTAGTCCGACGTTGCTGACTTCGGTCTACAGCGCCGCCAGCATGTGGACAGCGAATGCAGGGACTGTCACGCCTTCGATGGATGCAGGTGATGGCAAGCTTCACTTCACGCCTGCGAACCTTTCACGAACTTGGCATCGTGCGTTTGATCATACAGAAATGAAATCCTTGATGATGAAGATTTTCGCTTCCCCGGAACGATTCACGATTCATGATGCGTTGCCAGCGCCACATTCGATCAGTGATGAAGGCGCAGCGAACCATACTCGTCTATGCAATTCGCATGGCGACAGCGGTTTGCACCTCTTTGTCTTTGGATTCGATCCGTTTGATCGTAGTCGAGCAATGCCACAGAAGTTTCCGGCTCGGCAGTCGATGCTGGCTAGCGAGTCGATTGCTCGCCGTCACGGCGTGAAGAACTACATGCTTATCCAGCAGACCCCTGAAGCAATCGATGCCGGAGTCTTTCATAACGATGTGATTTCTGTCGGCAACGAGAATGTGCTGTTGATGCATGAACTTTCGTTTGTCGATCAGGGGAATGTGGTCGGCGACATCCAAGAGTTCTTCGGCGAATCGGAATCGACGATTTATCCAATTGAGTTCAGCCAGTCGCAGTTGCCGATCGAAGATGCAATTAGCAGCTACTTTTTCAACAGCCAGATCATCACGCGTCCAAATGGGAAGATGACGCTGATCTGCCCGCAGGAAGTAGACGAAAACCCTAGCGCTTCGAAGTGTGCTCAGCAGTTGGTTCACGACGATTGTCCGATCGATGCTGTTCAGTTTTTTGATTTGCGGCAGAGCATGAACAACGGTGGTGGGCCAGCGTGTTTGCGTTTGCGTGTCGTCGTGACAGAGGAAGAGCTTGCGTTATTGGATTCAACGTTCCGTTTGGATGATGCGAAGGCCGAGCGTTTGGGCAACTGGATCGAGTCTCACTATCGAGACGAGCTGAACCTTGACGATCTGGCCGACCCAGCGATGGCCGTTGAAGCTGACATGGCGATGTGCGAGCTCAAGTCGATCTTGGGTTAGTACTTTCTATGTGCCAAAACCGAATGGTGCGCACCCTGAACGAAACACCTGAATCGGCAATTGCTGTTTTCTATTTCTCAAAGACAGCCCCCGATGAAAATGACCTTCTGGTGCCGCGATTTCGGCAACCTGCTCAATCAGCAGCCGCATCTTCGCTGCCAAGCCACCACCACGGATCGATCATCGGTTCGCTGGATTCAATAATGGCGACCCGCGCAGCTTTGCCGGGTTCAATCGTTCCAAGCTGGTCGGACAGACCGAGTGCTTTCGCTCCGTGAATCGTTCCCATCGCCAGAATCGTAGATGATGATACCGACGGATGGCTATTCGCAACCAATTTTAGGTCTTCCAATAAATTCAAATCGGGATTGGACCCTCGCGAATCGGTCCCAACGGCTACGTTGATGCCGAGTTCAAGCATTCGGGAAAGCGGATATGTTTCATGTCCGAACCATGCATGGGTTCGAGGGCAAAACGCGATCGAGATTTTGAGTTCTGCAATTCGCTGAAGCTGTATGTCGGTCAGGTAGTTGCCGTGGACTAGCAGCGAGCGTTTGTGGCGACCGAGCTGCTCGATGATGTTGTCGATCGAATCGGCATCGCCAAACGAATTAGGATTCCAAACGCCAAGTCCTTCCAGTAACTCGACGAAATTGCCACTGCGGGATTCAAGGAGCTCAAGTTCCTCACGAGTTTCCGCGACGTGCATGGCTAACGGTGCGTTTTGCTCGATCGCCGCGTCAACCAGTTGCTCAACGAGTTGTGGATGAGTTGAGTAGGGAGCATGTGGGCTCAGTCCGAAGCTGGCGCCAGATTGACTCAAGTGAGAAGCAGCTTCATCAGCGCGCTGCGTTAATAGATTCAAGTCACGAGTCAGCTGTTCAAGGAAAATCGTCTTATGGACCAACGGCGACTCAGAGTAGTCTTCGATCGTGTTTGTGGGAGCTGTAGAGATTTCTCCAACGGCAACGGTGCCGGTCGCTGCGAGTTCTTTCAGTCCTTTTGCGATCGACAGTCGTTTGCTCGAAGAATCTGTTTCGCGACGGGATTGAATGACGAGGCGGATCCACTCAGGAAGGGAAATCCCCTGATATCCCAAAGGTTTTTCCCGATCACTAAACTCCAGATGCGTATGTGCGTTGACCAATCCCGGAATGATCGTCGCATTGGGGAACGCATGAACTTCCAGAGTTGGATAAGAATAGAGAACGTCATCCCGTGTTCCAACGGCCATGATGCGACCGGCTTCGATTGCAATAGCTCCGTTTTGAATCGGAGGATCGCTAACTGAAAGGACCCAATTGGCGGCGATGATTTTGGAAGTGTCTGGCATGGATGACGATTGTACTCCAACCGTAGCGCCTTGGTCTCCTAGGTGGATTCTTGATCGCGACACGGTATGCGGCCATGTCTCACGCAAGCGTGAGACATGGCACCCTAAGCCTAGTTCCCTTGGCAATTTTCACAGTGATCGAATTAAAAACGGGGGAGACCGCCCGTTCCCCATCGGAGCTTATAGCTAAACCGTTTGCGTGCCTTCAGCTGACGAACCTTCCTTTCCGTTTCCGCCAAGTTTGACTCGTTTTAGGTTCTCGTCAGGAGCCTCTGAGAAACGCCCATGTAGCGATGACCAGTCAATGACCAGCTTGCCGCCCTGCCCTTCATGTTGCTTTTGCCAATTCATCAGTAAGTCAAGACAGGCATGGTCGATGTAACTCAAGTGATGAAAATCAACGTGCAGTTCAGCCGAATCAGGAACTTCGTCCAGCGTGGCGGCCAGCAAAGGCAATCGAAGGAAGGTCGCGGCACCTTGCATTTCAAGTGAACTGATGTTGTCCTTCTCTGTGAGTTTAAGCTCGAGATGCGAGAATCGATAAAGAAGCTTTGCGGCGGACAGCAGGATTCCAACGACAACGCCAACCAAAAGATCTTCGCCAACGATGACCAGTACCGTAGCCAGAAAAATGGCGACTTCGCTCTTGCTGGTTTTCCACAGTTCCGGAATCTGTTTGAAGTTTAAAAGCTTGAAACCAATGTGAACCAAAAGCGCACCCAAAGCTGCGCGTGGAATGAAGCCGAGAACTTGCGGCAAAAAGGCCACAAAGATCAGTAACCAAAATCCGTGCATGATGGTTGAAGCACGAGTTTTCCCTCCCGAGGCGACGTTGGCTGAGCTTCGAACAATCACGCCCGTCATCGGCAACGCACCGACGAGGCCGCAAAGAATGTTTCCGATGCCCTGAGCCGAAAGTTCTTTGTCGTAGTTGGTACGCTCGCCGGTGTGCATTTGGTCAACCGCCGTCGCACACAGAAGCGTTTCAGCACTGGCAATCAAAGCGATCACGAGGGCTCCTTTGATTACCAAGGGATCGAAGAGCAGTTGAAACCAGATTGCACGGGTAGGTAGCGTCGTGTCCGCCAACAGGTTTCCGGAGACTTCCAGTTTTTGAATTTCAAGACCGCTCACGTTGGCAAAAACGGTGGCAATAACGATGGCCACGAGCGCCGCGGGAACCAGCTTCAATTGTTTTGGAGCAATCATTGGCCAAATGACAAGGCAGGCGATTGTGATAATTCCTGTCAGTGCCGCTAGATGATGATTGGCCGTCGTGTCGGTCGAGAAGCACTTGACAATCGCTTCGGGAATCGTTGCAAGATACTGAAGTCCACCGTGAGCTTTATGGCCATGCCATTGGGCAACATGATCCAGCATGACATGAAACTGGCTGACCAGAATCAGAAAGCCAATTCCCGCGAGCATGCCTTTGATCACTGCCGGGGAAACAGCTCTGAACCACTGTCCCAGTTTTAGCTTTCCAGCGATGACTTGGACGATTCCAGCTAGGAGCACGGCGGTTCCCAAAACCATCATCGAGTAGGCAACAGGATCGGCATCGATGACCTCGCCAGATTGAAGTTGCGCTGCAAGGCTCGCTTTGCCGCGTTCAATCAAGTCCGCGACGATCACGAACAGACCCGCAGCAGGGCCGCTGACCTGTAGCGGGGAACCACTGAAGAAACCGACGATCGCGCCACCGATGATCCCCGTGATAAGGGCACGAGTCGGACTTACGCCGACCGCGACTGCAATTCCGATACACAGCGGAAGTGCAACCAGAAACACTACGATCGAGGCAAGAAAGTCCTCGCGGATTGAGCGTAGCGGTCCCGACGAATTGACTTCGTCGGGCTGATTTTCCAAGTTGTCTTTTGACATGTTAATATTCTCGTGCGTGAGTTTTCGATTTCGTGGAATTGTCGAACAGTCAGATCGTCAACTTCGCCGTAGCCGAATTGATAGACAATTCCATGCAATTCAAGATCTTCCCTCTCAAGTGCTTTCGCCACGTCGCAAAAATAGGAGATCAAGAATAAGAGATTCCATACATTCCATGCGGAGCGGTTTAAACGCAAACAACCGTTGGCTCTAAATTCGCAAATGACTGCCACATCCATTGTGACAGTTGCGTTGAGGTGGCGCGAGAGAGGCGACCGCTAAACTGGACGGTAAAAGTCGCAGACCATTGTCGGGACCCCGTGCAGCGACGGAGCGAAGACGAACTAGGCGAGCACGTTCTTCGACGATTTTTGCTTCGCCGTCGATTTCGGATTGGACCAGCTCAGTCAGTTCGACTTTTGATTCTTCGGATTTGCAAGACTCGCTGACCGAAAGCGTGATGAACGAACCAAACGCCGTCGCGAACGCCAGCAAGGTGCTGACGACAAACGTTCGAAGTTTGGATTGATTCAGATTCATGGGTGGCATTTTGGCTGGTGGTGCGCAAGTCATAGTCTATCGCAGCAACTTCGATGGGATAGCATTGGTAAGAGGATAATTACGCAATTTCATAGCGGTAGCACAAGTCTGCTAATGTTCCCCTGCTCCAATCTGCGATGCTAAACCGCCATCGCCGGCAGACTCCAAAATCAGGATTTTCTGCCAGATTTTGCTCGCAAGTCCGGTCGTTAAGGATTCCAGCTCCGAGGCGGCGGCCGTTGCGACGCTATCGTCGAAAGCCTGATTGTAGACCGCCGCAATTTTCCCGGTCAACGACAACATCTCGCTGCAATAGTCGAGGTATCGACGCAGCTCAAACCGGGTCATGTTCAATTTAGGCGACATTCGTCCTGGGATGAAAACCAACTTGCCCGGCGCCGCCAACCGATGCGGATCTTTCGTCAGCTGATGCATGTCGATCACGTGAGCAATCGATCGTAGCTCGTGCAATGCCTTGAGGGCGCGGACTCTCTTGTATCTTGTTTCGAATCTGAGTAGGAAAAAGATGGCGGCACCGATCAGGACGACGTCATTGATCCCGGCTTCAAGCAACGTCACGAAGTCAGTGATGCTGACGGATTTTGGTTTGGAAGCAATCGCAGCCGGTTCGTTTCCTACGCCAATTGCGTAAATTGCGGCGACGGTCCCAGCAAGTATCAGGATGCATACAACCCACGTCAAGATTCGTAGCCAGTGCACGGGCCTCGCGATCCATTCCGACCGCTCTTTCATGTGGTTGGCGACTTCATGCAGCTGTCCACAGACATTGCGAAGCCCAGAATCGGGAAAGCGTTCCTCGATCCGAGCCTTCAGTCGCTCGATCGTGGCAACGAGTTTTTCAGAGTCAATCGACGTATAACCGGACATATGCAATCATTTTCAGATTCAGCGGAACTTAGTTTTTAAATCGGCGTCGGAATCTGGTGGGGTTACCAAAACCTAACTTTCGGAGACAACGACAATGTTGAGAACTTTAAACACGGCAAACTGCGCAATCCTGTTGGCATTGATTGGTGCCTTTGCGTTCAATGATGCCAGCACGATACAGGCCCAAGAAACCGTTACGCTCACCAATGGAAAAGGCGAAAACATCAGTGTCAAAATCGGCGACGATGGCGATAAAGTCAAAGATGATCGTATCCCTGTCGATGTTGCGATTCTACTCGATACATCGAATTCCATGGACGGCCTGATCAGTCAGGCCAGAAACCAGCTTTGGCAAATCGTGCAACGACTTTCGGTCGCGGAAAAAGACGGCCGAAAACCAGCTCTTCGTGTCAGCGTTTTTGAGTACGGAAACACGAACCTTCCTGCGACAGAAAACTACATCCGCCAGGTATTATCACTGTCGGACGATCTCGATAAAGTCTCCGAAGCATTGTTCGGTCTAACGACCAAGGGCGGCGATGAGTACTGTGGTGCGGTAATCGGGGAAGCGATCACTCGACTCGATTGGAGTTCCGATGCTGGTGCATACAAGTCGATCTTCATTGCCGGCAACGAAGCATTCACACAGGGGCAGGTTTCTTACTTGAGCACCTGTGCTGATGCGAAAGAGAAAGGCATCCTCGTCAACACGATCCACTGCGGCGATCACTCGACTGGCGTGAATGGTAAGTGGGCAGATGGAGCCGAAAAAGGTGGCGGCCAAAGCTTCAATATCAATCAGGATCGTCAGCAGGTCACGATCAAGTGCCCGCAAGACAAGGTTCTGATTGAACTCAACGGGAAGCTGAATAAGACGTATCTTTGGTTCGGCAGCAAGTCAGCACGCGATCTTTACTGCGAGAATCAAGTGGCTCAGGATACAAATGCCATGGGCGGCATGGGTATGGGCGGCGGCGGAAGGGGCATGGGCGGAATGAGTGCA
>CAYGUE010000201.1:0-9596 GCA_964352885.1 uncultured Pirellulaceae bacterium
TGCTGTGAGAGGGATGAATCACGGTTCGCTACCGTGATTCACCCTACTCGATTTGGCAGAGATAAAACGAATCGAGTTTGCTACGACAACTGTTGAAATTGTTCTCGCCAAGCGAACCAGCTGTTTCAAAAGGCCCGCGAGTGAAGTTTCCTGAGAACAAGTTCCAGCACCTTACATCAATCTAAAGCTCGGGGGACGATTGTGGCAATTCGCTTTAGATTGTCCAGGACAGCTCTGTTGCGTTTCAAACTTGGGCAAGCACGTATTTGAGGCGCTTGATAATATGGAGATCATGCTGCAACCGATATCCAAAATTCCTCAGCCGATTTCGGCATTGTTCCTAACGTCCATCCTGAGATCGAAAACCTTGTAATGCGTTGCCTGGAAGAAAAGCTTGGCGATCGACCGCGAGAAGCATTCGAATTGGGGGAAACAACTTGCTGCGATTGACTTTGACAAGCCGTGAGACAGTCTTGTTGCTCGAGCTTGGTAGGAAGCTAACTTGCACATTCAACACAATATTTTGACAAGCAATTTTTAGGACGACACCGTCGAGCCAGAAGGAGTGTGAAGTTGTTCCAGATGCGAGTGCAATAACGGCTGGATCAATTGTTCTCAATCTACGGAATAAGACTTGCCGAAAACGGGTTATGGCATTCGCATCGTATTGGAATTGAGAAAAATCAATGAACTCGAGAATGACAATTGGTCTTTGTTTCGCGTTGTTCGTCATAGGTAGCTGTCAGATACTCGCTTACGGACAGCAGGCAACTGATGGCGAATTGCCCTTTGGATCACCAGATTTCCCCCAATACTTGCAAGACGGCGACATCCAGGAATCCGAGGGCGTCGAACTGAAACCGAGCGACGCAACGAGTTTGGAACAGCGTGGTATCGTGTTTGATTCGAACGTCACTCAATTCTACCAGGGAGTGGCGAGCGGAGGACGTGAGCAGGGATTTGCGTACGGCGGCCATGGCGACTACATACTAAATCTCGATTTAGACAAGCTTGCCGGGAAAGAAGGATTGTTTTTGAAAATGCATGCGGAACATCGTTTCGGCCAAGATGCGAATTCCCAAACGGGTGCTCTGATGCCGTCATCGATTCTCATGAGCCTGCCGACGGCCAGCGGCAACGAAATCGTTCTTTCGGAGTTCCTTGCCACTCAATTTTTGAGCGAGAAATTCGCCGTGTTCGCCGGTAAGGTTGCCACAGTCCCAGGAGACCCAAACCAATTTGCGAGCGGTCGCGGTCGCGAGCAGTTTTCCAATCTGGCATTCGTGGCCAACCCTATTCCCATGCAGGCGGTTCCTTACGCAACGCTGGCGGCCGGTTTCCTTTACACAGCTGACCCGCTGCTCAACCAGTACCTCAAGTTTTCCGTGTTAAATCCAATCGACACAACGACAACGAGTGGGTTCAGCGAACTCTTCGCCGAGGGAGTTACTCTTTCGGGTGAAGGCCGAATGCATACGAATTTCTTTGGAAAATCGGGGCACCAATTGGTCGGAGCAGTCTGGACCAATCGTGAATTCAATTCATTGGGACAGGATCCTCGCATCCTGTTCCCACCATTGGATATTCCCATCGCTCGCAAAAGCGGGTCTTGGGCAATGTATTGGAATTTCGACCAATATCTTTTCACCGATCCGTGTAACCCCGATCAAGGCTGGGGACTATTCGGCCGGGCCGGAATTTCAGATGGCAACCCAAATCCACTTGAATGGTACTGCAGTTTCGGTTTGGGCGGAACGAGCCCAATCAGTGGACGAAATCGCGACTCGTTCGGTGCTGGCTGGTACTATCTTGGGATCAGCAATGAATTGGGCCCGATCGCGAATACGCTTTTGGATCCACGTGATGAAACAGGGATTGAGCTCTATTACAAAGCTGCCGTAAACGATTGGTTTGAAATCACAGCAGACGTTCAGTTTGTTGAACCCGCATTGAGAAGAGACGCAACTACTGCGGTCCTGGCCGGTTTGCGTGCGAATGTTAAGTTCTGAATCGTTGACGACTTGTGTATTTCCTTTCGAGTCAAATCCCATTGTCGCGGATGTTCGCGTGGAGTCTTCTGAAATGACGCCTATTTCGGAATCTGGCTAGCACACTGGAACCACTTCGTTTGGTTGCCGCCGGAATGCATTTTACCGTTCCACATCGCTATTGCGTTGTCGATCATCGCGGCCGTGACCGTTCTTTATTCTGACCGATTGTTAACAGTTCGAATTCGGTTTCTACGGGATTTCAATATCCCTGAAGCCATTGGCGGAGGTCTTTTGCGTCGCGGAATAGTCGCAATCGTGTTCGACGCGATTACCGATCAAAGATCTAACGATTAAAGACTCTCGAATTGAAGGCGTGGATTCAGATAAGCGTGTCAGAACGCCCTAAATCTCGGCTTGGAATTCTCGAAAACGCTCCGCCTCCAAATATGGGCGAAAGTCGACAGTTTGTTTGGACCAAGATCGAATCGAGAGTCCTATCTGTGAGTCTGACGACTCCAGGCTCGCATTCCCAGCGGCCAGCCGCAACAATATCGATTTACCGCCCCAAAATTCGCACGCTATGGGCCTATTCAAATAGTCGTCTTCACGCATAAGCCAATACCACTCCGTAGAGTCCACCGTAAATTCACATGGATCCTGATATGATCGAGTCTCAACGATCCGTACCCGATTATGGCATGGTACTGAACAGCAAGCTGCGTGCCTGTTAACGATCCGAGTTTTGCCCCATCGATAAACAGCGTTGCGTTGCCGATAATGTCGCCGGGCTTGGTGGTGATTCGCCTAGTTTAGACCGAACACCAAGCTCATATTTTTACATCAATTGAAACCCAGAAAATGAATTAATCATGAAATTAGAATCCTCAATTCGTTTGTCCATAGTTTCATCCACCGTGCTCGCGGTTCTCTGCGGTTTGACCCAAACCGGGTTATGCCAAACGACGAAGGAAGCTCCAACTCTTGTCGTCAGCGGTCGGGTTGTCAACATTTTTCGTTCCGCTTCCTCAAGCGATGAATTCCTGGTTCAGATCCTGGTCCAAAAATCCGAAGCCATCAAGCTTGAACGAAGCGAAAAGTCTACCCGGTTTCCCGCGCCCGGCGAGTACCTCTATGCTCATGTCGGCAATTCAGGTCGCGATGCCGTTCCGCTGCCTCGTCCCGATACGAACCTTCGGGCGACCTTAAATTCGGGTAACCATCAGCAATGGGTGGGACGAGGATCCTGGTTCCAACCAATAGGAAGTGGCGATTCCGTCGCCGACAACTCGAGCGGCGACTTCGGTGTATCGACAGAGCCTGTCTCACTGCAGTTTCGCCGCGCTTTGAAGGTGACGGAAGTTAAGGCGAATAGTCCGGCTGCGAAAGTCGGTCTCGAGGTCGGTGACGTACTGGTTAGCGCGGACGGCCTCGACATTGAGACTCCAGATCAACTTGCCGAGCAAGTGCGCAAAAGCAGTGGCACGTTGAAGCTGACCGTTCGAGACATCCGGTCCGATAAAAACATCCCTGTTGAAGTCGACCTCTCTGGTCGCAAGACCGTCATGCGGAACGCAGGTGGCAGCCTAAACCGCAAGTTGGGATTAAAATCTGAGCTTGCATTCTTTAAGGGAAATGCGGTTTTGAAGATCACGGAGGTCGCGGCGGGCAGCCCTGCCCAACAAGCGGGAATCAAACTTGGGATGCTGATCCTGACCGCTAATGGGAATTCCGTTAGCAAACCTGAAAGCCTGACCAGCGCTGCGACTGAATCCAATGGCTTGTTGACAGTCAAGCTCGTTGATCCAAAAACGCGCAGCGAAAGCACGGTTCGCATCAACTTGCGATAGTTCAATTTTGGCAATCAATAAACGCTGGGTGCGCCGATGCGTCGATGAATTTTCTCACGAACGTCATCGGGGATTCGCAGGCCTTTACTAAGTTGAACGAGGTAATCGGCCTCGGTTCCCGTATCGAGGTCGATGGCAATTAGTGACATTGTGTAGACTTGTTGTTCCATTCCCATTGGAATCGAGCGAATGAATTCAGGCAGGTCAAGCGGGGCCGAGAGCTCTTTCTGAACGAAGTCCATCGTCTCGCGATCGGGTGAATCCAGATGATCGATGATCTTTTTTTGTTCCGCTTGATCGAATTTACCATCGGCTTTTGCTGCATTGATCATTGCTCGAACCAGCAACAGCGCTCGTTCGTTCTTCAAAGGTAAATTGTCGTCCTCGTGCCGATGCGCATCAGTTCTGGAAGTAGAGGTTCCATCGGAAGGGCGTTGCGATCTGCGGTCGTTGGCAACGTTAAGCAGATCTTCTAATTGCTCGGCTTCGTCCTGGATTTCCCCAAGCTTTTTGGGGGGAGCGTTAGAAGAACGTTTCGATCCGCGGCCAAAAACATCCTTGAGGACATCGCCTCCACGACTTGGTTGACGAGTCTTGTGGGCAAGCAACTTACCCAAAATATCAATTGCGTTCATTTGCGGTTTCCCTAAAGAGGAATCGATGTCTGGCTTGCGGTCAATTTTCAACTAAAGCTGATTGTAATCCAAATTGAACAACCGTTGGCAATCGTTGAATTCTCCGGTCGCGAGACCAGATTTAAACCATCGAACCCGTTGCGCCGACGTCCCGTGCGTAAATCGTTCGGGAACCACAAACCCCTGCGACATTTTTTGAAGTGTATCGTCGCCGATCTGGTTGGCTGCGTTCAACGCTTCTGCGATATCACCCTCTTCGAGCACATTGTAATTCTTTTGAGCGTGGTGTGCCCAGACGCCTGCAAGGTAATCCGCCTGCAACTCAAGTCGAACCGACGCTTGGTTGATCTCGCGTTTGTCTCCGCTTTGCCGGGCCCGTTCTACCGGCCGCATTAACCCCAAAGTATTTTGCACATGGTGGGCGACTTCGTGAGCAATCACGTAAGCTTGGGCGAAATCTCCGTCCGCCTTAAGTCGAGTTTTCATTTCCTCAAAAAATGCCGGGTCAATATAGACGGTTTGATCAGCCGGACAGTAAAAGGGTCCCATGGCGGAGTTCGCCTGGCCACACCCGGTCCTGATTTGACCCGAAAACATGACTAGCTTCGGCGGTCGGTACGACTCCCCATCCCGCACTTGTTCGCGAATTAGTTTCGACCAAACGTTCTCTGTATCTTTCAACACGACCGCAATGAATTCACGAGCTTCATCGTCCTTGCCAACGGGTTGCTGTTCAACCTGACCCTGCTTCAGCCCTTGCTGGCCAACTGCATCCAATAACGGTGCTGGATCACCTCCCATGATCGCAAAAATAATTGCAATGATCACAACAAGGATTCCTCCGCCACCGACAATTCCGGCGGTTGGAACTCCTCGACGGTCCTCAACGTTTTTACTTTGTTCTCGATCTTTCCAACGCATGTCAACATCTCCAGAGCATGAGCTTAACCACCCTAATTGTGTAACGCGGCCTACTACTCTGCAACGGGTGGTAGAGCCAAGAGGGAACGCTCCATTCTGCGTAGGCCCGAACTCGATCTGCTTGGCCGTATCCAATGATTACCGGTCTTCGTCAAAACACCTTTTGACTCTTCTCGAACATACTCAAGAGGTTTTCTTAGGTCGACGACCCCTTCGATCCCATAATATTGCATTGTCGGAATACGACATCAAAGGCAAATACGGCCCTCCTTTGGCGGATGAATGATCGTATCGCCGACCTGATGACACGGCACGACGTAAATCAGATGGACTTCCGTGCCATCCAAATCCAGTTTGTATCTTTTGTCGAACAAATTCGTCGGCAGCACCAATTCAAAAGCAATCCTTCTTCTTGCAGCCACTTGTTGGGCATCGCGTAACGCGTCGCCGATATTTTGCACATCCGCAGTGAACTTTTCACGAACTTCATGAAGTCGTTCGCGCAAAGAGCGAACTTCAAACCATCCGTTTAAGTTCTTTGTTCAAAACGTCGAGCAAGATGTTCGGCAGCAACGGAGAGGACCACGTTGCGGCGTCCCTTCTTCAGCCGGTCGAACCACCGACAACGAGTTCAGGCTCCTGATCGCAATGACTAGGTATGCAAGGGCTATAAATTCCGAGCGAGATCGTGGGGCTGTCTTGGGGGCATGTGAACTGGGAAACGTCACGAATCGAAATCACGGACGTAAAACGCGGTCGAACGCGAATCATTCCTATTTTCGAAGAACTGCGCCCACATCTCGAAGCAGCAAGGAGTGAAGCGCCTGAAGGAGCGGTTTACATAATTCCTTCCTTTCAGGGTCCGGGAGCCAATACTCGAACCCGATTACTGTGGACGATCAAGCGTGCGGGTCTAACGCCGTGGGTGAGGCCATGGCAGAGTTTGTTTTCGTCCCGCGAAACCGAATTGGCCAACACGTATCCGATCCAAGTTGTCACCGCTTGGATTGGAAACTCGATCGCCGTCGCAAAAGTTCACTATCTTCAAGTGACCGACGACCACTTCAAAGCTGCGATGGGTGATCAGGGTGGTGCAAATATGGTGCAAACTTTGTCAGATGGTGCAGATATGGTGCAGAGTACGCGAGCATCGAAAAGCACAAACACGGAAAAAACCGTGATGTCAGAGAGTGACCAAGCACCGGAAAGTATAAAGGTGCCCCATAAGGGATTCGAACCCCTGTTCCCGAGCGGAAAGCCCGATGTCCTTGGCCACTAGACGAATGGGGCAGACGAGAATGAAGATTGTTCGGCGATAGACGGCCTCGTCAAGGATTAACGACGCGTTGGCAGATTTGACGCAGGTTTAGCCAGTCGCTGCCGAATCTGTTTGATCGAATTTTCGGTCTGTGCACGTACCAAAAATGACTTGTGGTCCACGAGTTTCTCAAGTGCCTCAAGGGAATCCGTCCCCCCGATCTTCCCGAGCAATTGGCAAACATTGAGCAAAACCTCTTCGTCCTTGTCGCTCTCAAGCCATGGAAGAACCCAAGGAGTCGACGTTGCACCGAACGCCTGAAGGACACTGGCAATCTTGGTGCGATCCGATCCGCCAAGTCGCTCGCAAAGCTCAGGAATGATTCTTGGATCTCGCAATTGAGTCAGAATTTCATACGTTCGCCAACGAACGTCGAAAGAAACGTCATCGATCCGTGCAAAAATATAAATTAGACTCTGATCGCTGTCGTGATTCGCTAACAAGTCAATCGACGCCAAACGAAGATACTTGTCATCATCCGAAAGCATGTTAATCAGTACGTTCAGAAGGCCGGGATGCCTCCCTTGAGGCCAATTCTTCTGCAATAACTCGATCGAGCGACGCTTTACGTCGACCGCAACGCTTGGATCATTTAGCTGAATCACGATCCTTCTGACGTGCTGTGGCAAGAAGTCAAGTTGCCGTTCCAAAACTTCGACCTTGTATACCGGATTTTCGGTTGGCTTTCCTTTCTCGTCCCGAGGAATCTCGCGTTCCAAACGAATCGCAGACGCGGGATCAAAATTGACTGTCGTCACATTTCGATTGTCCAGCTTTCCTGAAGCCATGCTCACGGGAGCACCAATCGGTCGACTAGTAATCCGCTCTTCAGGTCGCATTCTGCTGTTCTGTGACATTATCGGCGTTTCTTTAATGACCACCGATGCTGGTTCTGCAATGGCTTTTGCCGGTTCTGCAATTTCCAGCACGGGTTCTGCTGCCTTTTTCAACAACTCGCTGAAAAAGGTCTCGGCAGCTAGTTGGTCTGCCTTGCACAGCTTCGAAATCAAAATCCCCATGCGTCGGCCATCCGACATCAACATCTCAGCCAGGAGCCCATCATCTGATTCAGTGACATCAACCAATTCGGCTTCCAGCTCATATGTTCCTGAAGAATCAGTCCAAGTTCGCACTTGGGACTGACAGTTACTGCATGCAGCAGCAAAAAGCCACGCGGCAACGCAGAAAACCATCAAACGCAAACAGAGTTTGATTTTGGTCGAGTTCATAATTTCTTTTCGGGCTAGAACAGTCCGGCTTGAGAATGTCATTTCAAAAGCGGGTGGGAGTCTGGGGCATTGGCAAATATTGTAGCGGTCTATCACAAACCAGCACACGCGGATCTGTCACCACCGTAGAATAGGGCCCAAACCACGATCCAAACGAGAATTCCGGGGTCAATAATAAGTCTATTCTAGTACTGCCCTTTTGAGTTTTTGGCTCAAATCGATAGCATATGACTCGGATGGACGTCCACAAGCACCATTAAAACCATTAGAAGGAACGTTCGGCTTCGCCGAACAACAAACGCATGAGTAACTCAAGGCAAATCCGCATATTTGACACAACATTACGTGACGGCGAGCAGTCTCCTGGCTGCAGCATGAATCTCAAGGAAAAGCTAGAAGTTGCACAAACACTCGTTGACCTCGGAGTCGACATCATTGAAGCCGGTTTTCCAATTGCTTCGCCAGGCGATTTTGAAGCCGTTCGCGAGATTGCCAATTCACTTGGAAACCGCGGCGTCGAGATCTGTGGTCTCGCCAGATCGAACGACAAAGACATCGACCGGGCATGGGAGGCACTCAAACAATCCGCGAATCCTCGCATCCATGTTTTTCTGGCCACCAGCGCGATCCACCGCGAATTCAAATTGAAGATGAGCCCTGAGGAAATCGTCGACCGCGCTGTCGCCGGCGTAAAAAGGGCGAAAGGTTATTGCGACAACATTGAGTTCTCGCCCGAAGACGCAGCCCGCACCGAAATCGATTTTCTATGCCGTGTTGTCGAAAAAGTCATCGAAGCCGGAGCAACAACGGTCAACATCCCTGACACCGTTGGCTACGCGACACCCAATCACATGCACGATGTGATCTCTTCGCTGATGAATCGGGTCCCGAACATTGGCGACGCGGTTATCTCCGTTCATTGTCACGATGACCTTGGAATGGCCGTCGCCAACAGCCTAGCTGCTGTGCAGGCCGGGGCAGGTCAGGTCGAATGCACCATCAACGGTATCGGCGAGCGAGCAGGCAACGCGGCGCTGGAAGAAGTCGTCATGGCGATGCGAACGCGAAACGACTTTTACGACTGTGACACAAGAGTCGATTCAAAACGGCTCGTTCCAGCCAGCCGACTGGTCTCAGCCGTCACAGGAATGCATGTCCAGCGAAACAAGTCCATCGTCGGTCGTAACGCGTTTGCTCACGAAGCAGGAATTCACCAAGACGGAATGCTGAAAGAGCGTTCCACTTACGAGATCATGCGTCCTGAAGACGTTGGTTTTGCGGCAACCGATCTCGTATTGGGAAAACACAGCGGACGAGCAGCCCTCGCTGACCGTGCCAAACAACTTGGCTTTCATCTGACAGGAGAGCAACTTCAAGAAGTGTTTGGCAAGTTCAAGACGCTCGCCGATCGCAAAAAGGAAATCTTTGACGGCGACATCGTTGCTTTGGTGCAAAACGAAATTCTCGCCAAGACGACCGAGAATGAATGGACATTGGTGACTTACACGGTCGAACTGACGTACAGATCGACACCAAAAATCACTTTAACGTTGAAAAATGGTGCGGCAGAGAAGTCTGTCGAAGTTTGCGATGGCTCGGGCGTTGTGGATGCCGCTTTCCTTGCCGTTCAGCAAATTACCGGTGTCGATCTGGAC
>CAYGUE010000202.1:0-9547 GCA_964352885.1 uncultured Pirellulaceae bacterium
AATTTGGAATTTGGAATTTGGAATTTGGAATTTGGAATTTGGAATTTGGAATTTGGAATTTGTTGATTGCGAAATTAAATACCGAAGACTGTAAACCGAAAACATTGCGGGGTAGTTGCTGCTGGTAGTGACACCTGACTCTGAATCACAGAAGCCAACCACAGCAAACGCTTCTATGTCGGTGTTTACCGTCTCAAATGCAAACGCGTGTTTTTAGATAACCCTCTAAAACAAAATGAAACACGGTATAGGGGTGTTAGTAACTGGCAGAATGACGAACGAGTGCTAGGCCACAAGAGAACGCCGGCGAAGCAGCATCGGGGCACAGGCCATGCCAACCAGAATAAGCGACGTAGGTTCAGGAACGGCACTGAGACAAATATTGTCAAACTGGTGGAAATTAGATTCTTGCGTCCAAGACAGAGAAGTAATGTTAGCGAAAGTAGAATTAAAGAAAAACGTCTCGGCTCCGAAAGCGACTTCATCAAGAGAAAACGATTGGACAGTAGTTCCGCCGCCAGAAAGTGTTCCAACAAAGGGAACGACCGCCGGCAATGAATTGTTCAATTCCGCTAAGTCAATCGAAGTTACCCCAAATGTTCCTCCTGCATCCCGTGTCAGGGTTGTCTTTGCTTGAGATTGCCGCATGGCCATTGCGGTCGAACCAGTGTATCTAGTCTCCAATGTTCCAAAAGTGACAAACCCTAATGAACCGTCGACGTTCAGAGTGTACCCATCTTCGCTGTACGTGGTGCCATGACTAACAGTGGCACTATCTACATGCTCCAAGGATTGAAAATCCATGACGACTATTCCAGCGACGATAGTTGTAGGCAGTAGAGACAGGAAAATAGCAGTTGACGCTGCAAGCAAAACGGAAGTGCGAAACATCGTTGATTCTTTCAATTGTTGTCGACAGGTGAGTCTCGTGATTAAGTCTACATGGACTGGGAGGCCTGATCAAGTTTTGAAGGCTTTTGCTTGAAAGCGACAGCGAATCAACCGGTCAATAGGGCCATGTTTTCTTCCCGGACCTTTCCTGTCAGCAAGGCTTCGAAGACGGTCAGCGAATGAGATAAGCCGATGCATGAAACAAACGGCTCTATTCAATCCGGCGGATTTTGCAGGTCCAGCAATTCTATCTGCCCCGCAACCTTTCGTTTGAACGCCTCCAGAATGATCGCTCTCCCTTGATCTTCTGGCTCGTGTTCCGGCAACCAGTAGTCATCGGCGAAACACTGCAACTCATGGCTCAGTGCGAATTCATCTTTGCCGTTGGGTGTTGCTTCAAACTTCATTCGGCTTTTACCTGACAAGATAGGCGTTCACCGCAATGAGCCAATCGCCGTAGGTGAAATAGAAGATTCGACCATCATGCCCGGTGTTACTCCGATCGGTGAACTCCAACCGCCGACGAGTAACGTGCCGTCGGAGCTTCCCGTCTATTGCCGTATTGCGGATCTCGACACGTGTTCGATTCCGACCCCCGCAGCTTTTGAAAGGTGCAAGTTAACAGTGCACAGTTTATGAGTCTGTATCTAGGATCTGAAAACGTTTGCCTGATTTACGGAAGCCATCCGGCTGGATGAGGAGCCTGTCTTGAAAACAGGTGGCCGCAGGAATGTGGCTTGTGAGTTCGAGTCTCACGGCTTCCGCTTCTGAAAGAGTCGAAAGTGAAAACGGCACGGGTTACAGCATCTGAAAACTGCACCCTCTCACCCTATCTATTATTTACGTCCTTGGTGTAACGGCAGCATCACTGATTCCAACCCAGTGGGTCGGGGTTCAAATCCCTGGGGGCGTGCTGCATTAAAAATCAAAAACGGAAAGTAGCCGAATATGGTTTGTCGGGCCGATCTGCTTAATCGCGCGGTGTTACAGCCAAGTGGGTTCGAATCCCATGCTTTCCGCTTGTCGCGTAGTATGCAAGCTTTTGCGACGTTGTTCCTAAATCGAGCGGCACGGGTTGGAACCGGGCGAGCTATTTATTTTCGAGGAGTTTTTCTTTGGCTGGCGAGAATTGCGAAACGACAACCTGCCGCCTTGCACGATCGATTCCCCAAAGTGTGTTGTTGTGAAATGCGATGCCCTGCCCTGTAATCGGCGCACCGATTGTGCCAGTCAACCGCAACGTGGAACCGGCTTTCGGAAACTCCAGTTGGTAGACTTCGCCAAGATCATGACCGGTGCAATAAAGTTTCCTGTCTGGTCCCCAGCCTCCACCGGAGCAACTGTGAGGATCGAATCGATCCAAGACTTTCTTCGGAAACACCCAACCAGCCGTTCGCCGCCACGAATCATCGTAGCGCACCAACTGCGTCGAGCGATGTGACTTGGCCAACGGATCATCGTTGACCTTCTTGGAGTAGTTGGCAAATACGGCGTACCAACCATCCTCCATCGGTTCGATCCATGTTAGCGAGCCTGCGCTGCAGATTCCGAGGCTGTGCGACTTAACGTGAGTCATCGTTTTCGTATCCCAGACTTCGATCGAGCTCGCCTCGGGCCACGATGGGAAGTTTGAGTTTGCACAATAGAGTTTACCATCGCGCACAATGCCCGAATTCAAATGACGAAGCGGTCTCTCAATGTCCGCCTTCCATGACGCGATCCTTTCTCCGCTTTCTCGGTCGTACTTGGCGATCATCGAATTTGAAATCGCGTAGAAATGTTCGTCGTCAGCAGCGACTGCTTGCGTGGCCTCGGGCGCATCGTATCGCTGCAGTTCGGTCAGCTGTCTGGAAATGTCGACTGCCTTCTGTGACGCCGAATCGGAAGAAGGTGAGGTTGGCATCGAGAACCAAACGACCGCGCTGGAGGCCATAACGGAGAATGCAAAAAAGATTTGACAGAAATTGTTCATGACGGAGCCCGATGGAACGAGTGGCAAAGTTGGGTCGCTACAATATTGGAGACTGGTTCACATGAGTCAACTCAGGAAAGAATCCATGACCAGAACTTCCATTTCAATTAACATTCAGGCTCCGGTCGAAAAGGTCTTCTCAGCGGTCTCGGAGATCGAGACGTTTCCCGCCCGAGCCGAAGCAATCACAGGTGTTGAATTTTTGACGGATCAACGAAGCGGTGTCGGAACAAAATTCTGTGAAACACGATTGATGAAGGGCCGCGAGAGCCAAACGGAACTCGAAGTCACCGAGTACATCATGAACGATCGGATCCGGATGGTCGCTGATCAGGGCGGTACGATTTGGGACACGGTCTTCGCCGTCGCGCAATCAGGATCCGGTACGAAGCTCAACATGACCATGGATGCCCGACCTTACAAACTGGCAGCAAAAATAACCACGCCGTTGATCAAGGGAATGATTGAAAAGTTCATTCAAAGAGACATGCAGGAGCTGAAAGCGTGGTGTGAGGCTGGTGAGGGTTAAATGGAGTCTGACATGATTCGGGAACCGAATCGTCAGGTGTTTCGTAGAAGAATGGAACTAGTTTGGTTTTGGCACGCAATTCGCATTCATCGCACTCTTTGCCAATCACCTGACATTTACGCATGGACCCGCAAACGGAACCGTGTGTTATTTACTCCAGGAGCATCAGCCATGAGTCTCATCGTAAAACGTTTCTTTGTTCTCGCCTTGCCTTTGTTGATCGCAAGTTCGATGGTCAGTGATGGCTACAGTATCTGTGTCGAAAACAAATCCGGAATGGAGTTGGGAAATCTTTCGATCACGAATCTCGACAAGGAGTTCACTTTCGGCATGCTACCTGACGGTGAGCAATCTGGGCTCGGGCACGCGGATCTTGAGTTTGGTGAAAGCTCTCCAAGAGAATTGGAAATCGCTTTCACGCCGCGGAATGGCTCGGACATCGTCAAGAGCACCGTTGAACTACCCAACCTCGACGACGGAGAAACGATCAAACTGACGATCAATTCGTATCTGGATTTGATCAAGCAGTCGAAGTCGTAGTTACTCTGTTACACAAGCGCCACCACAGTAGAGGCAGCGGTTGCGGGTTTTCGAAGTTCTTCGACCGCATTGGCTGCAGACTTTATTGGGTGGCGACATGCGTCCATCGCGTTTTCCGTCTCGAAGATCAATCTCTTCCATCTTTTCCGCGAGCTGTTCCTGCGTGATGCGGTCGCGTTGTTCGAGGATTTCGAGGAGCGCCTGACAAGTAAGAGCGAGGCTTTCGATTTTCGATTCCAGTTGCTGGTGTATCGCCGCAGAACGCTCTTCCGTTTTTTTCGCCGTACGGATAGCACGGTCTGCATCCCGACTCGATGAGTTGATTCGGCTCTGCTGATACATTTCCCAAAACATGCGATGCTCCTGCAATGATACTCAATCCAGCCGCAGGCTGGTTTATGCTGTCTTCGAACGATTAGACTGTTTCTTGTCAGAATAATGTTGGGAAGGACTCAAGGAGATGGCTGATTTCGAAATTGCATACGGCGAAACAGAAATTCGTGAAGGTGGCTACGTAGATGATCCGGTGGACAAAGGCGGCGAGACGCATCGTGGCGTTGCTCGAAAGTTCAACGGCGATTGGAAAGGCTGGCCAATCATCGATCAGATCAAGAAGGAACATCCCGACGATTTCAAACATCGAATCAACGCAAGTGATGAGTTAGCTGAGTTGGCTAAGGAGCTTTTTCGAGAGCGATATTGGACTCCGATTCGTGGCGCTGAGATTCCGGATCAGCACGTTGCCAATAAGGTATTTGATACTGGGGTCAATCAAGGCTGTGGACGTTCGGTGGGTTACTTGCAACAAGGCTTAAATTTGCTCAACCGGGATCAGAAGAACTACATGGATATCACTGAAGACGGAAAATTTGGTGATCAAACACTTACGGCATTGAAAATATTTTTGAAGCTGGAAAAAGATCGACCAGACTATTTATTGAAGTTGCTCAACCTTTTGCAGGCGAACTTCTATATTGATATCATGCGTCGCGATTCAACTCAGGAACGTTTCGCTCGTGGTTGGCTAAACCGCGTCGACCTGTGTTAGGATTTTGTGTGCCCTTCAACTTCAAGTCGCCGGATAACCCGAATGAAAACTGTTAACACGTTTCTTGTTTCTTTGGCGACGACCGCTGTGTGCCTTTGTGGTTGGATCGCGATCCCGCAGAAACAATCTGAACAAACTGGAGCTGTTGAGAAAGAACAACTCCCAGCGGCGCTAATCGACGGCAGTGGTGCTGGTTGGGTTGAGCTCAGTTTTGATGACTTTGCCAACATCAACTGTAAAGACGATACGTGGAGTGTTGAAGACGGTCTGATCAAGTGTAACGGTAACTGCAATGGCGGCTTTCGCTCGAAAGAGCAGTACGCGAATTTCGAGATGGTGATGGAGTGGAAGCACTTGAATCGCTCGGGTAATGCGGGCGTCTTTATCTGGTCACCTAAAGAGGTTGTCGACAAGATGAAACCCGGTGAACTGCCACAGGGAATCGAGATTCAAATTCTCGACCATGGCTACGCCGAGGATTACGAAAAGAACCAAGGCAAGAAGTCCGATTGGTTCACGACTCATGGCGACGTGTTTCCATGTGGGGTCGCGAAAATGAAACCGTTTGCTCCAGCAGCTCCCAACGGCAGCCGTAGTTTTCCTTCCGCGGATCATTCCAAGGGCTTCGGGCAGTGGAATCATTACTACATCCGCGCGATCAACGGTGAAGTCCGGTTGTGGGTCAACGGTTATGAGGTTGCTGGTGGAAATGAGTGCAGTCCGGCCAGCGGATTCATTGCACTTGAGGCCGAAGGTGCTCCCGTCGATTATCGCAACATTCGCGTTCGCGTCTTGCCGTAGTTGGCAGAGGGCAGCGTTTTTCGGTTGTGGATCTAGATGGAGCGTCATTCGCTTATTGTGAGAATCAACTTTGAAAACTGAATGTGATACTTCCCCAGCGTGGATGAAGTGGATGTTGATCGCCGCGGGGATCTACAATCTTTTGTTCGGAATCTATGCCATTGTTTTTCCGAATGCCATGTTTCATTTGATCGACATGGATCCTCCGAGATATCCCGAGCTTTGGCAGTGTATTGGAATGATCGTCGGCGTCTACGGCGTCGGCTACCTCATCGCGGCGTTTGATCCTGTGCGACATTGGCCGATCGTACTGGTTGGTTTTCTGGGGAAATTGTTCGGGCCGATTGGGATGGCATGGGCGGTCGCGGGTGGCACGTTACCACTTTTGTTTGGCGTCGCCAACGTCACGAACGATTTGATTTGGCTGATTCCGTTTGGAATGGTTTTGCAATATGCGTTGAGATACAATCGAAAGTAGCGTTTCTATACGTTATTGATTGTCCGTCATCAATTCTTCGAGTGCCGCAATCGCATCGTCAGCTCGATCTGCAGGAACGAATATGTGATCGTGGTGATAGGCGGCGACTACGTTTGCACTGATGTTCCGCTCAGCAAGAGTTTGGGCAACCGCGGCGGTTAAGCCAACGGCTGCAAGATCAGAATGAACCTTCATTGTGACCATTCGGAAAACGCCATTGTATGATTTTCCAGATTCGTCCGCAGTTTCCCGCGGCACTATCAAGGTCAAGCCTTCACGCTCGAGGAACGCTGCGATAGGGTTCAGATGTGCCCCATCACCATAGATGGCTTTGGGATGCGATATGAAAACGAACTCACCCTGTTTGAGGACCGGTTGCAGCGTCGAGAGTAACTTTTGAAGATCTGAAGTTCCACTCATTTCAATGCCGGGCCGCGAAAAGGACGATGATCTAACAGTCTGGCGGAGGTAAAACCAGCCAACGACGGGTCATAGTTGCTATTCAATTTTTGCTGGTTTCAGTCGGCGATATTTTTCCTTGTACTTTTCATACAGCTTCGTTTGGTGGTTCGAGAGATCAATCTCGCGGCCTGCGACCCAGGCTCGATCGATCGTCGAAACGGCTTCCAGAGGATCGCCATCGACGACGATCAGCGTTGCGTCTTTGCCAACGTCCAAAGAACCAAGCCGATCGGCAATGCCAAGGATTTCGGCAGTGGAAAGCGTGATCGATCGAATCGCTTCGTTTCGTTCTAGCCCGTATGCTTGAGCCATCGCTGCGTGGAACGGAAGGTTGCGAGTGTTCCAAGTCTCGCTGCGATCGGTCGATGAAATGCAGAACTTAACACCGGCTTTTTTGAGTCGTGCTGGCAAAGTGTAGGAATCATCGTGGCGATCATCGCGGCGGAGCGGAAGTCGATACGTTGCAGAGACGATGACGGGAACGTCATGAGCCTTCAAAAGGTCAGCACACTTCACCGCATCATAGCCACCGAGGATGATGATCTTTAGCTGCTCCTTGACGGCAAAAGCTACGGCGGCTTTGATTTCGGCTGCTCGGTCCGCGCGGACAAGCATGGGGACTTCCCCGGACATCACGCCTCGCATGGCATCGAGCTTGCTGTCGAATGCAGGCTGGTTGTTCGGTTGTCTGCGACCTTCGTGATAGGCTTTTGCCATCTCAAAGAACTTGGCGAGCGTTTCTTTTCGTTCTTCGAGTTCTTCCTTTTCCTCTTTAAGTTTGTCCTTCTTGAGCCGAGCCGTCAAACCCGGAGGCAAGCTCTGCATCGGCCAATTCACTTGCATTGCAGCAACCGGCTTGATGGCCATGTCTTCGTACGTCCAGCCTTCGAGTTGTACGACTGAACACTGCCCCGAAATCATCCCGCCACTGGGGGCCGAAAGCGCGACCAGCACGCCTCCGGATCGAGTCACTGGCAGGATCACGTTTTCTATGTTGATCGAAACAAGTGCCTTAACGTTGGGGTTGATCGCACCGGGTTCACGATAGTCGTTCGTTGCCCGGACAGCCGCGATCTCGGTCAGCCCAAGCCGTGAGTGGGATTCGATGAAGCTGGGGTAGATCGATTTTCCTTCGAGGGAGATCTTTGATGCACCTTTAGGGATGGCGATGTCCTTTCCGATCGCTTTGATCTTGCCATCTTCGATTAGAATCGTTCCCTTTTCGATGAACTCGCTGCTGACCGGATAAATGTCGGCACCCATCAAAGCAAAGGGGCCTGGCGGAGCTTCGGCTGGGAGTTGTGCGATTGCTGTGTGGCTAAAGAATGTGCTGATGATTAAAAATGCCATGATCGTTTGCATGATTCGTGGCTGTGGCTTCCAGCCGCTGTTGTTTGCTTGGGTTCGGGGAGACGGCTTCCAGCCGTCGAATTGAGCCGAGTTGCTCACGGCACTTTGCGACGGCTGGAAGCCGTCACTACGTCTGGATGCAAATGATTGCGGCTGGAAGCCACAACCACGTCTGGATGCAAATGATTGCGGCTGGAAGCAACAACCACGCCTCGATGCAAATGATTGCGTCCGGAAGTTGCAGGCACGGAATGGGTTACTCATGGTGGTGTCCCTCATGATCGTCATCGTGGTCGTGTCCTTCGTGATGAGAGTGGCCGCAGAACGCATCGTAGCGGGGCCAGAATTTTGCCGGGTCAGTTGACTCGGCACCTCCAGACTCCATTTCCTCGCCGGAGCGAAGGACCTTCTGAATGAGCTCTTGTTTTAGTTTGACGAACGTCTCGTGACGTTGGCTGTCTTCCTGTCGATCGTAATACTTACGCCCATCGATCCACGTTTGCTCGGCGATTGCCAGATTCGAAAGTGGATGGCTGCTCCACAGGACAAGATCAGCATCTTTGCCGACTTCGATGGAGCCGACGCGATCATCGATGCGCAGCTGTTTTGCTGGATTGATCGTCACGAATTTTAAAGCCTCTTCAAAGCTTAGCCCGCCATAACGAACGGCTTTCGCGGCTTCCTGATTCAGGTGACGGGCAAGCTCTGCGTCATCGGAGTTGAACGACATCACAACGCCTCGCTCATGCATCAACGCACCGGCGTGCGGGATCGCGTCTTTGACTTCATATTTGTAAGCCCACCAGTCCGAGAACGCACTGCCCATCGCACCGTGTTTGGCCATCTCGTCGGCGACTTTGTAGCCTTCAAGGATGTGCTGGAATGTTCCGATCTGAATCCTGTGTCGATCGAGCAATCGAATCAAGGACAGGATTTCGTCTTGGCGATAACTGTGACAGTGAATCCAACGTTTGCCCTCGACGATCTCTGCAATGGCTTCGAGTTCGAGATTGATTCGTGGCGGAATTCCTTTGCCAGTTTCTTTGTAGGCGTTTTGTTTTGCTCGATAGAGTTTTGCTTCTTCGAAGGCGTTGTCGAATAGTTGTTCGACACCCATTCGCGTTTGCGGATATCGATTCGTTGGGTTGACCCAGTTAGATTGTTTGACGTTCTCACCAAGAGCGAACTTGATACCGAGAGGGGCGCCTTTGAATTTCATTTCATCATCGAGTGCTCCCCAG
This sequence comes from uncultured Pirellulaceae bacterium, assembly GCA_964352885.1. Classification (GTDB taxonomy): domain Bacteria; phylum Planctomycetota; class Planctomycetia; order Pirellulales; family Pirellulaceae; genus Mariniblastus. The sequence continues at coordinate 9,313 of CAYGUE010000202.1, forward strand.
CGAAGTTTGATGACTTGGTTCTGACCGCCGATCGGGTTTGCTGATCCATGCAAGATGTTTGCCGTTGTTACGCCGCCGGCGAGCTGCCGATAGATTGTGATGTCGTCACAGTCGATCATGTCGCCGATGCGAACTTCGGCGGTAATGGCTTGTCCGCTTTCGTTGATGCCGCTGTCGCTGGCCATGTGCGAGTGACAGTCGATGATGCCAGGCGTGAGGTGAGCGCCGCTGCCGT
>CAYGUE010000203.1:0-9471 GCA_964352885.1 uncultured Pirellulaceae bacterium
GTGGTTGCTTCAAGCGGATCGAAATGAACGAATTGCTAGGCAAGTCAACGTGACGATTCGCATTGGAGAAGAAACGTCCGGCTATCTTTTTCCGCCGTCGGATGGTTTGGACGCCGAGATTCCCAACTTGCTTTCGATTGAGACTCAAGGAATGTCATTGGTCGAAGGCTTGTTGGAGTTGGTAGGGCGGAATTAGTTTTCTACTGCGAAAGTTCGACAACTACTTGTGTCCGGAGTGCACTCAAAGGAGTTGGTTGATCAATGGAAGCAAATCAACATCTCCGGCTCTCAGCGAACATGCCAAATGCTCGAAGTGGTTAAAGCGTCTCGCAATGAAAGTTTGCCTACGGAGCAGTTATTGTGTTCGGCAATGAAGTGGATCAGTGGATCATGCGAAGACCTGATTCACGATTCGTTGCGACGTCTTGAAGCCGATCATGCTCGTCGAAGAGATGAGCTCGAGCATCAGATTGCGACGTCTTCGCGACTCCGAGTTTCGAAAAAAGGATTGCTGGAAGCCTACGATCAGTCGTCTCCAGAATTTGCAAGACCCGGAAAGATATTGATTGATGCGCCTGAGTTGATCTCAGATTCGTTTGTGTCGGTCTTACAGAATCAATTTCCCGAATCACGGGTCACTGGTTCGTGGCAAACGCAAATGGATGTTTCGGCGCCATCCAGCGGCAGCATTGATCCGCCGAGCCTGATTGCAGCGATGTTGGGATTTCTGCATGTCGACCAAATGCCGGCAAACCTCCCATCACTAACAGGCGCTAACCAACAGCGAATTCTCGGGAGGCTAACGCCTGGACGTCCAAACTCCTGGCGGAATTTACTGAGGGAGATGGCAGACCACGAACCGCCAGCGATGAAGTTGAGAGACGCAATGTAAGTATTGTGGCGTTGCGACTACTTCGCCCGTACGATCGCCTCCATGATCATCCGCTGAGCAACATCTGCCTCGTTAACCTCTGCCAGCTTTACCCATTTCCCAGGCTCGAGATCTTTATAGTGAGCAAAGAAGTGCTCAATTTGCTGAATTGTGATATCAGGCAGATCCGAATAGTTGTGGACGCTATCGTAGCGACGAGTCAACTTCCTGGAGGGAACTGCGATGATTTTTTCATCGTGCCCGGCATCGTCCTCCATGATCAGCACACCGACTGGACGGCAGTTCATCACGGCACCAGGCATGATGGCTCGTGTGTTGCAGACCAGAACATCAATCGGATCTCCGTCGAGTGACAACGTGTGCGGCACGAAGCCGTAGTTGCCCGGGTAAACCATTGAGGTATAAAGAAACCGATCTACAAATAACGTTCCGGACGCTTTGTCCATTTCGTACTTGATCGGCTGACCACCGTGGGGGACTTCAATGATGACATTTACGTCATTTGGAGGATCGTCACCGATCGCTATTTCATCGATTCGCATCGCGCTGGACCAAGCATAATAAGTCAAAAACAGGTAAAAAACCCAACGTTCTGGCAGAGTTGACCAGATAGATGCCGATTCAACAACAGGATCGACATTGAAAAATCCCGTGATCGATCCACAATAGACGGTTATTCAACGAGTCCACTTTCCGAAACGATTCTGAAATGACAGACAGCCCCGCCAAGCTTCGCGCGGAAGTTAATCCAAAGTTCAAGTACAAGTTCTTGCTAATCGGTTTGATCGCATTGGCTGTTGGCTTATACCACTTTATTGATCCAATATTTGTGTATCCGGGAATGCGACCGAGCTCGGAAGCTTATGCGACATTGCAAACGCAACTCAAAGGCGACGATGGCGCCTTGCAACGGCAATGGGCTGCGATGACCGAGGCGAACGGTTGGTCGGAAGGAATCCCGAAATACAAGCCGCAGGAACTGGCGACCAATACAGTTTATAGTTACTTCATCGGTGTCCTCTTTACTTTCATTGCCGGCCTTCCCTGTTTGTGGACTTTCGTACGTTGCCTCGGGCAATGGATCGAGATAGATGGAGATGGGCTTACGAACGCGAAAGGCCAGAACGTCTCTTTCGATCAGATTGAGAAGATCGATAAGACAAAATGGGAAAAAAAAGGAATCGTAAAGCTGGTCTACTCGGACGGCGGATCTGAAAAGAGCTTCGTTATCGATGATCTGAAGTTTGATCGTGAAATTTCGGACCGGATCCTCGAGTTGGTCGAGGAAAAAGTCGGCGTCGACAAGATCGAAGGCGCCTCGTCGGAAGCCGAATATCGCAGGGCCCGCGAAGAGGCAGTCCGGGAAAAGGAAGAGCATCGCAGGCTAGAAGACGCCGAGGATGCAGAAGACGAAGAATAATCCCTGCATTGGTGGTTGCGACGTTCGGCATCGCCAAGACATAATCTGACATCAAGGAAGTGCTTGTTCGGCTGGTGCCGGCCGCGGTCTTCAAAACCGTAGGGCTGCATGGAAATCATGTGGTCGGTGGGTTCGATTCCCATGCACTTCCGCCAAAACAACATTCTGGGAAATCCCACCAACCGGACTGCTCCATGAAAGCCCTCGAACTCGTCGGCCCCTCCGTTTTTGAACTGGTTAACAAAGACGTGCCGCAGCCCGGCGAAAATGAAGTGCTGGTCCGCGTCAAGGCTTGTGGGATTTGCGGCAGTGACATCCATGGAGCAAACGGCAGCAGCGGCCGGCGCATTCCGCCGATTGTCATGGGGCACGAAGCGGCTGGCGAAATTGTGGCGGTCGGCGAATCCGTTACAAAATACGTTGATGGAGACAGAGTTACTTTTGATTCGATGGTTTACTGCGGCGATTGTCATTACTGTAATTTGGGCCGAACGAATCTCTGCGAGACTCGTCAAGTGATGGGCGTTTCGTGCGATGAATTTTGTCGCCATGGAGCCTACGCTGAGTTCGTGTGTGTGCCCGAACGAATTGTCTGCCCTTTGCCGGATGGGATCTCTTACGACCACGCCGCGTTTACCGAACCTGTTGGCGTCGCGGTGCATGCCGTGAATCGAGCAAATGTTCAATCGGGCGAGTCGGCGGTTGTCGTCGGTGCCGGCCTAATAGGTTTGCTTGTTGTTCAGGCTCTTAAAAATGCAGGATGTTCAACGATCATCGCTCTGGATTTGGTTCCTCAGCGATTGGATCTCGCGGTGAAACTGGGAGCAACGCACGCGATGCTTGCAACGGAAGAGAATGTCGTCTCCAAAATCCACGAGCTAACAGATGGCCGCGGTGCGAATCACAGTTTCGAGGTCGTCGGAGCAACCAAACCAGTTTTGTTGGCGATCGATAGTCTTCGTCGAGGCGGGACTTGTGTTCTCGTCGGCAATCTTGCTGCCGAAGTTACTTTCCCATTGCAGAAAGTCGTTACTCGCGAACTCAATGTGGTTGGGACTTGTGGCATCAATGATGAAGTTCCGGAATGCGTTGAATTAATTGCGACAGGAAAAATCAACGTCGAGGCTCTGATTTCGGCAAGAAGTTCCCTTGAAGAGGCCGCTGATTGGTTCGCCAAGCTTGAAGCTGGCGATCAACCGTGGTTGAAAGTTTTGGTTTGCCCGTAGTGCCGAATTCTAAACTGGTAGGCGAGCCTGTCCCAGACTCGTGAACTTAGCTTTCCTATTCTGGGACCGACTGGGCCACGTTGTCGTACATCGAGTTTGCCATGGAAGTTGACAAGTCAAAAGTTTTTAACGTGCCCAACAAGCTGTCTGCAGCTCGGTTGGTTTTGTCGATCATCGTCTGTGCCTTGATTCCGTTGCAATTCTATTGGGCGGCACTGATCCTCTTCTTGATCGCGGCAGGGACAGATTGGCTCGATGGCTGGTACGCTCGCAAATACGATATGGTCACGAAACTTGGTCGAGTCCTCGATCCGTTTTGCGACAAGGTGTTGATTTGCGGAACGTTCATTCTGTTAGCCGTCGAAATGGACGGACCTGAATTTCCCTGGTGGGGAAAGATCGCTGGCTGGATGGCGGTCGTCGTGGTCGCACGTGAACTTTTGGTGACGGTGCTGCGTTCGATGATCGAAGGTGCTGGCGGAGATTTCTCTGCGAAAATGGCGGGGAAGATCAAGATGTGGTTCCAATGCATCGTTGTCGTTGCGAGTCTACTAGCGCTTGCGAAGGGTGTCGGAATGAGAGAAGTACCATTGTGGCTGCTGATCACGATCGGAGTCTCGGCTTGGGTCGCGGTGATTTCCACTCTTCAGTCCGGCTGGAATTACGTTGTCGCTGCGAGCGGCTATGTGCTGGATCAAGTTGAAGATACGCTGTAATTCTGTGTCGAATGGACGAGTCCATCTGGCAATACGAGCTCGAAGCGTAAGTGAGTGATTCTCGACAATACGAGCCGATTTCTAAACTACAAATGGATCCTGACTGTGGCGTCACGCCGCAGCGTTTGCGAAAACCACTGTGGCTGTGGCGTCCCGCCGCAGGGTGAATCTTGAATCGCTTGTGCCTCTTCACGTTGCATCGTTTAAGACAATTTTTTTCAGCCATTAGCCAGTGGTCGCCCCGCTCGACCTTGGCAAATGGCTCGAATCCCTGCGGGATAAGGAACATGCAACTTCAAAACAAGCGTATCTGGCCCGTATTGCCGTGCAACACTCGTCACCAAACTTCGTTTAATCAGTCTGATTCTTGACAAAGTCCAGAATTTGGTTAAAACAAGAGGCATGAATACTGATCCAGCCGAATTGCTTCGTGAAAATGGAGTCCAAGTCACTGCTCAACGAGTCGCAGTTCTCCGAGTAGTTTCTGCTCAACCCCATTCGACGGCCGACAAAGTTGCCGATGCGGTTCGTGCAGAAATTGGCGTGATCTCAAAACAAGCCGTCTATGACGCGTTGGGAATCTTGTCTGAAAAGGGACTCATTCGGCGCATCCAACCTTCAGGATCGCCGGCGCTTTACGAGGATCGAGTTGGGGACAACCATCATCACGTTATCTGCCGGACATGCGGCAAAACGGCGGATGTTGATTGCACAGTTGGCTCGGCACCGTGCTTGAACGCAGTCGATGATTCCGGATTCCAAATCGACGAAGCAGAAGTGATCTATTGGGGCACCTGTCCCGAGTGCGTTGCTGCCAAAGCACATTAGCTCGGTCTGGCCCATAACGGGAAATCCAATTTCAGGAGTCTGAGACAGACTCGCCTACTACTTTTCAAACCGCCTCCGCTTAAATCAGCTGGATTCGGAACAGAACAAACAAACTTAAACAATTATGGAGAATAACATGTTAGTTACTGCGAGCAAACGCATCGTATCTTGCGACGCTGTTCAACGACCTTTATTTTGGCTCGCTGCGATCACCGCCGGTTGCTTGATCGTAGCCAACGGCAACGTCGCCTTCGCGCAAGCCCCTTCAGATTCGTCCGATGCAGCAACGGTCTCGTACACCGATGACGCGCCACATGCGACGGATCACGGAAAGACAATGCCAGCCGGGACGAAATGTCCTGTCACTGGAAAAACATACACTTCGGCAGCTGTCGCTGAACCCGTGGCCGCAAAGGTTGCACCGGAAGACGTTGCCTATTCCAATCGCGACTGGTGGCCAAATCAACTTCGCCTAGACGTTCTGCATCAGAATGCTCCCGGTAGCAATCCGTTGGGCGCCGAGTTCGACTACGCAGAAGAGTTCAAGAAAGTTGACCTCGTTGCCTTAAAACGGGACATCGAAGAAGTGCTCACGACATCACAAGAGTGGTGGCCGGCTGACTACGATCACTATGGTCCATTCATGATTCGCCTTGCGTGGCACAGTGCCGGCACTTACCGCGTGGCCGATGGTCGCGGAGGAGCTCGCTCGGGACCGATTCGCTTCGCGCCGCTCAACAGCTGGCCCGACAATGGAAACCTCGACAAAGCCCGCCGTTTACTTTGGCCAATCAAGCAAAAGTACGGAGCTAAAATTTCGTGGGCTGACTTGATCATTCTTACGGGGAACGTTTCACTTGAGTCGATGGGATTTGAGACGTTTGGATTCGCAGGCGGTCGCGCAGACGTCTGGGAGCCAGAGTCAGATGTATATTGGGGACCAGAAAGCGAATGGTTGGCGGACAATCGATACAGTGGCGACCGGCAGTTGGAAAATCCTCTCGCGGCGGTGCAGATGGGTTTGATCTATGTCAATCCCCAAGGCCCCAACGGCAAACCAGACCCACTCGCGGCAGCGCGCGACATTCGCGAAACGTTTGCCCGTATGGCAATGGACGATGAGGAAACCGTTGCGCTGATCGCCGGTGGCCATACGTTTGGCAAAGCTCACGGTGCAGCCGATCCTACGAATTTCGTCGGTGCTGAGCCCGAGGCGGCTGGCCTTGAAATGCAAGGTCTTGGCTGGAAGAACAAGTTTGGAAAAGGAAGCGGAGCGGACACAATCACCAGTGGTCTGGAAGGAGCTTGGACCTCGACGCCGGCCGAGTGGTCAAATGGCTACTTTGATAACCTGTTCAATTACGATTGGGAGCTGACAAAGAGCCCTGCAGGAGCTTTCCAGTGGAAGCCGATAGACGGCGGCGGCGACGGAACCATTCCGGATGCTCATGATTCGAAAAAAACACATGCTCCAATGATGTTTACGACGGACCTGTCGATGAAGTTGGATCCGGTCTACGGACCGATCTCAAAGCGATTCCACGAAAACCCCAAGGAATTCGAAGCTGCATTCGCAAAAGCCTGGTACAAGCTTACGCATCGTGACATGGGACCACATAGCTTGTGCCTTGGTTCTGAAGTTCCAGAGGCACAGCTATGGCAAGATCCGATTCCGGCGGTCGATTACAACTTGATCGGCGACGACGATATCAAATCCCTTAAAGACAAGATAATGGATTCCGGATTGTCGACTTCACAGCTCGTTTCTGCTGCTTGGGCTTCTGCCTCGACGTTTCGCGGCACGGATAGGCGTGGTGGTGCTAACGGAGCACGAATTCGACTGGCTCCGCAAAGAGATTGGGCGGTGAATCAGCCTGCTGAATTGGCGAAAGTCTTGAAAGCACTTGAGAAGATTCAATCAGATTTCAACGGCTTGGCTGGCGGCAAGAAAGTTTCCCTCGCTGATTTGATTGTGCTTGGTGGCTGTGCCGCGGTTGAAAAAGCAGCCACGGCAGCTGGGCACGACATCAAAGTTCCATTCACTGCCGGTCGCAATGACGCGACAGCTGAAATGACGGACGTTGAATCGTTCGCAGTGCTAGAGCCGGCAAGCGATGGATTCCGTAACTACCATCGGGAAGGGCAACGTCGTCGCCCAGAAGAATTATTGATCGACCGAGCTCATCTGTTAACGCTTTCGGCCCCCGAGATGACAGTTCTCGTTGGCGGCTTGCGAGTCCTCGATTCGAATTTCGAAAGCTCGCCAAACGGTGTTTTCACCGATCGTCCTGGCGTTTTGTCAAACGACTTTTTCGTGAATCTTCTTGATATCGGTACCGTTTGGAAGAAGTCGCCCAAAGGCCCGCAAATTTACGAAGGACTCGATCGTGACACCGGCGATGTCAAGTGGAGTGGCACCGGAGTTGATCTCGTTTTCGGATCGAACTCTCAGCTGCGTGCTTTGTCAGAAGTCTACGCGACTGAAAGTTCGGATGCGAAGTTCGTGAAAGACTTCGTGAACGCGTGGGACAAGGTAATGAACCTTGATCGCTTTGACTTAAAAAAGTAGGCGGATTTTTTATCCGCCAACGATTTGAGGCTTCGGGTTGTGAAATCCGTAGCCTTTTTTTTTACCCACTTGCCTCTTTGGAAATCGTGCTTTGATCAACGGCGATTCATTGAAAGAAGACCAAAGCCTCCAAGGTGATGTCAGCGAGATGCCTGACACGAACAGCAATTTTTGTTTCGAATTAATACAAACTCAACAGCTGGCTAGGGGTTTGTTGATTTAATCACAACCCGACGAGAATGTGACTTAATCATTCATAAGCCGCGTGAGCAAGGGACGGTCTCTGCCGTATCAGCGCAAGCGAAGGATAAACCGTTAGCGCGGAAAGTCTCTTGTTCGTCAATGCGATTGCATCGGCAATCCCTCGCTCACGCAACGGGTTATGATCAGCGCTTCATAAATTGAAACTTGAGTGAACCAACAGCCCCCTAACGCCAAAACGGCTGGATCAATCGCGCGGTTCCCGAGCGGGCCTCGAAGCCTACACAACGTTCAATTAAGATATTTGACGACGTTTCATCTTGAGTTGAGAGGCAGACGAACAATGTGCAGAACGACTTTAAATCGCATCATCTTTTTCTCGTTGGTGTCAATTCCCATAAGCAGCTACGGCTATCAAGAAAAATTGCAAACGGAGCATCATCAGGAATCTCAAGAATCAGTTGACACAACTGAACTTCTGGAGGCACGCCAGTTGGCTGACAAAGTGAAATCCGGCCAAGAAGAGACCACGCCTGCGTTTCCAGTTGATTCAACCGTGGAAAAGCCAGTTTTCAATCCTGACCAGTCGGCCATCCCAGCTCCTGCCCCGGAAGGTGCTACGATATTGCTTGACACTCGAACTAACCTGTTTCTCAGTCGCGATGGAGGTGCCGTTGATTGGCCGGTCGCCGAGGGTATCGCGACGTCGAAGCGAGGTGGCGAAAATGTAAACCACATTGTCTCCAAAATTCATTTCCGAGACGCGGATATTCACGTTGAGTTTAGGCTTCCCAAGGAAGGGAAAGGAAACAGTGGCATTTACATCCACGGAAACTACGAATGCCAGATTTTCAATTCGTTTGGCAAACTGAATCCTGACATGAGCGACATGGGCGCCGTTTACGGCTTTCAAAAGCCATTGGTCAACGCGAGCAAACAACCAGAACAGTGGCAAGTCTACGACATTCGATTTCGGGCACCCAAACGTGACGAATCTGGAACCATCGTCGAATCAGGGTCGATTACAGCGTTTTTGAATGGTCAAAGAGTCCAAGACGCAACTGCGATTGGTGAGCCGCGATCAAAGTACCATCCGTTTCGCTATGGGACAACCGAGTACCTGAAGAAGATTGGCCAGACCAAAAACAAGACGATGACCGGTCCGCTATTTCTACAAGACCACAACGCCCCGGTTCAATTTCGAAACGTTTGGATTGTGCCGTTGGATGATCAGTCGTTTGAATACACACCCGAGTAATGCCGCGTCGAGTAAATTTTGACGCTTGAGTTCTTGATCCATGGATCGCAACGAGTATTTAATCTTCAGGAGTCAGGAAACAAAGCCATTCTGTGAATGACAAAGCGGAAATGCGGTGACTTCACCACCGATTCTGCACATCGCATTTTAACTTTTTTTCAGGTCGATCATGTTTAAGCGTCGCAATGGAGCAGTGAAATCAGCACGGGCGGACTATCGTCAACTTGAAGATCGTCGGATGTTGGCGGGGAATGTTCGGGTAAACTTCAGTGATGGCAGCGGCTTTCTTAGAGGCGACAACGCTGATAGGGGATGTCCCATCTGTTGTTAAAACTCTGACTCGGTCTCACGCTCAAAAAGG
>CAYGUE010000204.1:0-3341 GCA_964352885.1 uncultured Pirellulaceae bacterium
AAACGACGCGACCTTTTGGTTCGTAAGTTTGGTGATTGGCGGGAACGATTTCTTCGTTCTCCCTGATTTTTCTTTCCAACGTTGCGAGGCGATCCAGCCTCGAATCTGCAAATTCCTTCAGTTGTTCCACTGTTATTTCTCTGCCGCCTCGACTAACCGAGCCAGTGTCCTGGGCTTCCAGCATGAGCTCCTTCAATTTTCGAAGATCGGAATGCAGTTTCTCACACTGAGAATGGAGTGACTGGCGTGCTCCAGCGATGAACTCGGCTCGGATTTCTGCTAACAGACTTGCTTTTTTATTCCCGTTCTCATTTTGGTGGCCGGTTTGATCGTCGAGGGATATTGATTGATCCACTTTTGGAAAACCGGTCTTTACTTCGACCCCCTTTGGGAATTCCCCAGTCCGTTGATATTGAGCGATCGCTGAAAAGGCATCTACCATATCGAGGGTTTTTCCTTGACCTTTGAGTTGATTAAGATCAGCGTCTTCAATCGACTTCATCTTCTTATTCACGAATGTCGAAATGCCATTTATTTCCATCTTACTACTGGATGAGTAAACACTTTCCATCACCCAGCTTGACCCTCCTCGCGAAATCGTGATCCGGTTCTCTGCACCGTGACGAGGAAACGTGGCAAATAGTTTTGGCGCGTACTGCTCAGAGTCTGGGCCGTGTTCAGTCACAAGAATCTTGCGAGAATCACCACTGTCATCAGCTTCGAAGTTCAGCTTGGTAAGGCTCTTGTCGCGATTGATTGCAATCATCTCATGATCGGAGAATACCAATGCTCGTGGCATTTCGGTTTCAACCAATGAATCTTCGCTGTCTTTCCAGTCGTCTATCGCCGGACCATCATCGAAGGGCTCGACCAGCCAAACGCCGCGTAAAAGCTCGATAGGCGTTGGCTGAAACAATTCTGCTGGTTTTGTCTTCGGAGGCACCTTACGCTTCGCTGCAACGGAATCCACGAATTCCCAGAATTTTGCATTCGATGCATCACTTTTGAAATCTTCGAGCTCTTTTTCCATATCCCGCGATTGATATCGATCAGGAAGTGGAGATGGCCCGTTCACTTCGAGGTCGACAAGCTTCTTTTGGCCCTGTTTGAGTAAGCCGATTCTTTCGTAGTTGTGAAACGACTTGCCGTTTGAAATGTCAACACTGTATCCGTCGATGTAGTCGGTTCTATATCGTTCTCCCTTCCAATAGAGCCATCCGTCGAGTGCCTTGGCTCGAATTGGACTGACGTCAGCAACTCCGTTGCCACTCTTAGTTGGGATCACAACCTGATCATTTACAAATCCAAGTAGTTTTGGTGCAGCGGGGTCGCTACTTCCAACCAGTCGCCAGATTCCTTGAAGCCAGCTGACGTTCGGGTTAAAGATTCTTCCGTTGTGGTCCACGATCCGAGAGGGGAATTCCTCATCTTTGTTTTGGGCAGAATGAACAATTTGGAAGTCACTTAAAGAACTGTCGCTGGACGTCGCGCCGACATCTCCACTGGCCAACTCAATTTCCACATCTCCGTTTTCCGAGACCGTCGCTCTGGCACCATCAGGGATTTCTACTTTGGCCACGGTGCCATCAGGACGTTTGACCGTGATGGTGATGCCAAGTGCATATCCGATCCCAATGCCGAGCGCAATGCCTAGCAATCCGCTGGCAATTGTCCAGAAAAACGCAGAGCTGCCAAACCAGGAAGATTCCGTTTGGTCCGGAACAATCGACGAAGGTTTGACCGGCTTTTGAAGCATCGGCTGTGCCGTCTCTTCTGTAGCGATCGCCTGATCAGCCAACCGTTTTAAGTCGGCGCCCGACGTGAATTTCGCGAGTGCGTGGGCTACGTCCGCTGGAGCCTGCGGCCGATCGTTCACGTCTTTGGCAATCATACGTTGAACCAAGTCGCCAAGTTCTCTCGGAATACTGGGCTCCTGTTCGGCAATCAAAGGGGGATCAATCGAAACATGAGCCGTCATTTTTGCGAACTCGGTCGGATAGTGTGCGCTGTCAAACGGCGGACGACCGCAGAGCATCTTGAACAGCATGCAACCGAGTGAATAAATGTCGGCTCGGATATCAACATTGCGGCTATCGGTGACTTGCTCCGGTGGGATGTAATCCGCGGTTCCCATCGCTTGCCCTGTTGCAGTCATTTCCGGTTGACCATCATCGCGAACGGGCTGACGAGCCAAACCAAGGTCCAGCAATTTCACATTGCCAGAGGCAGCAAGCATGACGTTTGATGGCTTAATGTCGCGATGCACCATGTTCTGGCTGCGCACGTAATCCAGCGCCATTGCAATTTGTGTGGCTATTTCACAAGCATCTGCCACCGGCAACTTCCCCAATCGCCTTAACACTTTCCCGACATCAAGTCCGTCGATGTATTCCGTAACCAAAACGGCGATTCTGTCGAACTCGCGAGCATCGTAGGCGGTTACGATGTTGGGATGAGAAAGCTGTCCAACGGAACGCATTTCTGATGCGAATCGCCGCCGCATTCTTGGTTGCGTTAACCGATGGTTAGCAAGCACTTTGAGCGCGACTTGCCTTCCGAGTTTGCTATGTCGAGCAAGATACACGGATCCCATTCCCCCAGATCCGATCGGACGAACGATTTCGTATTCGCCCAAAAAATCGGGCAGAATCTCAGAAAGCTCCGTCTCCTTGATGGCCCAAAAGTCAATTTGGGAAAGTGCCCCCAGCGAGTTGGCCAGCGCTTGCTGACATTCCGCTTCCTTCGAAAAGTCCACGCTGTCACTGCCAGATCGCAGCTGATCAAGCAACGAATCATCCGCGTCAGACGTGCCAAGTTCTTCTTGGCAAGTCTCGCAGTTTTGCAAATGAGAGAGCATTTCATTGCTTTGCTCTTCCGATAGCTCGCCAAGCGAGAGGGCTTGGAACTCTTGTTGGCTGGGACACTTCTGCACGATCATCATCCTGGCTCTTTCCAATTTTCAACACAATACTTCTGCTACTTAGAAGAACGAAAGAGTCTGACATGATTTTTTTTACTCAGGCAACTCAGCCAATTGTTGCCTTAATCGTCGGAGAATCCGGGACTTCGCTTGATAAACGGCCGCGACGGTCGTTCCCAACTCAGCCGCCACATCGACAGGGAACTCGCCCAATACCGCTGTCTTTTGAAACGCCAACCAAGAACGCTCTTCGAACTCATTTCGCACTAAATCAAGCACTCGGCGCGAAAGCTCGCCCTCAATTTCGTCGTCAGCGAAACTTTGATCGTCGAAGGGGTCAACAATGTTTTGAAAACCGACCAACGCGTCGGTTCCGCCTGTCGCCCGTGGCTGTTTGCTTTCTCGGCGAAAGGAATCGCAA
>CAYGUE010000204.1:3351-9423 GCA_964352885.1 uncultured Pirellulaceae bacterium
CCAATTGCGAAAGCTCTGATTTGGCGTTTCTCGCTGAAAGTTCCCAATGCCTCGAGCCACGGATGCAAATACATCTTGAACGACATCGGCTGCGTCGTCGCCGCTGAGTCCTGACTGGCGACCCCAGCGATAAACAATTGGTCCAAAGAGTGTGACCAGACGGCTCCAGGCGTCGGGTTGCATTTGACGCACGCGATCAAGCATCGTGGATGAAAACGACGGCAATTCGTTGTGACGCATTTGATTTGGCATGCCTTCATGATAACGCGATTGATAAGGCGAATGCCAGAAGGAGACCATTAAATCTTTGGCACGACGCAATCACCTGAAGAAACCTAAGCTTCTCCGAAGTGCTGACACTCTCGCTACGAATTCACGACATCGCAATACGGATCCTGTCCCATTTCGATGTGTCGTTCCTGTCGTTCCTTGTCTTGCTTCAACAGAATCATGCGATCGACGAGATGTTTGCGTTCAAGTCGATTCTGAGCAAGCTGAAAATATCGAAACACTTTTCGAGAATGCGTTCCTTTTGCAGGAAGTGAAGCATGCCTTCGTTGCAATCGCTTAACTTTCGAGGGTCCAAATCCTTGCAGCAAGACGCCATCATCCATGGAAACAAAAATCCGAAAGCTTCCGGGTTCTCCCTGTCGCGAACCGCGTCCGATAAGTTGCCAATCAATTCGCTGGGCCTCGTGAACTTCCGTCAGGATCACATGTAGCCCTCCAGCTTTTCGCACTTCAGTCGCAAGGATGAAATCTGTTCCGCGGCCGGCCATATTCGTTGCGACCGTGACTTTTTCAACGCCACCGGATGCGGCCACAATTTCTGCTTCACGTTTGAGTTGATTTGCGTTTAGCACTTCATGTTCGATGCCGCGCTGAGCCAGCATACGGGAAAGTCGTTCGGATTTTTCTACACTGTGAGTCCCGATCAGCACCGCGCGTGACGCGTTGGTCATGGTTTCGATCTCGTCAACCACCGCATCGAACTTGGATTCGATATTGGGAAACACTTTCGTCGGCAACTGCTTTCGTTTGACGGGTCGATGCGTGGGAACGATCACCGTTTTCTTCTTGTATACCTTTCGGAATTCATGGGAACTGGTCGCAACCGTTCCGGACATGCCGGCGAAATTCTCATAAAGCCGAAAGAACGTCTGCATCGTCACCGTCGCGCCCGATCCAACGGCCGGCTTAATCTCCAAATTTTCCTTGGCTTCAACAGCTTGATGGATTCCTCCTTGCCATTGTCTTCCTTCAGCGATTCGACCAGTGAACTCATCGATGATCGCCACTTTGCCCTCACGGATGGTGTAATGTTGGTCAAGTTGGAAATCGCGACGGACCTTGATCGCGTTCTCCACGTATTCATAAAGTTTACGAATCGGAACGCGGCGAGTCCCGTCATTTTGCGGCAACGCCCGCATACGATGGATGCCCGCTGGTTTGAGTTCCACTTTCTTTTTGTCGTGCTGATATTCGTAGTCTTCGTCTTCGACAAAGCTCTGAGCGTGCTTGGCTGCCCAGCGATAACAGAGCTCTGTGATAATCTGTTCTTCCGAATCGAGTATGCCAATAATCAGTGGCGTACGAGCCTCATCGATCAGAACGCTATCAACTTCGTCGACCAGAACGTAATTCAAGCCGCGATGCAACAGTTGCTGTGAGGTTTGTCCGCTGGAGAGTGAAAGTCGATCGCGAAGGAAATCAAATCCGAACTCCTTGGCAGTGCCGTAGGTGATATCTTTGCGATAGGAGTTTTTTCGCTCCGCAGGAGATGTGTCGCTGGTGATGACTCCTGACGAAAGTCCAAGTGCATGGAAGACCGGGCTCATCTGTTCGTGGTCGCGGTTGGCGAGGTAGTCGTTGACGGTAACGACATGTGAACCGCGGCCTGCAAGTGCATGTAAGTAGGAAGGCATTGTCGCGGTCAGCGTTTTTCCTTCGCCAGTTTTCATTTCCGCAATGCGGCCTTTGGCGATTTGCATGGCTGCGAATATTTGCACATCGTAGGGAACCATGTCGAGGCTGCGACGGATAGCTTCAATGACGATCGGAAACGCTTCGGGGATTAGCTTTTCGATCGATTCACCGACGGATGCCCGATACTTCAATGATAGGCCCAATTTGCGTAGCTCTTCCGGGGACACGTCGGCGAGAGATTTTGCTCGGCGACGAATCTTTTGGACAAGCGAAAATTCGAGAGCGCGGTTCAAGAGTTTGACCCGAGTGCGGATTTGACTGGTAGAGTGCTATTCGTGAAACGCCCAAGATCCAGTTACGTGCAGGGTGCGAATTCGTCCAGATTAGCCTGAGAGACCGCGTGCGGGCAGCTCCACACCAGAAAAAATAAGGCTTCGCGGCACCAACGTCCGACTGGATGACTTTTAACGAATCCAGCGCCTTTGGCGGCGACCAAAGCCGATTGAGTCGCTCGCAGGGCAAGGCTATTGGCCTGAGATCGGATCTCGGCCGCCGTGATTTCCGTGCTGCCATCGGTGGCGGAGAAGAGATCATTGCAAAGCGATGCATGTTGCTGCCGAAGCGCCGTTTGTGCTGGTGCAAGATTGTCCCGATGCTGCGATTCGGATTCGATAAAGTCAATCGCCGCTTTGGCGACACCCAACGCCAAGACAGAAGTTTGCAATCCGCCAGCGCCTCCCCCATTTCCAGTAAGAACTTTCTCGACCGGTCCAGCCACAATGTTCTCGTACGGAACCGCCACATTGTTAACCTCGACTGCACCGGTTTGACTGGCGGAAAGTGCGATTAAATCGAATCCCGGTTTCACCGTGACGTTTGTGTCTCCCGTTTCCACAAGGAACAAAATCTCTCGTTCATCGGCAATGCCACTTTCATTGACGATCGATGCACCCATTAGAATCCAGTCAGCTCCGTCGCCGCCGGTGACCCAAGGACTCTGTCCGTTGACCAGAAATCCGTCGTCGGTTTCGAATGCCGAGAGAACCGGGTTTCCGAGATGCTGTCGGCTGGTGGTGAGATGTGAAATTCCCGCCGTTGCCGTTTGCGTTCCCGAGAGGAGCGGTTCCAGAAGTCGTTGCTTCAGCGGTTCGTTTTGGCAGCCTGCAATTCGTCGCAGCGCAGCGACACGCTGTGTCAAAATGAACGTGACCGTCAGGTTGGCGGCGCTCAGCTCGAGATAGCCTTTCGCGATGTCGGTGGCGTTCCATCCGAAACCGCCATATTCTTTTGCCACAAACCAGCGAAAGAAACCTGCGTCGGCACAGCGTTGCAAAGCTTCGGCTGGCCACGATTCATCATCGGGAAGCGATTTGAGGTAGCCGCAAAGTGTTTGCAAATCGGTGCTGTCAGAAGATTCGATCATTTGTTGGAAGTCAGGATTGCGATAAATTGATGCCTAACGCGGGTGCATTAGATGCAGTTTTCTACCACAGAAAACACTGAATTCACGGAAACGCATGCGTAGGCGGAGTTTCCAAGACCTCAGTGCCTTCGGTGGTTCCGAATCGGCGCTCGTTGGGACTCAGAGCACCGAAGGGATTTCCGCCGACTTGAAGACAATTTTCAATATTCGAAAACCTAAACGCTCATATAGGCGATAGGCACGTGAGTTGTTCGCGGTCACTTCCAGTGTCACAAAGCGTACGCCGACTTCGGCGAAACCGTTGAGGCACTTGCGGACGATCGCGGTGCCCAATCCTTTGCCACGAAACGGATCGGTGATGCCGATGTTCTGAATCGAGCCGACGTCTTTTTGCTCCCGAATTCCCTGAACCGTTCCAATACTCAGTGTTCGTGCGGTGATCGGATCGGCGTAGGTCATCAACCACGTTGCTTCAGGGACGAATCCGCCGCGGGAGCTAATTTCGTTCATCAACCGTTCGCAGCCTTCGGCGTTTCCAAGGCAAGGAAACACGTTGCAGTCAATTTCGTTTTGAAAGCTAAGGAATTTTGCCTGAGCATGAGCTTCAATCAGTGAATCACTCCACGCATTCAAGCGGAAACCCGTTGGAAGCTCGGGATCTGGGAATCCGCCAAGCTCCTGCAGGTCAATCTGCATTCGATATCGTTTGAAGTAGCTGACTTGCACGCGAAAGTCCGGATGAGAAATGAATGAGCGATCAATGTATCGATGTTGGTTTTCGCAGTAAATTGGCTTACCGCTCCGTGATGTCCAAACGGCTACTCTTGCATAGGCAGAATCGACACAACCTGAGTCAATGGAATGGAAATGTTATCTCCACGGAACGTCAACGACACTTGCGACTTGTCCATCGACCGAAGTTGGAAGCTTGAATCAACACCGTAAACAATCACTTCGTCATTATCGAGCCGGATTACGCCATGTTTCGCTGGCACTGTCGTCGGTGGTTTGAACCAAATGGTGGGGATCTCAAAATCCAGAAGTGAACTTACATCGAAAGAGTAATTCTTTTTTCTGGGAGCGACATTATCGGGTATGTCATCAGTTCTCGCATCGACTTTGAATTCATTTTCGTCGTGGAGCATTGCGGTTCTCAAGGTTCCCTTGTTCCAGCGAAATCCTTTTTCATCAAAGTCGACGGCCGATGTCGTGACACGACATCCCGGATAGACCAGCACGTTATTCCCGAGTTGAAAGTCTCCCTGCAGGGGCACTTGAGGTTGGCGGCCGGTTGGCCAAATGGCAACGACGTCTTTCAGAGCCAAGGTTTCACCGAGCCTTGTGCTGCGAAGCGGATTTCTTGGGTCCCATCGAAGAATGCTATTGTCGCTGAGCATTGCCATCCAGGCGGAATTTGCGTTCAGTTTTTTGGGCAGCGATTTTGGAACGTTTCTGAACGCGAACGAACTGGCACTATCGAGGTCCGTGGCCAATAGTTGGAAATTCAGCGAGCCAAACTCGATACGTTCTTTGTCAAAAACTCTGACCCAGGTCAACGGAATCACGTCACCATTTCGACCAAGGAAATGACGATCCTTGTTGATGCTGTCAGTCGGCACTGGCGCAGAGTACATGATGCTGTCCACGGCATAGTCTTTGTCGACTCGTTGCCGCGACTGCTGTTCAGGTGGAACGCTCAATTTTCGAGCGTCCAAGATCCACGGATTCGAAAGCACGCGTATTTTGGCGATCGGCACTGAAGAACTAATGCCACAAAAAGTACAAGGTTCGTCGTTCGATTCACAAACTCCAATGAGCCGATCCATCGAATCCCATGCTTCGACGATCATATCACGGCTGTGATTGACGCGTGAAAGAAAGAGCCCAAAGTCCTTGACCCCGTGCGGAATGTTTTTCTTTCCGGGCTGACAGAAGGTAATCTCCATCACTCCCTGAAAACGCTTGCCAGTGCGGGAGCCCGAGATAGATTGATAAACGCAAATGGAGTTTCCACCGACCGGTTTGTCGCCGGCTTTGATGTTATAGACGCTAATGCCAACGCAGCCTTTTGGGAACTCGGTTCCGAGCACGAGCCCATCCTCGACAAACGTCGAGGAGATGTTTTTGTCCAATGTCCCCAAAGCAGTGCCGTTAGGCTTGTTTTCAAAGTCAACTCGCTTGAGTTCACGATCCTGCATGAACTCGGCGTGATTGTGATAGAGCTTTGTTGTAACGAGTTCGGAGCGAACGGTTCGTGTGTCTCGGATAGGGGTCGCCTGAGTAATTCGCGACAACCGATTTCGCTGAAGGGTGATTGTTTTCCCTTGAAACATTACTTGGAAATTTCCGGTGCCAGCGTCTCCAGCGAGTTTGGTACCGTCTGCCAAGACTAGCAAATCGAGTTCGACGCCGCTTTTTTCATTTGGCTTCACTCGTAGCGAACTCAACATCCGATTCAGGCGGTATTTTCCATCGTTCGTTTTCAGGGAACTCGTCCGCTGAATCACGGACCGAAACCGCCTTCCGATTTTCATCAATTCTTGTTCGGCTTCTTCGCGAACGTAGTAGTCCTGCGAATCGAGTTGTCCGATCAGTTTCAAGACGCTGGAAAGTTTTTCGCTGGCCGGTTCGAGGGTCAAAGCGAGCGTTTGGATTTTGGAAACGTCGATTTGCTGCTTCGACATTTTTTTTTTTTATGATACGGCGTTCAACGAGATCGTCAC
>CAYGUE010000205.1:0-9278 GCA_964352885.1 uncultured Pirellulaceae bacterium
TCACAGAGTACGCACTCAATCCAAAAAACGGTCGTTAAATCGGAATCCCGGAATACGGACGTTTGTTGAGCCGCGTCAGGTACAGCCCTTCGTGAAACGTTCCGTCATTTATCACAACGGCGGCAGACCGCGCCGAATGAAATGGAATCTTATGTTGCAAAACGTACTCTCGGCAGTCATTGGAATTGCCTAGCGCTGTTGAAGTCGCGGGCCGCTCACGAAAAGCGGCCCGCGCGGCTTATAATCAAATGGGAGTGCCCTAGTCCGAGCGGGAGCCACTCTGGTTCTTCAACGACTGCAAGATTTGGTCGAGGTTATAGCTGGCCGCCCTCTGAAGAGGCGGGAACTCCTTGTAGGAAGTCAGCTCCTTCTCCCACAGAAGCTGGCCGATCGGCAGGAGGTTCCAGTCGTATACGTACGCAGTGCTAGGTGCTGCGAGTGCTCCGGCGTAGCTCATGAGCGACTTGGTATCCTCACCGACGCTGATCTCGAACGGATCGCGTTTGATGTTGGCAAGCTGCGTCCAGTGATACGTTTTGGCCCCCATCAGTCCGTCCATGGCACCGGCACCGACCATTGTGTAGTAGAACTTCCAGTTCTTGTATCGCACCGCTGAGGGCTGCGCGCCGGTGTAGTAGAAGAACGTGTCCCGGGCGGATTCTTTGGACTTACCAGTCAGGTATTCGATCTGATTGAAACCATCAAGCTTGGTCTTAACGATGCCGGGGTAATCGCCCGACATGATCTGCTTATTGAGGTCGTTCTCCTTGGCACCGCCAGCGATTTCTACGAGCGTAGGCAGCCAGTCCTGGGAGGCGAAGATTTCCTTAAAGATAGTGCCCGGCTTGATCTTACTGGGCCATCGGACGACGCAAGGAGCGCGCATGCCGCCCTCCCAAGTGGTTAGCTTGCCGCCTTTGAATGGGGTCGTGCCTCCATCAGGGAAGGTGATGACTTCCGCACCGTTGTCGGTCGTGAAGACGATGATGGTATTGTCGAGTTCACCCATGTCCTCGAGCTTCTTGAGGACCACGCCGATGTTGTCGTCGAGTTGCTTCATGCCGACTTCGTTGATTCCCCAATCCTTGCCGCCCTTCACACCAAGCATAGCTTCATACTTGGGCGAAAACATCGTGGTGATGTGCATTCGCGCTGGGTTGTACCAGCAGAAGAAGGGCTTGTCCGTCTTCTCGGGATCTGCGCGATCAAGCCAGTCCACCACCTTGGCGGAAATCTCTTCGTCGATATTCTTCGAGCGTTCCAAGGTAAGCGGACCTTCGTCCTTGCCGGTCTGATTCTGCGCAGTGCCATCCGACGATTTCATCCATATGATGGGCCGCGGGGCGGCCATACAAACGCCTTCTTCGGGAGTAATGGCACCGGGGGTTTCAGGAATGCCGGGAATTGGTACCATCTTCATCGGCGGTACAACGGCTTGATCGGTCGGACTCTTGTTGATGTCTGGGAAGCTGACACCTTGCATCGCATCAAGGTGGTAGAGATAACCCCAGAACTCCTGGAATCCATGTGCGGTTGGCAGGGAATCCGGATGATCGCCGAGGTGGTTCTTGCCGAACTCGCCGGTGCTGTAACCCTGATCTAAAAGGAACTTCGCAAGGCTCGGAGTGCCCGGTCGCAAATAAGAGATAGCACCTGGCAATTGTGGCATGAGCATTCCGGCTCGCATTGGATTCATGCCGGTTAAAAATGCCGTGCGTCCGGCCGTGCAGCTTTGCTGAGCGTAGTAGTGCATAAAGAGGCCGCCTTCGCTAGCGAGCCGGTCGATATTGGGAGTTTCTCCCACCATAAGGCCCCGATGATAACAACCCGGCTGCATCCAGCCGATGTCATCAGCCATGATGAACATAATGTTGGGTTTCTTCTCTTGTCCTTGTGCCACGCCGGCTATGGCGATGACGGCAAAGACCGCGAACACTCGCACGATCGATTTCATGTTGCTTCCTTCTTAAAAGACTTGTAGTACAAACAGTTGTTTTTTGGGCATGTTCAAATTGGGTTTGAATTGTTTTTTGTTGAATTGAATTGCCCGCGTCTCGGCTCCTTCATTCAAAAGTTTGGTTCGCGTTCATTGGTTTGATTCGGTTTTCGAATCATTATTGCTCGGTTCTTTGTTTGGAACTTCGGCGTCCGGCGAAACATACCTTTGTCCGGCCAGCACGTGCGTAATGCAGGGAATCAGGTCACGCGCCACGCAACGCTTGAGGACAAATCCCGCTGCACCGGCATCAACGGTTTCGCTGACAGCGTCGGCTTCGTCGTGGATACTGACGACGATGAAATCAAGTTCGGGAAATTTGCTGTTGATGGTTCTGGCCACATTGAGTTCTTTGGAAACAGGCATCGACATATCGACAATCAGTAATTGAGGTTGGACCTTGCCTACGACTTCGACCAGCGAGACTTCATCTACCACCATTACTACCGAATCGAACAAGTCCTGGATCAGGTTGCGAATTCCTCCCAGCAATTCCGGGTTCGCTTCCGCAATCACAACGCAGGTTGATGCCATTTGGCGACTCACAACAACATAAATCGATGAGATCCGAAAAATAGTTGCCTACTACTTTTGGTTACCATCATATGAGCGTGCAGCAGTGATATTCCACTCGGAAGTTTCCTAGCGGCGCGATGGATTTTTCCTAGCGCGGGCCGGTGGCAACTCGATGTGTAAAAATAGAAACACGAAGCGTCAGCGAGGAAAGCACTTTCGGCCGTGGCTGACGCTTTGGGTTACGATTATTGGGAGACGCTTCGCGCTATGATTTGTCGGCCAGATTGTTCTTGATCGAATATTCGATCAGTTCAGCCGTCGTTTTGATATTCAATATTTTCATCGCCTTGTACTTGTGATACTCGACGGTCTTGCGAGCCACCCCGATTTGCTTGGCAATCTCTTTGGCCGACATTCCTTTGAGGAGATATCGCAAAACTTCAATTTGCCTTTCGCTCAATTCTCGCGATTTTTCGTTCGCATTATTGGTGGACGATCTCATCATTTCAAAAACATCTTTGGCGATAGCCGGTGCAATGTATATATTGCCGTCGAGCGCTTCACGAATTGCAGTATGCAACTCGGTGGTCGCGGAATTCTTCAGCACATAGCCCGCAGCGCCAATCTCCAAAACTTCAACAGCATATTCCGGCTCGTTGTGCATGGTTAGCATGATAAACTTTGCCTCGGAACCACTGGCCCGAATTTCGCGCAACGCTTCCGCCCCGTTCAACCCGGGCATTGACATGTCTGAAACAATCACATCCGGCTTCAAATCCAAAGCGGCGTTCACCAATTCGTGGCCGTCTTTTACCGTTGCGACGATTTCGTATTCAGATTCCAGCAATTTGACCAACCCATCGAGGAAAATAAGATGATCGTCGGCAATCAGGATTTTTTTGCGACTCATTTGAAACTCGATTCCGTAGGGTCACGGTCACGGTCGATGTTGGAAGAATTTGTCCCATCGCCATTTTCCAATCGCATTCTCACTTCTACGTTGGTGCCTTGTCCAATGGCGGACTTGATCGAAAGTTGACCGGAACAAAGATTGACCCGTTCGCGCATGCTTGTCAGTCCAATTCCGCCTGAATGGCTGGCAGACTTGAAATCGAACCCCTGGCCGCGATCTTGCACGGAAACACAGGCATCGCCACCGTTTTGCCAGATCCGGACGGTCGCCTGTTTGGAGTGAGCGTGTTTGGCGACGTTGCGGAGTGCTTCTTGCACAATCCGGTAGCAACACAATGCCTTCTCGTCGGCTAGCCCGTCGATCGGATCGGCGATCAACTCAATTTCCATTTCCTCCAATCGAGAAATGGATCTGCACTCCGAGCGCACGGCTTTGACCAGCCCCAGGTCCTCCAGGATGTGCGGGTGCAAACGCCGGCTGATGTTATGCACATCGGCCGCGATGTCCACGATTTTCTGGTGCAGTTTCCCCAGAGACGAGGTTGGCAAATCCTGGCCGCTTTGCAGTTCGCGCTCGATCGCCGCCGCATCAAGGGTCAGTGACGACAATCGCTGCGAAATATCGTCGTGAAGCTGTCGTGCGATCCGGCGACTCTCTTCTTCCTGGATCTCCAGCAGGCGATTGGTCATTTTTTGCAGTTCGGATTGACTCGATCGAAGCGACTGTTCGGCCCGTTCGCGTTCCGAAACTTCGCGTTGAAGCGCCGTGTTTGATTGGCGGGCGCGCCGCAGTCGATATTGAAAGTAGCCGATGGCGCCGGCGAATGCGATCAACAACGCCGCCACGCGGAGCCAGACAATCTCCCACCACCGCGGATTCACGGTGAAACGCATAGAATCTTGGTGCCCTGCCGACCGTACCCGAAACGCATAGCTTCCCGGTCTCAAGTCGGTGTAGGAAACCGAGCGTCTGTCTTCAGCATCGAGCCACGCCCGATCATGTCCATCCAGTCGATACTGAACCGGTGCAAGGCCGGTAAACACGGGGGCTGCAAAGTCGAATTCGATCCGCTTTTTGCCCGCCGAAAAAGTCGGTTGATTCGTGTCCAGGGTTTGCCCGTCAACGCGAACGTGATCGATGTAGACGTCGACCCCCGATGGCTTTCGGATGGCCTGAGGGGGAATTTTGAGAACGCCCTTTCCTGCGGCAATCCACGTGGTCCCATCCTTCGCGCGGCATGCTGACGGGGAGCCTTCGAACTTGAAAAGACGGCTGGTATCGTAATCTTCCTCCACCCTCTGGCATGCCAATTGCTCGATTTTTCCAGACAACAGAGCGTCAAACTGGTCAACGGAAACGGTAAAATAGCCGTGCTGACCACCCACCCAAAGGTTGCCCTGATTGTCGACTTGCAATTGTCCGATATGTTCCGCCAGCAAACCATCCAACGTCGTGAACACATCAAAGCGACCATCGCGATACCGAACCAGACCGCATTGATTACCGAGCCAAAGGGTCCCATCGACTGCGCAATAGCACATAAAAGAAGAGTTGAGTTTTTCAAACGACGGATCGTGGACTTCTTTGATCTGATCGGTTGCCAAAAACAATCCGTAGTGTGTCCCGATCCACACCCCCTCGTCGTCTTCAAAAAACCAAAGCGCGCGATTGGGTAATTCGTCGATCGTGGTTAATTCGCCATCCTTCCATGTTTGCGTTTTCGATCCATGTGCAAACCACAACGTACCTTTGGAATCTTCCATGACACTGGTCACCGGTCCCTCGAATCGAAGAACAGGCGTTGTGTGTTCGTTCGACCATTTGAACAAACCTTTGAAAGTGCCCAGCCACAGCGTATTATCCCGCGAACCACCAATACTGCAGATACCAGCACCGGGGGCTAGCTTCACGGGGACATCGAACAGAGTGGTTCGTCCGTGTTCAATTCGATGGAGGTAATAGTGCGAACCGCACCAAATGGTACCTTGATCATCTTCGTGGACGGCTCGTATTTCGTCGCCAGGGAACATGTGGGCAAATGGTTGCGGTTGATAGTGGTGAAGCTTTCCGTCTCGTATCCCGCTGATCCACACCCCTCCGTCGCGGTCGCTGGCGATAAATCTCGGTTCAATTGGATTGACCACTTCGTACGTGTCGTTATTTCGCCGATAGATCTGATCGGCCAGCACAAAAGTATCGGCGCCGATCTTTCGGATCTGGTTGATGTAATGGTGAAACTTCGGTCGCCGGAACTGAACGCGGTCGTTTTGGATTTGCACCATGCCCAGATTGGTGCCGATCAACAGTTCGCCATCGTCAAGTAACAGCTGCAGGTTGTTAATCGATTTGGGTACGTTATCGGCCAGCGGAATTTGGCGGAACAGCCCGGAGTGCTCGTAAAGCCCGTCATCAGATCCCAACCAGAGGTCTGATCCGTCTTCGATGATCGACGTAACCGAGTTTGGCGCCCCAACGACTGGTTCGAACGTTGAACCGTTTGACCGCCAGGTTTTCTGAGCCGTACCGACCCAGATCCTGTCGGATGAGTCTTCGAATATCGAGCGAATGGATTGTTGGGCCAATTCGTCAATTTGTTCGAATGAGCCGGGACTGCCACGACGGTATTTTGCCAGGCCTCCGGTCGTGCCAATCCAAAGCGTTCCGTCTCGGCTTTCCAGCAATTCGCGGCAATCGTTGACCGGCAGCCTTGGCCGTTGGTAGGAAATGAAGTTGACGCCATCGAATCTGGCCAGACCGTTGTGCGTACCGACCCACAGGAAACCGTCAGACGTTTGCAGCACGGTTTGGACCCAGTTGGACGGCAACCCCTGCTCTATCCCGTAGACGCGGTGTGTTGAGTTTTCAAAGTCGAACGGAGTATCCGCCCGGGCACTCGGAGCCACCGTTGAGTCGCGGGTCTCCGTTTGTCCCAACCCTGATTGCATTAGGATGCCGAAGACGACCGACACGAGCAACAACGATCGCATTGCGTAAATCCCCGCGCGCCGTGCCGTTGGACTTAGTTGGATCAGACCATGAAAATCTCCTTTGACGCGTCGTGTTGGGGTTTCGTTTGTCATACAGGCCTTAATTCGATGCGCCGGGCCGCGGATTACAAGTTAATTATTTCGGCATCCGGCGATACATATTTTTTCGGCCAGCACGTGTGCAGGTTGGCCGGTGATCGCATGGTAATTTATTTTTTTCGGCTGCAATTCATGAAATACGATCCGAGCGAGCAAGTCAAACTTTCCCTGCCTCTCATAGGTAAACATGATAGTATTGGTGAATCTGATTCGCATTAAAAAACGTTCACAAAGCTGACGAACAGCGTGCGTGGCAGTACAACGGGCGGGCTACTTCGACAAAACCAATGAGCGGCGGTTACTTCTGCATCGCCCCGAGAAGGTGGGAGGCTGGTGCCCCCGTTTAACGCCAGTCATCATGCGACGATCATCGGGGTGTCAACGTTACGGTAAAGTCAACGAATCACCCCCACGTAAAGGTCGCCATCAGTGCGCCACGGGTCGCCCCCTCCGTTGCGTCCTTCGAGTCGCTTATGAAAACCGGGTACGACGTAGTGACGAACCAGGTCACCCGTTTTTTCGAGACACGCGAAAAGATAGTCCCGTTCGGCGTCGACGTCGGGGGCCGTCACGTGGGTGATCTGTCCGGTCGTGTGGCTCAGTCCAACGCGCTCGTCGTAGACGGCAGAGCCGATCCATTTTGGACGTCCGTCGTCGCTAACATCATCCGTTTTCCAAAGTCGGACGTGGTGTCGGTGCCGGGGTTGTCGCCAACGGGTTGTTCGAATGCCAGGTCTTCCTTGCGTCCAAACAAGTAGAGATCACTCACCGGAGCCTCGTCATCGGGACGCGAGAGCACTGAGTCCACGGCGATCTTCAGATCGCTCTTCAATCCCAATGCGGCGGCGGGATACCACTGCGCCGCTTTCATGAGGTTCGTCAACTGAAGCTCGGTGCCGATTAAGGCCACGTTCAGCGGATCACCGGGATGATGATCGCCCGTCTGTGTGATTCGAGGACTATCATCGAATCTCGAATCGTGGCGTGCGTGTTCTTTCCAGACAATCGGAGCGACAACGTACGCCACGACCAGCCACGCCAGAAGCAACACGGCAATGATCCGGTAGATCAACAAGCGGCGACTGCCACGCGTCGACTGAAGCTCATCAAGTTCATAATCCATAAAAACCCTTTGATGAATGCCAGGTTTCGCAAGCGGCTGCTTGTCAAATCGGTTGGCTTGATCGTATAAGGACGAGTCATAATCTGAAGTGCCGAGTGCGAGCGCACTGGTCGGCGCATGCCGAGGAGGCGTGAATTACTGTCCTTTGCACCCGATGGACAGCTTGCCAGTTTCGTTAACTTTTTCGTTGACAGGCACCGTCCGCGTGCCGTCGATGATAGACGGTGGCGTTGACTTGGGCCAGTACATTCGCCGCATCGGAACGAATAGGCCTTAGAATCGACCGCTCCAGAGGGTTACCATGCAGATCGGATCACTGATGCCGACAGCCAATGGCGCTCGTCCACGGCATCAGAGCTTTCCTACTAAATGTGAATGACACGGCAATGTGCGGCTCATCGAAGCAACCCGATCGTGCAAAGTATGGTTTGCTTCCACTGCTGCACTGCACTTTAGGGCAGGTAATAAAAAACAGCAAATTGAAGCCGGTTGGCAAGTCCGCTTTGGCCGCTGATATCTTCGCGTTTGCCATACAAATACTCGACACCGACTTCGAATCGCTCCAGTGGCGTCCAGATGACGTTCGCTGCGAGATAGGTCAAGTTGTTAATATCCGTCGGAGGTTGGCCGGACGTGTTGCGAAAGTGGCTTTCAGCGAATGTAAAGTTCGAGGACAGTTTACTGTTCCAATCGTGCGTGGCACCAATCATCCAGCCGAAGTAGCCAAGCAGCGCTTCACCGTTAGTGCCGACCGGCGTGGCATCGGGCAGCCCCCCAAGCAGACTGGCAATGCCATCGCCATAATTGATCTGCCAGTAGACCTTGTCATCCGGACTAAGATCCTGAACTTGAGAAAAGTTTAACCCCCACGCATTTTCCGTTGCGACCGGTTTTCCGTCTGGCTGAAATCCGAGTACACGAGCAACCCCGGCAATTTGCATGTTGCCATTTGGCCGGGTCCGCCGCAATCGAGCCACGAGGTCGGGCGTGATCGTTCGCGTATTGCCCATGACGGTGCTTCCTGGTGGAAGTTCAATGGCGGTCGACGAATCCTCCAGCGCCACCGCCAAAGTTAAATCCTCGGTAAAGACAGGCTGGATCCAACGCAGTTGCGCGCGGCGAATCGAAATTGTCGAAATCGCGCCCTCAAAATCCAACGTTGCGGGTGACGCGTCGATGTTGGCAAACGTTGTATACGTCTGTCCGCCGAGAAACCGACCCAATTCACCGTATGCCTGCCTCAATCGAAAAGTCTGGTTCCCGTTGTTGTCGGTGCCAAAAAAATCGCCCTCCACAAACGACTTGACCTCGCCGGCTTTTGTTTCCCAGCGAGTATCAAAATTCAAACGAGTCTGCCGAACGTGCATGCGATTGTTGGTTCGCTGCGGACCGCCGACCGGAATCGAGCTGACGTCAAAAATATCGGTGTTGTTGATTGCATTAAAATCCTGGATGAAATCCAGTTTGACATAACCGCCAATTTTCATCGCCACGCCTTTGCCTTCGATGACCAGGCCTTTGCTAAAATCATCGCTGGTTCGATAGAAATCAGTTCCAATATTGTCGCTTTGCTGCCGACTTTGACTTCCGGGCGTGAGTAGCGTGCTTGCTCCCTCGGCATCGCTCTTTGCCGAAATCGCATTG
>CAYGUE010000206.1:0-9081 GCA_964352885.1 uncultured Pirellulaceae bacterium
CTCATGCAGCCCTTCGATTTTCGTTCGTGTCGTCCCGTAACGTGACCGACTTTCGAGCCCGGTTCGCCGGAACAAAGAACGTGACTTCAGCTGCAGGCGGTACCATGCTTTCGCCCGCGAGTGCTCGCGCGATCCGCGCCGAATTGGATCGATTGACTGGAATTGGCTTTGGCTCAGAACTGTTTTCGGTTTCAGCTTCGGTTTCAGATTCAGGGACCGCTGCTGTGTCTGCTTCCGCTTGCTCGTTTTCATCATAGATTCGGATCGCTGGCCGGTCGTCTACGATCGCAACGTCCTCAGTGATCACAGCGTCCTCAGTAATCGCAGCGTCCGCCACGATTTCAACTTCTGTTTCAAATGACGGTTGGGCAACAATCAGCTCATCTTCGTCATGCTGAGCAAGTTCCATATTCGCCGCGAGACGAGCCATGTCGATGGAAGTGACCTCTGCAGCGATAGCAGCAGGTTCCGGCACCATTCCAGCTGCTTCGACTTTTCGAAGCAACTCGTTAAGAACTCGATGCGTTCGTGTTGTCGCCATGACCGCGTCCTGTTGATGCTTAAGAGCCGACTCAAATCCAGTCGAATCTTCCAGCGTTCCGACGATCCGTTCGACCGACTCTGTTTGCTTCGAAAGCATCACCATGTGCTTTTCCATCAGCCGCGCGTTCTCCGAGAGGCAAACTTGCCATTGTGACCAACGTTGCGAAATCGACTGGTCGGCTTTCTCGATGGCTTCACCAAGGTAGTGAGCCAATGACGCGATGTTTTCGTCAAGCGATTGGGTCATGTTGCTACGCACCAATTCGCTTGTCTGCGTGAGCGACGCAGTCCAAGCTTGCTCCGCCATGCGAATGCTGTCTCGCCAAATTTCGGTCTGGTTGGCAACCACGTTCTGGATGGCTTCCACGATTTGTTGTGAATCAGCGTTTGCTCCGCCGGCCGTCAGCTCGTAGTGGCGAGCGATTTCCGATCTGGCGCGTTGATCGACAAGGCGAAGCAACTGCGATTCGAATCGCTCAATCAGAAACTGGCCAAACATCATCGCCATCGAAAGTGTCAAAGCTAAGGCCGTCGTATCGAAAGCGATGTAAAGGTTGCCACGCAGCCCATCCATCATCTGTTGAAAATCGTTGTCGGGGCCAACGGCAATCCCGCCCAAGGCTTGCGAAATCCCCAGCACGGTACCGAGGAAACCCAACATCGGAGTTGCCCAAATCAGAATTCGCACCAACGAATAGCGTTGCTGTTGGCGTTCCTGATCGATGTCGGAAAGGTATTTAAGCTCTTCTTCAACGTTCGCCGTTGAGCCCGTTCGATAGATTGAATGGACGGCGTTGACCAAACGCTCCCAGAGATAGTGGCTATGCAGACGGTTGGGCAGGTCCAACATGAATTGTCCGTGATCGACTGCCTGTTCGCGGGCTTCTATTGTCTGCGAATCGGATTCGTTCGAATCAGCTTCGCCAAGCGTAATGTCCTTTTCAGAGGAGAACTGGTGAACAAGGTTCCAACCGATCACCAGCAACGAAGACATCCCGATCAGGAACATCACGACGGTAATTTTGGAAACTGGGTGCCCCGTCAGGTATCGCAAGACAGTTTCATCAGCGATCGTTTTTGTATCAATTAGATACTGCAAACCAAGGTACATACTCAGCCCAAGACATACTGGAACAACCAGCGATGGCAAGACAGCAACCCAGCTTGGAATTCTTTTCACGATGATCCGACTTTTGGAACTTCACTAGCAATCAAGCGCAGCAATCCCCGCGCTGTCGGTTTCTTCGGTGGAAACCAAGGGCCAGATTAAGCAAATATCGGAGTTACAATCCAGAAAACCGATTTTTCTTACTTGGTCGAATAAACCTAGCCAATCGGAACTAATTACGAAGATAGGCTCAGACTGCCAAGGACGCGGAACGATAAACAGAGCATCGAGTCAACGGCACAACACCGTTCATTGCGAGGTCGAAAGACGAACGCAATATCCCAGGGGGGGTAAACCCGGCACGTCTGCAAAGATGTGTCGGGTTATTTTTTTGCGCTGCATGCCGCTGTTCATCCAGTAAAGTGCTTGCATAAACGACCTAATTCCTAAGACAATCGCATCGCATGGCTTGGCTAAGACTATTTCGCATCGCAGCACTTCCATCGGCACTGTCGAACGTTCTGATCGGTTACCTTCTGGCTCACCAGAATTGGCAGCCATCAATGCCACTGGTCTGGTTGTTACTTTCATCGGCCGGCCTTTACTGCTCAGGCATGGTTCTGAACGACGTTTTCGATGTTGAAATCGACCGCCAAGAACGACCTTCTCGCCCGCTTCCATCGGGAGCCATCTCTCTTTCGTTGGCACGTAACGTTGGGTTTGGTCTGCTTATTGGAGGGGTGATCATTGCGTCGCTCGCTTCGAACACCAGTCTCTGCGTCGCAGTTATTTTGGCCACACTGGTATTTCTCTACGACGGCCCGTTAAAGAGAACCATCATTGCACCTTTGACGATGGGGTCCTGTCGTACGCTGAACATTTTGCTGGGTGCGTCGACCGCTGTCACGATTCCGACCCTCGCGATTTGGTACGCGGTCGCGATCGGAGTTTTCGTGGCCGGCATCACCTGGCTGGCGAAGCGGGAAGCAGCAACATCTCAGTCCGCGTCAACGCTTTGGCCTGGTAGCATCCTGATGGTCGTAGGTATGCTTCTGATCGGCTTCTCGGCTTCAGGCGTACTGTGGAATGAGTCCGCTGACGCAAAGTTGACTCGGTTCTCCCTGCTGGCGTTTGGATTTTTGTGTCTACCAATTTTGCGTCGATTGGTACTGGCAATTTCGACAGCTTCGTCGAGCGCTGTCCAGGCAACGGTTATCACAAGCTTGCGGAGCCTGATCGTCTTTGACGCCTGCATGGGTTTGCTGATTGAAAACGGCCGCCCAATTTACTCAATCGTATTACTTGGACTGCTGGCGTCGTCTTGGTTGCTTGGTCGGTTCACGAAGTTGACTTGAGCCACTCGTGTTATCGCGTATGGAAGTAGCAAAATCCTTAAATGTAGCAATGGCTCAATTCCCGGAAAAACCCTGCTTTCGACTAGAAGATTCATTCAATATGGTTATGATCTTGGCTGTATGAGACGCTCGAGCCCGGGCTGTTTCTCTTTGTTCGTATCCAGGTAACGCGAGAAAAGCGTTGCCAAGCGAGCTTTTTTCGCGCTCGCTGTAACTGTTTACCTCGGGAGAGTTTTGTGGCCTCCGGCAAATACTTGTTTACTAGTGAATCCGTCAGCATGGGTCATCCCGATAAGCTGGCTGACCAAATTTCCGATTCGATTCTTGACGCAATGCTCGCTCAGGATCCTGCCAGCCGCGTGGCTTGCGAAACGATGGTGTCAACCGAGATGGTCGTCATCGCCGGTGAGATCACATCCAAAGCAGACGTTGACGTTGAGAAAGTCGTCCGCGACGTGATCCGCGATGTCGGCTACACAGATGCCTCAATCGGAATCGGTGCTGACAGCTGCGAAGTGCACGTGAAGCTCGATCAACAAAGCCCCGACATTGCGATGGGCGTTGACGCTGATGGTGCTGGCGACCAAGGACTGATGTTTGGATTCGCATGCGATGACACCGAAGAGCTTATGCCTCTTCCGATTTCGCTTTCGCACAAAATTCTTGAGCGTCTGAACAAAGCTCGATTCGGCAAAGAAGTCGACTGGCTTCGTCCGGACAGCAAGAGTCAAGTAACCGTTGAGTACGATGGCTTCAAGCCAGTTCGGATCGACACGGTTGTGGTTTCGACTCAGCATGCCCCCGGCGTCGACAATGAGACCATTCAAAAATTCATTCGCGAAGAAATCGTGGAACCACTGCTCCCTGCAGAATTGGTCGTAGGCGATATCAAATATCACATCAATCCAACGGGTAATTTTGTAATTGGTGGTCCTCACGGTGACTGCGGTTTGACCGGTCGAAAGATCATCGTTGACACTTACGGTGGATGGGGTCGCCATGGCGGCGGAGCATTCAGCGGCAAGGATTCAACGAAAGTGGATCGCAGTGCAGCTTACATGGCTCGCCACGTTGCCAAAAACATCGTCGCAGCGGGCCTTGCCAGTCGATGCGAAGTTCAGCTCGCCTACGCGATCGGCGTTGCGGATCCAGTGAGTGTTCATGTTGATACTCAAGGAACTGGCTCGATTCCAGATGAGAAGATCTGCGAAATCGTCGTTGAGCAGTATCCTTTGTCGACTCAGGGCATCATAAAATACCTTGAGCTACAACGTCCAATCTTCCGAAAGACTGCTGCAGGCGGTCACTTTGGGCGAGAAGATGCTGATTTCTCTTGGGAAAACACGTCGTCTGCAAAGACCTTGGCTGAGAAGGCTGGTGCTCTGGTTTAAGCGATCAGGGATTGAATTTGACATAGAGGGCAGGACTCGATCCTGCCTTTTTTTGTTGGGTAAACTCGCGTTCGTGGATAACTGTTATTTTGTTACGTTTAGCGGCTAGCTGCAGGCAACTGCTGGTACAGAAACGCCGACATCTGCGGCTAAACGTTAAACGACTGACCTTCGATACGACTCTCACATGTCCGACCTCTCCACATCTTCTGATTCCTCTTGGGACCAAATCGATTTGGGCGACCTCGAAGCGCGCCTAAATTCCTTAGGAGTCGAGCCTGAAACTGAGCCAGTGGGGGGCGTAGAAAGCGTGACATTGCTTGAACAGTTTATGTCGGATTCGTCACCGAAATTCCTCGGCTCGCGAACCTCGCACCTCAGCGAAGACAACGAACAAACCGAAACCGTTGTCGAATACCATCGTATTTCAGTTGATCCAAATCAAACCAGAGCTATCTTGCATCTCTCATTCCAACCTGACTTGCAGCAAGCTCCGTCGGTCCAAGTAAATCTGATCGATGCGGATGGACGCACTCGGGTAACCCAGTGCTCGAAGTTTGGCGTGCGTATCGAAATCTCGCTGTTAACTCGTAAATCGACACCTTCAACCGTTTGCACCGAAGTAATTTGCACTACAGTTGCACTGAACTAACGCTCACCCGCGAACGAACTGCCGGAGTAGGAACTTGAACGCCGCTGACTTGAAGAAGCAACTCGAAAAACACGGCCAACAGCACGTCCTTACCTTCTGGGACGATCTTTCGCCGACGCAGCAGGCGAAGCTTACTAAGACTCTTTCTGCAGTCGACTTTGATCAGCTGGACAAACTGTTCAACGCATCCTTTTCCGAATCCAGTTGGGCGGAACTAGCGGCGGCCGCAAACGTTCCTCCGGCCAAAACGTTGGACGATTTTGCAAATACGGAGTCCTACGCCAACGCTCGAGAAATAGGAATGGAAACGCTTCGTGGCGGGAAAATCGCCATGGTGATCGTCGCCGGAGGGCAGGGTAGTCGTCTCGGCTTTGATCATCCCAAGGGCATGTTTCCGATCGGACCGGTCAGCCATCGGACGCTTTTCCAAATCTTTTTTGAAAACATCAAGGCTCGCGGCGTTGAATCGGGTACGACAATCCCGCTCTACATCATGACCAGCCCGCCGACTCACGTCGAAACGGTTGAGTTTCTAACCGCCAACAACTGGTTCGGAATCTCCGAACGCGACGTTCGAGTTTTCTGCCAAGGCACGATGCCAGCCGTGGACGAGAATGGGAAGCTGTTATTGGAATCGAAAGACGACATCTTCCAGAGTCCCGATGGGCATGGCGGAACGTTGCAGGCGTTGGAGGTCAACGGTTGCCTCGACGACATGAAACAGCGCAGCATTGAACATCTTTTCTATGCACAAATCGACAATCCGCTGGTTCAAGTTTGCCATCCTGCTCTGATTGGCTATCACGTTTTGTCTGGATCGGAAATGACGTCACAAGTCGTCCGAAAGGTTGAGCCGCTGCAGAAAGTTGGAAATGTCGTCGAAGTCGATGGTGTTGTCCAAATCATTGAATACAGTGATCTACCAGAAAAATACGCTAGGAAAACCAATGAAGATGGATCGGTCAAGCTTTGGGCCGGAAGCATCGCCGTTCATATTTTCACCTATGATTTCCTCAAACGTTCCGCCGCCAATGCGGACTCGCTTCCATTTCATCGGGCCCACAAAAAGGTTCCTTTTCTCGACAGTGATGGAAATCTCGTCATACCGGACGCATCGAACGCATTCAAGTTCGAAAAGTTCATCTTCGACCTTCTACCGTCTGCGAAAAACGCAATCGTCTGCGAAGTTGATCCAGCGGAAGGCTTTTGTGCTGTGAAGAACGCACCACCAGCTACATCCGAAACTCCCCAGCATGTGAAGGATGCGATCGTTGCGTTGCATCGTAGCTGGCTTGAGTCAGCCGGTGTGAGAGTTGCCGATGGCGTTCAAGTTGAGATCAGTCCAATGTTCGCAACCGACCGTGAAGCACTTGGCTCGAAAATCGAACCGGGAACAACAATCGATTCAGATACTTATTTTGACGCATAACCAACTCACAGAGTTCACTTTATCCAGAAACACATTCAATGATCTACGCAACCATCATGGCCGGCGGTGCTGGCACACGGTTCTGGCCTGCCAGCCGAAAACTGAATCCGAAGCAATTGCTCAACCTCGCGGGTGAGCGATCGATGATTCAGTCAACTGTCGATCGGCTTGGCGATCTGTGCCCAGCTCAAAACGTTCTTGTTGTCACCAACGAAGTCCTCGTTGATTCGATTAGGAAACAACTTCCAGACGTACCGCCTGAGTCGATCATCGGCGAACCGGCGAAACGCGACACTGCTCCTTGCGTAGGACTCGCTGCTGCGTGGGTCATGGCAATGGATCCGGAAGCGATCATGGCCGTGATGCCAGCCGACCATGTGATCTCGCCAGAAGCAGCATTCCAGCAATCGATGCAATATGCGGCGAGCTTGGTCGAGGAAGACGATTCGCGAATCGTCACCTTCGGCATCAAGCCAACTTATCCCGCCGAAGTCTTCGGCTACATCGAACGGGCCAAAGAGCTTTCTGGGTCAAGTTACCCAACCTTTGATGTCGCACGCTTCCGTGAAAAGCCTGACGCAAAAACCGCGGCGGAATTTCTTGATGCTGGAACATTCTATTGGAACTCTGGCATCTTCGTCTGGAAAGCAAAGACGATCATGAACGCTTTGGAAAAATACGAACCGGAAATGTTCGCTCACCTGAAAGCAATCCAGGCTTCGATCGGAACAGACTCATTCGCAGAAACTCTGCAAAAAGAGTTCACTGCCATCAAAGGCAAGTCGATCGATTACGCCGTCATGGAGCGATACCAAAACGTGAAAGTCGTTGAAGCTCTTTTCAACTGGGACGACCTTGGAAACTGGACTGCCTTGCCTCGTCAGCGAGGAGTTGATGAAAATGGAAACACAGTCGACGCCAAGCATCTGGGCATCAAAACCACCAACTGCATCGTTCGTAGCGATGACGATCACTTGATTGTGACTGTGGGCATGGAAGATTGCATTGTCGTGCGAACTCCCGACGCCACACTGATTGCAAACCGAAAGGACGAAAGTGCGGTCAAGGAAGTCGTCAAGAAACTCGAGGAAAACGGTTGGATCGAGTACCTTTGAGCCGCACACAAAAGGAATCTCTCATGGGACGCGTTGCATTCTTGGCCATCGTTTTCTTGGCTTGCTCAAGCCTGCAGGCTCAGAATTCATTCAAAGAAAGCGATCCCAACGCAAGGTCCTCCTTAGGACCCGACATTGAACGGTTCGGATATCCGCCTGACGTCTCGGATCGCTATTCAAACCTAAACTGGAAAATCGCCACGCTTGGCGGAACGCAGTATTGGACTGACGTCCGCGTCGAGGGCGGATGGCGAGTCCAACGAAATTGTTACTTCGGCCACTTTCGGCTATTGAATGATTCCGACGTTCGCCAGACATGGGGCGACGAAAAAACCTGCATTGCTGCAATCGAGGATCAAATCAAATCTGGCCTCATCAAGCCGTACAGCGGCAAGGTCGTCATTCTGCTCCACGGATTGTGCCGTACATGGCATTCCATGAAAGCGCTTGCCGAACATTTTGAGTCACAGGGCTACGTCGTCATTCATTTTCGCTACGCGAGCTCTCGCCAACGGGTTGGTGAACACGCTCGCTATTTGAAAAAAGTGATCGGAGAACTGCCTCCAACCGTCACGGAGATCAATTTCGTCGGCCACTCACTCGGCAACATTGTCGTACGGCACTACGTTTCCGATTGCGCCAAATCGAAAGTACTGGACCTCGATTCACGAATCAATCGCATGGTGATGATCGGTCCACCGAACCAAGGTTCTCGAATGGCTCGGCTGTTGAAGGACAGCGCAAGCTTCAAACTGATTGGAGGCGCTAGCGGCGCGGAGCTTTCTCTAGGATGGGACAAGCTTAGCCAGAATCTTGCGACGCCTGAGTTTGAGTTTGGCATCATCGCAGGAGGCTACGGCGATGACGGAGCACCGTTGAGCAATCCCTTTCTTCACGGGCAGAACGACTTCACCGTTTCCATATGGGAAACCATGTTGCCCGGTGCGGATGACTTTTTGGTCAAGCATTTGTTTCATTCAACGATGATGCATCAAATGGAAGTTTTAGAAGCGACGACGCAGTTCTTGGAAAACGGCTATTTCATTTCGAAGGATCGCAAACGTCCCATTGAATCACTTCCTGATAAACCCCTTTATAATGAGACGAAGAATTGAGCAGCAACGAAGATGCACTCAACCCGGATTCGGATACGATCCCAGAATCGGGACGAGTCATCGGAATCGATTTCGGAACGGCACGAATCGGAGTCGCCATCAGTGATCCCGGTCAATCGATCGCCAGCCCGCTGGAAACTCGTCGGGTTCAAAATCCAGAGTCCGACGCCAAGTACTTTCTAAAACTTACGAAAGCCGAACAGCCGGCTGGCTATGTCGTCGGATTACCGCTGCACATGAGCGGCGACCAGAGCAAGAAGTCACGTGAGGCGGTCGTGTTTGGAAAATGGCTTCGAGACGTTACCGGACTGCCAGTCGCTTGGACCGACGAAAGGTATTCAACATCGATGGCAATAGAAATCTGCCAACAGTT
>CAYGUE010000207.1:0-9056 GCA_964352885.1 uncultured Pirellulaceae bacterium
CATGCGAACCGCGGCCGGTCGCAATTGAAAAGCCATCGATGCCGGCATCGGGATGACCTGCAGGGGAATTCGACGACGCAACCACAGACGCAGGATTTTGCTGCGTTGGCGAGATTGTGGCTAACTTTCCTAGTTGATTCATCCGCGTTTCCTGAGTCGGCAGCTGTCTCAAAGCTATCATTTATCGTCGGCAGCTTACCGCTATTAAGTACTTCTATTATTAAGCTTAGGCTGGACTGGCCGCGACGGAAAGAAAAATGTCCCCGCAAAGTTAGCAGAATCACTCCAAAACGGCATCTCAGCACGAAATAAAAGCCCGAAGCGGAAGTGAGTGCTTGGGCAAATGAAGAACTCGCGAGGCGTCGGGTCAAAGTAAAAACCGCTCCTAATGAGCGTCGCTTGCTAGCGGCCAGCACGTTTCGATTCGGCTTGTTACCAGTTTCCCCCTTTTATACGCTCCATTTCGTTCCCCCCGAACCATATCGAGCGACCGATGACTCATTTATCCATACGTTCAGCTCCATTCAAATTCAACATTTGGATGATCGCTTTTTTGATTGCCCTGCCGTCCACACTGATGGCTCAATATCAGGTTCCCGATCAGGGCCGCACAAACCCAAATTCTTGGCGACCTTCGTTCAATCCGATCGATCAAAATGCAGCGCAAAACCAGCCGCAGCAGACTCAGAAAACAGGACTCAATGCGGCTTGGCCCGCAGTTCAAAGGCCGGACGATCGATTCGCTAACAATGCCCCCCTTCCTCGTTCCGTTTCCGGGCCGCCAGAGGATCGTCCAGGCGTAACGCGAGTAACACGGACTTTCGAAAAGCTTCCTAATGCTGCCGGTCAAGTCTGGCGCGAATACGACATCACGCCCTACACTTCGGAGCTTCCAAATATACAACGACCTGAGCAGGCGGTTATCGACTGGATCGTCAAAGAGACCGGAACGCGTATCTGGTTCAGCGAACCGATGGGCGTATTGAGCGCGGATCGGAAAAGAGTCATCGTCTATCACACGCCAGAGATTCAAGCTGTCGTCAAATCCATTTTGGATCGCTTCAATCGCACGCGAGCCCAGGCTCAAGTTTTCGAAGTGAATTTGGTAACCGTCGACAATCCGAATTGGCGTGCAACGGCCTATCCAATGCTGCAGCCCGTCGAAGTTCGCTCGCCTGGCATCGAAGCCTGGTTGGTCTCGAAAGAGAACGCCGCGATTCTTCAAAGTCAGCTAGCGAGACGAGCCGATTTCAAACGGCACTCCGGCGGTCGCGTCGCCAGTCCTGACGGGCAAACGTTTGTTCTGGAAAAGAGCACACCGGTCCCGTATATTCAGGCTCTGCAATGGACGCCCGATCAGATCCCCAATTACCAGCCGAAAACGGAAACCATCAATGAAGGCTATCGCTTGGCTCTCAGTTGTCTCACCTCACTGGACAATCGTACAATCGAGGCCATCATTGACTGCGATGTTGATCAGGTCGAAAAGCTGACTCCGGTGAAAATCGACCTGCCAGCACCGGGCGGTGCTCTGACCCAGCTGGATCTGAAAGTCCCTCAGTTGGTCAGTTGGCGGCTGAACGAGCGTATTCGCTGGCCGGCCGATCAGGTGTTGCTTCTGAGCTGCGGCATTGTCGCCAGTCCAGAGTCGAAACAGGACATGCCGCGTGGAGCGCTTCGGATGCTGGACCAATTCCAATCCAGTAAGCGAACCAACGCGCTCCTGTTCATCGAGTTCCGCGGACCCCAATCGGGCTCGACTGTCCCGCGTTCGGCCCAAAGTTCTGGTGAACTGGTGCCAATCGGCCGACGATAAACAGTAGCGGTTTCTTTGGATCTCCAATTACGGTAATTCCCGCTGAATATACGCTCGACGCGAACGGTTCGTGGCGTAAAATAATCCCCTCTCATGAACTCGCCACTTAAATTTGTCACCCATGTCGTCCTCTAGTCGCCGCGTCGTTATCACTGGTATGGGTTTAATCAGCCCGCTTGGAAACTCTTCCGATGCGCTCTGGAATGCACTGACATCCGGAGCCAGTGGCGTGGAGTTG
Source organism: uncultured Pirellulaceae bacterium (assembly GCA_964352885.1). GTDB lineage: Bacteria > Planctomycetota > Planctomycetia > Pirellulales > Pirellulaceae > Mariniblastus. Next base: position 2,055 of record CAYGUE010000207.1, read on the forward strand.
TTGCAGCGAGTGCCCGCAGAACATTTGACATCGGATATCGGTGGCGAGTGTCGAGACTTCACCGGTGACATTGCGGATTTCGGCGACATCGACAAAAAACTCAAACGAAACATCAAGAAGTCTTTGCGATTGATGTGCCGCGAGATTCAGCTCGGCGTTGCGGCAGCGCAATTCGCGATTGCCGATGCGAATCTAGGAGAGCACTACGATCCAACTCGCATCGGAACGATGTTCGGCAGTGATTACATCATCACGGAGCCCATTGAGTTTGCTGCAGGTGTGAGCAACTGCATGAATGGCTCAAGCGATTTCGACTTTGATAAATGGGCCGAGCACGGTTTGACGAAAGTTGAACCAACGTGGCTGTTAAAGTACTTGCCGAACATGCCAGCGAGCCACATTGCGATTCTCAATGATTTTCAAGGCCCTTCGAATTCGTTGACGGTCCGCGAGGCATCGGCGAACTTGGCTTTGTCCGAAGCGATGACGATCATCCAACGCGGATCTGCGGATGCGATGATTGTTGGCTCGACCGGTTCTCGAATCCATCCGCTGCGAACGATTCATGTTGTTTTAGCAGAAGCTCTTGCTAACCGTAACTCGCCAGGGATTGATGGCGATGCGGCGAAAGCGTGTCGTCCGTTTGACAGCCATCGATGCGGTATGGTTTTGGGCGAAGGTTCCGGCGCGATCATGTTGGAGTATCTGGATTCTGCCCAGCGTCGCGGAGCGACAATCTACGGCGAAGTCATTGGCTACGGATCATCACTGGTCGCAAATTCTGACGGCGTCGCCAACTACGCGAAGGCGTTTGAGAACGCAATTCTTGGGTCGCTGGAAACCTCGGATATCAAACCCGGAGATCTTGGCCATGTTCATGCGCATGGTCTGAGCTCTATCAGTGTCGACGCACAGGAAGCATCAGCGATCAACAAGTTGCTGGGGGACGTTCCGGTAACTGCCGCCAAAAGTTACATGGGGAATCTCGGAGCAGGCAGCGGGATGGTTGAAGTCATTGCCAGCGTTTTGGCATTGAAGAACGATCAGCTGTTCCCAATCCTGAACTACGATTCGCCGGATGAAGCTTGCCCTGTCAACGGTGTAGCCAGCGCGACGTCTCCTGGCGAGATGTTTCTGAATCTGAATTGCACGCCTCAGGGCCAGGCGAGTGCCATCATGGTCAAGAAGGTTTGATTGAGGGCTGTGGGCTTTGCATTGATGTTGCTCAAGCGCACTGGAGCGATCAGTCGTTGACCGAGATTTTAGTTACGAAGTAGCGGCCGCATGTAGCTGTGGGCGTAAGCCCACAGTCCTCGATACAATCCACTGAACCGAGCCGCGAAGTGGCGGTCGCCGCGACAATATCCTGACTCAGCCCCCGCAGAAATGATGGGTTCCTATTCCAAACTGACTTATCACATCGTCTTTGGCACCAAATTCCGTCGGAAGTCAATTCGAAACGAATTCGCGCAACGGCTTTATGAATACATCGGTGGAACGATTCGAAACTGGAAAGGAAACCTGATTCAGATTGGTGGAATCGAAGACCATTTGCACTTGCTCCTAAACTTGCCACCAGCAATTACCGCTCTGACGCCGTGCGAGACATCAAGGCCAATGCCTCGAAATGGATAAACGAAAACAGAGATGACAATCGCAACACCAGCGATAAATTCGAATGGCAAATCGGATACGGTGCATTTACCGTGAGCCACTCACAGATCGAGCTTGTCTGGAACTACATTGTCACGCAACGCGAACATCATCGCGTGAAAACATTTGAAGAAGAGTACAGCGAGCTACTTGAGCGACATGACATAGAATTCAAACGAAAATATCTGTTTGAAGCTGAACATACTGGATAGCGCCCGTCTCCATGAGGTTGCGACCGCAACATCGTGGCTCCGTATGATCTTTGGATTCTATTCTGTGGGCCTCCACTCACAGCGACATGCGGTCGCCACTCCGTGGCTTTAGCAAGCTCAAGCTGTTGGCTGAGCTTCAAATAACTCAATCACTTCTCTCGCCAGTGATTCTGTTCTCGCGACGATAAATGGCTCGGCCTTGAACAGATCCAATTCGTTTCCGCTGAAGTTAACAAACACGCCGCCCGCTTCCTGAAGCACCAGTCTCGGTGCCGCAATATCCCAGGCAGCCTGTTTGACGTGCTCTTGAGCGTTGTCGTGAATCGCAACCGATAAAGATGACTTCGACTCCGCAATCCGAACTGCGACGCCAGAGTGTGGTGGATTGGTGGTCACCAAGCGAGCTCCGTATTTCGATCGCAATCGTTGACGCATTCCGGAGAATAGCTCGGTCTCCAACGAATTGTCCGCGTATTGATTCATCTCAACCCAAGATTCGAGCAACGTCATCGGCTCGTCGCTAACGATCAGTTGCTTGCCATCTTTCCATGCCCCTTGACCCTTGGCCGCGTAGAACCACTCATCGGTCAACGGAAAGTAAACGACGCTGCAGGTCGTTGTCTCGCCCTGCTGGCGATTGATCAACACCGAAGGGTATTGCGGGCCGGCTTGAGTCAGAAACGCACTCGTTGCATCAAGTGGATCGACGATCCAAAAGTCCGACACGCCGTCATCGAGCCTAGGCGATGACTCCTCTGAGAGGATCGCAAGGTCAGAATGTTGCTTCAATATTTCGGCAATCGCCATATCAGCGTTTTGGTCAACTTGGGAAACCAAATCACCAACGCCTTTTAATTGGACTTCGTGTATTTTCCCAGAGCCATCCCGGATGATTTTTCCGGCCGATTGGGCTGCTTCGATGGCGATTCCCAGATCGGAGTCGATCTCTTTTCCATGAGTGAGAATTGAGTCAAAAGTCATTGGATTTATTTTTTTGTATGGCAAGTAAGTACGGGGCGATGCCTCATTGTTAGTTGTGGCGTCAGTTTTGGCGACCGCGGATTATTAAAAGTGTCGCTGTTATTAGGAACATGGTTTTCGCGTGAGAAAACGGCCCAACTCTGGTTGCTTATGGAACGAATCTGGTCAAAGCGCGAGATTCATGGCGTCATCGGCACCGTTTTGGGGTCGCTATCATTAATTTTTGGTGAAAGAGTTAATCAATGGATCCAATCAAACTTCTCACCGGACTTCTGGGCAACAAGTCACTTTCTTCGGCGGTTGGCGGACAGCTTCTCGGCGGACTGCTGGGTGGTGGCAGCGGAGGTACTGGGGGAGGTGGTGGCGATCAGCAATCCGGTGGCGGCGGAATGAGCGAACTGCTCGGCGGTTTGCTTGGCGGCGGTGGAGTTCCAGCACAGTCGAGCGGTGGTGGAATTGGTGACCTCTCGGGTGCCGTGCTTGGTGGCAGCGGAAAAGCTCCCGAAGTTCCACAGGAACAAAATCTCAGGCCAACGATCAGGCGACCTTGTTGATCCCAGCCATGGTTAACGCTGCAAAATCTGATGGCCGTATCGATCAGACAGAACAGGACAGCATTGTCAGCAAGCTTGGAGAAAATGTCTCCGAAGCTGAAGTTGATTCTCTTCGCAAAGAGTTCGCGGCTCCGTTGGACGTGGCCGCATTTGCTCAATTAGTTCCTAATGGCCTCGAGCTACAGGTTTACTTCCTTTCTTTGACTTCGATTGATCTCGATACTCAGAACGAAGCTAAATACCTTGGCCAACTCGCTCAGGGAATGAAACTGGATCCAGAAATTTGCAACCAGATTCACGATCAGGTTAGCGCTCCCAGAATCTTTGGATGAACAACTGCAATAGCTGGATGAAACTAAAACACCCAACGTCAACGCAAATTATTGTGCCGTCGCCTGGGTGTTTGTTTTTCAAACAGTCAGCGACCGTGATTGTTTCGGTAGTAAGGGGTTCATAGGATCCGCGAAAACAGGTCAAGTCGCCCTGACAGCCACTTGTCGTGTCGTACCAACTCACCTAATTTTCCGCAAAAGTGTCTAATTCTGCGAATGCAGGCCCTCCAACCCAGAGCACGGATATTCGGCATCCTCCGCAAAGATTCCCAGCGTAAACGGCAGAAACTGCGGGCGTGAGGAATCGTTGGTGACGGTGTTTTGAATTGGACGTTAATACAATATCGGACAATTGCCAGTATCAGGAGCTTACTATGTATCTACGAGGAATTTGTTTCATTGCGGCAGCATTGATTTTGACCACCAGTTCTCTCGAAGCCCAAGATTTTCGTACGCTTGGAACTCGACGCGGTGCATTGATTGGCGGAATTATCGGGGGGGTCATCGGCGGTCAGAATGACGAAGTCGCTGCAGGTATCATTGCCGGCGGTCTCATCGGCGGCGTATCTGGTCGTGTTGTTGGTAACCGGATGGATAACGACTACCGCCAGTCATACCATCAAGGATATTCACAGGGCTATCGTCAACCGCATGTCCAATACTTCGCCCCGCAGCAACACTATGGCCACGTTCAACAACAGTATGATAACGTTCAGCAGCCGCATTACGGTCACGGACAGGTTCAGCAGATCTACTCTGCACCACGCCAACAGTTTTACGTTCCGCAAACGCAATATCGTATTCCGCAGCAACAGTTTTACCATCACCATGGATGGTAGTGCACTCTGAAATCGCAACCACCAATGAAGAGACGCTACCGACATCGTGGCGTCTTTTTTTATGATCATGTCACGAAAACACTTTGAGATTGCATTGGCCCAGCACTGGCGGACTTCGGCGGACGGTCAGCAAATGTTCGTCGGTTTGAATTGGAACGATTTGAATCGTCCTTGCCAGAGATACCCACTGGAGTCGTAGTGTCAATGGTATCGTCGCACGTGTGCCGTTGTCAGCCATCGCATCCATTTGCTCGGGTCGCCATCGAGTTTCAGGCACGGCATCAAATGGAAATAGTTGGGCATCAGGCAATAAGGAAGCAATCGTATCGGAGCGCGATCGTTCGCCTGATTCATCAGCTTCGGGAACGCCGCATGTCTCCGTCTTTATGGGAGACGGGTGTTGCGGCCATGCCACGGTTCAAAGCGTGGTAGCAAATGGTCCCTTCAAAGCGTGGTAGCAAATGGTCCCGGGTGAGATTCTTGATTTGCGGAGCATTGAGACAGTTTATGAAAAAAGCTACTGCCCGCAGTAAAGTAGCCTGACCAGGCTGACCCCTCTATGACTGACTCGAGTGATCAACCACAAGGAAAAAACACTGGTTCGTCGGAGCCAAGACTAGTTGTCATCACTGCCAGGCAGCACCCAGTCGTCGCGGATGAAATGACAGGTGTAGCCATCGGGGAATTTGCGCAAGTAGTTTTGATGTTCTGGCTCGGCTTGCCAAAAGTCGCCTGCGGGCTTTAGTTCCGTGACGACTTCGCCTGGCCAAATCTCGGATGCATTCACGTCTTCGATCGTTTCGAGCGCGACTTTCTCTTGCTCGTCGGTCGTATAAAAGATTGCTGAACGATAGGACATGCCAAGGTCGTTGCCTTGTTGGTTGATGGTTGTCGGGTCGTGTACCTGAAAGAAGAATTCGAGAATCTTGCGAAATGTTGTCAGGCTTGGATCAAAAGTAATTTCGATCGCTTCTGCATGTGTTCCATGATTCTGATACGTCGCATTGGTAATGTCGCCACCTGTATAGCCAACGCGAGTCTCGTCCACGCCTGGCAACTTGTGAATCAAATCCTGCATGCCCCAAAAACAACCTCCAGCCAGAATCGCAATCTCATTCATTTTGTATTTCTCTCTCAATGCAAATCGACAAAGCTGAACGAAGGTTTGTGTTTGCAAAAAACCGGGGCCGATGGGTATCAGTAGCTCTTTAGCGGATCAATGATTTCAATTCGTCGAAATCAAATCCGTACGTTGCGCCCTCTGCCTTGAAGAGTTGCAACACTCGGTTTCCACCCACCATTCCGTTCAATCTGGCGGCAGCGGTTGAGTTGTTGAAGTCATCGAAGTCAGGATAGAACAGTTTGAATTTTTTCATCAACGCCTTGCGACTTTGAAGTCTGTACTTCTGGTGATAGTTTTCTGCAAGAAAAAACATTCTCAATGGCAACACCTGGGTTGTTAAATCTCGACCCTGGTCGTGAGCGGTTTCCGTGAGTTGCTTCTCAAGTACTAGCCGTTGCTCATTGTCGTGATACCAAATCGCTGACATGTACTGTCGGCCGAACTGAGATGCACAGGGATTATGCGATCTCCAAAACATGTCGCTGATTTCTTCAAACTCAATCTCGCTTGGATCGAAGTCAACTTGCAATGCCTCGGTATGGTCACCCATGTTTCGGTAAGTTGGTTTGTCGGACGCGCCGCCTGTATAGCCAACTCGTGTCCGATAGATTCCTTTGACAGTCCCAAACTGGGCATCGGGGCCCCAGAATCAGCCTAGTGCAAATGTCGCAGTTTGCAGACTCTCAGGAACCGCCAAGTCGATTGGTGGAACGGTTCTGTTCGCTGCCGCCAGATCAGTATGTGACTTATTTTTGAATATCATTTTGTCTTCCTGCATTTTATCTTAATCGATGTGATAAGCGGTTTAAGTTGGGCCAAAAACTAGTTTGACCTAAACTGGCGGACTTCGGCGGACGGTCAGCAAATGTTCGTCGGTTTGAATTGAAAACGATTGAATCGTCCTTGCCACACATGCCCATTGGCTCGCATTTGAATTCTTTGGCAGTATCGCCTCCAACCAGAATAATCCACGGCTCAGCCCAAAACGCACCTCAAGCCAAGCAACGGTTCTGGGCAGTCGAGATACGTGGATTTTAACAAAATGTGAGAAAAGTTGGGGGAGAAACATGTCGAGGAGCGACTTGTATACGTCCCGAAAATTTTCACTTTTTCCGTCGAGAAACGAATGTCCGTGCAGATGCGATTCATGTTTTTGGCAGCACTTTCATTTGGCGTTATTGCTGTCGCCTCTTGCCAAGCGACCGTGGCGGAACAGAAACCGGCGTCAAAAGAAGCATTCGACAAACCGATTGCCGAACTGCCAATCGAGATTTGTGGTGATCACACGCTGATCAAGCTGAACATTAA
>CAYGUE010000208.1:0-9025 GCA_964352885.1 uncultured Pirellulaceae bacterium
ATGCAGAACCGCTTAAATTTGACCGTACGGGACAGCAGATAGGGGTCATCCGTGACCAAGGTCAAGCCAGAATTGGCAAAATTCTGGAGTCGAAAGTCTTTCAACCGCTCCCCAGGGAATCAGGAACCGTCGCCAGCACATCACGTACCGCCGCATGGCACCCGAGCGGAAAATGGGCGGTATTGAATTCTCAAGCCAAACACGAATTTTTCGACATGGAACGTTACAGAAATCTAGGATCTGTGCCGTCGTTTGTAACGCAGTGCCTGATATTTGATGATGGCCAACTTTGGTCGCGATCCAATCAAGTCACCTGCCGGAATGTCAATTGCAATAACGACATCTGGGAAATTGGATTGCCGAGAAACCAAAACTATCCCGGATTACAACGCGTTGACCAAATGGCGGCCACGGAAACCTATCGAGCGTTCGCCAATTTCAACGGCGCGATTTTGTTTCCCAAAGACAAATCTCAACCCCCCGTTCCGCTGAAGCCTCACTACGACTGCCGGTTTTTGGCAGCCAGCCCTGATGGGCAACTGATCGCGACCGGAAGCCATTTTGGAAAAGATGTACGAATCTGGAGACCGAACGGAGATCTGGTTGCGAAACTGCCTGTCGCGGCAAGCTCAAACGTTAGGTTTAGCCCTAATGGAAAATGGTTAGCGACATCGGGAGGAGGCTGCAGAATTTGGCAGGTCAGCAACTGGAAAGAGACCGAAGTATTGGGTGGTAAAATGCAAGGTGAAACAGGCGGATTCTCTCCTGATTCGCGAGTCGTCGCTTACTCAAAACGTGACACCAGTAACCTGTTCGACATGGAAACGCGCAAGGAAATCGCACGACTGATCGACCCCCAACCCATGCGACATTCACAACACCTGTTTTCACCGGATGGCAGCCGCATCCTCTGCCCGGAATCCGGCGTGGTCTGGAATTTGCGAGAAATACGCAAGGCGCTCTCACAGCGAGGAATGGATTGGGATTTGCCTCCGTTGCCAATCAAAAGCAATGACGAATCGCGGCCGCCGATTCAAATGGTCTTTGAACAACCGAAGCAACAACCAATCAAAAGAAAATTGACACCCGCTGAAGCCTCACTGGCCGATTACCGTACCATGGAAAAAGCATGGATTGCGAAACCCAACGATGCTCTGGCACAAAACAATTTTGCTTGGGTCCTTGTCACCACCCAGCGTGAAGAATTACGCGATCCAAAGCGAGCCTTGACACTCGTGTCGAAGGCCGTAAAGCAGGATCCAGACAATGATCTGTACGTCAATACGCTCGGTGTCGTCTACTACTACGTTGGGCGCTACCGTGAATCAGTCGAACGACTCACGTCCAACCTCAACAAAAGTCCCGACGATGGCTTGGCGTTTGATCTCTATTTCATCGCCATGAGCTACGCTCAATTGGATCAGACCATCGAAGCGAAGAATCATCTACTCATGGCCAATCGCTGGTTTGACCAGTTGAATTCTGCAGGGAAACTTCCGGACGATTATGTGCAGGAACTGAAGCACATTCGCGTCGAAGCCGAAGCGTTGATCGAGGGCGTAGCGAAAGTCAAAGTTGAGGAAAAATCGGTTTCACAGTAACGTCGCTGCGGCAAACAGAAATAGAATCTCCGGTCAGTTCTTGGCTGAAAGACTGAACCTCTGGCCGCCGCCCTTCAGGCGGCACCGAAGCAGCAAGGTTAAAGGCAGGAGTCAGAAAATCATTGCGGCCTCGACGACCAGATCGCCAGATTTTGGAAGTCTCACTATTTATCTGGAGTTTTATTGTGGGGAAACACGTATCCCTGCCGGAAAGAAAGGAGAACTCGACCCAATCCACGCTTGATTCCCGGAGAGACCGATGACTGGCCGCCCGTTCCTTAGATTTACAGCATTTTTCGTTGGCCTCTTGGCAATATCAACGGCGCAAACCGGCACCGCTCAATTGATTGAATGGAACAACGTCGGTATTCTTCCATTCTTCGACCTTGCAGGCAATTGGACACCGAGCGGAACCCCACAAGACACGAATACCGCACGTTTTGACATTGCCGGGAGCTACCAGGTTTGGTGGGATGACGTTACGGAGAACGACGTCCCGCAAATACAAAATCTCGAAATCCTCGACGGGAATGTCACGTTTGAAAACGTAGCGACCATTGCACCTACTCAATATAAACTTAAGTTGCTAAGCGGTACGAACGGCATCGCCCTTCGAGGTTCCAGCACGTCGTTAACACTGCGTGGACTTGAGCTGGAATCATCAGGCGGCACGTCAATTCGCGACGGCGCTACGTTGACTATCGACGGATCACACGCTCAAGGATCGACATTGACCGAATCAGGCAGTATCTGGCTGCAAGATCTCGGAGTCGGTACCCTAAGCGGTACCCTGATTATCGTTGACGGTGGTGTGATTTCTGGCGGTGCGACCGGCAGCGGCAACATGCGACTGGATGACAGCAGTCTCGTCGTGATCCGTGGAACAGGCTCTCAAGCAATTTTGGATTATGCGTCTGTCAACGAAAACTCGTCGCTGCAAATCCTAGAAGGAGCTTCGTTAACGACCAGCCCTAGCTCTTCTTTTCTGCAGAATATCGGTAGTGGAGCGGGTACTAGTTCGTTGTTGGTCGACGGTGCCGGATCGCAATGGACATCTAACGGAGGCATGAGCATCGCCCGTTCCGGAAATGGAATTCTGACAGTTTCCAACGGAGGAGTTGTGGATGGGACATCTTTGGCTATTGGTAGCGGCGTCACTCCTGCTGGCCTGAGGGGAAGTGGAACGATCAACGTTGACGGTACGGGATCGCAAGCGAACTATTCGGGCAACGTTTATCTTGGAAGTTTCGGAGACGGAAACCTGCATGTGACCAATGGTGGTTATTTCACGTCACAAACCCTTCGCGTTGCAACCGATTTCGTTGAAAACTCCGGCACAGCGATCATCTCTGATAATGGTTCGGTAGTTGCTCTTACCGGGTTTCTTGAAATTGGAGGACCGAGCGAAGGGCGCGTCATCGTTGAATCGGGTGGTCACTTGATCACCCCGGAAACAAGACTTGAAAATGGCGCAATGATTGTCCGTGACTCAGGAAGTTTGGTTGAAAGCGACGTCATCGGTATCGGAAAATTGCATAGTGCAGCACTTGAAATTCGAAACGGAGGGACTGTCTCGTCGTCATTCATGGAACTTGGAAGCAATGGACGTTTGCTGGTTCAAACCGGCGGCGCCATCACAACTCAACAACTCCGAGTCGAAGGTGAGTTGCAACTCAGTGGGGGGACAATAAGTGTTTTGGATCCTGAGGCGGTCCTCAGACTAGATCAAAACTCGTTCGGTGGCCCTGACCCCACCTTGGTTCTTAATTCTTCCGAACTCCATGTCGCCGGACAAACGGTATTTGGCGTTGGGCTCGACGTGATTGTTTCGGGAGCCAGATTTACATCAGGGAGTGTCATTAACGACGGCAATATTCGGGCCATTGGTTCCGTTGCCATGGGCAGCAACAGCAGACATGATGGATATTCGGGAAACGGAACATTGGATGTGGGCGGATCATTTACTACGCTCAACGATGCCGGCTTGGCTGACCTTGGGCGAATAACGACGCTAGACAACGGGACACTAGTCGCTGCAAATGGCTTTGCTCTGGGTTCTGGTGGAGTTGTCGATGGATTTGGCACGATGTCGGGCCGCATTGCCGCATCAAACGGATCGGCAATATATGCTTCAGGTGGCGACCTAACGGTCGGCGACGCATCTCACGTCGCCGGATTTGCGTCGCAAGGCGAACTCTACGTTGGTGACAACCTGGTGTGGGTGCTCGATGCCAATCAGGCTCAACTGGGAACGTATACAGAAATCGGAACAGGATCCTCTGGTGGAACACTGAACATCGCCAATGGAGCGATTCTCGATTTCGGCGACAACCTCGTTGGCGTTGGAACGATTGATAACGACAACACGCTGGCAACGGCGATCGTCAACAACGGCGCCATGATTGGTAACTCGGCAACGGATCGCCTGATCGTGGAAGGATACGTTAAAGGCATCGGCACCTTCGACAACGTGCAATTCAATGGCACCTTTGCTCCCGGACTAAGTCCAACGATCACACGAGGAACCAACTTCTTCTTCGGTGACAGTAGCGTCCTGGAGATGGAAATTGGCGGGTTGATTCCGGGTGAGGAGCACGATGCAATCTGGGCCAGTGGATTACTTTCGCTCGACGGAATATTGGAAGTGCTGTTGATTAACGGTTTTGATCCATCGCTGGGAGATTCCTTCGATCTCTTCAATTGGGGAACTATCGAAGGTGAATTCGATGACTTCGTTCTGCCCGAACTGGCAACTGGACTGCGCTGGGACACTGGCGATCTTTACTCGACAGGCGAGCTGAAAATTTCAGCAGTTCCTGAACCGAGTGCTTTAGCGTTGCTGGCTCTTGCGGTTGCAGGAATCGCGTGTCGTCGAAAGCGATACTTTTAGCGTCTGGAAACCGCATTTTGCTGACGCCAATACTCAGAACCTTGGGTTTTCAATGGCAATATTGCGGCTCAAAACGAATTTTAATTTGGCGACCACTCAGTAGTAACAAACGAATTCTATTGCCATTGGATTTACACGATGAAACTAATAACCATTTCCTTTGCAGCGGCATTCGTGCTGGTTGTCATCGCTGCACAGACTTGCCCCGGGCAAGTGAATTGGAACAACACAAGTGATCCAATGCCTCTGTTTCAAAAGGGCAGTAATTGGTTAGGCGGAGTCGCGCCGACAGCATCGGACGTGGCTAGGTTTGGCTTCCCTGCGGTTTACGACGTCGGCTGGAATTCCAATACACCACTGGATGTTCCCGAAGTGGCAGGGATCGAAGTGAACGCAGGCGAAGTCACATTTGTAAATGTCGATGGATTGGCAAAGCATGAACTCCTGCTTGGAGCTCAAGGATTGAGAGTGCTTGGGTCCGGAACCTGGTTGACGGTTGGCGGGATTCAGCTCAATTCGACAAGCGATGCAGTTGTCGGGTCGGGATCCTCACTAAACATTGATGGAGACGCCAGCTTTGCCGCAGAGGTAAGCGTCGGGAACCTTCAAGCGGATGGCACGTTTCAGGTGACGGGAGGATCTTCTTTCACGACTGCCTCTGCAACGATGGCGACAGCCAATTCGTCCATTGCGTTGGTTTCTGGCGTCAACTCTCAATGGACCGATAGTGGGTCGCTCGTTGTCGGAAATGCTGCGCAAGCGTTCCTCACAGTGACAAATCGGGGTCGACTCTCATCAAACTTCCTTTCCGTCGGCAACGGGCCGGCATCAGATGGGCACCTTACCGTTACCGATGCTGGTTCTACTTTGCAGAACTCCGGAACTTTGGACATCGGCGTGGAAGGAATCGGGACGGCTCGAATCCAGAATGGAGCTACTGCCAACATCGGAGGTGGGATTCGCCTGGGCACTCTCGATAGCTTTTCGTTTGGTACGCTCGCGATTGAAGGGGCGGGTTCAGAACTGATTTCGAGCGGCACATTGGCGGTTGGCCAAGATGGCGACGGGGCTGTTTCGGTTACTGCTGGCGGCCATCTGGAGACCCAATCGGCGTTCGTTGGTGTCGAACGAGCTGGAACGGTCGGCGTTTCAGGAAGCGGGTCGCGATGGGATGTCAATGGCGACGTTCATATCAGAAGCGGTGCCTCAGCTAGCTCCTTGGGTATTGCTGATGGTGGCATGGTTGTGGCCACTGGAGAAACTGGAACTTCAACAGGCGGATCAATCGACGTCTCGGGCTCAGGAAGTGAACTGAACACAAACACGCTCCGAATTGACGGACTTGATGGGCTAGTCACTGTGGGATCCGCAGGCCGGCTTTCCGCGCCCCAAATCTCAGTCGGTTTCGAATCGGCAGGCACAGCAACACTCCAAGTAACGGGAGCAGTATCACGAGCCGAATCTGACGTAGTTTCTATTGGTGTTGATGGCGTAGGTAACGCCAACATCCTCAATGAAGGAACGCTTACCGCGGACAGCGTGACCTTAGGGGCGAATGCTACTTCAGTGGGAACGATGACAGTCGCGGGTGCAGGAACTGAAGTCAACGTTGCTGGTTCGATGAACGTTGGAGATTCGGGAGAAGGAAACCTATTCGCCAGTAGCGGTAGCCGAGTAGAGGCTGGTAACCTAAACGTGGGAGTTCAACTTACTGGAAACGGAACGATAAGGGTTTCTGATACCGCAACGCAATTGATCGCCGGAGCTGTGCGAGTTGGGGAGGACGGAGGCGGAGGGCTTGTCGTTGAAAATGGGGCATCCGCAGAGATTGGCTCGCTTGTACAGGGGGGGGCGAGTGGGTTTGGTTCGGTTACTATAACTGGAACGGGATCTTCTTTGGCGGTTGCTTCCACGGCAACCATCGGCTCACAGGGGGGCGGAACCCTACGAGTTGAGTCTGGAGGATCGCTCACCACAGGAGCTGCAAGTATCGCGGATTCGGCTGTCAGTGGAGGAGACGCGACGGTCACCGGAAGCGGGTCAACCTGGGATGTTGCAGGGCCGCTCTATGTCGGACGAATTGGTGGTGGCTCATTGACAGTTTCTGACGGCGGACACGTCACTTCGGGCGACGCAATTGTCGCGGATGGCTTTGGCGAATTCTCGTTTGCAACGGTTGATGGTGCGGGTTCACGTTGGGACGTTTTGGGGGATCTCACGCTCGGAATTGATGGGCAAGCCACTCTGAGTTTGAGTACAGGTGGGGAGGTAAACAACGTCAACGCAACCATCGGAACCGACACGTTCTCGTCCTCATCAATTTCCACGGCATCGGTGATTGGCGCAGGCACACAATGGAACAACTCAGGCAACTTGACTCTTGGTGATTCAGGAAACGCCCAGTTATTAATTCAAAATGGTGGCTCGGTCACAGTAGGCGAGACAACCACAATCGGAAGCGCGGGTAACGTCATCCTTCAGAATGGTAATTTTGATTTTGGCACGACTTCTCTGGCTGAATACCAACGCATCAATGCCACCGGCGGTACGCTTGCGGGGAACGTCATTCACTCTGCCTTTACCGATGTAGCTTCTCTTACAAACTTCCAGTCGTCTGGCGTGAATATCAGCGGCGTCACCCTTGAAAACCATGGCACCTTCCATGGAAGCGCTTCTCTGCTTACTGGTCTCGAAAATGGTCTTGGTGGCGAAGTACATACGTTTGCCGGAGACTTGATGCGTTTTGAGGGAAGCGGAGTCAATTTCGGTGAGATCGACAGTTTTGGTGGTGTCTTACGCTTTGAAGGTAGTCTCTCTAACGAGGCAGGTGGTTTCATTGGAGGCAATGGAATCTTCATAGCCAATGGCGGAATCGAAAACAGCGGCGTCATGGCATTCACTGGCGACAGTAACATTCTGGGCGATGTGACGATGGACATCGGAAGTCAACTGGTTGTTTCAGGCTTTGCAACAACGACACTGTTTGACGATCTGCAGCACAACGGAGCCGAAATCCGAACCAGCAACGGCAGCGCTTTGGTTGTGCTGGGCGAGGCAACGGGTGCGGGTGCATTTACCGGATCGGGTACGGTATTCTTTGAAGGCGACTTGCGTCCAGGCAACAGCCCCGACATCGTAAGTTTTGAAGGCAATGTGGTCCTTGGGACTAATGCAGACACATTCATTGAACTGGGCGGTAACCTGAGCGGAAGTTTCGACCAGATGTTGATCGGAGGTGACTTCGACATCGCTGGCGATCTGTCGGTGAACCTTATCAACGGATTCGAACTTGCCGCAAATGAGCAATTTTTGATTGCAGATGTTGAAGGCTCGATGGCCGGTATGTTTGGCGGCCTCAATGAAAACGCGCTGGTTGGAAACTTCGGCGGCCGCGACCTGTTCATCACCTACAACGGATTCAGCGGAAACGCAGGTGTTGGACTGTTCACCGCGGTGCCCGAGCCAAACAGCGGATTAATCTTCGGCACTGTGGCCCTTCTATTGGTTGTTCGTCGTCGACGATAGAGATCGATCGACATACTGCCGCTCGACTCGATTTCTTTTGATAGAGGCATTCCAGGTCCGAACCGTTGTTTAGGTCCTAGTTTTATTGACTAGGAAACTGACGACTCCCAGATATTTTCTGCCAAATTTTGGCCCTAATGATTTCCATCCGCATCTTTGACAACAACCTCGAATGCAAGGAGTTCTTGCAGTTCGTCGTCAGCGATCGGAACACCAACTTCTGCAGCAAGCTTGGAATCAACGTCGAAACCAGGCGATGTCATTAAAGGAAATGCGAAAGCAATCATCGCAAATGTTACTTGAAACAGCATAGAAAGCCTCTTTGATCGATTAGGAAGTTAGCCAGCCATTGGAGCCAAGGGATTTTGCGCTCATTCGCAAAAGTGCCCTGCCACGATGACCGGCTGAATTTCGTTGATAATTTGGATAAGATTGGCAAGTTGCTTCCTCGATCGACTTTCATGCGGCCCTGCAGCTGTCGACTGATACGAAATTTCACCCTGATCGCCATTAAAAAGTCACCCATTTCAACCGTTTTTTCTCGCCAAAACGTTCGATACAGAGGGGCCAGCAAGAACAAACGACGCGCGAACTTCGGAAACCACTTTTGCCCTGCCAAAACAGGGACTTGGAGGGATCGTTTGCATGCCGGATAACAATCGGGCTAATATAGATTGCAGCCGCCGAACGTTGCCAAACGAAATAGCCACTGATTTCGAACCATGACCGAACAACCAACACTCATTCATAGAGTGATCGAATTCCTCTTTTCAATTGGTCTCCCGCCAATACGTATCGTACAAGGCGTTGTTTTCCTGTTGCTCCTTACGGCTCTGATTTTTTGGGGGTTTCGAAAGCCCAACGAAACTGAGCGGCCTACGGATGAAAACTCTGAAACCGCATCGGTTGCCGTGGCTGAGAAGCCGACCGTAACCCGTGAGCCAGAGCGTTTGGTCGACGAGCAAATCGAGGAACTCATGCATTTCGATGCGGCCAACCTAGTCTATAT
>CAYGUE010000209.1:0-8875 GCA_964352885.1 uncultured Pirellulaceae bacterium
CGCAAACACACAATTATTCACAACCTCTTCGGGCTTGTAGTAGTGCAACTTCAAACTTACGCAACGGGTTATGATGCATTCGGCCAAAAATCACAGCCTCGTCGGGTTATGATCGTTTCGCTGCGATCGAATAGATCAACATGACTGGGTTCTAAAGTTAGTGCCAGCGGGCGGTCGCCACGGTTACCGAATGTCGCTGAACTGTGGCTGGGGTCAAAACGGCTAAATTTGAAGACTCTCCTAACTTCCGTGTATTCTGTGTATTAATAGGCGAATACCTTCCGCGCCAAAAATTGTGCGGTTTCTTCGGGAAGAGAACCGGGCCGCGGTGTCTTTGGTATGAACGCACAATTTGGAGTTGGATTTGACGCAGCCGATCACAGCAAATGAACTCGCCGAGTTGCTGGATTGCCACGCAAATCCGTTGAGGCTCTTTGCGGCGCAGTGGTCAAACTCACCGGATGATTGCGTGCAGGAAGCCTTCGTTCAACTTGCCGCTCAAAAAGAAAAGCCCGACAAACCACTGGCTTGGCTCTATCAGGTCGTGCGGCGTCGAGCCCTGAATGATCTGCGAGGTTCGAAACGCAGAATCAATCGCGAGCAGAGTATTGCTCGTACTGATTTCGTTCAATCCGATCCAGCGGACCGGATGTTGCTCGACGAAGAGCAGCAACAGATCCAGCGAACGCTCGACAGCTTGCCTGTTGAATCGCGTGAGCTGATCGTGCTGCGAATCTGGAGCGGTTTGAAATGGAAAGAGATTGGTGAACTAACAGGTTGCTCAACGAGTGCCGCACAACGTCGCTTTACTGCGGCGTTGGAATTGATGAAAGAAACCCTGGAATCAAAATGTCTGACGAAACCGAAATGAATCCGGACCTTGAACGCTTTGCAACAAGCTTGCGAAGCGTACCGGCTCCCAAAGCAAACATCGATCGTGACCAACTGATGTACGACGCCGGTTGGGCAGCAGCCATTGCCAATCGCGGCCCAACCGTCACGGTGCGTGGTCGCGGTTTTTCGTCACTGGCGTTGTCGTTCGCTGGCGGCGTCGCGGTCGCCGCAGCGATCCTGCTCTCGGTTGTTCCATTCACGGGAGATGTAAGTTCAACAGTCGAGAGCGGATTACGAATCGCTGCGGCGACTCCAACATCGACGGACATGTCCGAAGCACTTGAAATCCCTGCGACCGAGATTGCGGCAGCGGCCTCCGATGAACCTGACTTGCTTGAGTGGATCGAAAATTTGCCTCCCGGACAAAGTATCAATTCAGGATTCTCAACGAGCCCCGTTCTGGCAAGCATGAGCGGCGTTCAACGATCAACGGGTCAACTTCCCTGCATACCAAAGACTTCTGGTCAACTTTTTCGCGAGTTAATGCCCAGCGTGTCGACAAGGCACTCAACTCCGGCTTGGCCAGCGTGGTTCATTCCGGGAACTTAGTCCCACGAATCGCACGTGAACTGAAATACTGAAATCGATTTATTCAATTCATACCCTACAGGTGCATCGAAATGTTCCTTCGCAGAATAACGCTGTCTTTTTTCTCGATCCTGCTCCTGGCATGCAGTTGCGCAACGTCGTCCGCTGACGTGACCGTGATTGATGGTCGTGAGATCCGTCCCCATGGAGCATCGCCCGTTGGCGAATATGGCACGATCTACAAGCTTGTCGTTACGCCCGCCAAAGAAGCATCGCCAGCATTCAAACATCGCTTCTGCGTGCCACCGCACAAAACCATTCCGGGAAACGCAATCACGCACTACCTACGTTCACTGGGTGAACATGGCCTCGACCGTCCCTGGGAATACCTGGCAGAAGAAACGGACGGCGAAGTGCACAAGTGGTACGAACTCCGCACAAAGTCATCCGACATTCCGCTGGACAAATTGAAAAACGCGTCCGCGATGTTTATTGGCATTAGAAATCACATGCGGCGAGCGTCCACATGTCGCTATTCAGACTGGGGACTGGCCGTCGAAGATCTTCGAGGCATCGACGAAACGATTGGATTCCTTCTTCCCAGCGTTCAAGAAACCCGATCGATGGCCCGGGCAATGATGTTGCAACTCAGATTGGCAATCATCGAGAAGCGGCACGAAGATGCCGTTGAACTTTTGCGAATCACGTACAAACTCGGTCAAGACGTCAACGAAATGGGCTTCCTCGTCTCTGGACTTGTCGGGATCGCAGAAGTTGGCATGGCAAACAATGGAGTCATGCAGTTGATCTCCAGCGATGATGCACCCAACTTGTACTGGGCACTTGCCGAGCTACCAACGCCCATCATTGATCAACGAAGAGCGATGCGTCTCGATTCAAGCATGCCGATCCGGATATTCCCGGAGTTGATGGACATTCGAAATGCCAACCATTCAAAAGATAAATGGAAGAGGCTGCTACAACGATACACCGGTGATTTCGCAAAGATGAGCGGGATGGTTCAAGGAAACCCAAACGCCGCCGTACAAGCGACGAATTCGGTGTCGCTCGCCTTGGGCTTGTCTGGTTACTCAAACGCCAAGCAACGAATGATCGAGCGTGGCCATGACAAAGACAAGGTAGCCAAGATGTGTGTCTCTCAAGTTATCTTGACCGATGCAGCATTTGATATCGAATCATTCACTCAGGAACTCGAGAAGGCGATCTACCTCCCATTCGCCGATGCACAACGAGCAACGGCCATCTGGGAAGACAAAATGCAGAAAGAGTCGCCCACAAGATTTGGAGCAATGATCGTGCAGATGGTCTCTCCAGCGATCTCGAACGTTCGATCCGCAGGCTACCAAGTTCAAACAAAAATCAACCTCCTGATGGCGATTGAATCACTACGAAATCACGCGGCTGTGCACGGAAAGTTTCCCGAATCACTCCAAGAGCTTGAACTGCCAGTCCGCGAGAATCCAATGACGGGCAAACCGTTAAGCTACTCGCTCGAAGATGGCAACGCCGTGCTCATCTTTCAAAAGGGCGACCGCAAGATCGAGCGGTACGAGATCTCGATCAAAAAGTAGACCAAATTCGATTAACGTCTAGCCGCAGGCGTTAAACAATCCTCCCAACATAAAAACCAAGAATGAGGAATCTTCATGCTTTCAAAACACAATCACTGGCTCGTTTGTCTGATCACCGTTGCCATCGTCTCGATGACAGGCGCGCTTTCAAACGCTCAAGGCTCTCCCGACGAATCGCTGAAAGCGTTCATGACTCCAGATGTGATTGGCGTGGCTTACGTCGACATCGAAAATATGAATCTGGAAGAATCCGTCGCTCTGTTAGCGAAAATTGGCTTCCGGGAGACGATGCGATATCAGCAGATTCTTGATCAACTCCCGGAAGCAAAGAAGGACGTCGCCAGACTAAAAGAGGCCGGACTTTCGCGAGCCTATGCTCTTCTACGGACGTCCGACATACAGGCGATGGGAACTTCTTTTGTATTCCCGCTTTCCAAGGGGAGCGATCCTGAGAACGCGATCAAAATCATCAATGAAATCGTTGTGAAAATCTCCGGCGACAAACAACCGGCTTACGAAATTGACTACCGCGACGGCGCACTGATCGCTTCGTCAGCAACGCAATTCGATCGATTGCAGAACAATGAATCTGAAAGCACCGTTGAACGTTCGAAAATCTGGAATGCCGTCGGCAGCAGCTCGTTTGGCATCGTCGTTTTTGGTGATGAAGATTCTCGTCGCGTCGTTAAAGAACTAATGCCGGCACTTCCATCGCCTTTCGACTCGCTCAATGGTGATCTGATCGCAGATGGCACAAAGTGGATCGGTATGTCGCTAAAACTTGATGCGACACCGGAATTGAATATCGAAATCGAAGCATCCGACGAAACGTCTGCGAAAACGTACGAATCGATCATCAAAGATGCTATGAAAATGGCGAAGTTTCTGCCACAGGTTCGAGACGTCATTCCAAAGTCGGAAATCAAATTCGTGTTCAACGCCATTGCGCCAAAACGCGACGGGAACCGCGTTTCAATATCGGCATCACAGCTAACCAACGACCTGGACCGTTTGGCCAAAGTTCTTGCTCCTCAAGTTCGGGCGGTACGTGCTGCGGCTGTAAAAACGCAGAAGATGAACACGATTCGCCAGCATCTTCTTGCGATGCTGAACTACGAATCCGCGTATCGGCATTTCCCCACGCAATACAGCGTTGATGACGACGGCAAACCACTCCTCAGCTGGCGTGTTCATGTACTGCCTTTCCTCAATCAAAATGAATTGCACAAGAAATTTAAACTCGATGAACCGTGGGACAGCGAGCACAACATCAAGCTTGTCGAACAGATGCCAGAAATCTTCTGGGACATGCGATCCGAATCCCTTGAGACCAATCAGGCTGGTAAGACGATCTTCCAAGTACCGGCTGGTGAAGGGCTCGTTTTCAATGCTGCGAATGAGGTTGGATTTGGAGATATCACAGATGGTTCGAGTAACACCATCGCACTCGTGGCAATGCCGCTTGAACACGCCGTCACGTGGACTCAACCGGTCGATTGGAATGTCGATCTGGAGAATCCGTTGGGGATGTTAAAGGGGGCAGGACGCACGCATATCGAAATTGGCCGTTGCGATGGATCAACAGGTAGCTTTTCATTGAAGTCGCCTGCCGCTTGGCGAGCCATGATCGGCCGAGCAGACGGTGAGATCGTCGATGCAAGTGCGCTGAATTGATCTTCACATCGATGGCAAACAATTCGTCGAAAATGAAACTGGCATTGTCTTGCCCGCAAAAAAACAGCAATTGATCGTGGCTGCGGCGTCCCGTCGCGGCAAGAACTGCGGCGAGACGCCACAGCCACAGGTTTTGCAAACCAGTTCTGCTGAAAACGCGGCAACTAACAAGCTTGGACGTTAGCCACATTCCACCTGAATCGTCTCGTCGTTCGCATAGACCGATTGGTCGCAGTAGCCAGCGATGAACTCATCGATCGAAAGTCGTTGATGATCGGGGTAGGGTGGATTCAGCGATTGGTGGATTGCTTCCGCGGCCCCATGCGGCATTCCGTCTGATCCAAAAATCAGATCCTCGCCTGGGACAAATCCAACTTCATCGATCAACATTCGAAACGGATTGTTTGCTTCGCAGTCGTGCTGCGACATTCGATCAGCGTACTCAGCTGAATCGATCGAGAAGTTCGGTTGCATGCAGAGAATGATCTGTGCTTCCTTTGCCCGGCGTGCGGTTTCCAGCGAAATCAACTGTGCGTGCTCGACACGAACTTCGTTCGCAATGCCTGTCCTAATTCGTTGCTGATGCACCAATTTCACAACTTGGTCGATGGCCCGATCACCGATCGCGTGGATCGCAATTGCTTTTCCGGTTTCCGCGCAGGACACTAACAGTGCCTCTAATTCGTTGTCAGTGTACATCAACATGCCTCGACTGCCATTGTCGTAAGGCAGACTGACTGCGGCAGTCCGAACGCCCAGCGCCCCATCGGCGAAGATCTTCATTCCGTGGATTGCAGCCTGCGCATCTGGCGACAACGTTTGCCACATTTCAAACGAACACCAAAATCGGGTTCGATCCATAAGATTTGCTTTGCGAAAAAGGTCAATCTCTTTCTCGCCTGCCAGCAACATCTCTTCGGCATAAATGACTCCATGTTCTTCGCGGAGCCATTGGTAGAATCGCTTGAGCCGATCAACATTCCCGTTGAGTATGGCGAACGCGTTTAGGACTTTTCTCAAGTTGCGTTCGAACCATGCTTGATCTGACCAGCGACATTCAAAGCCACCTAACTCTTGCTCGATCATTTGCTGAGCCCGTTCATTCATCACCAAGCCGTGCAGCGAGAGATTGAAAACTGCCGTGGGTCCAAACGACGAAAGGTCCTCCTTAGTAAGCGAAAATTTGCTATCGAGCCATCCTTGCACGATCAACATTTCGCTTGTGAGCGACTCTCGGCTTGCGATCCTTGCCAACGCTTCTTCTTTTGAACCAACGTCATGGATACTCACCCCATCGATCCACGACGCGTAGAGCAACGGATGCGTATGATGATCCCGTAAAAGAGGAATTTCAATCTTATTCACGACACGGGAGCTTTCAGAAAATGCATCCACTCGAAACCATCTGGCAAAATCTCCGTGCCGCAGAATTCAAGATGCAGAATTCGGCGGCGCAGGTTGCCGTCGGGATCTGTGTGGCCGCTGGCATGAGAGATCATGGGGCGCATTGCCAGAACATCGCCAGAGCGAACAAGAATCTTGACTGGGACGATTGAAGTTGCATCGTTGCGTTTACCGCTGAGATGCGATCCAGGGAGAACTTCCAGCGGACCATTTCGCTCGGTTACTTGATCGAGATGAATCCGTAACGTCAGCATGTTCTCGAGGATGAATTGAGATGCTTCGACGTGATCGACACCTGCTTTGCGAGTCGGTTTTGAAAATTGGGTCGTTGAATGAGAGTTGTCTTTGACGGCAATCGTCAGATCTTTGTGAAGTGGCAAATTCCAGGAAAGGCCAGATGGCTTGTCGAAGTAGAGTGCTCGCACCAACCCATAGTGGTCACCGAGGACCGCAACAAGCAACTCATTGAGCAGCGGTGAATCAACAAGTCGAGGCAGATCTGGGATCGAATCGATCAAATTTCGAGCCGCAAAAACCTTACCACGAGACTGCAATGCACATGCGGCATTAACATCGTTTGCCTTTTCGATACGCTCCCGAATGCTTAACACCGCGTCATCGTCGAAAACTGACGTGAGAACACAGTAGCCATTCGTTCGCAATTTTGATTTCAGTTCGTTCGCCACGAGATAATTTTAGAGCTTCACTCCTAACTTGCAACAATGCTACAGAACTGGAAATCAGTTCTATGCTAAAGCTCCCTCATGAATCGCACTCTGATTGGGAAAGGCTTGGTCTGAGTACTCCGTTTCCGCCAATGGAACCGGGATTAAGGATCAGCCGCTTCGCCAAAGACGGCTGCGCGACGATCAACGCAACGCTTAGCCACGCTGCACTTTAATAAATTGCCATCCAGAGAAGTACCAGACCTCGCCATAGGGCTTGCACCATCGGCACTCTGAAAGAATGCTCGACTTACCATTTCCGTCAGTTCGTTCGATGGTGATAAGGGCCTTGCTACCTGCCTCGCAGGATGTTGGCAGCAGAAGTCCGACCCCCGTCAATGAAACGTTTCGCGTCAGACCTGGCAACTCGGCATCTCTATCGCGAATGGTGACACGAACTGGCAGGACCAATGATTGGCGAATGGCCGAACGATTCTCGTAACGATCAAAATTGGCAACCGATAAAAGCAAACTGTCGACGACTTTTTTGAATTCCGGATTGCCCGCGAGGGGATTGGATCGCATCATGATTTTCGTCCTTCACTAGCCACTGATTATTTGTGAATCGAGATTCGAGCTAGAAGTGATTTTGAGGCAGACAACTGTTTGAAAAATAGGTCACTTTCTGAGCAAATCACCGCCTGTTCTTTGAAGCAGTGCAAAAACATGCAGGAGCATTCTTAATTCATTGAGAACTCGATCATTGGTCGCCACATTAATCGGCTTAACTCTCCTCCTCGTCGAAATCGTTAAATAAGGTTCCCTTTCCGCTCCACCATCAACTGGCATTTCACTTCGTTGTGACGCGACTCGATGGCTTGCAGTGACGTCTACGATGAGCATTCTGCTTCGGTCTCCGGAACAGCTCCGGAACTTGGCACATCAAACCGTTTTCGAATCGATTTTGAATAACCCCACAGATACACCGGTACCTGCACGGCAAAACCGAAAACCGAAAACCGAAAACAGAAGAACCAAGCAGCAAGTAAACCTGACTACGCAGAGTCGTGCACTATTTTTTTCGCAACACAAAGACAACATCTTCTGTCGTGTCATCAACATCAATTGGCTTCTTGATATCGTAGCGGAAATCAAATGTTTCTTCGATGTTCCAGCTGCCTTCATGTTCGATCATGCGAAGGAACTGGTGCCGCGTATACGATCGCATGGCCAACACGTCTTCGATCCGAAACTGTTTCGTCGGAGTGTAAATATCGAACTTGATTCCAAAGCGATCCATCCTCGCTTCAGGATCTCGACTCTCAGTCCACATGTGTGTTAGAACTGAAAGATGACCTCGACGGGCCGCCCATGACTCTTCGTCTTGCATATCACCATCAGTCAAATTCAGATGGATCCCAATCAAGTAGACGGCGTTCTCGTTTGCACCTTCAGCCATGCAGGTCAGATGCGACTCAGCCGCTTCCGCGGTCGCCAGATGTCGAAAGCTGTTGATGGTATTGAAGGCCAAATCATACTTCTTCTTCGGATAGAAGTCCGACATGTCAGCGACCCATGCGGTCTGATCCATATCAGCTCGCTTGAATCGTTTGTTGCCAAAGTCGACTGCTTTCTCGTTCAAGTCGATACCCTCGACGTCGAAGTTTTTCTTAGCCAGCCCGTAGATCAATCGACAAGTGCCACAAGCTGGTTCGAAAAGCTGTTTGGCTTTCCCATCGAGAAATTCATCGTTCACTTTTTGGATGAACTTCATCTCAGCAGCGCAATCCGAACCGAATACAAGGTCGTAGTATTTCGGATGGTCGTAAATGCTTTCGGCGATCGTTTCCACGAGAGATTCCAACAGGGAAGAATATTGATTGGCGGCATATCCTAATCTTAATCGGTGTAAGCGAAAGCGAGAAAGGCTCAGGCGGAGACGCGGAGATCGCGGAGATAAAAAGCTATGATCGAGAAATCCGCGTGCTCCCAGCCTCCGCGTGGCCCCTTGCACCAACGTCAGCCATGCATCTTGTTAAGCTTCGGGTTGGGATTCGTGGAGCGGCTAGGGCGACCGCACGTTAATTGCTTAGAAAACCGGCATACAACTGATCAAGC
>CAYGUE010000210.1:0-8211 GCA_964352885.1 uncultured Pirellulaceae bacterium
GGAGTTGGCTCGTCAAAAGACGCAAACGCTTGGCGGGCAGACGTTGCCGATGGGCTTCGGAGATTTCTTCTTTGATCCAAACGATCCGTTGCATCCGGATCTGGGTATGGATGACGACGACGATGACGAGGGAGAGCCGTTTTGAGTAAGCCCTTCCCCGAGCTTTTGAAAATTGGTCCGCACGTGATGGCGTTGCCGATCGTGCATGGCAGCGGTGACTTCGCGTGGGAGATCCGCCGAATCATGATGCAGTATGATTTCGACTGTGTTGCGGTTCCGATTCCCGATTCGTTTCGCAAGGGCGTTGAGAATGGCATCCTCAAACTTCCGGTTCCGTCGGTGGTCGTGCAAAAATCTGGCGCGACACAGGACTACGATCCTGATTCGAACAACGATTCCGACGACGAAGAAGCAGATTACGTGACCAGCTACGTTCCGGTTGATCCCTGTCAGGGCGTCATCGCGGCGCTACGGGTGGCGATGGAAGAGCGTTTGCCGCGAAAGTACATCGATTTGGAGACTCACGAGTACGAGCCTCATTCAGCGAACCTGCCCGATCCTTATGCGCTCAAGCAGTTGAGCGTGGAAAAGTTTGCGGCAGCCGTGGCACCGTTTCTTGAGCCGGGAACCTCAGATCAATGGCGAGCACGCGTTGCTCATATGGCGTGGCAGTTGCGGGAGCTTTCGGTTGACCACAAACGAATTCTGTTCGTTGTCAATATTGTTGATTGGCCGTGGATTCGAGAAGCTTTTGGCGATCGTGATCTGCAACCGCAAACGCATGAGAACACTCGTGATCCGGAACATTTCGGTGTCGAGGAGGACACGTTGTACTTTCTGATGCGAGAAATTCCTTTTATTGCCAACCTGTACGAAAACGCTCGAAGGGAACTTGATGACGACGCGAATCTTTCAATCGACGGCGTGAAGGAATTGTTGATCTCTGCCCGTGATGACTACGTCGACGAGTACGGAAATCGTGCTCGCAAACTCACGCCCAGCTTGATGTCCAGGATGCTGACTTACATTCGCAATTTGACGCTGATCGGCCATCGTCTGTCGCCGCAGCTTTCGGATATCGTCGTCGCGGCCAAACAGGTTGCCGGTGATGGCTATGCTCGCGTCGTGTTGGAAACGGCGAAGCAGTATGACTTTCACGAAGCGGAGGATTCTTTACCGTACTGTCGGATGGGGATCGACCGAATTGCCATGCCAGATGACGAAGTCACCAAAGCGATCAATCGATTGCCGGGGCCGCCGTTGCGATGGACGACGATCGAGATTCAACCAAAGCCTGATGCTCAGGCTCGTAAGGACTGGAAGCAAAAGTGGAATCCGTTTTCGCAGTGTAGTTGGCCACCCGAAGATGATTTGATCGAGCGGTTTCGTCGAACGGTTTTCGATCGAGCCAGCGAAGTCCTTGGAGCCGACCTTGCGAAGACCGAAAAATTTACGACCAGCGTGAAGGATGGTATCGACATTCGCGACACGGTTCGCAACTGGCACACGAATGATATTTATGTGAAAGTGCTGCCACCGAATCAGGGCAAGTTGGACGTGGCAGTGATGCTTTTCGATTCGCCTGCTGACCCGCGTGAGTATCCATGGCGAACGACTTGGTTTGCTGAGCATCAGGACGAATCGACGCTGGCTTTTTTCGGGACGGACTTCCAGTCGCAACCGGTTGGACCGGGAATTTGTCTGGCACACTACGGCGGCGCGATGTTTATCTACCCGCCCGTGATGATCCCTGACATTTGGCAGGATCCTCGGTTGGATTTTGCAACGACGCTTGAAGAGCGTTTGATTTCTGCGGCCTGCATGTATTCGACATGCCGTCAGGTGGCGCTTTTGAGTCCGGCTCCTCCAGGGCAAGCCTGGAAGCAAATTGCGAAACATTACAAAAAAACTCTTGTACATCTGCCACTTTCGAAGTTCGGTGACTCAACGATCCAGCAGCTTCGTATGGTTCATGTGCTTAACGGAAAGGAAGTTAGAAGTTATGCTTCTGACTTCATTCGCCGCGTTTGAGAGGAATCTTCGATGGACCCAGTTCAACTATTTCATAATCTGATCAATCTTGCCGCCGTCGATCAAAAGTTCACCGATGAGGAAATTGATTTTCTGATCGAGACTGCGAACCGATACAACATTCCCAGCGAAGAGTTTGAGACCGCGCTAACGGGTGTTCGTGAAGGCACCATTGAAATCAAGCTGCCTAAAGAACATGACGATCGAGTGAAGCTGATGAAAGAGATGATCAAGCTGATGGCGGTTGACGGCGATCTTGCTGAAAACGAAAAGCGATTGTGTGCTCAGGCTTCGGCAGGGATGGAATTAACTTCTCAGCAGTTCGATGAGATATTGGGCGAAGTGCTGAGCGAACCGCAGCTGTAAAGGTGTTCGATCGTGGAACGTCGGTCTCCACCGTTTTCAGCATGGTTACGGAGGGGACCGCCGTTCTACGATCCTCGTCCGTTGTAGATTGGCGAGCCACTGTTCGCAAACTCGCGGAACACTTCGTAAGCCTCTTCCGCCATCACGTTTTCGATGACTTCGATGTTTCGGTTCTTCAATTCCTGTTGCCACTGCGGATGAATTGGCCCTTCGTCGAAGCCAGTGATTTTTTCAACTTCCTCGCCAGCGGCAGCAAATGCCAGTGACCGAACTCCGGACCAAGGAATCGAACCGAAGCACATCGCACACGGCCTTGCGTTGACAACCAGTCGATAATTCGGCATGCCTGGACCACCTAGGTCAAACGTTTTCAGAATCGCTTGAGCCATGCCGATCGTAACGATCTCCGCATGAGCCGTCGAGTTATTGCCTGGTACGACTCGGTTCACGCCGATGACAATTCGTTTGCCAGTTTCCTTTTCGAAGATGCCGGCCGCGAAAGGGCCGCCAGTTTCCTTCTGAAAGTTGATTCGCGAAAAACCAATCACGGCTTCCATTTGAGACTTCAGCGTTGGCATGAATTCGGGAAGTTTCTCCGATTCTTCGATCACCCACGTTGGTAGTTCGACTTTGAAGTGCATCGGTCACCTCTGTTGATTTAAACAAGTTTCAAATTTTAAAGCGCTGATCATAGCCCGATGCGTGAGTTTTGAAGTTGCACGCTTTGCATCAAAATTCAGATTTCATCTGGAAATAACCATTGAAAACCCAAAAACGCGAAGCGTTCAATACAAGCCCGAAGCGCCAGCGAGTGAATCGAAAATCCATGCAATTATTCACTCGCTGGCGCTTATTCACTCGCTGGCGCTTCGGGCTTGTGGTAGTGCAACTTCAAAATGCGTGAGCGAGGGATCAAATCATTCGTGTTATTCCTCGCTCACGCGTCTAGGCTGTGACTTTTTGCCGAAAGCATCATAACCCGTTGCGTAAGCGAGGCGATTGCCGATGCAATTGCATTGGCGAATTGGGGATTTTCCGCGTGGTCAGCTTATTGTTCGCTTGTGCGGGTACGGCAGAGAGCATCCCTTGATCACGCGGCGGGTTATGATTAAATCAACAGACCGTCACGCTTGGGGTAGGAACAGAAAAGCGGGCACCGAAGATGATGCTTCGATGCCCGCTAAATCTAAATTTTATTCAAACCGACGACTAGACTACTGGCCAGCTGGCGATCGCGGCTGGAAGCCCTCGCCGATTCGGTTGTCCATTCGCTCGATCGTGGCGTTGTCATGAACGCCCATCCAGTTAAGCAATTTTCGGAGGTCGATGACATCAACCGAGTTGCCTTCTGCTTGCTCTTTCAGCGTACCCATTGCCTTGACGACGTTACTTGCACCAGAACGAGGTGAAGGGCCGAGGACGAAGAAGCGAGTTGTCGAATCAATCTCGCCTGTGATGTTGCCATCTACATCGTGCGAGGCAACCACTCGACCGCCATTGCGGACGATCATTCGCTTCAGTTTCTCAAGATCAGAAAGTCCGTCGCGATCAAGGTCAAAGAATCCACCAAGAGCAATCGTAACGGCATCGCCACGATCAAACGTCGCACTCAGGATTTGATCCTTAGTCAAAATTGGGTTCTTCGGGTCCTCTTTAGTAACACGAGCCTTTGCTAGGTGAGGGCCAAGCACTTCGGTGACTTCGATCATTGCCTTGTGACGATCTTTCTCGAAATCGTTCGCTGTTTGGTCATAAACTGCAAATGTCAGGTTTGCCCGAATGCCATCGAGTCGACCCATGTCGATAAATACGCTGTTGGACGACTCAGAGATTTGAACGATCTCGCCGTCTGCAAGGTCGAACACTTCCTTCTCGTACTCGTTAACTTTGGCTTTGAGGGCAACATTTTGCTTTGCAAAAAACTTCCTGTCCTCTTCTTTGTCGGCAATGATTTTCTCGAGGCCATCTTTCTGGTCGTCGAACTCGCCTCGTTGTGATTCGTTGGCATCCTGGAGCGACTTTGCGAGATTGCTGAGTCTCTTTTCTTCGGTAGCGTTACGCCCCTTTTCGTCAGCCAGATCCTGTTCAGTCTGAGCAAGTGCCTTCGTGCGTTCAGTGAGTGTATTAGTAACGGTTGCGATCTTCTGTTTTGCATCCTCGCCAATTCGGATCGCTTCCTTCGTCTTATCGAACGCATTGTTGTTTGACGAACGTAACGCACTGGCCATCTTGTCGACGGTGCCTTTGTAGGTCATGTCAGCTTCGGTGACTTCTTCGCCAGCGTCGGTGATGGCTGAATTGAAAGCCATGTCTTTCGTGTAGATGTCGAAGATCGTTTGAGCTGAATCAGCGATCTGCTGAATGTCTGTGGCTTGATTGCCTTCGACCTGACTGCGAAAGCCAGAAATCAAGTCACGGTAAGTCTTGATCTCAGCGGCCGATTTTCCTTCCAAGCCAACACACGCAGCAAGCATGTCGGCCTTGGCAGTATACGCACCGGCGAGAGCCTTCTGATATTTTGCGTCGCCCTGCGCAGCGACCATTTTGTCATAATTTTCGTATGACTTCATCGTAGAAAAAACGGTCGTCACAAGCAGCATTACTGCAAGGACGGCCAACACGATGATGCCAATCACATAGCCCTGATTTTCGCGAGCAGCCATTAAAACTCCTGATGTCCCGACTTCACGGGCGATTTTTTATTTTGCTGACAGTACGTCTGTTGTTGGATCGGATCTTGTAGCCAGTTCCATGACGAAGCTGCTGGCAGACGCTACAAAGCAATCGTTTCCAGTAGATCAGTTGGGGGAAAGAGCCCTCATCCTTCGATACAACGATTTAATGGTAAATTGGGTAGTTTTTGCTGTCAAATTCTGAATCCCTAACGAGAGCAATTAGAGCAGGAAAACGTTGATTTTGACGGAGAGTCCCAAAGAATCGGTCAGGTTGTCATGTTGTAGGCGCTTAAAGCGTCCTGTTTAGGGAATTCGGTTGGCAGAATTTAGCGATCGAGCTTGCTCTAATCTTTGATTTTCCGATACAAGCAACGGTCGAATTGTCCGCTTTTGAGAGCATGCTTGTCCATTGAACTCCGGTCGAAAACGTGTCAACAAGTTCTCAGCGATCCTCTTTTGGGGTTGTTTGGCTTGCCTCGTTGCCGTTTCCGGGTGTGCTTCTTCCGCCGTGCAACTGCCGCAGCCCGCTGATTTCATCGCCAAACGCCTTCATCCATCAAACGATCGCCAGTGGCGACCTGAGATGGCCAAGCTAGCTTTCGCGGAGTCTGACGGAGATCTCTTGACGATTCGAAACATACGCAACAACCAATACGTGACAGAAAACGAATTCGTTCCGTCACATTACGATCGCCAGATCAGGCTCACGCAGATTCAGTCCGTCGACTACATCGTTGTGCCATTTCCGAAACAGCCAAATCTCGCCCATACGATGCTGAGTTTTGGCGTTGATGACGGCAGCTACGTGACAATTTCAGCAGAAGTACGCAAAGAGCTAGGCGAGGACTATTCAGTCCTAAAAGGGCTCGGCCATGAGTACGAGTTGATGTACGTCGTAGGCGATGAAAGAGACCTCGTGCGTTTGCGAACTGGGCACCGCGGCAACGATGTCTACATTTATCCAACGGTTGCAACCGCCCAGCAGTCGCAGGAATTGTTTGCGAGCATGATGGGCCGTGCGAACCAACTTGCAGCGCACCCCGAATTCTATAATTCGCTTAACAATAACTGCACGACCAATATTCGTCGCCATATCAACCAGCTAAAACCGAATCGAATCGCCAACGCATGGCAATTGTTGTTGCCTGGCCATTCAGATCGGTACGCCTACGATCTTGGGTTGCTAGACCAACGAATTCCTTTCGAGGACCTTAAAGTCGCCTCTCACGTGAACCAACTGGCAGATGAGTTTTACGGTTCGCCTGAGTTTTCGTCTCGAATTCGCATGGGCCGATCGGTCATCGACAGGATCGCTCGTCAGCAACAATCGCTGGAACCTGTTATGCAGGCGCAGGGCGGACAATTCCTGGACCAGTTGAAGTTTCGTTGAATCGCTTGAGAAAGCTCCCGAAAGCATGACGCTTGCAAAACCATGGCCCCAGAGCCATCATGGATGCAACCTTCAACTGAATCATGACCAGGAAAAATTAATGACACGTATTCTTACCACCGCGCTGTTTGTTAGTCTGTTCGCCACTTCTGCGTTTGCCCAAGACGCCGATTTCAAACCGATGTTCAACGGAGAGAACCTATTGGGCTGGCACGTCAACGAGAGTCCTGCCTCAATCTACATCGAAGATGGCTGCCTCGTGACGCATGGAGAAAGAGCCCACGTGTTTTACGTCGGTGACACCGGACACGCCGATTTCAGTAACTTTCATTTTAAATGCAAAGTTAAAACGAAACCTCAAGCCAATTCGGGGATTTATTTCCATACGAAGTTTGAAGCCACGGGTTGGCCTTCGGTCGGTTACGAGTGTCAAGTTAACAACACTCAGAGCGATCCCAAGAAAACAGGCGGTTTGTACGGGGTTAAGGATTGCTTCGAAGCACCAGCCAAAGACGACATTTGGTTTGACTATGAAATCATCGTCGAAGGCAAACACGTCGTGATCAAAATCGATGGCAAAGTCATCACGGATTACACAGAACCTGAAAATCCTGAGCGAGAGGGCAACATGAAAAAACGTCTTCTCAGCAGCGGTACGATTGCTTTACAGGCTCATGATCCTGGTAGCAAAGTATACTATAAAGACATGATGCTGAAGCTGATGAAGTAAGGAAGCCATGGCAATTCGAATGATGAACAAACTCAACGTTGCGATTGCTTTTTTGTTTTCGGGGTTCGGATGTTCGTTTGCACTTGCCGACGACCATCTCGCCGAGACAATCATCCCGATTCTGGAAAACCACTGCTTCGACTGTCACGCTGGCGGCGGGGAAGAGGGCGGCATCACATTTGATCATCTCATCGACGAGGAAGATCCCGAGGCCGGTGATCCAGAGCTATGGAATCGCGTCCTGACGCAAATGCGAACCGGCCTGATGCCGCCGATCGATGCGGAGCCGCTTGAACCGGAACAGGTTCAAAAACTTGAGTCGTGGATTATTTCAGATGTCTTTAAGCACGACGCTAAGAATCCTGATCCAGGACGCGTAACAGTTCGGCGGCTTAATCGCGAAGAGTATCGCAACACGGTTCGTGATTTGGTCGGAGTCGACTTCAATACCACGATCAACTTCCCGCCCGATGATAGCGGCGAAGGCTTTGATAACCTCGCGGACGTCCTTTCCATTTCTCCGATGCTGATGGAGAAGTACATCGACGCCGCACAAACGATCGCCAACAAAGCCGTTCCACTTGTTGGTAAGCAGACGCCATATCAGCATTTTGTCGGGCGTGACTTTGATGTGCCGGACGAGTGCATTGATGATGGCAACTTGTCGATTCCATTTTACGAGCCTCGAACGGCAAACTTGGAATTCGAGATCGCGACGACAGAGAAATACTCTCTCGATTTCACCCTAGTTAACGCCGAGGAATACATCGAAGATGCGACGGATGCCAATCAGTGCCAGGTAAAGTTCTATCTTGATGATGAACTCCTTTTCGATAATACGTACCGCCGTGATCCGTGGAAGCGAACGCCATTCTCATTCCAGCGGGAGTTGGAAAAAGGGAAACACTCGATTCGAGTCGAACTCGCACCGTTGACGGAAGAGAAAAGGGGCCGTGAGCTTCAAATTCGATTCGAAGATCTCTTCGTTCGTGGCCCATTGGCCGAAGAGTTTCAGGTTG
>CAYGUE010000210.1:8221-8695 GCA_964352885.1 uncultured Pirellulaceae bacterium
TTGTCCCAGAAGATCATGCTGCATTCTTCAAGGAGCCGATTCCCGATTCGGAGGAAGGTCGTTTGACGTACGCCGAAAAGATAATCAGGCCGTTCCTGACGCGTGCCCTTCGTCGACCGGCTGATGATGAAACAGTCGAACGGCTCTGTGAATTAGGGCAGGGGATTTGGCAGAAGGAGGAGGGCTCCTTCGAACAGGGCATTCAACAGGGGATGGTTGCCGTTCTGGCGTCACCCCGCTTCCTTTTCCGAGAGGATTTTGCCGCCAACACAGAATCCACCAACCACGCAATGATCGACGAGTTTTCACTTGCTTCGCGGTTGTCGTACTTTCTCTGGTCGTCGATGCCAGACGAGGAGTTGTTTAAGCTGGCCGGTGAGAACAGGCTTCGTGACAATCTCGATGCACAGATCGAACGAATGAAAAGCGATCGTCGATTTAAGTCTTTCTATCGCAACTTTGTAGGCCAGTGGC
>CAYGUE010000211.1:0-8551 GCA_964352885.1 uncultured Pirellulaceae bacterium
AGATTGAATGATGCATTGGAGCATTGGAAACAGCTTGAACAGCAACACGCCGACGGCATCGACTTTCTGCGCGGGATGCGCATGCTGGCTGGTGCAAAGCTGACAAACGAGGACGAAGCCGAATCGGCAGTCAGCGAGTGGATTCATGTTGCGGCAGGGGATTGGCTGGAGGAGACGCTCAAGACACTTCGCGACGCATCGGGAAAAATTGGTTGCCGGCCAGGCCAAGGCTTAAATGCAACGTTGCGTCCCTATCAGGCGGATGGAGTTCGCTGGCTGTGGTTCATGATGGAATTAAAACTTGGCGCGTGCTTGGCTGATGATATGGGGCTTGGGAAAACGATTCAGGTTATTGACTTGCTGTTGCGACTCAAGAAGGAAAACAGCAATGCGAAAAACGCAACTTCGTCACGCCCCAGCCTGTTGATCGTTCCTGCATCACTGATCGGAAACTGGAAACAGGAACTCACACGTTTTGCACCGCAGCTGAAGGTGTTGCTGGCGCATCGTAGCGAATGCGATGCCGATACGCTGAAGAAGCTGGCGGATAAACCAGACCAGATGCTCAAAGGTATCGACGCGGTTGTGACTTCCTATTCGCGGGCCCGGAAATCCGAATGGATGGGCGAGGTCACTTGGAATCTGATGATTCTGGATGAAGCCCAGGCCATCAAGAACGCGGCTTCGGCACAAACGCGGGCGATCAAAAAACTGAATTCCGGCTGCCGCATCGCGTTGACTGGTACGCCCGTCGAAAATCAGCTCGGTGATCTCTGGTCGTTATTTGATTTCTGTTGCCCGGGATTGCTGGGGACATCGAAAGACTTCAAACAATTTTTGAAACGATTGAACAGTCAGTCGAGCGAGCAGACGG
This sequence comes from uncultured Pirellulaceae bacterium, assembly GCA_964352885.1. GTDB lineage: Bacteria > Planctomycetota > Planctomycetia > Pirellulales > Pirellulaceae > Mariniblastus. The sequence goes on from CAYGUE010000211.1 coordinate 875, forward strand.
CTGAGTCCTACGCGGCGCTTCGCCGATTGGTGCAGCCGTACATTTTACGACGGATGAAAACCGATCCCTCGATCGCGCCCGACCTACCAGCCAAAACGGAGATGCGAGTCGATTGCGGGCTGTCCCGCCGACAGGCATCGCTGTACAAACAAACGGTCAAGGAGTTGGAAAAGCAACTTGAGCAAAACAAGATTGCGTCGAAAGAGAAAAGCGGCATTCAGCGACGTGGCATCGTGCTTTCGACGATGATGCGTCTGAAACAAATCTGCAACCATCCTTCGCAAGTGATGGAGAAGAACGACTTTGCCGTCAAGGACAGTGGCAAGTTTCAACAGCTGACCCGCATTTGCGAACCGATCAGCCAACGTCAAGAAAAAGTTTTGGTGTTCACCCAGTTCCAGACGATGTGCGAACCAATAGCCGATTTTCTGGGCTCCGTGTTTGGCAACTCTGGTTTGACGTTACACGGAAAGACTCCCGTCAAACGTCGCAAGCAGTTGGTTGAGTCGTTCCAGGAAGACGAGTCAATTCCGTTCTTCGTTGTCTCGTTAAAGGCTGGAGGCACGGGTTTGAATCTAACCGCCGCCTCACATGTGATCCACTTTGATCGCTGGTGGAACCCGGCAGTCGAAAATCAAGCGACCGATCGCGCGTTTCGGATCGGACAAAAACGCAACGTACTCGTTCACAAATTTGTTTGCCGGGGCACGCTCGAAGAAAGGATCGACGAAATGCTCCGCTCAAAACAAGAAATGACGGACAAAATTCTCGGTCAGAAAAACGCGGGCGAACTGTTGCTGACGGAATTGTCGGACAAGGAATTGCTGGAGTTCGTTACGCTGGACGTACACACTTACGAAATATGAATGCGCCGGCAATTTGTGCTTACTCACAATACCCCGATTTCCTCTGGGCTTTTGCATTTCTGTGCATTCCGTTGCAGCAGCTGGAGAAGGCATATGCTTGGCGATGAATGTTGGTTCACCCATTCGTTGAAGCAGGTCATTCTGAAGCCCAAGCCAACTCATGTGTTGCTCTTCATCCAGTGCAATCCGCTCAAAAATCGTCGAGTTCCAATATCTCCGTCTTCCAACGCCTGCGCGAACGCTTTGGAATAGAATTCAATCGCCTCCTTCTCATCCGCAAGGTCGGACTCAAACATTTCCTTGAGTGATATCGCTCGGATCGGCGTCTTGGCCATCGTCAAAATCGGCTCGCCTTTGAAGAACATGATCCTCGTCATATATGATTCCGAGTGCGCCAGTTCTTCGTTCATTTCTTCTCGCATTTTTGACGCGAGCAAACTCAGCCCCCAATCATCGAGTACTGCTGAGTGGAGCTGGTATTGATGCATCGCTGTTAATTCCATGCCAAGTGCGGTTCGTTTCTTAGTCCTGCCTGAATTCGGGAACTTCGATCCAAAAGTAGCCGCGAATGTCGCCCTCGGAAAAACCGGTCGCGGTATCATTGGGATAGTTCGATACGATCGCGGCTTTGACGTCTGGCATTACCTGTTCATCGCTTCCGTGGCAGAGCGTGCAGGTCGCCTTGAGTCGAATCGGCAGCAGCACTCCCAACTCATTGTTGGGTAAAGCAACATCAATCGGGTTCTCGACTTTGTTCTCGACGAATCTCGCGGCCCAATCAGGCGCGACGTTCGATTCGTTTCGCAGGTTGAAGGAAGTTCGTCCAATGCGAACACCAGTGTCCTTGCCGACTTGCATCGCGATTTCTGGCGCACGTGTTTTGCAGACGCCAATAGATTTGGCCGGGCCTTGCTCGCCCATCGACTTTGTCAATTCGCCAAGCAGCGATTCAAACAGTCTGTCTTTGGCTGAGATTGCCAATTCTTTCTGTGCTTGCTGCTGAGCGTTCAAGGTCTGCAGCGGAGCAACACTGGCGGAAGAATGCGCTTTCGTTTCGACTGACTGGCCGCAGCCCAATGAAAACAGCAACATGCATAGTAAGAGCGTATTGTTTAGTCGTGTTGTTAACTTCATTATTACGCCCTCCCTCGGAGCATCCCGTGCCAATAAAGATTCGGTAGGCCGTGTTTCTTCAGCATCATCATGCTGAAGCGTTCTTTCGATTGATCAAAAGGAAATGACTCCTGCGGGTTCTTGTCGTAATCGAATTCGGCCAAAACCATGCTGTTGTAACTGGTAACCAACGGGCACGATGTGTATCCGTCGTAATGGCCATCGAGCGGCCGACCTTCGATCAGGGCCAGAATATTGGAGACCGTCGCAGGTGCTTGTTTGCGAATCGCAGCGCCCGTTTTTGAGGTTGGCAAGTTTGAGCAATCGCCAAGTGAAAATACATTTTTGAATTTGGTGTGCTGAGTCGTATGTTTGTCGACGTCTGCCCAGCCACCTTCGCCGGCAAGCGGGCTGTTCTTAACAAAGTCCGGTGGCCCCATTTTTGGGGTGACGTGAATCATGTCGTACTTAATTGTTTTTTGCTCGTCAGATTCCACGATTTGGAAGACCGCTTCTTTGGCTTCCGGGCGGATCTCAATTAAGTCGTGTTTGAGCTGAACATCGATGTCTCGTCGTTGAACGATCTCCTCCAATGTCGACGCGTACGGATCGACGGCGAAGATTCGAGGCATCGCGACGCCAAAAATCACTTTGCATTTTTCGCGAATGCCCTGCTTGCGAAAATAGTCTTCAGCAAGGAAGCAAATCTTGACTGGTGCGCCACCGCACTTGACCGCACCCAGCGGATGCGTAAACAGCGCCGTTCCGCCTTTAAACTCCTGAAGCGTTTCCCAAGTGGTATCAACAGTTTCAAAACTGTAATTGCTGCAAATGCCGTGTGTCCCGACGATGTCTCTCGACAGGCCCTTGATGGCCGACCAATTCAATTGCAATCCGGGGCACACGACGAGGTAATCGTAACTGATCGACTCACCACCGCGTGTTTTGACTGAACTATTGTCCGGATCAAATGAATCAACGTAGTCTTTGACCCAGTTGACACCCCGCGGAACGTAGTCCGCTTCGTCGCGCTGCGATTCTTCTTTTGGAAAGATGCCACCGCCGACCAGAGTCCACATCGGTTGGTAGTAATGTTTTTCGCTGGGCTCGATCAAGGTAACGTTCAGTTCGGGCTTGGCTTTTAGCAATTGAGCAGCCACTGTAATTCCAGCAGTTCCGCCGCCTACGATGACAATTCGATTTTTGTCTGACATGGAAATTTCCTAAGTTCGGTGTACGGTTAGCTATGATTTGTTGTTGTCGAGGTTTTTGCCAAAGCATTTGCCGAACTGAACGGCAAAGGCGAGACTGCGCTGGATTTCTGGGTTGCGAAGTGCACCAAGCAGACCGAAAATGCCAATTCGTTTCGGAGTTGTTTCGCAGACGTTTTGTTGGGCGTTGGTAAGAGATTTGGCCGCATTATCGACGACATTGACGGCATGGGGATTCAAAACATCCGAGCCCAATAAGTCGCCTATTCGCTGTAGGTGCTCACGATCGACTTGGCTGCCGAGAAACAGAGCCGCGTGAACTCCGTTCGTGATCGCCTTTTCAACGTCAATGCCCTGCGCCGCGCATCGTTGTTGGTGGCTGTCCAGAACATCGCCGATTGTGGCCATAATGTTGGGCATTTCATCGGCCAGTTTGGCAAGCTGAGCCAATTGCGGCAGGCTGTCCAAAATTCCACAAAGTGCTGCAACGTTCGCGGGTTCAGATAATTTTTCCAGCAAATGCCCCAGCCCTGTGAGCCGAGCGTCAACGTCGATCCCAGACTCAACAGCCGAGGCGACTTTCTCGTCAATAACGTCTACCCCCGTCGCAACAGCGTCTTCGACGGTGACTCCCATGCGCTCGAATAGCACTTGTTCGATTGTTTGTGTATTAGATTCGTTCATGGATGTCGCTTTCAGTTGGATTTGGCATGACGGTTTCGTTTTGGAGTTCGCCTTGACTACAAGGCTCGGCATTTGGCTTGCTCAGACTACATAGTGCTTCGTGAGCGGAAATCAAAAAACGTGCAGCGATTCTGTAGGTTGGTAGCAATCGTTTTTGCAGCCAATCGTTCCACCAACCTTGACAAACGGGTAATTCAAATCAGCTTGGACTTCTCGCAGGAACTCTACGGCGTGCCGATTGATATTCCGATCGGCACCAGATTGCTGAACTCGCTCTAGATTTGTACGCCAAGTCGGTGTGCACAATAATAAAGACACATTCGCGTCTAGCGCAATTTTGTCGTACTGAAAATAAAGTCTGCTTAGCTCATTTCGTCCAGACGAATCGTAGATCAAACCGCCGTGAATCAAAAAAGGATCCAGATCAAGGATTCCATCACGGCGAATCGGATCCACAATAGCCGATTCTATCAATATTAAATCGTGACTGTCGAGTAATTGTCGCATTTAGATTGGCTGCTCGTTAGTGTCCGGTCGCAAGAGTATTGTTTGTCGATTCAGCAAGTAGTCCGTCTTCCATTTCATACGTGCGATCAAAAACGTCCAAGGCACGCTGGTCGTGAGTGACGACGATGACGCCTGCGTTTTGCTCGTGGGCAACTTGGGCGAACAATTCCATGACCTGTCGACCGCGATGGCTATCCAGGGCTGCGGTTGGCTCGTCAGCAAGGATCACGCTGGGACGGTTGGCGATCGCACGTGCGACGGCAACGCGTTGTTGTTGGCCGCCCGACAACATCGACGGCAAGTTGTTGGCTCGGTCGGCGACTCCAAGATAGTCGAGTAACTCCATGGCTCGTTTTTTGGCCGCTCGATGCGACTGTCCGTCCAGCTCAAGCAATACGATAACGTTCTCGACAGCCGTCAAGAAAGGGATCAGATTTGATTTTTGAAAAACGAAGCCGATATGTTTGCGACGAAAGGTACGCAGGTTAGTTTTAGCAGTCGATCCATCGAGAACGAGCCTGCCTCCGATAAACACCTGTCCAGATGTCGGTGGGTTGATTAAACCAACCGCGGTAAGAAAAGTCGACTTTCCCGATCCGCTGGGGCCCAGAAGTGCGATGACTTCACCAGCAGCAACATCCATCGACGCGTCTTTCATCGCAACGACCTCAGTGTTGCCACTTCCATAGATCTTTGTCACAAGTTTGGTTTGAATTGCAAGTTCCATCGAATCTTATTACTCCAATGCTTCGTTAGGAGAGACTTGCATCGCTTTCCAGATTCCAAGCAAGCTGGAAACAACCGAGATAGCGGCGACCGAAATTGCTAGCTGGATCAAATCTTCGTTGGTGATGATGACTCGGCGAGGAAACATGGGAAACAAGCGTTGCCCCAGCAGGTAGGCGATTCCATATCCGAACAGGCCGAGTAGCAAAGCTTGCTGCAGGATCATGCCAAGAATGACCCGGTTCGGCGCGCCGATCAGTTTTAGCAACGCAATCGACTGGATCTTATCGAGCGTCAACGTGTAGAGAATCAGAGCCATAATGATCGCCGCGATGGCTGTCAGTAGAACTCGAAACAATCCAATTTGTTTTCGTGCCTTTTCGACTGGGCCGCGAAGCACGAGATCTCTTTGGCCCTGTTGCGTGAATACGGAAACATCACCCCAACCCGCAATTGTTTCCGCCACTAAATTTACGTCAGCACCCGGTGAGACTTTGACAATTACCGCGCTGATCTGCGGTGGCCCAAGGGGTGGCAATTCTGATGCAGGCAGCGATGCACGTGCCAAAAGCGACGGCTGTAACGATCCGGTTTCGCTTTTCGCGCCCCGCGCCGCTCTCGCTTCACGTTCGAGACGAATTGCTTCGCCTGGCGTGTTAAACTGAATTGCTTGGGCGTCCGCGACGGTAAAGAAACCGACGCCATCACCGCCGGTTCCGATCATGTTCTTGGTCAAGCCCACGACGGTGTAGGTGTCTTTGCCAAGTTGCATCTGTTCGCCGAGCGCAAGCCCAAGCGATTTGTCAGCGATCATTTCAAAATGGTTTTGTGCAATCGAACGACCGGAGATGAGTGGAATCCACTCGCCTTTATCGGTTGGCCAACTGAGCCCCAATACGGCAATCCGTAACGGTTTTCCGTTTCGTTCTCGTTGAATCGTGTGATGGACAAACTCCCGCGAGGATTCAACTCCCGGAACAGCTAACGCGCGATGAACGAGATTGCGCTGGACTCGGGACACTTCCGCCATCGGGCCGCGCGTGTCGCGCTGAACGATCCACAAGTCGGCATCCACACTGTCAATTAACAGGACTGCATCGTCGATGATGCCGCGATAGATTCCGCCCATGCCCATCACGATCATCAGAAGCATGCCAACACCAATTGCAGTCAACGCAAAGCGTCCCGGGTTTTGGCGTATGTCCTTTGAAGCAAGGTTCATCGTTCAGCAATCCTCTGTCCACGCCGTAGTTGCATGCTAGGTTGGGCCGGTAAAAGAATTCTCTGACCTGCCTCAAGACCTTTTTCTATTTCGACATGTTCGCGTCCAAGGAGTCCTGATTCGATCGGTTGCCAATCAACGACACCGTTTTTATTGATGAAAACGCCGACTTGATCCCTGTTGCGAATGATGTAGTTCCCGGGAATCAGGACGACGTCCGCCTTGCGTTCTATTTCAACAAATACTTCGGCTCGTTGTCCAACGGCCCAATTTTCTGGTAGTTCCAAGACTTCCACATCAATCACAAACTCTCGTGTTTCGCGATCCGTTTCCTTACCAAGTCGAACCAGTTTGCCGGCCAGTGTCTTTTCGGATTCAGAGCGAAAGACAACTTTGGCAGATTGGTCTGGCCTCAGTTTTGCCATCTCCGTTTCATCTACCCAAGCGTTGATCCACAACTGCTCGGTTGAGATCAGCGAAAGGATGAGTGAACCTGGGGCAACGACGTCGCCAGGTTCGCGATCACGGCGCACGATCATCACATCGAACGGAGAGACAATTTGAGAATCTGTCAGTTTCGTTTTTTGAAATTCAAGTGTTCGTTCCGCGACCACCAGCGCTTTTCGTGTTTCCGCAAGTGCCGCATCGGCGCGAGCTACGTCCGACTCGGCAATTGAGCGAGCCTCAGCAGCTTTGTCGAGTTCGTCGCGACTGATGGCGTTTTGCTTCTGCAACGAACTCAAACGTTTGAAGTTTGTAGCTGCTTGACTCAAAACGGCGGCGGCGCGCGTAATATCGGAGTTTACACGATTGATCACCGCTTGTTTGGTCTCGACATCCGCCTCGGCTATCGCAACCTGCTGGCTCAGTTCAGCGTCGTCCAGTTCAACCAACAATTGCCCAGCCGTCACCCTGTCGCCTTGGTCGACCAACACCGATTCGATCCGCCCAGAAATCTTGGCACTGACATTTGCTTTGACGCGTGCCTCTAGCGTTCCGGTTCCCATCACCTCGGAAACGACTGTCCCGCGTGTAACATCATGCTGGACAACAGCGACTGGCCGAAATCTAACGAAGTAAACAATCGCGCCAACGATTGCGATGACCGCAGTGACTTTGACCAGCCACCACAGCCAACTCGATAGGCTTGAAAATAGCTTATTGCTCATGCTCGGTGAATTCTAGATTGGACCATCGTTTGGTAAGCACCGAAGCGCTAAGCGTTATTTCCAATTATTGGTTTCTTCGGTTTCTTCGACCTTGGCCATTGCCACGACCTTGTTGTCCATTTTTTTGTCCCATTCCTTGTCCCATTCCTTGTCCCATTCCTTGTCCCATTCCTTGTCCC
>CAYGUE010000212.1:0-3382 GCA_964352885.1 uncultured Pirellulaceae bacterium
GCGTTTCGACAGCGGATCCAAATGCACGGTCACAATCTTCAAACGAAAGAACAGGTCACTGCGAAAGCGTCCTTCGTCAATCTCTTTTTCCAGATCCTTGTTCGTCGCAGCGAGCACACGAACATTCACGGGGATTGGTTTGTTGTCACCGACGCGAGTGATTTCACGTTCTTCGAGGACACGCAGTAACTTGATCTGAGTCGCCATCGGCATGTCGCCGACCTCGTCTAGGAAAAGCGTGCCACCATTTGCGTATTCGAATTTTCCTTCGCGATCGGAAATCGCATCGGTGAACGCGCCTTTGACGTGCCCAAAGAGTTCACTTTCGACCAGATGCTCGGCCACTGCCGCCGTGTTGATCGCCACGAATGGCTTTTTCTTGCGGGGGCTGTTTTGGTGAATCGCCTGGGCAATCACGTCTTTTCCGGAACCCGTTTCGCCCGTGATCAGAACGCCGGCGTCGGTCGGGGCAATTCGCTGAAGCCGCTGCACGACGCCTTTCATGCTGTCGCTGGCGTAGATCAGGTTCTCGAATCCGAATCGCTCATCGAGGCGTCGATGCAACTGTTGATTTTGCTTACGCAGCCGAACCGACTCGGAGGCTTTCGAGACAATCGCCTGCAGCCGTTTGGGCGTGATCGGTTTTTCCAGAAAGTTGAACGCACCTTCCTTCATCGCTTCGACCGCCAGCGGAACGGACGCGTGACCAGTCACCATCACGACTTCGCATTCCGGCTGAGTCTCCTTCGTCTGACGCAATATCGCCATGCCGTCGACATCGTTCATCATCAGATCGGTCACGACGATGTCGTAGATATTTTCAGCCAACAGCTTCGCACCGTCTGGCCCAGCAGTCGCGGTGGTGCAATCGAGCCCAATTCGCTCCAGACTTTCCGTCATCGCGCTGGCGTGATCTTTGTCATTGTCCACCAGCAGGACTTTTAGCGTGCCGCCCGATTTGCTTTCGGATTCATCGTTTTCAGTTTTCTCGTCTTTTGCCATGCTTCCATGATAACGACCCAAACCCGGGCAGGGCAGGGGCAACCGGTTTCCTGAACCGTTTCGTTCAACCCGGCCAGAACTTCTACAGTAACAAACGCAGCGGCCCGGCTGCCCGAGCTGCTGCGTTCCCACTTCCATTACTTGAATTAGTCAAATTCGCGGGGCTAGGCACTGTTTGTTAGTTCGCTCGCAACACAAACCCGAAGCGTTTCAATACAAACCCAAAGCGTTTCAATACAAGCCCGAAGCGCAAGCGAGTGAATAATTGCATGGAATTTTGATTCACTCGCTCGCGCTTCAGGCTTGTATTTGCACGGTTCGATTTTTCCATTTTCCGCGGCTATTGCCGGATGGAATCTGAGTTTTCAGGCAAAGCGTGCAACTTTAAAAAGCGCAAGCGAGTGAATAACTGCATGGAATTTTGACTCACTCGCTCGCGCTTCGGGCTTGTATTGAGGTTTGTCAAACAGTGACTAGCTACGTCGGCGACGCAAAAACAAACCACCAAGCCCCAAACCGATCAGCCCAAGGCTCGTTGGCTCGGGAACGGCCGTGATGGTGATCGTTGCGATACCACGTGAGTAAAGCGTGTCGTCGTTGAAGTTCAACTGAGTGAAATCGAAACCGGCTGGCGAATTCAAAAATCCCGCGTACGGATCACCCGCAACGAGTGAAATCACGCCGCCTTCGTCAGCTCCAGCCCCACCATCGCCGGCTGGCAAACCAAACAGAGGGTTGCCGGGAGACGTTGCGAAGTCGTTGACTTCCGTTCCGGCGTCGTTGATCATCCCGGCCAATCCGATATCGAACGAGATCGGTCCACCACCTGAGAAAATGCTGGACAGATCAAATGCAGTTGGATTGCCATTGGCGATGAAGTAATCGCTTGAAGGCAAAACCATGGATGCATAGGAGAAGAATTGGTTGTCGGTTGAATCGAGATCAAAAATTCCGCTGACCGACTCGCCCGGTTGAATCGGTGGCGGACCCGTTGGTGACCCCAACGACCCAGACATGCGACCTGAGGCCGTGCCGAATTCAGCGTCCAAGGCAGCCGCCGAGCCGGATTCGGCGATCTGCTCAATGCCAGCAGAAGCAGTCGTCCCGGGATCATAGCTGTCAAAACCTCCATTGTGAAAACCAACCCACAATGGAGTAATGGCGACACCACCGGCTGGTGCATTGCTGCTGACATCGACGCGAACGCGCTGAGTTTGAGCTTGCGCCTGAGATACGGAAATGACAGCGACGCCGGCAATGATGACGGCGAAAAATAATTTCTTCATGATTAACAATTCCTGATGTGAGTTTTAACAGCAACAACCGAACGGCTGTGCACGGGTTGGATAAACAATGCTGTTAACGTAGTTGTCAAAATGGCTTTGACTAACGCCCATTCAAAATCAATGTCGAGGATGTGTACTGCTTTACCAAACCAGGCACCGCTGTCTTCAGACGGTAATTTGCATCACAAACAGAAACGTTAGCGATTTCACATTCACCAAATCGCAAGGGCTTGTTGATTTAATCGTTCGTATTATCCCTCGCTCACGCGTTTTGAAGTTGCACCAATACAAGCCCGAAGCGCAAGCGAGTGAATCATTGCATGGATCTTCGACTCACTCGCTGGCTCACGCGTCTTGAAGTTGCACCAATACAAGCCCGAAGCGCAAGCGAGTGAATAATTGCATGGATCTTCGATTCACTCGCTGGCGCTTCGGGCTTGTATTTGCACGGTTCGATTTTCCATTTTCCGTGGCTATTGCGGGATGGAATCTGAATCTTGATGCGATGTGTGCAACTTCAAAACTCACGCGTCGGGGCATGATTAAATCAACAAACCGGTAAGCGTAGAAGCAGTTTCAAAATCAGGTAGGCGAGTCAGTCCCTGACTCGTGATAATGCCATTCACGGTCTCGGAGAGACCGAGCTACGATTGCCTTTCGGTTTGGAAACCGTCTCTCGAAAAACTACCTGTTCAACCAGTGAATGATCGCATGGTTAAACGACTCAGGTCGCTCAAGCGGTGACATGTGACCGGCGCCGTGGAGCTCCACAAACGTGGCGTCGGGAATCTCCATCGCCATCGCTTGCATTTCAATCGGCGGAGAAATCACATCTTCGTTACCGGCAACGACCAAAGTGGGAATGTCGATCGTAGCAAGCAAATTTGAAAAATCACTTCGCCGCGACATTGCCAATTGAGCCGCAGCGATTGTTTCAGGGGCGGTATTGCAGATCACATCGACGATCGTTTGCACGGCATCAGGCTGCTCTGCGATAGTCGATTCAGCGAACAATTTCCCACGCATCGCGACCGCGACCGGGTTTGCACCCGTCTGCATAACCTGCAATGCCGCAACACGACGTGCCCTAGCCG
>CAYGUE010000212.1:3392-8135 GCA_964352885.1 uncultured Pirellulaceae bacterium
ATTTCGTCGTCCGCTGAAGCCTTGGTGTTGCAGCAAATCAGCCCCGCCAGTCTTTCGCCGTGATTCTTGACGAACTCCCAGCCGACGTAACCGCCCATCGAAAGCCCGCACCAGATCACTTTCTCGATTCCAAGCCGATCCAACAAGCCTGCAACATCGTTCGCCATACTCTCCATCGACACGTCAGCAGCGATGGGATCGCTGGCACCAAAGCCAAACAAATCCAGCATCAACAACGAAGCCTGCTGATGAAGCGGCATTTGCCCCAGCCACATCGAATGATCCAGCGGAAAGCCATGCACAAACACGATCGTCGGACATTCCTCGCGATGACAAAGCACGTGCCGAAAACTCATCAATTTTCCACAAGCCAATGAAACGCGATCAACCTTGAAATCACTGTCTTGAGACTCCCCAACCATCGCACGCTCCGAACTGATAGAAAAACAGATTGGATTGTAGGGACTGATGCCGATTCAATGACCCCGCCTGAAAATCGTTCCATGGACTCACGTCCATGGCTACAGCCTGCCGCCACTTCGTGGCTAATGAAATCTGAATCGTTCCATGGACTCGCGCCCATCGCTTCTTGCTTGAAGCCACGAAGTGGCGACAGGTTGTCGCCACCGGCGCGAGCCGGTGGTTAGAAGCACCAATGCTGTCCAAGCCACAACGTGGCGACAGGAAACGCCCATTCCTGTCGTACCTTCGGCACTAACGTCGCGCCCAATCAATCGTTCCATGGACTCGCGTCCATGGCTACAGCCTGCCGCCACTTCGTGGCTAATGAAATCTAAAATCATTTCACTCTCCCAGCCTGATACCACACGCGGAATGGACCTGTAGCACACTCTAAATCGCAAACAAAAAAAGAGCCCCGAGAGGCCAGATCAAATCTGGGCTTGCGAGGCAGATGCGTTGTTTAGTGACGTCAGAAGTGCAGCTTATGCTTCCAGAGGATTGATCACGCGACGACGACGGAAGACGATACCGCTACATGCGATTCCAACCAGAATCAAAGAAGTAGGCTCGGGCACTGCAGAAAAACTACCACCAAGTGAAGCCTGATGCCCGCTTTGAGTACAACCCAGCGTCATGAAGATTAATTCACTCGCGGCGGTGACATCAACATTGAATGCCATACCACCGTCAACGAACGAATTCCATTCTGCAAATACGCCATCCGCGTACAGAGCAATTTCGAAATCTGAGCCTGGAGACAACGCGGAACTTGAAAAAGAAACGCCGTTTACAAATCCTGCATCAAGGTCACCGAATGTGCTACCTGCATCCTGAACCGTATAGATCAGCAAGCTGAGCTTCTGTGATGCAAACGTAACCTCACCTGGCGACAAACTGGCACCGCCAAACAGACTACGGCTGACTTCGCCGGTCTCAACAAGCGTAGTTGCTGACGTTCCGAAATCATCAATAACGATCGAACCCGAACCTGTCGTTGGGAACGATAAGAGTGCGATCAAAATAAGGAGGGATCGTGTTTTCGACATTGGATGAGTTAATTGAGGGAGGGAGGTGGTGATGAAATTGCCGGTTGGCAAAATCAATCGTTATGCAAGGCGACGTCGTCTAAGGCCAAGCACACTGCACGCGATGCCGACCAAAATAAGTGATGTTGGCTCGGGAACGGCTGAAAACGAACCACCAAGCGTCGCGGTGCCGCCAAAGCCGACAACGGCTAGCGTTAGCCGTCGGAAATTCGAAATGTCAGAATCAAGAGTAATCGGACCATCGTTAAGAGCCCGGAAATCCAACAATGTATTATTTCCAAACAAGGCGACCGCAAACACGGAACCAGGCGTCGTACTCACCGACGAAAACGAAAAGCCTTGCGAAAAATCGCCCAAGTCGCCGAACGTTCTACGCGATCCACCGGGATTGCGTCCAGTGACTCGATAACTCACTGAACTGAACCCTGGCGTGAAGGTCACGCCACTACCACTGTCGAATGCACCTGAGAAAAATGTTCGATCAACATCACCGAAATCTTCAAGTGACGAAACACCGGGTGAGAAATCATCAACCACGACAGAGGCCGATGAAACGGACGGAATCGCAGCGGTCGCGACGGTCACTGCCAACAATACAATAAATTTTTTCATAGTGTTAATCTTGATGGATCAATTCAAAAGCTGTGTATCAAACGCGGTGGGAAACTAAATCGCAGCAAATCGTTTACGACGCAAAACAAAAGGAGCACAAGCGATGCCGACCAGGATCAATGACGTTGGCTCTGGCACAGCTGAAAAGCTACCGCCAATGAAAGCACCACTAGGGCCAGTCGGGTTGTCAAATCCGTTGACGCGAATCTGGATCCGCTTGAAGGCCGAAATATCTGTCATCAGGAAGGAAATAGGTCCGCTGGAAACGTTCTGAGATTCCTGAAGTGAGAAGCCTCCATTAAGCAGCGCTCCGTAGAGTGCAACGGTCCAAGAACCGCCCAAGACTTCTGAATTAGAAAAAGTAATTCCATTTGAGAAGTCCGCGCCCAGTGCGCCGAAGCTTGTTCCTACGCTGTTCCTGACCCGGTAATTCAATCTGCCGTTGTCCGTGAAGACGAAACCATTGTTACCACTCACTGTGTCAAAAGTAGCGTTAATGTTGTCGCCTCGCGCGACATCTGAGGGTACGAGAGCCCCGCCATTGAAATCGTCAATGACGATCGAAGCTTCGGCACTATCCGCAGAAAAAGATGCCAGCACGGCTACGAGGACCAGACCAATCAATCGGTAGTTTTTGTGCGTGTTCATGTGGATCAAGTTGTTTGAGGGAGCACGGATCAGGATGTAGGGAATCTGGGTAATCGCCACGTAGCTTTACCCAATACTATTAAAATCACCATAACCGCCAGAGTCAACTTCGTTTATCCGGGAAAAGCCTATTTTTACCGCCCAAATGTCCAATCGTTGATTTCCCGCCACGAAGACAAAATTTCCACCGTTATCTGGCACTAAAGGCACACCAGCAACGAATTCAATGATAGCTGCTTCAGATTCATACAATGATTGCCATTCCGGCAGCCGCATTTCCATCGGATTTGCCCCCAGTGCCCTGCATGGTCGTTGCAATTGGGGAATAATGTCCGTGAACGTCGAGCAACCAACTTCAGAATTTGGCTCATCGCAGTCTGAATGACGCTTCAACACTGAATCTCTGCGATCCAACACTGAACTGCCGATTGCCGTGAAACCATCCGCCAGCCGCAAACCAACGAAGCAGCATGCTTTTGCATGGCGGGCTTTGATCTCCCGATGCTTTTTCGCGATTTCGACGTTCTTGCTGCTGGCGTTTTTGTATTCACATGCCATTCGGCCCCAGTGGTTGATGTATGCCACGATCGTTCCTGTCTTCGCTTGGCTGCTGATGGGCTTGCTGTCTTCAACCTGCATCATTCATCATCGCCGTGCTCGCCAAATCCTGATCATCATCTGGCTGTTGGCAGCGTTCTCACTTGGTGATCACCCTCAGAATCTACTCAGGCAGTTTCTCCCTGTCGATTCGGAATGGTCGGCCGCGAGGCGCAGCGATGCCCAGGCAACGGATCGTATTCCTGTTCGCATTGTCTCGCTGAACTGCATGAATGAATCATCGGCGATCGGAGATCTATCTTTCCTCAATCCGGATGTTGTTTTGTTGCAAGAGTCCGTTTCGAAAAAAGAAATGAATCGAGTGCTGGAAACTCATTTCATGGGCTACTCGATGGCATGGAGTTCAGACGCCACGATCCTCGTACGCGGCGAAATTGAGTCGCTGGAGGTCGCGTCCAACCTGAAACCGCGTTATCAATTTTCACGCGTGACCCTCGAAAATGGAGCTCAGTTTCACGCTCTCAGTCTGCATTTGATTCACTCGCCACGTCGCGCTGATTTCTGGAACCCGGAAACCTGGAGAGTGTTCGCAGATTTAAGAAAAACAAGACGCAGGCAGTTGCTCGAGATTCGCGCAGAAATTGGAGAGGCCATCGGAACGAGCCCGGCCATCATGGGCGGCGACTTCAACGCTCCCGCCGGCGACCCCATTTTCGAGATGCTGCAACCGCGTTTTGAAGACAGCTGGGGCGAGGCAGGGCGAGGATGGGGCAAGACCAGTCTCAACAAGTTTCCGATCCATCGAATCGACCAAGTTTGGGTCACCGAGCAATTTGATGGCGTCAACGTAACGTCAAAGAAATCCAAAGGTTCGGACCACCGCGCCGTGATCTGTGATCTATTTTTGAGGACAGGCTCCTAACGCATACCCGGTAAACAGCTTTCCGGTGGTGTCGCTGCGCTCAACCACCGGCTAATAGCTTAAAACCCCTAACGGGGTAAAATACGTTTCCAGGATTTCCAGTGGTGTCGCTGCGCTCAACCACCGGTCAATCGTTTAAACCCCTATCGACTAATACAAGCCCGAAGCGCCAGCGAGTGAGTAAGCGCTCAACCACCGGTTGACCATTAGCCGCTGGTTGAGCGCAGCGACACCACCGGTTGACATCACTACTCCGAAGGAGTTACAGCCATTAGCCGGTGGTTGAGCGCAGCGACACCACCGGATGACAGCGCGTGCGCGCATCACTACTCCGAAGGAGTTATAGCCATTAGCCGGTGGTTGAGCGCAATAGTAGCTCGGTCTGTCCCAGACCGTGAAAACCAAGATGTGCGAGTCTGGGACAGACTCGCCTACAAGCTTCACTACTCCGAAGGAGTTATAGCCATTAGCCGGTGGTTGAGCGCAATAGTAGCT
>CAYGUE010000212.1:8235-8488 GCA_964352885.1 uncultured Pirellulaceae bacterium
ATGTGCGAGTCTGGGACAGACTCGCCTACAAGCTTCACTACTCCGAAGGAGTTATGCAGCCATTAGCCGGTGATTGAGCGCAATAGTAGCTCGGTCTGTCCCAGACCGTGAAAACCAAGATGCGCGAGTCTGGGACAGACTCGCCTACAAGCTTCACGACTCCGAAGGAGTTACAGCCATTAGCCGGTGGTTGAGCGAAGCGACACCACATAGGCATCAACTTAAGACATAGTCAAGTTTTTCGGGATTTTGC
>CAYGUE010000213.1:0-8094 GCA_964352885.1 uncultured Pirellulaceae bacterium
ACTCACTCGCTGGCGCTTCGGGCTTGTATTGAACGCTTCGCGTTTTTGGGTTTTCGATGGTTATTTCCAGTTAAAATCTAGATTTTGATGCAAAGCGTGCAACTTCAAAACTTACGCAACAGGTTATGATGCATTTCGCAAAAAGTCACAGCCTCGACGGGTTATGATCAGCGCTTATAAATTGAAATTTGCTTAAAATCAACAAAACCGGTTAGCGAGGAGCCAGCTGCAACTCGCTAACGTTTCGGGTTAGGATTGATGCAAAATTCCAGCTACGAAACATTCGATCTGCGAACGAGTTATCCATGAAAAACTTTTGCAACCGAACAAGACGTGAGTTTCTCTGGCAAGCTGGTGGAGGCTTTACAGGTCTGGCGATGGCAGGCATGCTCGACCAGAAATTTCTGGCAGCACAAACTCAGAAAGCGGACGGAGTCACCGACTGGGAGAATCCGCTTCGTGCTAAGCCGCCGCATTTCGCTCCCAAAGCCAAGTCCGTCATCTTCCTGTACATGTACGGCGGTCCCAGCCACATCGATACCTTCGACTACAAGCCGAAGATGTATGGGATGGACAACAAGACCATCGACGTGAAAACGTTCGGTCGCGGGGGACACAAGAACAAAGGTCGGATTGTCGAACCTCGCTGGAAATTCAAGCAATATGGCCAGTGCGGGAAGTACGTTTCGGATCTATTTCCGAATCTTGGTAATCAAGTCGACGACATCGCGTTCGTGCACTCGATGGTTGCCGATTCGCCGATTCACGGTTCGGCGATGCTGCAGATGAACACGGGAAAGATTCAATCCGGCAGTCCTTGTCTTGGATCGTGGGTCAACTATGGCCTCGGAACCGTCAACGAAGACTTGCCAGGCTTTGTGGTGATGCTCGATCATCATGGTGGGCCGATCAGCGGCCCCAAGAACTGGCAGAGCGGTTACATGCCGGCGACGTATCAAGGCGTCGTTGTGAGAAGCAAAGGTGCTCCGATTTTGGACTTGAGTCGACCAGCTCACATCAGCGACAAAGTCCAACGCAAGATGCTCGACACCCTTCGTAAATACAATCAAGAGCATGCTTCCGCGAATGCTGGCAACTCGGAACTTGCTGCCAGAATCGCCAGCTACGAGTTGGCCTATCGAATGCAATCGACTGCACCCGAAGCGGTCGACACCAACGATGAATCCGAGGCGACTCACGAGCTGTATGGTTTGAACGACAAACGCACCGAGTATTTTGGACGCCAGTGCTTGATGGCCCGCAGGCTGGTCGAACGTGGCGTTCGCTTCATTCAAATCTACTCTGGCGGCGCCCACAATGACGACAACTGGGACGCACACGGCGACCTCGTCAAGAATCACACCCTTCACGCCGGAGCCACTGACAAACCAATCGCTGGCCTGATGCAGGACTTGAAACAGCGCGGCATGCTCAAAGACACGCTGATTGTTTGGGGGGGGGAATTCGGTCGCCAACCAACGGCCGAATACGAAAAAGGAACCGGCCGCGACCACAACGCTTACGGATTCACGATGTGGATGGCCGGGGGCGGAATCAAGGGCGGTGTGAGTTTCGGGAAAACCGACGAACTAGGAGCGGCGGCCGTCGAGAAACGGATGCACGTTAAACGAGTTCATGCCACGATCCTGCAGCAGCTGGGGCTCGATCCGAACCGCTTGAGCTACTTCTACAGTGGGCTCGACCAGCGTCTGGTCGGTGTGGAGGGGGCGAAGCCGATCACGGAATTGATCGCTTAGGCCCCTACCCGACCCGGACAGCGGCTTGCAAACCAGTTCGAGCCGAATCAACTTGTTGCTTGGCCGTTCGATTTCACTTTACGACAAGGTTGTTCTATGAATTCGCCAACACTCGACGACAAGGCGCTCTCGGATCGCTTCTGGCAAGATGGCTACGTGATCATGGAAAATTTCTTTGCCGCAGATTTGATGGATCGACTGAATGAATTGATCCTGGACCACTTCGGTGAGAGCCCTGCGTTTTTGCACAACGATGAATTTTTAGAGAAATCGAAAGTCGATGTCATCCCCTGGTTTCCACAACAAGAAGGCGTCAAGGATTTTGATCCGATTGGTGATGACCCAAGATTCAAACGATTGACAGCCGCCATCATTGGAGAACATTGGCAAGAGCAATACACGATGTCTATGTTTTCGGGAAAAGGAAGCCACGGTCAATCGTGGCATCAGGACTGTGCTCCAGAGGATCCCCAACAATTTAATTTGAATCGGCTGGTATACACGCACGACATCAATCAGGTGACTGGCGGACAGACGGTCGTGATGCCGGGGACTCACCAGGCGGGTTTGCTACCGGCCGGTCAGCCCGACGAGGACATGGATGGGCAGATCGTGCTTAGTCTTAAGAAAGGCACATTGCTATTACTGCATGGCCACTGTTGGCATCGTGTCTTGCCGATCAACGATTGCAAACGAGTTTCAACCAATTTCCGGTCCGCCCCTCAAGGCACACCCGATGGTATCACCGACATTTGCGTCTATCGAAACATGCGGTATCGGTTTTCGACAAGCGAAGTGATAGAAGAGCGATTTGCAGCTGATGCTGGAAACATTGGTTCGTGATATTTGAACAGGCCCAAGGGTCTTGCTAACCCGGATTATTCACGAGGCGTGGGCGTCAAACGGAAGACACCAGCTTCATTGCGGAGGAAACGTTCAAAGGTCGCTGTTTTGACAGTTCACCTGCTAGGTGAATTTATTAATTCGCAATTTTATCACCAGCGTCGGTGAATCGTTCAAAATCGCCAACAGGACGCCTGTCGTCGTGAATAATTCCGGACTAATTGCCGTCTTGATGGAATTTCGGCTTTGTTTCGGTCGTGTAGAGGAGTGTCGTGGACTGGGGAAATCCAGTTTTCCCCGAACCTTTTGGTCGTTCCGTGCTCCAAGTCTATCAATTTAGAACAGTCGGAAATACACTCACAGAATGAATGAACAAAAGAATATCCAGCAAATGGTGCTGGATGTCGTCTTGGACGACAGCTACCAACCGCTCAAAATTAGAGCGATCGCAAAGAAACTTGACCTGCTCGACGACGAGCGAGAAGTCAAACGAGCCATCAAGCGACTCATTCGCGATGGCAAGCTCAAATGGGGTGACAAACACCTTGTCTTGAAGCCCCGCAAAGGGAAGAAGCCCGATAAAGTCAAAGTTGAGGCCGGGCAAAAACTCAAACGAAAAGATAACGAAATCATCGGCACGTTTCGAAAAGCGTCCGGAGGATTCGGATTCGTCACGCCGGAAGACTCGATCGTGACCGATCGTAGCGAAGATATCTTTGTGCCTAAACCCCGTACCGGCGACGCGGCGCATTTGGATAAAGTGCTGGTCCGCATTCCGAAAAAGACGGACGACGATCCACGACGCAAGAAGCGTGGCAAATTCGATGGCAGCGGCGCCGGCCGAATTATCCGCGTGATCGAGCGATACACGCATCGCTTTGTCGGAACCTATCGTGAATCAGGTGAGCTCGGAATCGTGATCGTCGATGGCGATACGTTTGAGCTGGGAGTCCTTGTCGGTGATGCCGGGGCAAAAAGTTGCAAGCCCGGCGACAAAGTGGTCATCGAGATGGCGAACTTTCCTTCGGCGCATTCGCCAGGCGAAGGCGTCATCGTTGAAGTCTTCGGCGATCGCGGCCAACCGGGTGTCGATACGCGTATGATCGTGGCCGAGTACGGCCTTCCGGAAGAGTTTCCCGAGGCGGTTCTCGAAGATGCTCGCCGACAGGCGGAAGCTTTCGACGAATCCATCGGCGATGATCGAACGGACTTCACTGGGAAAACGGTCGTTACTATCGACCCCAAAACGGCGCGCGACTTCGACGATGCGATCTCGCTGGAACAAATCGACAACGGACACTGGCAGCTTGGCGTGCACATCGCGGACGTTTCGCACTTCGTGCCGTTTCGCAGCGCCCTCGATGCCGAAGCCTACGCTCGCTCCACCAGCGTTTACTTGCCGGACAAAGTGATCCCGATGCTTCCGGAGGTGATCTCGAACAATCTCGCCAGTTTGCAGCCGGATCGAGTCCGTTATTGCATGACGGCGATCATTGAATTCACGGATGAGGGCGTGCCGATTGGAACGGAACTTCATCGCGGTGCGATCAAGAGTTCTCATCGATTCAACTACGAAGAAATCGACGAGTATCTCGAAAATGACAAGCCTTGGAAGAAAAAGCTGACGCCCGAAGTATTCCAAGTCGTTCGCGACATGCACACGCTGGCGATGAAGTTGCGAAAGCGGCGGATGGATCGCGGGGCCATCAATCTGGTGTTGCCTGAGGTTCAGATTGACCTTGACGATGATGGCAAAGTCTCTGGTGCCCACACGTCTGAGAACACCGAAAGTCATCAGCTCATCGAAGAGTTTATGCTGGCAGCCAACGAGGCTGTCGCTCAACGGCTCGAAGATGAGAAGCTGTACATGCTTCGCCGAATTCATGAATCGCCGACCGAAAAGAAGCTGATGGAGCTCACCAACTTCGTGCAAAGCCTCGGCATCGATTGCGGTAGCCTGAAAGATCGATTTGAACTCAAACGAGTCGTTGAGTCGTCTGAAAAGATGAAGGAGCAGCACGCGATTCACTACGCGGTTCTGCGAACGATGCAGAAGGCGGTTTATAGTCCGATGGAAATTGGGCACTACGCCCTCGCCAGTCCTGCGTATTGTCACTTCACGTCTCCGATCCGCCGTTATCCTGATCTTGTGATTCATCGCATGGTGGGAGATCTGGTCGACAACAAGCGACCGAAAAGTAACTTCGATTCGCTGGCCGCATTAGGTAAGCACTGCAGCAATCTTGAGAAACGTGCCGCCGATGCGGAACGCGAACTGAAGAAGCTGAAACTGCTTAGCTTCATGAGCGACAAGATTGGAGAGACGCTCAGTGGAGTGATCACCGGTGTTGAATCGTTTGGTATTTTCGTTCAAGGGATCGAGATCCCTGCTGAAGGAATTGTGACCATCCAAAGTTTGCCAACGGATAACTACTCGTACGAGCGAACGTCCCGAACACTCAGTGGTGCACGCGAGGACAATCAGTTCCGTTTGGGTGATCGTGTCGAGGTGGAAGTTGCCATTGTCGATCTGGACAAGCGGCTGCTCGAGTTTCGACTTGCTGGCGTCAAGCCAGGCAACAGTCGTCCGGCGCGAAAGAACCAGGGCCGCCTGAAGGAGAAGCCGGGTCGTGCAGAACCGTCCGGTGTACCGCGCGGTAAATCGTCGACCGACCGTGCTCCACGCGAGAAAGCACCGCGAGAACGAGAGTCGCGTGAAGAAGCACCGCGTGAATGGAAGCCTCGCGAAAAAATCGTGGGGGACAAGTCCAGGATCAAGCCCAAACGAAAGCGCAAAGGCGAATCGAAAGGCGACGAGCACGAGGAGTTTGTCTGGGAAGAAGTCCGTCGTAGTGGCAAGACTCGCAAGCAACGCGAAGCTGAGAAGGACAAGAAGTACCGACCCGGGAAGACAACCGAGTCATCGAAGAGCAAAAAAGTTCAGGCTCAAAAGAAGAAGAAAAAGTCTGCCGCCAAGAAGTCCGAACGTAAACGAAAGGTCACCAAGGCCAAGACTCAGCAGAAGAAAAAAGGCGAGAAACGCAAGAAGTGGTAGACTCAATTGGGAGGTTGAGGCTCCTGCCGAAACTTACGTTGCGGCGGGGCGGCCAGTTTTAATACCAGCCGGCAGAGGCTGTGAATTAATAGCACCACCCTCGCCGCAGCCGGGGAGGGTCAAGTCGCAAATGCTCGGCGTTGGAAAACGTAGAGATCCGCGTCCTCCCCAACCAATCGGGCCTCGTGGCTGTCCCGCCCAGGGGGTGTTGTCCAATAGAAAGATCGAGAAAATTACTCGCTTGCGCTTTTTGAAGTTGCACACTTTGCCTGAAAATTCGGATTCTGTCTGGAAATAGCCATTGAAAACCGAAAACGCGACGCGTTCAATACAAGCCCGAAGCGCAAGCGAGTGAATCGAAGATCCATGCAATTATTTACTCGCTTGCGCTTCGGGCTTGTCTTCGTGCAAATTCAACGCTTGCACTTCGGACGTTTCGTGGAAACGACCAACTGCCGAATCTCTAGTTCAATCGCCAAATCGTGTAGTTCAAAAATGCTGCGAAGCTGACCCACAGCAAATACGGAATCAGCAATCCGGCAGCCAGTTTCGAATGGCGATAGAAAAGAACCATCGTTGCAGCGATCGAAAGCCACAGCACGACGATCTCAACGCAGGCCCAACCCATTTGCTGAAGTCCGAAAAACAGCACGGACCATAGAATATTCAGAAGCAGATGGAACGCGAACCAGCCGAGCTCAAATTTCGCGTTCTGAAACCCTGCTTGCTTCCAAACCAACCACGCTGATACTCCCATCATCAAGAACAGCGTTGACCAAACAGGTCCAAAGATCCAGTTTGGCGGATTCCAAGTTGGCTTGTTGACTTCTGCAAACCATCCATTGACGCTGGACGTTGTCGCGATTGATCCAATACCGCCAGCTAAAAAGCATAGCGCGATGGATACCATCAGACCAATCACAAGCACGCCTGCCGAACGCGATGCTTGTTCAATTGATTCGATTTGAGGCATCGTAGGTTCGTTCACTGGCTTTAAGCTTTTCCATGTGCTGGAAACGAAGTGTAGCCTTCTGCTGCATGCGAATACCACAGTTCCGGGCTTCCGGGATCGGTCAGAGGCCAACCGTTTTGGAATCGCTCAACCAAATCTGGATTGCTAATGAAAGGACGGCCGAATGCGATCATGTCGGCATCGTTGTTAGCGATCGCTGTCTCTGCTGATTGTTGTGTGTATCCGCAATTGCCCATCAGCGGTCCTGCAAACAATTTGCGGAAGTCAGACAGAACCATTGCTGCTCCCTGCTCATGAAAGCCAAATTCCAGACCGTCAACGATGTGCAGGTAGGCAAGCCGATAGTTATCCAACTGTTCAGCCGCGTAAGTGAATTGCTCGCGGTAGTCTGCCGAGCCCATGTCGTTGAAAACTCCGTTGGGAGAAAGACGAACGCCGACTCGTTTCGCTGGCCAAACACTGGTCACCGCGTCGACCACTTCGCCAAGGAAGCGATATCGGTTTTCAATACTGCCACCGTAATCATCCGTTCGTTGATTTGTTTTCGATTGCAAAAACTGGTCGATCAAATATCCATTGGCTCCGTGGATTTCGACGCCATCAAAGCCAGCTTCCAAAGCATTCTCTGCCGCGGCACGATACTGCTGAACCACGCTCGGAATTTCTTTGGACTCCAGCGCCCGTGGAACTTCCTGCGGTTGCTTTCCTTGAGGAGTCCGAATCGGCTCGCCATTGCCGATTGCGATTGCTGAAGGAGCGACAGCTGGTTGACCATCATGAAAATGGCTGTGCGAAGCGCGGCCCATATGCCAGAGCTGCAAGAACATCTTTCCACCGGCTTCGTGAACCGAATCGACAACTTTTCTCCAGCCTTGAGTCATTTCTTGTGTGTAGACGCCTGGTGATTGGACCCAGCCGTTGGCTTGCGGCGAAATCGTCGTGGCTTCGGAAATGATCAGTCCAGCCGACGCACGCTGAGTGTAATACTCGGCCATCAAGTCGTTCGGAACACGCGACTCGCCCGCCCGCGAACGCGTCAGAGGAGCCATGATGACTCGATTTTTCAGCGTCTGATCGCGCAGTTGAAATGATTCGAGCAAAAAGCTGGTTGTTGTTTCTGAAGACATTTGAGTTTCTCGGAATCGAGCTGTGACGGGCAGTTGGCTGGAATTAGTCGTTGGATTGATTTTGTAGCAGAATCGGACGCAGACTGCAGCAGGCGAACCCGGTATTACCGAAGAGATCGTTGTTAGCCAACACCAAAAGTATCGTGTGAGACGCCGTTCTCACGCAAGTCATGGTTGAAAAACTTGGGGCCCGTAGGTAATTAGCGGCGTCGCGAAAAAGCTGCAAAGCGTCACCGCAGAAAGCCCAACGGCGTGGATCAGCGTCCAGCCGAATCCCCGACACCCACGAGTCCCTATTCGAGTCGGTTTCAAACCCGGTAGGCGAGTCTGTCCCAGACT
>CAYGUE010000214.1:0-8071 GCA_964352885.1 uncultured Pirellulaceae bacterium
CACTTGCCGTCAGCGTTTCGTGGCTGCTTTGGCCAAAAGTTGAATACTTGCCCTCGGGCAATCGCAACTTCGTATTCTGCAGCCTTTCGCCGCCGCCTGGCTACAACATGGACCAGTTGATGGAGATGGGCGAAAAGCTCGAATCCGATTTGGAACCCTACTGGAATGTCGATCCGGATAGCCCGGAAGCTGAAAACCTGGAATACCCGGCAATCGATTATTACTTCTATTCGGTCAGAGGCACTTCTGTGTTCATGGGCTTGCGGACCGCCGATCCGTCGCGGGTACGCGAACTGATTCCGCTGGCGAAGAAAGTTGGTTCGCAGTTCCCCGGGACGCGAGCCATCGCAAAGCAGTCCAGTCTTTTCGAACGCGGTCTTACGAGTGGCCGAACGATCGACATCGAGATCACGGGAGGCAATCTCAACAAGCTGATCGATATTGGTCGTCGAGTCGTGGGGGATGTTAAGGCGTTGATTCCGGATGCTCAGGCTTCGCCACAGCCAAGCCTCGATCTTTCCAGTCCCGAGATCCACATTCAACCGAAACTGATTGAATCATCTGAGATGGGGATCAGCGCGGCAGACTTGGGTTATACCGTGGATGCTTTCGTCGATGGAGCTTACGCCGGTGACTACTTTGTTGATGGCGAAAAAATCGACCTGACCATCATCGGCAACAGCACATTCGGCAGTCGGACTCAAGATATTTTGTCGCTTCCTGTGGCGACGCGATCCGGTGAAGTCGTACCGTTGTCGGCCGTCGCGGATATTGACTACAACAGCGGCCCAGAAGCTATTTTTCGCCGCGAGAAACTTCGTGCGATCACTGTATCAGTAACGCCTCCATTGACGATGCCGCTGGAGGAAGCGATGCAGATCATCAACACAGGCATCGTCGACAAACTGGATACTGAGGGTTTGCTCGACGGCGACACAAGAATTTCACTTTCGGGAACCGCGGACAAATTGCGTTTGGCTTGGGATGCCCTGAGGTGGAACCTTTTACTTGCGTTGGCGATCACTTACCTGTTGATGGCGGCGCTTTTTGAATCATGGCTTTACCCATTCGTGATTCTGTTCAGCGTTCCACTTGGTGCCGTCGGTGGATTACTTGGATTGTGGATCCTGAATTTCTTTGTGTATCAGGCGCTCGATGTTTTGACGATGTTAGGATTCGTGATTCTGATCGGGACCGTGGTCAACAATGCGATTCTGATCGTGCACCAATCGTTGAACTATGTTCGCGACGGCATGTCGCCTCGAGATGCTGTTCCGCAGAGTGTCAGAACGCGAATTCGTCCGATCTTCATCACGACCACCACGACGGTTCTTGGTTTGCTTCCGCTGGTCGCGTTTGCCGGGGAAGGAAGTGAACTTTATCGAGGTCTCGGTTCCGTCGTTTTAGGAGGCCTGCTCTTTTCAACCGTATTCACGCTGTTTCTCGTTCCAGCGGTGTTTACACTGACGATTGACTTGAAGAGCTGGATCATCAATCGGTTTCGAACTCAGCCCATTGGCGAAGTCCTTCCTCAACTGCCGGAGGAAGTGGCCCAACCGGAACCGCGCGAGACGAGCCACGCCGTTTAGTGTTCCTCAATGGTCTTCGCGTCGTTTTCGTTTCTCAGCAACAATGGATTTGCACAACTCGCTCGTCCACACGGGAAGTTCTTGGCTTCGAGGCAAGATTGGTTTTCTTGCCCTGATCCGGTGAATGCAATCGCAAAGGCGCTGGCGCAAAGTTCAACACGACTACCTCCGCACCGAGGCTATTGCCCAACGGCTGGGATTAGAACGAAGAGTCGATCCGATGGATTCGACAGATTCAACGTTTGCAATTGTCGCCATGGGCGACGGATTGCTGCTAACATTGATTATTCAGCAGCCGCGAACTACGACTTACTCAATCGGTATCGATGGAATTTATTTCCTGCTCAGAATGTGGAACAGCTCATCTTCAAGAAGAGCGGTGTCCAAAATGTGCAGAAGATCCAACGCTTGCCCCATCGACGCCTTCTCCCCATGCCGATGTGACGATGGCTCCTTCGGACCCCCATCTTCCCGGCACCCCAAGTTCCGATGGAAACTCGCCCGGAAAAGACTTCGGCGATTATGTTCTGTTGAAAGAATTGGCGCGTGGCGGAATGGGAATCGTCTATCGAGCACGCCACAAGGAACTTAACCGGATCGTCGCGATCAAGATGATTATTTCCGGAGAATACTCTTCGGAACTTGACGTCCAACGATTTCAACTCGAAGCCAAGGCAGCGGCGCAGCTTGATCATCCCGGCATCGTGCCGATCTACGAAATCAACTCTCATCAAGGGCAGCCTTACTTCGCCATGAAGTTAGTCGAAGGCGGATCATTGGCCGAGAATCGAAACCGATTTCAGGGTAATCCTCGCAAAACCGCCAAGCTGATTGCCAGTGTGGCTCGCGCTGTTCATCACGCCCACCAACGCGGAATTCTCCATCGAGACATCAAGCCTGCCAACATTTTGCTTGACGAAGACGACCAGCCTTTGCTGACTGATCTTGGATTGGCAAAGTTGTCGTCTGGTGAAAGCAACTTGACTCAGACTGGCGCATTGCTGGGAACGCCAAGCTACATGCCTCCAGAACAAGCCAAGTCCAGCCAGTCGATAACGACGGCGGCAGACATCTATTCATTAGGCGCGATTTTCTACGAGTTGCTGACTGGTAAGCCACCTCATCGCGGAGACACAGCGATGGAAACGGTGCTTCAAGTTATCAACGATTCAATCGCGCCCGTTCGCGAAGTCGATTCGCAGATCGACCAGAATCTTGAATTGATCTGCATGAAGTGTCTGCAGAAAGATCCTGAGTCACGTTACGATTCCGCCAACGATGTGGCGGATGATCTCGAAAGCTGGCTTGCGGGTTCTCCGATCAGCATCAAGCCAGCAAACGTTTTGACTCGCGCCGCCCAGTGGATCAGACACAACCAAAGTATCATGTACGCGGTCATGTTATTGTTGGCCTCGATGACGTTTACGCTTCCGCTCATTTTCTCCATCCTGGGTGGGCTGGATGAGGTGACAACGCTTTACGACCAGACGGAAGACGACCCGCTTCCATTGATCTACTCGTTTACAAAAATTCCGACGTGGATGTCGATCGTCGGTGGAGTCGGTGTGGTGTTGCTTTGGCCATTTACTGGCGCATTGATAACGATGGTGACTCGACCAAAGAACTGGCGGAAGGCCGCCATCAACGGAGCTTTGGTCGCTGGAATCATTGCGATGTTCCTGACTCTCTTGATTGGCTGGGTGCCGTTTGCGATCGCGTCGCAAGCCAGCACAAATGATCTCGTTCGAACTCTTGCCACGGATGTTTGGCGCGACAAGGAGACTTCAGCAGATACAGCCACACCCGATACCAAAACCAAAGAAAAGCTTGTCGAAATGTATCCTTCGCTGGCAGACGTTCCCGGCAACGGAAAGGCAAATTTCCTCGGCAACCGTGCTATGGCTGACGGAGTTGCCGTGGGGCCAGCCGTCCTGTTGGGTTTAGTTATCGCCACGTTGGTGTTGGGATCACCGACTATTTTCGGCGCCGTCATTGCGCAGCTTCTGCTAACGCGTCGTCAGCGCTGGTGGATTTTCGCGCCTCGATACATGGCCGCCTGGATCGCTGCGTTCATGACGCTAGGCATGATCAGTGGCACAGTCGGGAACGGAAACTTTAACGGAAAAGAGATAAAGGATTTTCCGTTCTGGAGTAATGCACTTTTGATCGGGGTGCCGGCGCTCGTTACGTACTTGATTGTTCGAAGATGGCGCAAACCGAAAGGCCCAAAAAGTGAACAAGCATCTGATGCTGTTTAAAAGGAGTGAGGGCTTTGAAAATACAAGTCCGAAGCGCCTTTGACTCTCGATGTGCGTCTTTTTATGGGCAGATCGCTTGACAACCAACGCTCAATCCACCGCCATTGAACCTGAAACTTCAGAAGAGATCGCCCACTACACTTAGGCCCCATCGAAGATCCCTTCCGACGCAACCAGTCGTGTTTTGCGTTTTCGCATCACGAACATCCTAAGCCAATCAGAATCGTTCAAAGACGTAGCGGCGAATGTGGGGAACTGATCGCCATTTGGCCGAATGAGTTAGTGAGGTCTCAATTCAGCTTTTGTTGAGCGGGTCTACAGGGACCCAGTTGTCATAGTTCGTCTGGCCGCTGGCGATTCTTGCCGTCATTTGCCATGCAGCAATCTGGCGAATTTAATCATCATGAATAGGTGTTGGAATTCGAATCGTATTCAAGTTCGCCGTTGCGAAAATCACTCTGTACCATCGACGACTTGTGAATTAAAATGGCAGCTGAATCGAAGATACTAATTCAATCAAAACGGGTTTTTGGTGATATTCAGCTGCCTGAGATCATGCTTCCTTGGTGTCGGTATTACTTGCATGCTTTGTTGCTCTGCAGCACAAGTTTCGGGGCAAGAGAAAATAGATTTTGGGCGCGACATCGCCCCGATTCTTTCCGATACATGTTTTAAGTGTCATGGTCCTGATGAGCACGACCGAAAAGGCGATCTGCGGCTTGATACCCGGGAGGGGTTATTCGAGTCGTCGGTCGTGCCAAACGATCTCGAAGCGAGCGAACTCTATCACCGAGTTTTCAGTGAAGATTCTGATTTGCTGATGCCGCCGCAAGATTCTGGAAGGAAGTTGACGGATGCGCAAAAGAAGCTTTTCAAGGACTGGATTGAACAAGGCGCCACATGGCAAAACCATTGGTCATTGATTGCGCCCACCAAACCAGCGGTGCCATCTTTCTCACCAACTGATATACGAGCCAGCGATCCAATCAATGAGATCGACAAATTTATCGTTGAACGACTCAATGAAAATGGCTGGGACCTTGCGGTGCCAGCCCAACGGCTGACGCTGATTCGCCGCGTCGCGTTTGACCTGACCGGGCTTCCTCCAACACCCGAGTTAGTTGAACGCTATCGCTCCCAACCAGAGAATTCCAATTGGTACGAAGAACTGGTTGATGAGTTGCTCTGCTCTCACCAATACGGCGAGCACATGGCACGGTACTGGCTCGATGCGGCTCGCTACGGTGACACGCATGGTTTGCACCTGGACAACTACCGCGAGATGTGGCCCTATCGTGATTGGGTTGTCAAAGCCTTCATTGACAATCGGTCATATCGAGACTTCGTGATTGAGCAACTCGCAGGTGACTTACTGGAGGACCCCACTGATGAGCAACTGATCGCTTCGGGGTTCAATCGAGCACACATTACGACGAACGAAGGCGGAGCGATTACGGAAGAAGTCTATGTTCGCAACGTTGTTGATCGCGTGTCGACTACGGGAACCGTTTTCTTGGGCATGACCGTTGGATGTGCCCAATGTCATGACCATAAATTTGATCCAATTTCTCAGAGAGAGTTTTATCAACTCTTTGCGTATTTCAACAACCTGACCGATGCCCCGATGGACAATAACGCGAAGGATCCCGCGCCGGTCTTGAAAGTGATGACTGACGAGCAGCGTGTAGAGTTTGCAAAACTCGAATCTCTATTCAATCAATCCGATGCGGACTACAACTCAAAAGTCGCGAGCTACGAATACGTTGAACCTCCGGTAGCAGCTGTCGATCAAAAGAAAGAATCTGACGAACCCGTTGAGTTCGTGTGGGTTGATGACGAAACGCTTCCAGCTGGAGCGATAAAGGAGCAAAAGTGGGAGTTCGTTTCCGCGGACAAGGGCCCCGTCAATACAGGTGTGACTTCAAGGCTGGCAAAAACTGAGCAGGGCATGATCCAGCACCTTTTTACTGGCGCATTGGTTCCACTTAAGGCTCAAAAGGGCGACAGACTTTTTGCTTTTGTTTACCTTGATCCGGAAGACACCCCGGAGCAAATCATGCTTCAATTCAATGATGGCAGCTGGGATCATCGAGTTTACTGGGGCGCCAGCAAGATTGAATGGGGAAAAGATAAATCACCTAGCCGATATCATGCGGGTGAACTTCCAGAAGCGGGAGAGTGGGTTCGTCTTGAAGTCGAGGCAGAAAAAGTTGGGTTCATAAATTTAACGAACATCAACGGAATGGCTTTCACCCAGTGGAACGGCAAAGCTTATTGGGATTCGGCGGGGATCGTTTCGAAAACGGATCAATCCTCTAAATTCAAGAGTCTTTCCAAATGGACGGCGATGATTCGCCAGACCAAAGGAGAAGGCCTTCCTGAGCCCATTAAGAGCATCGCGACAAAACCAGAAGACAAAACTGATGAGAACGATCAGAGGAAGCTTCTCGAGTACTTTGTGGCCAACATTCATTCGGATGCGTCGAAGCAATTCGTGGAGCCGCGCCGGATTCGCGACGAAGCAAAAACTCAACTCGACAGCTTTAATGCCAAGATCCCAACGACCTTGGTTTCGAACGAGAACAAAGAGATTAAGCAGGCGTTCTTGCTCGAACGCGGCGAGTATGATCAAAAAGGCGAACCGGTCGAGCGAGCGACACCAGCAGCCTTTCCTCCGTTCGATTCAGGGCTTCCGAATAACCGATTGGGTTTTGCGAAATGGCTTACATCGGGCGAGCATCCTTTGACGGCGCGAGTTGCAGTGAATCGTTTTTGGCAACAAGTATTTGGAACGGGCCTCGTCAAGACGTCTGAGGATTTCGGTGCCCAAGGGGACGCACCAAGCCATCCTGAATTGCTTGATTGGTTAGCGACTGATTTTGTCGAACACGACTGGGACATTCGACGACTGATGAAGCAATTCGTGATGTCCGCGACTTATCGGCAACACTCGTTTGCGGATGGTAGAAGAATAGAGCTTGATCCAGATAATCGATTGTTGGCCCGTGGCCCACGCTTTCGATTGGACGCAGAAATGCTTCGCGATCAAGCGTTGGCGATTAGCGGTTTGTTGGTCCCAACCATGGGCGGTCCCGGTGTCAAGCCTCCTCAGCCGGATGGGCTTTGGTTTGCCGTTGGTTATTCGGGATCGAATACCGTTCGGTTTAAAAAGGACGCTGGAGCTGAAAAAGTTCATCGTCGCAGTCTGTATACGTTCTGGAAGCGAACTGCGCCTCCGCCTCAGATGAACACGTTTGACGCGCCCTCTCGCGAAGAATGCAGCGTTAGACGCGAGCGGACGAACACGCCGCTGCAAGCGTTGTTGCTAATGAATGATCCGCAATATGTTGAGGCGGCACGATACCTCGCTCAACTAGCCCTTTCGGAGTTTGAGGCCAAAACTGAGGGCTCAGCAACGGATCGCGTCCGCACAGTGTGCGGTTCCATGATGTTGCGAGCTTTGGGGCGAAATGCGACAACAGCTGAATTGAATTTGCTCAAGCGTGCGTATGAGAAAGACTTGGCTGAGTTCAAGGAAGACGCTGACGCGGCCAAGAACTTGATTGCGATTGGCGAAACTCCAGCCGACACAAAGCAATTTGACGCTACTCGGCTGGCGACTTGGACGATGGTCGCAAACCTGATCATGAATATGGATGAGTTTGTAACCAAGAACTGAGTGCTCGAATTATCAAACGCACGAACGTTAGACAATCATGAAACCGCAAGAACAATATATTCAGCAGGAAACTCGTCGGCAGTTTTTTCGCAAGGGCGCGATGGGACTTGGCACGGTTGCATTGGCGACC
This sequence comes from uncultured Pirellulaceae bacterium, assembly GCA_964352885.1. Taxonomy (GTDB): domain Bacteria; phylum Planctomycetota; class Planctomycetia; order Pirellulales; family Pirellulaceae; genus Mariniblastus. The sequence goes on from CAYGUE010000214.1 coordinate 7,657, forward strand.
TTGCTAAGCGATTCCGTTGGCGCATCGGTGCCGACGTGGCGTGCAGACGAGACAGGCGGGCAACCCGGTTTGCCGCACCACGCTCCCAAGGCGAAACGAGCGATCTATATGTTCATGTCGGGGGCCCCGTCTCAGGTCGACATGTACGACTACAAGCCAAAGATGAACGACTTATTCGACAAAGAATTGCCGGCCGAAATCCGCAAAGGGCAGCGACTGACGACCATGACATCGGAGCAGCCCCGCTTCCCAATCGCTCCTTCGATATTTGATTTTAAGAAATATGATAATGGCGGCGACGGGATGTGGGTCAGCGAATTGTTGCCTCACACGACGAAGGTCCTGCCTGAAATGGCGTTCGTGAAAAGCTGCTACACCGAAGCAATCAATCACGATCCGGCGATCACCTACATCT
>CAYGUE010000215.1:0-7991 GCA_964352885.1 uncultured Pirellulaceae bacterium
CACACGGCAGTTCAATCCCTCGGTCAAGACTCGAAAGCCTTCAACGAAGAACAGAGTCCTCGCCCACCCGAGACTTCGATCAAGCAGGCTGCGTCGTCATTCGGTGAAGTCACCCGCGTTGGGCATCGGGATGTAAAGAAGGCGACTTCTCCACCGAGAAATTCCAGCATCTCGACCTCTTGCGACTCGTACTCGCACCAGGAGAAACAATGAAGTTCAGTCCTCATCGACGTTTCCTTCGCAAGTTTCGGATTTGCGTCGCCGCCCCACATTCACAACATCACGTATCGAGGCATTGTTCTGGGGGGCGCCTACACAACGATGATCCAGACGCGGCGATGATGTGGATGAAGGAGGGCTCCTATTGGACTCAGCCCGCAAGCGAAGTCCATATCACAGCGGCACGAGGAAGCAGTATCGCTTACGTTGAAATTCAATCCGGCCCCTACTTGGTTAAGCCAGCAGAAGATGCTTTTGATCGTTGTGAAAAACCGATCAACATTGACGCGTCAAATACAGTTTGGCTGGACGCGGCGAACACCTCGTGGATAACCACCAACGAGAACTCGGCGAATGCAGCTGGCCCAGAAATGGCTTTTCTTTGGGGTGATCCAAATGGCGAAAAGATCAATGGAACGATGCTGAAATCGCCAGCAGGTTTCTCGGGGACGATCAACAGCAGCAGCGAAACGTTTCGCGCGGTCGTGATAAAGGGAAGCACGAATCTGAAATTGGCAGACGAAGTGAAAGCTCTCACTCCGGAAAGCTACTTTGGCTCACAGGGTGAGGCGGTACATGAAATTTCTTGCGATGAAGAAAGCTTGGTCTACATCCGTGCTAAAGGAAAATACACAATCAAGTAATTGCGACTTTCGAATTTGCAATTCTCGATAGCCGCAAATAATTGCATATCGCCGGCAGGGCCACTCTTAGCAAGTGAAACGGATTTGTGCTCAGCGGATCTATTCTAGCTCCAGTGATGCGGCAATCGTTGCCCAAGAAACATACTTAAAGTTTTGAGGCTTCTTGATTGCCCCATCAAAATTGACACCGTCTTGGCAAACGAAAATTCCCAATGGATAGTTTGGCCCAAGCGGTTTGCTTAGTGCATATATTCCGTCAGTCTCTTGGGTGCCATCAAACTTGCCGGTTTCGATAGCAAAGCTGCCTAGGTATTTATTCTTTTCAGCTCTATCAAAAACAGCGTACGAATTGTTTCCTTGAACTGAAGCAATTAAGTAGCCTTTCCCATATCCCTGAGTGAAAATGGTGAGACCTTCGATGTCAAACTTGATCGCGGCATTGTTTGATTCACTCGAATTATCAATTAACTTGCCTTTTTTTGATCCATCAGCCTCCATTTCAAATCGATAGATACCTGCTTCTTCGACGCCCACATATAGCCGGCCAAGTTCATCGTCGGCGACCATTCCTTCAACTTGGCTTGGAAGCTTTAATTCCCGAACCAAGGTGCCACTTATGCGGCCCTGCTCCTCATTAAGTTTCCATTGTTCAACCTGCCCAGTTTTGCTGTTGGCGAAAGCGTAGACCTCTTTCGTTGTCGCGTTCACTCCTAGACAAAAACCGTAGATCGCTCCGAGTTTGGAAGAAATCGAGCCTATTGAATTGAGCAGTTGTGTTTTCCGATCGACTTTCCAAAAATCGATGGAGTTTGTCGTTCGGTTGGACGCCGCAACGAGGTCAATCGATTCAAAGACTCCTTGCCTGACATCAATGTTGTTGATACGTCCAACTTCATAAGTTTGCAGTTGCTTTCCCTGAAGATCGTATGCAATGACACCAAAAGTCTTATCCGTACCAAGCACAAGACTTTTGGCGGGATGTTTGTGGTTGTACCAAATCGTTGCATCGTCAGCCGCATCATCTTCGACATTGGCGGCTACCGAATCTGTTTCAACCGCAGCTGTGACGACTGGCCTGTGTTTCGAAGTGTTGCTTGTCTGCGCAGATGTCGTGGCGGCATTGATTTGGACTGCGCAAGCAAAAGCAGCTAGCAATACGGTGACGGATGCAAATGGAAATCTATTTTTCATGATTCGATACCGCTAGAAACGCAACGGCCCCGCTGGATAAGATGACGTTGTAACGCAAAGCAAAGCTCGGATTGGTGAATCAATTTGAGGCTGGAAGTCGAGAGTTAACTACTCGAGTAAAAGATCGTTCAATAGATCTCTCGACTTTCAAACCTCATCAATTCTTATCGTTTGGAGCCGACTAATCGTCGTCTTCCTCTTCTTCATAAGCGCTACGCTTGGGCCTTGGCTTTGGGACGGCAACGAGTTCTATTTCGTTCGTTCCTGCCACGACCTCTACCGTGTTCTGTTCAGGAGAAATGACGCAGTTGTGTCGCTCATTACCGTCCTTTGCGCGAGCTTCCGTCAAGTAAACGGTGTGTTTTCCGATGACTGCGCCGTCGGAATTACTGTATGTCGTAAGCTCAAACTCTCCGTCCTTAATTCGACCGAACGCAGGCTTTCCAGCCTTCGATTCGGCGTCAGTTGAGATGGGAGCAAATTTGATCTTACCACTCTGAATCGGAGTACCATCTTGTTTCTTGATCGTTCCCTTCACATAAGCGACCGCGAAGTCTCCCTTTGCGCCGCAACCCGATAGCGATGCAAGGAGTGTCAGACATACCAAACAAGAGAGTGACCGTATCTTGAGTAAACTCATTAGTAATCTCCAACAATTCCACCGTCGAGGCGCGAACCAAGATTGAAATAAGTGTCAGCGTTCAAATCTTGGCTAATGAAGTGAACACTTCCATCGCAGAATCCAAACGTTGCTCCGCCAGGATGGAAGCTCCATGCACAGTCATCATCAATCGCCGTCCACCATTGGTCAGGACCACCTCCGGTCCAGCAATTGATTGCTCCTGCAGCCCGGTCTCCTGGCTTGCAAAAAGTTGGCTCGTCACGGTCCGGGGCCCCTGCCCAAATTGGCCAGTCATCACCTTCTTCGCCGGGATAAGAAGATTCGCAAATCAGAATTGTGTTGCTGCTACCGTCAGAGATATTGCCAAAGGTACATTCGGTTACGCCACGTGGATTCTGACCATCGCGCCTCTTCATCAACACGCCATCGTTGGCTGGGCCAGAGTTCCCCTTGTAGTCAGAAGTTGCGTATCCCACGTGCTCTGGGTCCGGGTTTGAAGAAAAGAAACCATCTGGCGCTGAAAGTAGTTCCGGGACGTGATCAGCAAGTCCAGAACTTGGGCATCGATAATTCTGAATGATCGTATCGCCGCCGACGATAAATGTGCCCGTCGAATCAAATGTGTCTTTGAATACGCCAGGATTGTCACCAATGCCTGGGAGCATGTTTTCTGCAAGGTTGTCTTGCTCAATGAAAGGAAGGATCTGGGCTGCCCAGCCCCAACCGTCGTCATCGTTTCCTGCGTCATCATCCACATCGGTCAATGCTCCCGCAGGAAAATGCATGTGCGCACTTGAGAAATTGTGAAGTGCAAGAACAGTCTGTCGCACTCGATTCATACACTGAGTCCGTCTCGCGGCTTCGCGGACCTGCTGGACAGCAGGAAGTAGCATGCCGATCAAAATGCCAATGATCGCGATCACTACAAGTAGCTCCACGAGTGTAAAACCACGTTTCTTTTTCATCAAAATAACTCCGAATTGTTGGTGAGAAGAACATTGTCCTTAAATCTTAAAAGTGAGAAATTTACAGATTGATTGTTAACGTCGTGTTAAGGTGCGTTGATGTTTTGAAGTGCTTAAACTTGACGCTCAAAAGGCGTGAAAAACTCCGCTATTCCAGGATTGTCGTATTCCTTCACTAAATGCTAACAATCTTTTGATAAAAAATGCCTTCACGAAAACGCGGAAGATCCATGTTGGTCCGCAAAGCAAACCAAGTAATTCGACATGACTCTTTGTCGTCGCCGTTTTTTGGTGCGAAGAGTGGCACAAAATCGCTTCCCCTTTAACCGGAAAAATAAGTTCTGAACCGATGTTCAATCGTCTGAAAAATTACTTCTTGGAGCCTGTCGACGGGGCTTCGCTTGCGTTCATTCGTATGAGTTTTGGCGCGGTGATGGTGTTTTGGTTCGCACAACATATCGTTCTGGGCAAGATTGATTACAACTACTACGAACCCAGCTTCCTATTTCCTTACGGCGGTTTCGAGTGGGTAAAGTCGTGGGGCGGCCGTTGGTTGCACTTGCATTTTCTGGTCGGGCTTGTGGCGGCATTGGGCATGATGCTGGGCGTGTTTTACCGGCTATCAGCAATCGTTTTCGCTGTTGCGTTCACATATGTCTTTTTGCTCGATAAAGCGACCTATCAGAATCACTACTACTTCGTGAGTCTGATGTCTATTTTGTTTGCAATAGCCCCGGCTGAACGCGTGCTCAGTTTCGATGCGATACGAAAAAAGCTTACACATACGATTCCACGTTGGTTTGTGCTTCTGTTGCAGTTCCAAATCGGCTTGGTCTATTTCTTTGGTGGTGTCGCAAAGATGAATCTGGATTGGATTTCCGGGTTCCCGATGCGGCAGGTGCTGGCAAATAAAACGGAGCACTTTTTGATCGGCCCGTTTTGTACCGAAGAGTGGTTCGTCATGTTTTTTGTTTGGTCAGGAATGCTGTTTGACCTGTTCATCGTGCCGTTGTTGCTGTGGAAACGGACGCGAATACTGGCATTCTGCATGGCTTTGACGTTTCATTTGCTCAACGCGAGCCTGTTTCGAATCGGCATTTTCCCTTGGGCAATGATCTTTCTGACAACCATCTTTTTCGAACCTGATTGGCCGCGACGATTACTCGGATGGCTCTTTGGCAACGCCCCTGAAATGCTCAAAGCTGATTGGAAAGGTGCGCGGGTTCCATTTTCGCGAAAGCTCTTGTACGGATTCGTCTGCGTCTTTGTCTTTCTGCAGGTCGCTTTGCCGTTTCGGCATTTTGCAGTCGCAGAGAACACAAGTTGGACAGAGAGACATCATCATTTTTCATGGCATATGAAATTGCGAGCCAAAAATTCTGTGGTGCGGTTCTATGCATTCCATGAAAGTTCAGGACAAGTCGCTCTGTTTAAGCTGGAAAAACACTTGAAGATGCATCAGCTTTTGAGAATGTCACGCGACCCATGGATGATTCGCGACTTTGCCAAATTTGTCGAAGGTGAATTGATGAAAGAAGGCTTTAAGAAAGATGAGATCGCCGTTCGAGTATTTGCCCTAAGCTCATTGAACGGCCGCACGCCACAGCTTTTGATTGAACCGAAAGTTGATCTTACGAAGGACGAATTGCCAGATGGCTGGATTATGCCTCTCGAAGAATCAATTGGCGGTGACTTCAACGAGCCATTTGTCGATTGGGAACGAATTGTAATGAAAGATCCCTATTTCGAATCACACTTAGCATTGACCGAAGCAAAAGCAAAACTGAGTAAGTCAAAAACAGATCAGTCGAAAACAAGCAACAATAACATTGAGTCGGAAAAACACCAGGTAAACTAATGAAATTCAGTATCTTCCTTGCGGCCGTCCTGATGATCGCGCTGTCAAAGTTTTCGGTTGCTTTCGCTCACGACGAAGAGCACGATCACGACCATGGTGTTCGGGTAGTTAAACCCGCTGCCATGTATGCACCATCGGCGATGCCCGATCGAATCATTCTGACACTTAATGAAGATCCTCGAACGACTCAGACGGTGAACTGGCGAACGTCGGTCGAGGTGTCAACTGGATTGGCGGAAATTGCCGAAGCAGAAGTCGGTCCGTACTTTGCTGAAAAAGCAGTCCAGCACACTGCGACTTCGGAGGCTCTTAAGACCGATCTTGGCACGTGCCACTATCACAGTTTTACCTTTCGTGACCTAAAGCCAGGCACTACATACGCGTATCGTGTTGGCGATGGCAATAATTGGAGCGAATGGTTTCACTTCAAAACTGCGACTGCGGAAGACTCTCCGTTTGCATTCGTTTACTTCGGTGACGCGCAGAATAACGTTCGGTCGATGTGGTCGCGTGTGATTCGAAAAGCGTATCAGGACGCACCCAAGGCCGCTTTCATGTTGCACGCTGGTGATTTGATTAATCGAGCTAACTCAGACGGAGAGTGGGGCGAGTGGTTTGGAGCAGGAGGTTGGCTCAACGGAATGACACCTTCAATCGCGATTCCGGGAAATCACGAACATTCAAAACTCAAAGATGCCGACGGCAACACCATTCGTCGTGTCCTATCAAAGCATTGGCGGAAAGTGTTCACGTTTCCGGAAAACGGTCCGCAGGGATTGGAGGAAACCTGTTTTACTTTGACGTATCACAACTTACGCATTATCGGTTTGAACTCGACTTCGATGCATGAGCAACAAGCAAAGTGGCTGGACAAGGTGTTGTCTGAGAATGACAAAGAGTGGGTCGTGTGCACGTTCCACCATCCGATATTTTCGACGGGCAAAGATCGAGACAACCAAGAACTGCGGACGCTATGGAAGCCAGTTCTTGACAAGCATCAAGTTGACCTCGTTTTGCAAGGCCACGATCACACTTACGGTCGAACTGGGTTCGACGTCCCGGCTGCTACTTCCACACGTGATGACTTTGCTGCCGTTGACGAGGCGAAGAGTGAGAAAGCGAAAGTCGAATTAGTTGGGCATGTAAACACACCAACTGGGAAGCAGTACATCGATAAGGAGAACGGCACGGTCTACGTTGTTTCTGTCAGTGGACCAAAAATGTACAACAACAATCGCCTGAAATTCATGAAACGCGTCGCAGAAGACACTCAGCTCTACCAGATCATTCATATCGACGGTGGCAAGCTACGATTTGAGGCTCGTACCGCGATCGGGGAACTCTACGACGCGTTCGAATTGCACAAGCAGAAAGAGACCATCAATAAGTTGGTTGAAATTGAGCCGGAAGTCGATGCGAACTTACGCCCGCTGGATCCCGAAACTGAGAAAGCAAAATGAGGCTTGCAAGTCCAGTTTTCGGCCCATCGATAAATCAACCAACTTAGAAAGATTCACATGCAATTCGTTTTCTTCGCAAAAAGAATCCGACTGCTGCATAGCTCAGCAAAGCCAGTGAATTTGGTTCTGGAACCGCAGATGTTGCATTGACGGAAAACAGGAACGTATTAGCCGCGCCCGATCCGAAAACTTCTTCATCCAGTTCCGTAAATGATGGTGTAAACCAACTCGCGTTTCCGGGACCAGAACCAATGATGCGATCCTGTATTCTAAAAACAGTCGTACCTTCACTTAGTGTTTCGAACTGAAACGACCCTAACAGTATTTCAGATCCCGTGATGCCAGCGCCGGTACTCTGAGCATATTCCCACTCAAAACCGGATTCCGTCGTCGCTTCGTGGTTCTCAAAATCGAACGACGGGTTGGCGGTTGCATTCGAAATTGTTCCAAGATCTGACGGAGATTTGGACAAGTCAAAACCCCACGAAACGATTCCCTCGTCAGTAAGCACGGAATCGAGTTCTGTCTGCTGAAGATAAACTTCGATGTTTATGCTGTCGCCTGACGGGACATCAAAACTGTTTCGGAAGCTTCCGCCGTTGTCTGCAGAAAGTAAGCGTCTCTGAGCACCATAATTGACACGCATCGTAAATTGGTGGATTTCCTTTGGAGATCACCGTGCCACGTATTTCAAAATCGGAGCGTGTTGAGCTTTGGCTCGACCGCCTGCAGCGCCGTTCGCTTTCAAATCAGACAATCGCTCAATTCTGTGCGGCCGAAGGCATTTCGGCTCCGTCGTTTTATCAATGGAAACGACGCCTTGCTACAACACTCGCTTAGAATCAAGAAGCTCGAACCGTTCTTGCGAGACCACAGCAGCCTTCATTCTCTGAAGTTCAGATCGTTGGTCAGGTTTCGCCAGCGTCAGTCTCGCTTCCTGGTGGGATTCATGTCCAACTTGGAACCGACCTCGGCATCGCGGCCATCATCATCGCTCGCGTACGGCAGCATGCTTGTCCGATCCTTGAAGCG
>CAYGUE010000216.1:0-7991 GCA_964352885.1 uncultured Pirellulaceae bacterium
ACTCGAACCTCCAACCATCTCCTTAACAGGGAGCCGCTCTGCCAATTGAGCTACATGGCAATATGGGTGAACTTCTTCAAATGAAGATCGAAATGGACCCAATGGCTGGAAGCCATCGTTACGAACACTCGCCGCACACTGCACAAAAAAAGGCCCGATGCTCGCTACAGCATCGGACCTTGATGAATCAACAGATTCTCTCAAGCGAGACGTGTAAGCAGGCGATCCAGTCGCTGGGAATGCGACCATTGCGATGATTGACGATTCAAGCCAACGCCAACATTGCCGAACGCATTTACCGCGTGACTGGACGAATTAACCTGATTGTCTGGCTGAAACAGAAACACGATTGAACCTGTGATTTCCAAAGAGGTAACTAAGTGACTGCTGTTTAGACGCCAAGGCGCAACATTGGTTCACCAACAAAGGTAACTTTTTTCGCCACGACTTTGCCATCATTGTGGATCCACGTTACAGCCAATAAATTGTCTGCGTCAACGATTCAATCACATCTCCCGCTGCACATGAACTTCTCCAACATTCTTTTCGCAGCCGTCCCTGTTTTCCTGATCGTCGGCGTTGGCTACGGGACACGCGTTTTTTCGATCGTCAACGATGACTCCGAGCGAAGCATCATGCGGTTGATTCTCAACGTGCTCTACCCATGCTTTATCCTGTCCAAAGTTCCCGGCAACGAGAGCCTCGAGCATGTCAACGTTGTCGTGGCCGCGATTGCCGCAGGTTTCGGACTGACCGTTCTTGGCTTGCTGATCGCGAAGTGCATCGGACATGGAATCAAGCTCGACCCGGCAGATGGCGTCAACACTTTTTGCGTTGCTACCGCGATTCAAAACTACGGGTTCATTCCGATTCCGCTGATCGAAGCACTGTTTGGCGAGAGTGCCAATGAGACATTAGGCGTTTTGTTCGTGCATAACCTCGGGCTTGAACTGGCGATGTGGACCATCGCAATCATCTTGCTCAGCGGCACCATGAAAGGCGCCTCACGCCGACTAATTAACGGCCCGACAATTGCGATCATTGTCGGCCTGTTTCTGAATTTCACGGGACTCTACACGATGATCCCCGAGTTTGCTGCAAAGGCGATCTCGGATTTGGGACAGTGCTCCATCCCGATGGGCTTGATTCTGGCGGGAGCAACTTTGGCCGGAGTCGTTCAGCGTGAGAAGTGGAGCATCGATTTCAAAGTCATTGCCGGCTCCATCTCGGTTCGATTCATGGTGATGCCAATCGTTTTCTTGCTGACCGCGAGTTTGCTTTCGTTTTCTCCAGAGCTAAGAAATGTTCTGATTGTTGAAGCCGCCATGCCAGCCGCAATTTTCCCAATCGTCATGGCGAAGCACTTTGGAGGCAAACCAGCGATCGCAGTTCAAATCTGCATTGCAACGACGATTGCGAGTATCGTTCTTACGCCAGTGATATTGCTACTGGCGTTGCGGTGGTTTGGAATCACATTGATGTAAGGCACGAGTCTTGGACGGGGCTGACGAATTGAGCGGCGAAGGCCTTGCCGCCAGACAGGTGGACGACACAGCAAGCGACAACGCCCGCTGCTCACGGGCTACTGCCCAAACATCTCTTCAAGCGAATCACCTTCGCCGTCGGTGCTTACCGGAAAATCTTCCGCGCGTTCCAATTCCAACTCGAGGCGAACGCGACCAGCCTCTTTTGTCTCAGGATACATGCTCACGATCGCCTTCCCAAGTCGCTCACGAATATTAAGCCCCTTGTCAGGATCCTTGTACTTTCGATACATGGCCTGTGCTCGCGTGAGGCGTGTCTCAAACAGACGGTCCATTGCAGCTTGAGCCTGCTCAATACTCCAATCGATCCGGCCCAACTCCGAACGCTCCTTTGGTTTTTTCCCATTGAGCCTCGCAATCAGATATCGGAGCCATCCGATCGACTCAGGCGACGTTCCGAATTTCAGATGTCCTCGATCAATTCCGTGGACCATTTCAATCATCGTCAGGCTGCTGACGCGATCCATGTCGAGATTCTCAAAAAGCTGAATGTACGAATCGTCTTCCAACTCCAACATCGACAACAAGATCTTTTGCTGCACCTCGCGGCCTTGCCCGAGAGCAGTAACTTGCTTTGTTCGAAAATAGCCATCGATCTCGCGAACGACATCATTCCAATGCTGAGTCGCATTGCCGCCGGGTTGGAAAACCGAATCCAGATGGCCTTTAAACAGTCCCATCGTTGCTCGATGAAGCAACGATTCTGCACTCGCACGCTCAGTCGAGGAACGCTCGGCCAGCATCGGCAACAACTTCTCGACAATAATCTCCCTTCTCGAATCCCAACCATCGTCGGCCGAAACAATCAGCTGCTCGAGAGCTCGGGAGCGCATTGGCCCACGCAGGTTCCCGATCTGCTTGATGTAGTCATTGATCGTCGTGAACTTGAATAGCCCTCCCGATTTGTCCGCGATCGATTTCATGGTCGGAATCGTCTCTTCGACAACCAGTGATGTCGTATTGATCGGCACGATTAAACCTGCACTGATGTACTGCTGAATGATCTCGCGAGTCTTCGGCCGGTCGTCATTTCGCTCGCTGACAAAAGCTCCATCGCTGAGCATAAAGATCGAATCGGGCTGCATTTCGATTGCGATCTCAAGCGCATGTCTGGGATCGGTTCCAGGCCCCATGCCGACACCTTCAAGCCAACCTTGAAAGCGAGCCTTGTTCTGGGGAGTCGCCGCAATCATCCGATATTCCTGATCGCCATCCTGCTCGACGCTTTTACTGCTGAACATCGGAATCGTGTTGTGAGCAAACATCAGGACGAAAAATTCCTGATGCGGCTGCAGACTTTCGATCGCGTTGAGCAACTCGGACTTGGCGACATCGTATCGATTGAATAGTTCGCGGCTGACGAAGTTCCTAGAACCGTATTGCATGCTCGTTGAACGGTCGACCACGAAAACGAAACTCCGCCCAGAGGCCTTGGTGCCGAAGAACATCGCGGACTTGCCGTCACCTTGTGATCCGCGAGCACTCGATGCACCGCCACCGATCGGACCATCGGCTTGCTTGAACTCCTCGACCTTCAAAACATCCTTTTCAGCATCTTCCTTTTCAAGCACTTCGCTCAAGAGTTCATTCAATGGGACTTCGGCCATGACCTCATCTTCATTGAACATCACCGGATTGACATTGATCTCTTCCAACATCCCTTCGTCAGCGGGAGCTTCCGCAAGATCAAGGAACAACGTCGAATCGCCAATCCCGTTTCGAACGACAAGCAAAGAGAGGAAAAGCAACAGGAGCGTGTGCAAGAAAAGTGAAACAAGGAAGCTCGAATGACGCTTCACACCTTTCCAAGTAAGCAGCTCGCGAAATTGAAAGGGTTCATCCTCACGTTCTTGAATGGTAATGACACGTTTCCGGGCGCGCCTAGCCATCGGAATCGCTTTGGGCACTTTCATCTTTTTGATCACGGGCGGCGGAAGAGCTTTTTGTAGATCCGAGCCAAGTGCATCTGTGAGAGCCTCATCCAAATCATCTTCAAGCGAAGTATCCAATTCGGCGACCGCCTTTAACTTGACATTTGCATCTGAGGGCACCGTGGCCGCTTGAGCCCTGACAACATCTGCCTCCAGTGATAACCGAGGCTGCTCAGGAACTACGATTCGGTCGGCGTCGAGCGAAGAAAAGAACTCGTTAGCGATAGCCAACTGTTCATTTTTTACGTGAGTAAGCTCAACCGCGGCTGGGACCACCGACGGAAGCCGTCTGGCGTCACCGGTATCCTCTCGCGTCGCATCATCCGACTGCGTCATGCATCACCTCAATTTGCTCTTTCCTGCCCGGCTACATCATACGCCAAGAAACGGGATTTCTCAAACAATTCAACATCGCATCACCAGTCAAACCCATTTTTTGTCGTGTCTGCGTTCGAATTCGCTAAACTGACTGCATGCTTTTTGACTCGACATTCAGTGAAGGCACCAGCCTGATAGTACGGCTGCGGGAAAACGATTCGCTCGCCTGGAACCAATTTGTTGAATTATTCGCCCCACTGGTCTTCCATTGGTGTAACGAATGCAAATTGCAATCCTGCGATTCTGCCGATGTGATGCAAGACGTGTTTGCAAAAGCCTCGCGGTCGATACACAAATTCCAATCGCACCAAAACGGCACACTTCGTGGCTGGCTGTGGACCATCACACAAAACCAAATCAAGGACTTTTGGCGAAAGCGGCATCGCGATGCGGATGCCGCTGGAGGGACCGAGGCCAATTTCCGAATGGCTCAAGTCGCGGACAGCATCGACGACGAACCAACGACCGAATTTGAGAACTCGAGACTACTGCACCGAGCTCTGGACCAAATCGAAGCTGACTTTGCACCTCAAACGTGGACAGCGTTTTGGCGCAGTGCCATTGAAGGGCACAACACCGCATGGATCGCAGAGGACATGCAGCTAAGCGTTAACAGCGTTCGTCAAGCAAAGAGCCGCGTGCTGAGACGGCTGCGTGAACAACTGGGCGAGAATTAGAGGCTCGGTATTGGTTTTTCATCGCTACGACAAGCCCGAATCGCAAGTTTTGCAGTTGCACAGTTTGCCTGAAACTTCGGATTCTATATTGAAATAACCATTGAAAACCGAAAAACGCGAAGCGTTCAATACAAGTCCGAAGCGCCAGCGAGTGAGTCGAAAATCCATGCAATGATTCACTCGCTTGCGCGGGCTTGTAGTAGTGCAACTTCTAAAAGCGCAAGCGAGTGAATCCACGGTGCCCGAGCGCCCCCTCATTCACTCGCTTTCGCTTTGGCCCTGTACTTTTCCTGTCGCGCCTATTCGTTGTAGTAGCAGAGGCCTTTTCTTGCGGAGAAAAACGATGCGATGCTACACGCGTGACGAACTTAAAAGTTTTGTTCTGGGAAATCTTTCTGAGGAAATACTGTGTCAGATCAGCAATCACCTCGATTCGTGTGACGTTTGCGAAGACACGATTGTCGGAATCGATCAAACCAGCGACTCATTGATGGAATCGCTGAAGACGGTTCAGTCGAATAGTTCTGGTCGCGTGTCGCCCTACGAAAAAAACTCAGATTTTGAACTCGCAGTTGCCGCTGCCCATCAGCTGCTACATCGCCAGGATTCAATCGCTTATCCATCGCTCGAACCAACACGGATCGGAGACTACGAGATTATCTCCACGATCGGTCGCGGCGGCATGGGCAGCGTTTTCAAGGCTCGACACACACGGCTCGGCAAGCAGGTCGCAGTCAAGGTACTGCCGTATCGAAAACTGCGTTCACCAGACGCCGTTGCCCGCTTCAATCGCGAAATGAAAATCATCGGCCAGATGGACCACCCCGGGATCGTTACGGCCTTTGATGCCGGCGAAGAACAGGGCACGCACTACCTGGTAATGGAATTGGTCGAAGGCATCGACCTCGGACAACTCACAAGACTGTGCGGTCCGCTGGAAGTTGCTGACGCGTGCGAACTGGTTCGACAAAGTGCCGCTGGAATTCAATACGCTCACGAACAGGACGTGATCCATCGCGATGTGAAGCCATCCAACCTGATGCTGACATCAGACGAAAAAACGAAAGTGCTCGACCTTGGCCTCGCAACACTTGGCAGCCTTGACGGCACGGTGGACGAACTAACGACGGTCGGCCAACTGATGGGCACACTTGACTATATGGCTCCAGAGCAACTTGGTAGCGACACGATCACTTGCAGCAGCGACATCTACAGCCTTGCCGCGACGCTCTACAAATTACTTACGGGCTCTGCACCGTATTCCAATTCGGAAAATGATACGCCCCTGAAAAAACTGCGAGCGATGGCCTGCAACGAACCGACACCCATCCGTGATCGCTGCGATTCGATCCCTGTTGAGCTTGCTGAGTTGATCGATCGCGGGCTTTCCGTGAACCCCGCCGATCGCTTCGAATCGGCAACTGAATTTGCAGAACAACTTGAGCCATTTAGCCGCCATGCAAACCTGAAGAAATTGCTGGAGCGCGCGACATCGCTGAGGCAAAGCAAGGCAGTTGATGCTCTGTCCCGCCCGGTTGAATTGGAGCCCAATTCTTGGCACTCCCGTGGATCGTCACCCGTCAAACCATTGAGAACGACAGGCCCCGAATCGCAATCTGTTCGATGGTGGCCGCGCATCGCCAAGCTGGTATCGGTGATCGCACTTTTTGGCTTGCTCACCTTCGGCGGGATCGTGATCTATATCCAAACCTCAACTGGCCAAGTCGTGATCGAATCAGAAGTTGACGACGTGAAAGTGACGTTACTGAAAAACGATCAGCCAAGCAAAGAACTGATCGTCGAACATGATTCGAAGTCGACGCGTTTGTTCGCTGGCGACTACAAAGTCCTGATTGAAGGTAATTCGGATTCGATGGTCGTCGAAAACGGTGATTTCAAGATCAAACGCGGCGAGGTCGTGGTCGTGAGGATCCGGGAAAAGGCTAAGGAAATTGCAAAGGTTCAGCACAAATTTCCCGCGATCAAAAATCCCAACAAGAACAACGCTACGCCCGAAGTCGTGATGGATGTTCAAGGTCCAAAGGGATCGCAACAGACGGGCGAGGAAATCGAATACGAAATTAGGATAACGAACGTCAGTCACAATTCGATTACTCTTGAATCCGTTTTAATGCATTTTTCGAGCGGGATCAAACCAAGTCAAGCTTCTGGCTATCCTCATCGAATGACTCCCAGACAAGTGACTTTTCTCCCAGTTTCGATTGCGACTGGTGGTTCAAGAGTATTTAAGGTCAAGGCGGCTGCAAACAAACCGGGCAAGCATCCCTACCGCGTCATTCTAAATGACGGAGAGTCAGACACAGTAAAGCTTATTGAAGGTGAGACTGTTTTCGTCGGACAGGAAATGGAACTGGCGTCCAAGCTCGATCCTTTGGCTAGCCCTGCAACTGCTGAAGCAAAGCCACCGAATCCGCAACCAATTCCGACTTTCGACGGGGGAACACTTGGCAACTGGCTTCGGGCATCCATTGACCATTCTCCAGAAGAATATGCCGAACGAATCAAATTGCTGACCGAAAAGACTCCGGTTCAATTTCAAAAAGACATCGCAAAGGTCATGCTGAAGGAAAATGAACTGGATCTTTCCATTGGCAAACAAAACAAATTGTTCTTCACCCTTTCTCCGCTTGCCGTCAGCGACGAGATCGCCGAGATCCTGCTGGACCACGCAGAAAAGCTTCAGAAATCCCAGGCTGGAATTGAGCCCGCGAATCGACTTGGTTATCTCAACCAGCCTGAATCCCTTGAATCCAACTTTTATTTCATCAGCAAATACAACCGCGGTGCGGTTATCCGCCGCCTGGAAGACATGATTGCGTCCGACAACTCGCAACTTCAGGCGGCTGCTGTCGCCTGTGGCTATCAATTGATGAAAGAAGGCCAGACGGGTAGCTCGAAGGCCTTTCAACCATCGCGGAAATGGGTCAAACCGATTATGACTCTGAAAGGGTTACGCGGCGAAGCGATGAGCTTGGCGACGGCGTACTTTCCCAATGAACCCAAAGTCATCGAAGGCATTCTTGATCTTTCCAAAACCTATCCAGATACGAGGTTTCAAATCCGTGACTTGCTCAAATCGGGATGCAAAGACGAATCAGTGGTCACGACTTTCATCGAACTTGCCAAGGATTCGATTGAACCAGCCTGGCTGTGGAAAAACGCTCTGGAACTGAAATTCCTCAACAACGACGCACGATTGATCGATGCTATTCTCATGACGATGGAGGATCCTCAATGGGGAGTCGAGTTGTCGTACATCACGACAGACCAGTTTGCAAAACTGAAAACGCTTCCGATACAGCGGGGATTCGCCCGCGTGCAATGGAAGCAGTCTGCCAACTTTCGCTTAGCGTTATTTCGAGAGATCGATGTTCCCGGGTTCATCAACCCAAACAAAGCATCGACGAGTGGTTTAATGGGTGGGGCAATGGGTGGCATGA
>CAYGUE010000217.1:0-7938 GCA_964352885.1 uncultured Pirellulaceae bacterium
GGCGAAGAAGTGCCAAACGCCGAACCAAACGATGTCGAATGGGCGAAGCGGCTGGCGGCTCGGGGAGGTGCGACGCGATTGGGAGCCGCAATCGAATTCATTGTCAATCGCGAACGTTCCGGGCCAATCGCCGGCATCGTCGTCGTAACAGACGGACAAAGCAATACAGGAACGCCGCCTGAGGCCGCCATGATCGCCGCATCAAACGCCGGCATCCCCTTGTATCCGATTGGGATAGGTTCGACTCGAGTTGTTCGCAATGTTCAGGTCGCTGATGTGCAGGCTCCGCCACGAGTTTTTCCTGGCGACCGATTCATTATCAAATCACTGATAACAGCGTTTGGTTTGGAGGGAACTTCGGCTCGTGTGAAACTGTTCTCGGTCGATTTGAAGAACACGGAAGCCGAAATCGAAGAAGCCGAAAAAACGGTTCGTCTTGGGGTTGATGGTGTACCTTTACCCCTCTCTTTCGATGTCCAACGAGACGAAAAAGGCAAGCGACGCTACACCGTTCGCATTCTGCCGGTCGATCGTGAACGCGAAACTCGTGACAACCAACGCAGTGCCATCGTCAGCATCGTGAAACGAAAGACCAATATTCTGGTGATGGCAGGTGGACCAACACGAGAGTTTCGGTTTTTGCGAAACCAGCTCTATCGTGACAAAAGCATCACGACGCATGTGTGGCTGCAATCAGCGAAATCAGGTGCGGACCAGGAATCAGATGTTTTGCTCGATCGTTTTCCGATTACTCGCGACGAGATGTACTTTTACGATTGCGTGATCGCATTTGATCCCGATTGGCGAGAACTTTCGGCGGTTCAAACAGCCTTGCTTGAACGCTGGGTTGCCGAGCAGGCCGGCGGGCTGATCCTGATCGCCGGTCCGGTCAACACCCCCGAGTGGACTCGGAAGCCGCGTGGTGACGATGCGATCGATGTGATGCGGAAGCTCTATCCCGTTTCGTTTTACTCGCAGGGAAGTGCGATTCGAAAGCTTGGTCGCTTCGGCGGAACTGAAGCGTATCCGCTGCAGTTCACGCGAGAGGGCAGGGCAGCGGAGTACTTGTGGATTGGTGAAACGTCGAGCGAAAGCCTGAATTCATGGGAGAGCTTTGAGGGCGTTTTCGGATACTTCGCCGTAAACGAATCCAAAGCCGGTGCCGATGTGCTGGCCAACTTCGCGGATCCAAACACATTGATCGGTGAGCGACTTCCGATATATTTCGCTAGTCAGTTTTACGGAGCCGGCCGTTCGTTCTTTCAAGCCAGTGGTGAAATGTGGCGTGTGCGCCGAATGGATGTTGGCTACTTCGAGGAGTATTACAGCAAGTTGATTCGATGGGCGAGTCAGGGAAGACTGTTGCGAGATTCGCGTCGCGGTGTGCTGCTCGCTGATCGGCAGCGGTGCTGGATGGGCGACACGATTTCAATTCAGGCGATTTTGCGAGACCCGCAGGACGAGCCGCTAACATATCCCGAGATCGAAGCAACCATTCTGAGGCCCGACGACACAACGGACACCGTAGTGTTGCGGTCAGCTGCGGCTGCGGTTCGTCCGGGAACCTACTCAGGGCAGTTCATCGCTGCGGTGGAAGGGGACTTTCGAGTGACGCTTCCCATTCCAGACAGCCCCGATTTGGAAGTTCTCTCGACTACGATCGCCGCAAGTATCCCCGATCTGGAAAAGGAGCGTCCGCAGCGTAATGATGCTTTGCTTTCGAAGTTGGCTGAGAAAACTGACGGCCACTACTACTTAGGGCTAAGCAAATTCTCTGTTCCTGCGAGCGAAATCAGCTCGCCCGAGAAACTGATTCAGGCTCGCGATCAGGAGTCGTTTCTTTCCGGTTCCT
The DNA here is from genome assembly GCA_964352885.1 of uncultured Pirellulaceae bacterium. GTDB lineage: Bacteria > Planctomycetota > Planctomycetia > Pirellulales > Pirellulaceae > Mariniblastus. Next base: position 1,853 of record CAYGUE010000217.1, read on the forward strand.
TCGACCGAACGTTCAAGCGAAAGCTGATGATGTGGCTGTTGGGGTTGGTGGTTCTCGCGTTGGCAATGGAATGGACCGTGCGACGGTTGCATCGCTTGGCGTAAAAGAACTTCAGCTTACTCGCGAACCAATCCGCCGCTTGACCGTCTACTTTGAAACAGCAGCTAGTCATTGAGTTTTAGGTCGTTTAACGTCTAGTTGTTGGCGTTGAAGCCACTTGAATCGCTTGCGTGAGTATGCCCATTTGAACGCAGAAGCCTCGGGAAGAGATACCCTTCACCCTCATTGAACGGTATTGGTGTTAACAACGAATTCGATCCAAGTAAATCGACCAAATAACGGATACCAAAGCCAATGACTTTTTCGATCACAACTGCAGAACGAATGTCGCAATGCGAATGCATTGCTGTCTGTGAATGTGAGCGATTTTCTTTAAAGGAACGCTTCATGCGATTGTAACTTCGGTACAGATCAATTTGTGATCCATCAGCCCGGTGTTGCGACGCCGGGCTTTTTTATGCCTACAAGGTTCGGATCAGTAGCTGAGACGGTTTAGCGTCTGGTTGAAGGCCAGGAGACGAGGGTTCGAGCACCTCCTGATCCACTCGATTTTCACAATTTCAAATGCCCCATTCGTCTAGTGGCAGGACGGCAGGTTTTCAATCTGCAAACGGGAGTTCGATTCTCCCATGGGGTACTTTTAAACGAGGAACAACACGATGAGGAATGAAAAGAAATACACCATTCGACTGGCCAATGGTCAGGAACATACATTTCATACGGCAGCCGAAATGGCCCAGTGGATGGCGGATCAACGTGAAATGAATCGTCCACGACGAGGAAAATCGTCAGCGAACTCCAAACTGACGCCAAAGCGATTCGTACGCTGCTATTCAGGCGACTCTCCGTTGGCGCGATACGCAAATCGAAATAGCGACGAGACTTAAAATTTCGTGACGGTGGGCTTGATTCCCACTCACAGTTTCCACTGTTTTTAATTCTAGGGAGAGACTTGGCGCCGGAGCCCGACGGTTAGGCAACTGGCTGCAAAGCAGTTTAAGTGGGTTCGACTCCCACCGGCGTCTTTGGGGAACGGGTGAGATTCCAGCTTCAATGTTGGGGCGATCTCCTGTTTCCTTCTTCTGACCGCTCAATGCTTGCATTCATTTTAGACGTCATACTCGATTCACAAAAATTTCGGCGTCGCTTCAAAGTGCCCCTCTAATTTGCCTGGTCTACCAAATGAGGCGTTGAAACCGCGCCGATGCGTCAAACAATGCGGATTGTTACAGCTGCGCTTTCCGGAATCTCTGTCGTTAGCCCTGCGATTGTCAAAACACCTTAAAGATATGACCTCCGATTAAACGAAACATACTGCAGGTGAATGAAGTGACTTTCGTGCCGTTTACTCCGGCATTCAATTTGTCAACGGAAGTCAGTTCTGAGCCTTAGGGGGGAATTTCGATAGCGAACGGCAACGTTCGTTGAAGTTGCGTTGTGTAATCGACCCAGACTGCACCGCGCGATTCGAGTTTCTCTCCGGACGATATCCTCGTCGCCGTCTGAAACAACTGGTGATTTCTGATTTGTACCGCGACCTCGGTTGCTGCACAAACAGCCAGAAGAATCAGACATAGCTGATGTCGTGACGGTAGTTGACGTACGGAAACGTCTTCGACCTAAAAGCGAATAGAGTCTGTCCTGACCCAGATGGGATTTTTTCCCAGCGGGGCAGATAGTTACGTGAGCGGAAGTTTCCTTATGAAGCCAAAAGTTTGTGTAGCGAAAGACGATTTAAAAGTGTTTATGGAGAGCCTGCGATGAAGGTGTTCACAACTGGACAGGTCGCCAAGATCTGTAAAGTGGCCCCGCGCACGGTCAGCAAGTGGTTCGATTCTGGTCGCCTTAAGGGTTACCGGATCCCCGGATCACAAGACCGTCGTATTCCACGCGAATACCTGATCAAGTTCCTCAAAGAGCATGGTATGCCTTTGGGAGATCTGGAAGACGAAGCGATGGCAAAAATTTTGATTGTCGCTCAAGATCAGGTATTGATTGAAAATTTGAAACGGGAACTTCCACCCGAGAAGAGTTTTAAGGTAGCTGTCGCTGCCAGCGGATTTGAAGCTGGCATTCAAGCGGAAAGTTTCCACCCTGACTGTATCATCACTGACTTTTCAATCGGAAAAGTTGAAGCGATGCAGATCTGTCAGAACCTCCGGAAAAATCCCGATTTTTCTGAGACCATTCTGATTGCTCTGCTGCCTGATGATGGTCAACCTGTTTCGTTCGATCGCTCTGCGATCAACGAAACATTCAAGAAGCCGTTCGATGCAAGCTTGCTTGCCGAACGACTTCGTACGCTGATCGGATCGATTAAGGAACTGGTGTAGACTACCAGTAGCGTCGCCGCTACTTCCTGACCCACTCGAAACGATTCGCCGTCTTTCGCTCAAACCGCCTGTTGAGGACCTCAGCAGGCGGTTTTTTCGTGCGCTGAACTGTCATGAATCGGATCACGATCGACACCCGTCCACACTCGATTTCAAGATGATCGCCTGTTTTTCAGCTCATTTTCAGTGCCTTGGCCATCGACTTTCAAATCGGATTGGCGTCCTGCCGATCCCTCGATCGAGTTTGTTAAGCATTTCCAATTATCCGGAATGGAACGGTCGACGCCGACCATTTGAGGGGAGGAAGGAGTTTTCAACTAAGCATCAATCAGTCGTAACGGCGAAAGCAGACTATATGTATTATGCTGTTTGTATGGTCGGAGCTTTCCGAGATGCGTTTTCACATTCCGTTTATCATTCTGATTCTGCTCGGAGTGCTTGCGACTGACGGCATTGGCCGCCAGATCACATCGCTTCCTCCGTTGACGTCAGAGCAGAGACCACCAGAGGCCGCACAGATCTTCAGGAGCCTTCCCGTCGTAAAGCCTGCAAACTCAACAGGTTCAGTTGAAGAAACAGCTGCTGACCTTGGTAAGTTCGACGACGCTTTCGAAAGCGCTCTTTTACAGTTTCCACAGCAGCGAACCGCCCGCCTGCCTTTGGCGTCCCAAGAGCCAGCGAGAACCTCTGAGGGTCCTCAGTCTCTGGATCGTCTGACAATTCGCAACACACATTCATTATAAGCAGCCCGGGTTGCAAACCGAGCTTCCGGAATCACCCGCCACGACCGACTCACATTTGCCAAACCTGTTTCTAGCTCAGAACCGATTCAATAAGTCGTCGACAATGTTGAACTTGGGAGAGGGAGATATTGAGAACAACCAACTCAATTCCGCTCAACCAATGATCCCTAAGTCGGACCAGTCACAGCAGTGCTCTGCTCCGATGCAGAATTCCTCGTCAAACTTTCAGGCGCTCCCTCCGCTTCTGAGACAAGCGGATCCCGTAATTGCAAGCCAATGGACTGCTTTGCCAACCGAGTGCGCGGTTGTTTCTACCCCACCAAGCCATTGTCCGTTGGATCTGGATCCTGCTGCTGTTTTTTCTGCACCTCCGTTGACTGCCGAAAATGGAATCCCGATTAGCGGTGATCCTTCGTTGACGTGGTGGAAAAGCATCGTCTTGCAGCCGATTGATGGCACGCGAGCGACAGAATCGGTCAACTCGAACCAGTTGGTTTACCGGACTCTGCAAAACAGTCCTCGAATTCATGCCGTTTCGCAGAACCCATTGATCCGGGAACTGCAGATCGTTGAAGCAGATGCAGAATTCGATGCGACGCAGTACGTCCGCAGTCAATTTGAAGACCGCGTCGATCCTGTGGGGAACTCGCTCACCGTCGGAACGGGGGAAAGTTTTCTTAAAGACAATATTTGGTCAGCGGATCTTGGTTTGAGCAAGAAAGCCCGCAACGGTGCTACCTGGGAACTGAACCAAAGACTGGGATTTCAAAACAGCAACTCTAACTTCTTCGTGCCACAGGATCAGGGGACGGCAACATTGGCATTGAATGTTACACAGCCTCTGCTTCGTGGTCGCGGCAAGTACTTCAATCAATCGCAGATCTTGATTGCACAAGCGACCAACGGGGCCGCTTGGCAAACATTTCATGCCGAGCTTCAGGATGAGTTGCTGGGTGTCGTTTCATCGTATTGGGATCTGTATCTGAATCGAAGTGTTTACTTGCAAAAGAAGCGCAACGTGGAACGTGGTCAAAAAATCCTCCATCGCCTCGAGGGTCTTGTGGGCCTTGACTCGCTGCCTAGCCAGATCGCGAGAGCCCGCTCTTCTGTTTAAACGCACTTCGCGATATCCGCAATGCGGAAACTGAAGTTCGCCGGCGTATCGCTGACAACAGTTGGATGAATGGCGGCGGCTCCGAGTTGATCCCTGGCGAGCTTCCGACGGCAGATACATTTCAGCTTCCATTGGAGCAAGTCGTCAATCAGGCACTACAGCATCTCCCAGAGATCCACGAAGCGTTGGGCCGTGCGCGAATCGCGTCCGTACAGCGTGACATCAGCATCAATGAATTACTGCCTGAACTTTCGTTGCTGATGGGTTCGTACGTGAGTGCTCTGCGCGGCGACACGGGAATTGCGAACGCTTTTCAGGATCAGTTTGGTCAGGTTAAGCCCGGCTATAACCTGGGCGTCAATTTTGAACTGCCCTACCGCAATCGCGCCGCACGAAGTCGACTGGCACAAAGAAAGTTGCAAGTCAAAAAGATCAAGCATGAAGTGGACGAGGTGATGCAGAACGTGATCGCTGAATCACAGGTTGCATTGCGTCGAGTCGAATCGGCTTCAGAAACTCTGGTTGCTGCAACCGAGGCGATTCGAGCCGCTCACGCGGATCGTAATCAATTCGAAAAACGTTGGGAGTCATTCGCCCTTGTGGAGGGCGATCTTGCAGATGGGCAGAACCCAACGACGGTTTTAGATCAGCTGCTAGATTCTCAGGATCGGCTGGCGTCGGCAGAACTGGTTTATGTTCAGGCGGAACGCGAGCTAAAAGTGTCAGAAGTTGCTCTCCAGCGTGCGATGGGCACTTTGCTGATGAAGCAAAATGTATCAACGTCTCGTGGGGTTGACTGCGATATGCCGCGAATGGATATCTTCAAAGACGGCAGCCCAATCTCGGACGCTTCAATGGGAGTGCCAGTCAACAGTATCGAGCCCACCACGTCTGTTGCCCCGGTTGGCTATCTTGGCCAACCCCAGCAGGGCGAATTCGTGGCTCCGACGGCTGTCGAGATGAGCACCCCCAGCGGAGGCTAGGGTTGGCGGCGATAGCCGGGCCGCTGACGGTTCCTCGCATTTGTGCAAAGACCGATAGTTTTTGCCCCATTTTAATTTGTGAAAAAAAACGGAAAAAATACCTTCAAAAAGAAGTCCGATTGATCAAGGCATGGGTTTAACTCGGCGTAACGGCCCTGCGAGTACGGAATTGCTACAATCTTCCGATCGGGACGGGCGACGATCCGGGGTGCCGGAAACCTTTTAGGAGTGAGATATGCTTTTTCGTAGAACTGCTTTCGCTGCAATTTTGGCTTTGACATGCCTATTTCTGGCCAACGACGTAATGGCTCAGCGTGGTGGCTGGGGTGGAGATTCAAGGCTTCAGTACTTGAACGATCCGACCGTCCAGAAGGAGCTCGAAATCTTGGATGCTCAACTTGAGGACATCGAAGATATTGGAACCGAAGCTCGTGATATTATGCGAAGCGCGTTCTCTGGTATGCGGGAGAAGTTTGCGGATCTCTCGCGAGAAGAACGCGATGAGATGATGACTGAGATTCGCGAGAATATCCAAGAGAAAATGAAAAGCGTTGACGAAAAGGTCGGCAGCATTTTGGTCCCGCATCAGCTTGAACGACTGGATCAGATCGTACTTCAGAGCCAAATGCGTCGCGGCGGAACTGCGGCTGCCCTGCAAAGCGACGCTGTTCGTGAAAAGCTAGGTTTGACGGAAAAAGAGGCCGAAGCCCTCAAGAAGAAAGAGGAGGAAGTCAACAAGCAGCTGGAAGAGGACATCAAGAAGCTCCGGGAAGAAGCCCGGGACGAGATCCTTTCTGTACTCCCAGCTGAGAAGCAGAAAAGCGTCAAGGAAATGATCGGCTCTGCTTACGAG
>CAYGUE010000218.1:0-7903 GCA_964352885.1 uncultured Pirellulaceae bacterium
GGCTCAGGCGTCATCGTCACTGAGCAGGGGCACATCGTCACCAATCACCACGTCATCGTCGGCAGCGATATGATTACGGTGACTCTTTCCGACGGCGATCCGATTCCAGCAGAAGTCGTGGGGTTTGACAAACAGAACGATATCGCCGTTCTGAAAATCAAAGCGAATCCAAATCAACTGCTTCCTGTTTCGTTCGGCGAGTCATCCGATTTGCGAGTCGGTCAAAAAGTACTCGCGATCGGAAATCCATTTGGACTTGAACGAACGCTGACGGTCGGAATTGTTTCGAGCCTTGGACGAACGTTGCGATCGAAGACTAAGCGACTGATCAAGGATGTGATTCAGATTGACGCTGCCCTGAACCCGGGGAACTCAGGAGGTCCCCTGCTCGACAACGAAGGCAAAGTGATCGGCATGAACACCGCGATCAAAACGCTGACAGGTGAAAACACAGGCGTCGGTTTCGCGGTTCCCATCAATACGATCAAGCGCATTATTCCGCAGTTGATTGAATTTGGACGAGCGATTCGAGGAACGCTGGGGATTGACGTGTTCTTCAAAACCGACGACGGCTTAGGCGTTGGGCGGATCGTTGAAGGCGGACCTGCTGATGACGCCGGTTTGCAAGGTTTGCGAGTCGAACGAATCCGAGAACGTCGTGCCGATGGTTTAATTGTTGAATATCTGCGACCGAACCGGGAAGAAACCGACAAAATTATCTCAATCGATGGTCGATCTGTCAGAACAACGGACGACTATCAAGCCGCGATGGACAGTCACAAGCCAGGTGACGTCGTCGATGTTGTTTGCGAGCGAGCCGGCCGTGAGCGGACGGTGAAGATCCGGTTGGGTATCGAACAATGAGCCAATTTGCCGTCATTGTTGCCGCCGCTGGAAGTGGGACGCGTTTCCAATCCGGCAACCAAAAGAAAACGTATGCGGTGCTCGGTGACAAACCTGTCTGGCGTCACAGCGTTGAACGATTCGCTCAGCGTAACGATGTTGAACAGATCCTGATTGTTGTTTCGCCAGACGATCAGTCATGGTTTGTTGAAACCTATGGGGATCTTTTGGCTGCGTATCGGGCCGACGTCGTTGCTGGCGGCAACGAGAGATCCGACAGCGTAGAAAACGCACTGTCGAAAGTTCGTGCCGGCATTGAGTTCGTGGCCGTTCACGATGGTGCTCGGCCCTGTATCAGCGATGCTTTGCTCGAACGCGTGTTTTCGACAGCTCGCCAAAACGGAAATGCGATTCCAACCGTGGCAGTCAGCAGCACTTTGAAACGTTCGGCAAGCGGAGTCCTCGTTGACGAGACCGTCGATCGAAGTGGACTTTTCCAATCGCAAACGCCACAGGTCTTTCGCACTGAAGAGTTGCAAAGTTTGTTTGGTCGCCGCGGCGAACTTCAACCGACCGACGAAGCTCAATTGCTGGAAATGTTAGGCTTGCCCGTTTATATGACGGAGGGATGTCCCTTGAATTTGAAGATCACATCTCAACAGGATCTGCATTTCGCGGAGGCCGCGATTGCAGTTCTAGAAAATTTGAAGACAGAGCCCATTCATTTCGATGGTCCCATTGGCGATTCGACCGTCCGCTAGGATTTCGAAATCACGGATGCACACCGATGAACACGGATGTATCAAATTTTGTAGCCCCGTTCAATCCTTTGCAGTTGGATGAACCACTAGGCCTTTGCCGCAACTCAATTTCTGGGCTGAGTCCGCTACCCAAGGATTGCGCTGCGATCCAAAGCTAGTACGTCCAGAAGTATTCTTGGATCGTTTTCACATCATGCGTCTGAGTCAGCCCAAGTTGCAACAGCACGCGAGCTTTCGCAGGATTCAGTTGGTCTGAAACAACGAACCCAGTTGAATCGTCGTTGATTTCCTGATTGCGAAGCACCGCACCACTGCTGTTGCGAGTGCTACGAACGATTACAACACCCTGCTCTCTTGCTTCGGCCATGGCCGCAATCGCCAGCTTGGAAGCATTTCCGTTTCCGACGCCGGCCAACACGATTCCCTTCGCTCCAATTTCAACGGCAGCACGAATCAGTTCTCCGTTCATGTTGGAATGGGCAAAAATGACTACGACCTGAGGCAATTCTTCGATCGATCGAATCGAAAAGATGCTGTTGGCGGTGTGCTTTCGCAGCGGCTTTCGAAACATGCGAAAAGAACCGTAGTGCAACGCTCCAAGCAATCCCATGTTCGGTGACTCAAAAGTTTGCACCGTCAACGTGTTCGTTTTAACGACTTCGCGAGCTCCGTGAATCGAATCGTTGGCCACAACAAGGACTCCGTGCCCACGAGCTTTCTCTGACGCCGCAACGGCAACCGAGTTGTAAAGGTTCAGTGGTCCGTCGGCACTGAGAGCAGTCGCAGGTCTCATCGCGCCGGTGAGCACAACTGGTTTGTCACTGTCGACAACCAGATTCAGATAGAACGCGGTTTCCTCCATGGTGTCGGTGCCATGCGTAATCACTGCGCCGGCAACCGAATCGTCAGAAAGATAGTTGTCCAACTCTTTGGCTAACTTCATCCAAACAACATCGTTCATGTCTTGGCTGCCGATGGATGCAATTTGAATCCCGGTCAAGTTCGCCAGACGTCCAGCTTCGGGAACGGCATTGATTAACGCGGCAACCGGAACATCCCCCGCCTGATAAACGCCGTCGTCACCTGCTGAAGCTGTGCCCGCGATGGTGCCGCCGGTCGCCATAACGACAACGTTTGGAAGAGATTCGGTTTCGTTGGATGAACTCATTGAGTGAACACAGCTGGATTTGAAGCGTAGAATGAAGTGCAGGAGAATCATACTTCATGAGCAACATTGGAACATCCAGAAAGCATTGGTTTGTCCGCGGCATGGCTGGCGGGTTTATGTTGCAGGCCGCACTTAATGCAATCTCGTGGTTCTATCTCTCCAGTGGCTGGTCCGATCTCTGCGGCGCCACTCAAAACGCGGACTCGGAAGCGATCGGATTTCCGTTCGAAATTTGGCGTGAAGGCCAATTCTTTGGCGATGGCTGGATGATCGACTTCCCAATGCTAGGATTGAATCTGTTGGTGGCGCTGGCGTTCGCCTTGTTGGGAGGATTCATCGCTGTCGCAGTTGGGCCGAGGTTCAATCAGATCATCGAAGAGTTTGAAAGCAACGCAAAGCCGCCTCGACCGATGCGGCTAACCTTTTCTGTTCGCGGCCTGTTTGTCGTGACGACCATTACAGCGGTTTTCCTCGGCTTGCCACGAATGCTGGGAGTATCGCCTTGGCTTCTAGGGGCGATCTATTTCGCCGGTCCGCTGGTTCTGATACTGATCGCGATGGCTCCTGTTGGTATGCATTGGGAGCAGCGGATGGTGATTTTGGTCGCGTTCGCGATCTTCATGCTCGTTGGCAGTGTGGTCGTTGGTACGAAGCTGGGAATGGAGTTTGATCGAGTGCTCTTCGGCGTCTTTATATGTTGGGTTCCGCAGAGCGTTTTCGGGGCAGGAGCATTGTTGATGTGGAACGCAATGCCAATACAAATACAAGCCCGAAGCGCAAGCGAGTGAATTTCCCACGCTTCCGATTCACTCGCGTCCGATTCGGGCTTGTATTGCTTCATCAAGAGCCACGATTGTTTCTGGAGATGGTTTAAGACTTCCTGGTCGTTTCCCGGATGCAATCATGTGCGGTGTCCATCCGTGATTGTTCTTTCGGTTCCAAACTTGAGGATCGGCTCCGAGTTTATCGAGCAGTCTCACTGCCGATGGGAAGTTTCGATATGCAGCACCATGGACCGCCGTTTCGCCATTGGCATCGACGACATTCGGATCGACGCCAAGCTTGACCAATATCCGAATCGCTTCATCGACTTCTTCTTCCGTTCCCGGTTCTTCCCCAACCGCAACGACTCCAACTCCGGCACAAGCCATCAATGGCGTGCACCCATCGACGTTGGTTTCCTTTGCGTCTGCTCCGAGTTCCAGAAGTAGCTTCATCAACGGTACGTCTGCTGTGCTGGATGCAAGCATGAACGGTGTAAGTCCTTTCGGAGTCAACTGTGCCTTCCCTGGTTTTCCTTTTTCCAGTTTCAGGTTCACGTCCGCGCCGGCTTTCACCATTTGGCGAACAAACTCGATCGAGTTGACCTTTCCAGTAATTCGCGGAGCCGGGTCGCCGGACGGATCATCTCCAAGCTTCGTTTTTCGAACCCAGGTGATCGCGTGGAGCGGTGCGTAGCCGCTGCGTTGGTCGTTCGGGTCAGCTCCAAGCTCAACGAGCCGAAGGGCCAATGCAAGGTGACCGCTTTCGATTGCCAACAACAGAGCAGACATGTTTTTTCGCGGTTTGCGTCCTCCCGTTTTCTTGGTGCTCATCACCGAGTTCACGCCAACACCAGCTTCGATGAGCCGTTCAACAACAGGTGTCTTTCCCTGTCGAGCCGCAAACATGTACGCGGTGAAGCCCGAATCTGAAAGCGAGACGTCGATGTCAGCTCCACCTTCAATCAGAGCATCGACGGCTTCAACGTTGCCTGCTGCAGCCGCCCACATCAGAGCCGTTTGTCCACGAGCCTCCTTTGCGTTGACATCTGCGCCTGCCGCAATCAATATTCGAACAATCGTTGGGTGGCCGTTCTTTGCCGCTAGCATCAAGGGTCGTTCTTTGCCTAAGCGGGCTGCTTCAACATCTGCGCCGGCTTTGGTTAGTAGGTTGACGATTGGACAGTGGCCGCGTTCGCACGCGAGGCTTAGAGGTGTGACGGAGTATTCCGTCTTTGCATTCACATTCGCTTTCAGATTAATAAGTTGCTTCACGGAGTCAACGTGATTGTGTCGCGCGGCCCAGTGGAGAGCCGTCATGCCGTCACCTTGTACATCGTCCATGTTGTCGGCGGTGATGTCTTGAGCCAACTCTGACCACTGCTGCGATTCCGCAAGTTCCACAAGTTCCGTTTGAGAATGCCCAAGCGAAGCGGTCAGCGAAATGAAAATTGGAATCAGAACGAAAGGGATTTTCATGGCTACATATTAACCGGATCAAAAAGGTCTTCGACGCGCCCCGTGCTGTCTGAAAATGTCTCCATCGGTACACCGACTTTGTTTAGCAACGTCAAATGCAAATTGGAAAGCGGCGTTGGTTCCTTGAATCGAATGTGCCGCCCCCCCTGCATATTTCCAGCTGCTCCGCCGGCCACAATGATCGGCAGATTCGAATGATCGTGAGCGTCTGGATCACCCATGCCGCTTCCGTACATGTAAAGCGAATGATCCAGCAGCGTCCCGTCGCCCTCCGGTATTTCGTTCATCTGCTTCAGGAAGTCGGCGAAGAGAGAAACGTGATACCGGTTGATCTTGGCGACTTTTTCCAGTTTCACAGGGTCATTTCCGTGATGCGTCACCGGATGGTGCGGATCGGAAACACCGATCTCCGGATACGTTCGCGTGCTCGCTTCACGTGCCAATTGGAAACTGACGACGCGAGTAATGTCGCCTTGGAACGCCAGTAATTGTAAGTCAAACATGAGTTTCACATGATCAGCGTACTGAGTCGGAACTCCGACGGGACGATCGAGATCAGGAAGCGGATTGTCTTTCACGTTTCGCTGAGCCATTTGGATGCGGCGTTCGACCTCGCGAATGTTCTCCATATAGGAATCAATTTTGTTGCGATCCGAACCGCCGACTCGTTTTTTGATTCGTTTGATTTCCGTCGTGACTGAATCGAGCAAGCTGGAGCGTTTCTTGAGTGCAGCCTGTCGCTGTTCCGGCGTTCCGCCTTCTCCGAAAAGAGTCTCGAAGACGATCCGAGGATGCGCTTCGGACGGGAGCGGTTCGGTTGGCGATGCCCAAGATAAATTGTTTTGGTAAACGCAAGCGTAACCATTGTCGCACTGTCCAACGGTCGACAGTAAATCCATCGAAAGCTCGAGTGACGGAAGTTGTGATTCCTGTCCGATTTTCTTCGCGGCGATTTGGTCAACCGTGATTCCATTGTAGTAGTCCGTGCTTTCGGTTCGTTTCGCGCGAGCCGCACTCAGGAACGCGGAATTGGAAGTTGCATGCGAACCCGGGTACGCGTTTTGCAAATCCATGTTCGTGACAACGGTGACTTTGTCTTTCACTGCTTCCAGAGGCGAAAGGCTGAACGGAAGTTTATCCAGCGTGTCGCCGTCAGGAATCCACTTGGCCGGGTTGAAGCCCATCGGAATGTAAACGTATCCGATGCGTTTCAGGTTTTCTTTCGCTGCAACGGTGGCCGCCGTGGCCGTCATCGCGGGAATCATCGAATCAAGCAGCGGTAATGCAACCGCGGCACCGGCACCGCGTAACAGAGTTCTGCGAGAAATACACTTTTTGCTGATGATCATTGGCTGGTCTCCGGGTTAGCCGAACCTTCACTTGAACGCATGCGAAACGGGTCGCTCAATACGATTCCTGTAACGATGCTCGAGAAACGATAGTCATCTTTCGCGGCCGCGGACTCAATCGAGCGAACTGCTGGCCCATCAAACGCCTCAACAGCACGCCCCAGTCCAAACGTCATCAACTTTTCAGTCAACGTACGGACAAACATTTGCGGTCGCTCAAGTATAGCGTCCTCGAGCTCGACAACGGAACTGATTGAAGCACCATTTGCGAACCTACCTGCTGTATCAACACCCAACGTGCCTTCAAATTCTCTCCAGCGGCCGACTGCGTCATAGTTTTCTAGCGAAAATCCAATCGGATCCATTCGGTCATGACAGCTTGCACAAGCCGGATCGGCTCGGTGAAGTGCCAAACGTTCGCGAAGGGAACTGACTTCGAGCGTCGTGTTTTCTTTCAGGTTTGGAACGTTTGGTGGCGGCGGAGGTGCCGGCGTTCCCAAAATGTTTTCCAGAATCCAGTTTCCTCGAATCGTCGGTGAAGTTCGCGTCGCGTAGGACGTGACCATCAGGATGCTGCCGTGTCGCAAGATTCCGCCGCGTCGACTATCGTTCGGCAACATTACTTTTCGAAACTCGCTACCGCGAACGTTCGGGATACCGTAGTGCGTTGCCAGTCGTTCATTGAGGAACGTGTGATCGGAACGAAGCAGGTCCACGACGCTGCGATTGTTTTGCATCACGTCGTTGAAGAGATGCTGAGTCTCAAGGCGAAAGGATTGGCGGAGATTGTCGTCGAAGTCGGGGAATAGTCGCACGTTCGGCGTGATCGATTCGAGGTTTCTGAGATATAACCATTGGGACGCAAAGTTATCGACGAGCGAAGCAGATCTGTCGTCCTCGAGCATTCGCTGAACCTGATTCCGCAGTGTGGCGGGTGCGCTGAGTCTGTTTTCGATTGCCAAGTTGAGTAGTTCTGCATCGGGAATGCTGCTCCACAGAAAGTAGGAAAGCCGAGAAGCGAGTTCGACATCCGAAATGTAAAATGCAGGCTGGTCGGTTTCCTTGTCCGCTTCGATGCGAAAGAGGAAATTTGGATTAACCAGCAACGATGCCAGTGCCGATTCGATTCCTTTTTCAAATTGGAAATTTGAAAACGCTTCGTCAAAAAAACGCATCGGTGTTTTGAGATCTTCATCTGTCACCGGTCGGCGGAACGCTCGTTGTGCGAGTCGCCCAATCAGTTTTTTTGCCTCTTCCCGATACGTATTCCCAAGCGATCTCGTGTCGCCCATCAAAATATTTTCGCCCGTCCAGTCGTCACCAAAAATAAGACGGCGGCTCTTTGTCGATCCGGTTCCCTTGGCGTCAAACGGTCCAACGATTGAGACTTGATAAATTGCAGGAGTCAGTCTTGGGTGGCGATGTCGATTGAAATTCGCATCGAACGGCTGCCGCTTTTCTTCAACGAGGGACGAAAACGTTTTCGGAAACGTGATGCCAAGTGAGTGAGTTCCTGCTGAGACTTCGATTCTCGTTTTCAAG
>CAYGUE010000219.1:0-7898 GCA_964352885.1 uncultured Pirellulaceae bacterium
GAATCCTTGGTGTGACGTTCACCAACAAAGCCGCCAACGAGATGAAGGAGCGTCTGACATCGCTGATTGGGAGCAAATCGGCCAATCAGGAAAAGTACAAGAATAAATCCGACCAGGCGGAAAACGAACCGACGATCTCGACGTTTCACTCGCTGTGCGTTCGCATCCTTCGCCGGCGGATAGATAAGCTGGGCTATCCACTCAAGTTCGCTATCTATAACCGTGGTGACCAGGAAAGCTTGGCTCGCCAAGTTCTTCGCGAGATCAAAGTCGGCGACAAACTTCTTAAGCCTAACCAGCTTCTTTTCTGGATCAGCAACTGGAAGTGCAAGTCGTTAAATCCCAAACAGGCAATGATACAATGCGAAAGTGACGCTCAACACATTGCCGCGGTTGGATTCGAACGATACCAGAAACAGCTGCAGCTTCGCGGTTGCGTCGACTTCGATGATCTTCTTCTGCTGACCGAACGACTATTTCACGAACACCCTGATGTTCGCGCGGAAGAGGCCGCTCGATTCGAACACCTGCTGGTCGACGAGTACCAAGACACCAACACCAGTCAGTATCGCATCGTAAAAGCCCTCGCTGGCGAACATCGAAATCTGTGCGTCGTTGGTGACGATGATCAATCGATTTATGGTTGGCGGGGAGCCGAAGTCGAACATATCCTAGCTTTCGCCAAAGATTGGCCAGACGCGAAGGTCGTTCGCCTCGAAGACAACTATCGCTCTACCGAAGCCATCATCAAGTATGCGAACACACTGATCCGATTCAACTCGACTCGTCACGACAAAGTTCTCCGAGCCGCTCGCCCCGGCGGCGAAGTCCCCATTATCAACCAGTGGGAAGACGAAACACAGGAAGCCGAATCCGTGGTGCGTTCAATCAGCAGTCGACTGAACCTGCACGGACGCGAACCGCGGGACTTCGCGATTCTGTTTCGCACCAATGAACAGCCGCGACCTTTTGAAACTGCCCTTCGCGAGGCCAAACTGCCTTACATTTTGGTCGGAGGCATGTCGTTCTTTGATCGTAAGGAAGTTAAAGATACGCTCGCCTACTTGCGATTGCTGGAGGACGATCCAGACGAAATCTCAATCCTGCGAATCATCAATACACCGCCGCGTGGCATCGGGAAAAAGTCGATAGAAAACCTACTCAACCGTGCAGTCCGAGAGAAAGTCCCAATGTGGGATATGGTCTGCGGCTACGCGGAGCGGCCGAAATGCACCGCAAGAGTCAATCAAGGACTGGATCAACTAGCGGCGGTCGTCAACGAAATTAAAAGCGTTTCCGGAAATTCCTCCCTGGTAGATCAAGCCCGCAAACTGATCAGCAAAATCGACTACAAGTCGGAGATCGATCGCATCTACGCCGAGCCGGAAGATCGCGAGAGCCGCTGGAATGTTGTCGAGCAGGTCGTCAACGCATTGTCGGATTACGAAGAAAGTGCTCGCAAGCCAACGATGACGAAGTTCCTCGATCGTTTGCTGCTGGGTGACCAAAGTGCCGACAACGACAAGGAAAAGCAACTCAAGAAAAACGCAATCGCCTTGATGACGATGCACTCGGCAAAGGGACTTGAGTTTCCGGAAGTCTACATCGTCGGCATGGAAGAAGGCATCCTCCCGCATCATCGTTCGCTGGAAGACGACGGGGCAGGAGTCCCGGAAGAACGTCGTTTGTGCTACGTGGGTGTGACTCGTGCGGAAGAGCGATTGACAATGTCGATGAGCTTAACTCGGAAGAAGTGGGGCAAGGCTCGCGAAACTCAACCCAGCCGCTTTCTATATGAGTTAACGGATCAGGCCGACAATCCGAACTACGCCAAGGCTCGCAAAAAGTAGATCGTGGAACGGTGGTCTCCACCGTTCCTAAAATTTCACCCGATACGGGCGCTCCGTAAACCTTGCAGCAAAAATGACCTCAGCCCAGTGCGACTGGCTTGCAGCATGACATGTCTCTCGTGACATATTACCTAAATGTTGCAGGTCGAGAGCCCACCCGGCAAAGTTCCTAAAACGGATTCAGCGAAAACCCTTCCTTCTGCAACAACACATGAGCCGTCATTGCGGAAGGAGCCATTTTCACCCCTGGCAACAAGTCCGCTTTTTTGATCCCTCGCCATGCTGCCGTCTGCCCACAAATGTAAAGCGTTGCATTGTTCTTTTGTAATTCAGCAATGACTTCCGCGTTCGGATTCTCTTTCCCATCATTGTCCGTACCGTAGAACTCACTTTTTGTCGCATCGATCGCAGCCCCACCGTGCAAAACAATCGCGACGTGAACGTTCGATGCGTCAGCACCGCATCCCACATTCAGATTAATAAACCTCGCTGCGCTGTCGAACGTTTGATTGATCGATTTTCCACGAGATTTCTCCGCCGAATCAAAACAAATCTTTAATTCCGTTTTTTTCGTGAGCTCCATATCCGATTCGACAGCGGCAACTTTTCCATACGCGGGAATTACTTTTCCAGGATGAAAAGCATCCTCCTGCTGGACGTGCGAGGCAAATGGAACAACCAAAATGAGTACGGCAACTAATTTCAACAATGACATCTAAAAACCAATCAAAAATGCTAGCGGGACTACTTTGCCAGATCGAGGTTTGAGACTCGCGGCTGAAGCATTCTAATTCTTGAGCGACTTTGGCACAAAAGGTGCAGAAAGGTTGCGACGGTGGATCGAATTCGTTTGGTTGTTGGAAACAACGGGCGAAAGCGAAATTGCAAGGATGCAATTATTACAAAACGTGTGAACGTTTTACCGCCAGCAAATTTGAACAACACATCCAGTCCATGGAGGGAACGGATGAAGAATTTCGGGAACCGCCGTTTTGCAGTGCGGTACACACCTGCCGCACTACTATTTGTATTCGCGCTGCTGTCGGGCACATTCGCATCAGCAGCAGACGATCAGCCGGTGCTGTATTTCTTTACCAGCCGAGGCTGTGCTCCCTGCATTCAGGTTAAGCACGTTATTAGTAAACTGGCTTCGGAAGGCTATCCCGTCGAAACCGTCGACGTCGGCGAGCGACCTGATTGGGCTGACGCGTTTCGAGTCACGCGCACTCCAACGCTTGCTCTGGTTCTCAACAACGAAGTTCTCGGTTACCAACCACGTGCGATGCGAGCCGAGGAATTGCGAGACTGGTTCCGCACAATTCGCTATGAACCGACAAAGAATTCAATCGGTCCGATTCGCGATGAAAGGACCGCTGCAAGTTCGACCGCCACGTCGCTCCCCTCTCAAACCAAGGTTTCACTTGCATCGAATCGATCATCGACGAAAGCCGGATCCTCATTTACGTCGCCAACCATGCATCAAGGCACCCGCACGCCTCAAAATGAATTTGAATCCAATGCGTTAAGTTCTACCGTCCGGCTAAAAGTCGAAGACGATAAAGGAACGTCGTACGCCACGGGCACTGTGATCCACACCCATGATGGAGAAAGCCTTGTGTTGACCTGTGGGCACGTCTTTCGTGACTCAAGAGGTAAGGGCGATATCACGGCAGAGATCGGATTCGAAGGCGAATCGCCGATCGCGGTCCCAGGACAAATGTTGGACTACGATTCAAACGCCAACGACATCGCCTTGGTTGTGATTCAGAACGGGAATCGCCGCTTGAACGCCGTCGAAGTCGCTTCGGCTGATTCCGCAATTGATCGCGGCGAAAAAGTATTTTCACTAGGTTGCGATAACGGAGACGATCCAACGATTCGCAATACGGCGATCAAGAATTTGGCCAGATACGATGGAGCGCTGAAGTACGACATCTTCGGTCGACCCGTCAACGGCCGTAGCGGAGGCGGGTTGTTTAACTCGAAGGGACAACTCATTGGCGTTTGCAATGCAGCCGCCGTTGAAGTCGATGAAGGAATCTACACGGCTTTAGAAACCGTTCACTGGCAAATTGCCAAGACGAACCTCGACCACTTGTTTAAGACGACGCCACTTGATGCTACTCCGACTCGGACTGCAATCGCATCGAATGCACCGTCGCAGACGGCGTTAACTCCAGCAGCCAACATGGTTCCAATTGGCCGGCGCCAAACCGCCCCAACCCCTCGAGTCGCGGCGACGCAGGCATCGCAAGTCCAAAATGTCTCCTTCGAGCAACCTGAAAACGCCAGTTCCGACAACGAAGTTATCATCACCGTTCGATCGAAAAGCAATCCGCAAAATTCACGAACGATCACGATCTCCGATCCAACTCCAAAACTACTGGACTATCTTGGCAGCATGGGAGGCAACGAATCGCGTTCCCTGAAAATGGCCCAGTACCGTCAATGGCGATAATCGGCGCCGATCACATTCCTGCCCCTTTTGGTTTGCGAAGGTATAATGACAACAAGCTCGCTTTTTCTTTTTTAGACGGTCCACCACGAAGGATTTTTCAACCATGACCTCACAAACGGTTGATTTTTCGCTCGTTCGTCCTCATCGGTTACATGTTCTCGTCAGCCAGCTGATTGGCTTGGTGCTGAGTGCAATGTTGCTTGATGGCGGATACGGATTCCGAATCTGTGTCGTTGCGGTTTTCGTGCATTGGCTCGCGATTGCATTCGTTTCCGTAAGGCGCCCCGAAGACTTTACAGCATTTGACGCAATTGCCGTACGATGGGGCTTCTTGCCATGCCTTGTTTGCACTGCGATCATTGGAAAAATTATCTCGAACTAAACGGCGAACGTGATTTAGCCTGAATTTCGCGTCCACGAAGTGTTGTTTTCCGAAAATCAAATACGTAGCGTGAGCAAGGGATCGGCTCGCTGTGAGACTCGCAAGCGAACGAAAAAACAATCTTATCTGCCGAGCACGTCAACGATTCGTCTTGCGGTTCGCAACAGCAGTCCCTCGCTCACGCGTTTTGAAGTTGCATACTTTGCCTGAAAATTCGGATTCTATCTGGAAATAACCTTTGAAAACCGAAAACGCGAAGCGTTTCAATACAAGCCCGAAGCGCAAGAGCGCAAGCGAGTGAATCGAAAATCCACGCAATTATTCACTCGCTGGCGCTCTGGGCTTCGGGCTTGTATTAGTGCAACTTCAAAACTCACGCGTCGAGGCTGTGATCGCAAGCTCATTCTCAGCTTTGACCCACAACTCCAACTAGTTGGATTCCTTTTCCTTGCGCCAAACGGGTCTGGCATTCTCTGAAATCTCTGCATCCGCATCGATCATCCGAGCCTTCAGCTGATCGGCGATGTCCGGATTCGATTCGAGCAAATTGTCCTGCTCGCCGATGTCGACGGCAAGATTGAATAAATAGGTCGTCGTCTTTGGCTCAGGTTTTCCCTTCCGTCGCCGCGGCGTGGATTCGAGATACTTGTATCCGTCCTTGCGAACGCCTTGCAGACTGCCGTGCGAAGAATAAAAAAGCATCTCGTTACGCGGCGACTGATCCGTTGCAAACGTCGACGTGATATCGAGTTTTTTTTTTTTTGATTCGGGTAGCTTCGATTTCTTAATTTGAGCGATCGTCGGCAGCAAGTCCATCGTCGAAGCAAACGCATCGGTGCTGGTTCCCGCCGGAATTCGCCCTGGAGCCCACATCACGCAAGGCACACGCTGTCCGCCTTCGAAAGTCGTGCCCTTCCCCGCGCGAAGCGGCCCTGCGCTACCGCCATGATTTTTGAATTGTAGCCACGGTCCATTGTCGGACGTGTAGATGATGTAAGTGTTTTCTGACAATCCAAGATCTCGAACCGTTTGCACCAGCCGACCGACCTCGGCATCGATGTGTTCGATGACGCACTTGTAAGCGTTCTTTGGATCGGCGTCGTAGGCGTCCTCTGGAACATAGAGCGGAATATGCGGCATCGAATGCGGCAAGTACAAAAAGAACGGTTGGTCTTTGTTGGAGTTTACGAATTCAATCGCCTTGTCCGTGTAACGTCGGGTGATCGTCCGCTGGTCAACAGGCATTTCGATGATTTCCTCATTGCCAAAAAGCGGCGTATTCCAACCAGAAATCGCAGTCTGCTGATCCGCCCAAAGCTTGTCGCTGGACAATTTCGATATCCGTTTGTTGTCCGGATGATTCATATCATTTGAATACGGAATCCCAAAGTACGAATCGAATCCGTTGGCTCGTGGCAGCGTTTCCGGATGGTGGCCAAGATGCCATTTGCCAACACAGGCCGTCGCGTAACCAATCGACTTCAGATGGTCGGCAATGGTGTACTCATCTGGATTCAAGCCATAGTCCGATTGCGGAAACAGCACGTGTTTGTGCATGCTAACGCGTTTCGGGTAGCAACCCGTTAGCAGGGCTGCACGCGACGGCGAACAAACAGAGCACGGAACGTAGAAGCTGGTGTACATTCGTCCCTCGGCTGCCATCCGATCGATGTTGGGAGTCTTAATCGTCTCCGATCCAAAACATCCGAGGTCGTTGTAGCCTTGATCATCGGTAAAAATGACGATGAAGTTTGGCTTCTCTTTCGCTTCAGTCGCCAAGACGAAGAAACAAATACCGAGAAGTAGAGATGAAATCATTCGAAAGAAATGTTTGTGTTTCATGTGGCACCCGCGCATCGAAAACTTGGAACGTGCATCTATGTTAGCAACAAATCACCCTGCTAGTTGATGGCGCCGGATACTTCGTTGTCATTCTCCGTCGTTCCAGACGATGTGCGTTCCGCTTTTGCCGGCGACGATGATGTCTTTCCATCCGTTGCTGTCCAGATCATGGATTCGAATCTGCAGTCCGATGCCAGGGCCTTCGCCAGCGGGAGCCGAAGAGATGACGTGCTTCTTCCACGAGCTGTTTTCCGGGTCCCAGTCATAGTATTGGATCGTCATCTCATCGCGAGCGCCTGCATCCTTTCCCGAATGAGCAAAGTAACGCTTGCCGGTAACAAGTTCATTCTGGCCATCGTTGTCGACATCATCCCAGGCAAGAGCGTGGGCTTGAGAAAACTCTTTGTCAATCAAATGCTTTCGCCAAACTGTCTTGCCGTCCGGTAACTCGGGAAGTTGTTCGTGCCAATAGAGTCCGTAGTTGTGACCGTCGCCCCAGATTAGATCGTTTCTGCCATCAGCATTTAGATCCACGACAAGCATCGGACAACTGGCGCTCGGCAGGTCAAAGTCGTGGTGATAGTTCCACGGGTTCGCGAATGCACCAAGCAGGGGTTGCTCGTACCAACCGTTTTGGAAAACGATGTCCTGTTTTCCATCCCCGTTGATATCGCCGAAGCCCATACCGTGTCCGTTGCCGGCCTCGGAAACGTAAAAACGTTTCAGCTTGGTTACGCCGTCGTCGCCTGGAGCAAGGCGGAAAATCTGCATCGGGCTTTTCGTATTCCATGAGTTCTCAATGAACTCTGGCGTGCCGTCGCCATTGATATCTTGCAGGAAGGTCGTTTCGTTTTGGCCTGTTCCCGTGTTCACCAGTTTATGAGATTTCCAGGAATCGACTTGATACTTTCCTGCCCCTGGGTTTTCGTACCAATTCACGACCGGAAGTGTGAAGCCTCCAGCGATGACGTCGAGATCACCATCCCCATCAACGTCATAGAGATGCTCGGCATTATTCTGCAGATAGTCAGTTCCAAACGGCTCAATCGTCCGTAACGAATGCTGCTTGAAGTCCGGAGCTTGGTACCAAAATTCGCCAGCCGAGATATCGAGCTTCCCGTCTCCGTCAATGTCGCCAACGGCAACACCTTCGTTGTTGTCTTTGTGGAGTTGCTGAACTCGCCAACTGATTTGAGCATTGGCAAAAGTCGTCGTTGCCAAAACGAACAATACAAAGCAGATCAGATTCGTTTTCATTTCTTTCATTTCGAATGGCTTCAACTCAGAATGGATCGTGAAACCTCAATCATAAACCAATCCCATCAAAAGTGGCGACGGTGGGAGTCGAACCCACAAACACGAAGGT
>CAYGUE010000220.1:0-1803 GCA_964352885.1 uncultured Pirellulaceae bacterium
ACGCCGGCGCGTTCACCGGTTACTCACCGGTTGCGGTTCTGTCGCTGGCCTTCATTGCTGGTTTTATTTTGAACTTCATGCCGTGTGTCTTGCCGGTTGTTGGGCTCAAGATTATGTCTTTCATGCACATGGCCGGCGAAAATCCTCGTCGTGTGTTTATGCTGAATTTTGTTTTCGTTCTGGGCATGCTGGCAGTCTTCATGGTTTTTGCCGCGTTGGCGGTTAGTTTTGGTTTCGGTTGGGGCGAGGCTTACAAGAATCTACCGTTCAAGCTCATTATGATCGCCATCGTCTTCGGATTCGGGCTCAGCTTCTTTGGAGTATGGGAAATCCCAATGCCGGGCGTGGTGAACTCGGATGCCGCAAATCAGCTTGCCGCAAAAGATGGATACGTCGGACAATTCTTCAAAGGCATTTTAACAACGCTGTTGGCGACGCCCTGTGCTGGTCCGTTGCTGATTCCGGCAGTTGTCTGGGCAATGGCGCAACCACCAGCCATGACGTTCACGGTGTTTTTGTTTCTTGGACTCGGGATGGCGTTTCCATACCTCGTGATCGGAGCATTTCCAAAGTTGGCCAGTTTCCTACCGAAGCCCGGCGGCTGGATGGAAACGTTCAAGCAGATCATGGGCTTTGTGCTGATCGCCACAACCATCTTTTTGATCAATGGAGTACCGTACAAGTACAATGCTTCCGTTTTGACCTTGCTGCTGTTCATTGGTCTTGGCTTGTGGTGGGTTGGTCGAACTGAGCTTCACAAACCAATCGGTCAGCAGTTAAAAGCGTGGGCCGGCGGTATGGTCATGATCGCAGTTGGAGTAGGCATCGCTTTCTTCGTGCTGCTTCCGTGGTATGAACTCGACTATCAGCCGTATAGTGAAGTTGCGGTTCGCAAACATTTAGCTGAGGGACGGACGGTGTTAGTGGACTTCACAGCAGACTGGTGAGCGACTTGCAAACTCAACGAGCGGTCTGCTCTGAATACAAAACTAACTAAAACAACAATCGAGAGCCAAAATATCGTCGTCCTTAAAGCAGATATGACAAACGAAGCTCCAGAAGTCGAACAGCGACTGGTGGATTTCGGCAATACGGCGAAAGCGATCCCGTATTACGCGGTCTTTCGCCCCGGCAAAGAACCACTTCATTTTGATGGTAACTTTTTCACTGTTGGAGCCAAAGGTTTCCTTGAGCGTGCAGGAATCGATGCTTCGGCGGGCGAGATAGAGCTGAACAAAGTCAAAGGTGAAGACCAACCGGCGGCCAAGTTAGATCAACTGCCCTCTGCGGTTGCGAGCCCAGCTGGTTAGAAAGGATTCCATGAAACCGGAAACCGAAGCACTGTTGATCGAAAAAGCAATCGAAGCTCGCAATCGAGCTTACGCTCCCTACTCCGAATTCAACGTTGGAGCAGCGGTCTTGTTGGCCGATGGCGAAACGATCGTTACCGGCTGCAATGTCGAAAACGCGTCTTACGGCCTCGCGATCTGCGCCGAACGCAATGCGATGTGTGCTGCCGTTGCCCAAGGACACCAGGATTTCATTGCCGTCGTCGTTGCTGCTTCTCCGCTTGCCTCGCCCTGCGGTGCCTGCCGACAGTTCATTGTTGAGTTCGGAAAAGAGATTGAAGTCGTCAGTTTCGATCCGAATGACATTTCCAAGAAGCTACGTTGGACCAGCGATGAATTGATCCCGGATAGTTTCGAGTTTAAGAAGTGACAGGTTGCCGTGAAAAGTGGCTGCGGCGATCGTCGCGTAGCGACCGATCATGGTTAGCCACGGGTTTCAACCCGTGGTTTGAGA
>CAYGUE010000220.1:1903-7674 GCA_964352885.1 uncultured Pirellulaceae bacterium
TGGTTAGCCACGGGTTTCAACCCGTGGTTTGAGAGTTGCGGAATCATTCGTCACGTAGCGACCGATCTTGGATAGCCACGGTTTTCAACCCGTGGTTTGAGAGATGCGGAATCGTTCGTCGCGTAGCGACCGGTCATTATCCGAAAACGAAATTTGGTTCAAAACCAATTTCATATTTTTCAACAGCTCAAGGGCGTCGCAAGTTATCAAGGGCATTAGCCACCCAAAAGTAACTTTTCGTTTAACGCCCCGTCGATGTGATCGGTCGCTACGCGACGAAAATCGGTGCAATCATGCACCACGGGTTGAAAACCCGTGGCTATCCATGATCGGTCGCTACGCGACGAACAAGAAAAGCATGTGGCCGGCCTCGTAATTCCCTATTCGTAATTCCCTATTCGTAATTCCTATTTCGTAATTCCTATTTCGTAATTCCTATTTCGTAATTCTCTACTCGTAATTCCACTTCATCACCCACGGATCTTCAAGCTCCGTCTGCATCGACTTCAGCTTCAACTGATACTCCTTGAGAACGCTTGCGAACTTCGGATCATCAGCGAGGTTGATTGACTCGTCAGCATCATGCTCCATGTCGTAAAGTTCAAACTTGGGACGATGGACGTATTGTTCAACCGTCTTCATGCCATACATTGCGTTCGGACCTTGGCGGTGTTGGGCTTGCCAACTGGAGGCGACCCACAGGTCGGTCGCAAACGGATAGTCGAGCCCGCTGGCGATGTTCCAGATCAGCTTGTATTTGCGATCGCGGACGACTCGCATCGGATAGTACATCGTGATCTCGTGAAACGTGTGCGACGCAAAGATCGATTCATGATGTTCTTTTGTGTCGCCAGCCAACACGGGAAGCCAAGACTTGCCGTGATAGGATTTAAATTTGTTGCCGCCACTGCGATTGTCTTTGGAAAACAAGTCGCGTTCTTTCCAGTACTTCTCAGGATCAACCCATTTCTTGGGGCCATTGGTTTCCTCATCAAGTCCGCCAGCGAAATCCAGCAACGAAGGAGTGATGTCGACATGACTGATCATGGCGTCCGACTCAAAACCCCGTTTTTCGTCGTATGGATTTCGAACAACAAACGGTACGCTCAAACCCGGTTCGTAAACCGTGGTCTTACCGCCAGCGAAAGCCATGCCGTGATCGGATGTGAAAACGATCAGCGTTTTATCATAGACACCAGCCTCTTTGAGAATCGAAACCAGTCGTCCAAGCCCGTAATCGATGCGGGAACAGGATTGGTAGTACTGAGCAATCTCTTCGCGCGCTTCCGGTGAATCAGGCAGAAACTTTGGAATGGGAACTTCGGCTGGATCGTAAAATACTTCTTCAATGTCCTTGTGTGATCCTTTTTGCTTTCGATTTCCAAACAGATTTGGTTTCAGTTCCAGCTTGGAAGATTCGTCGATGCCACCACCACGATGCGGGTCCGACGTTGCAAAATATAAAAAGAAAGGACGCTTGTCGCTGCGATCACTTAGAAACTCGCGGCACTGCTCAGCCATTTGCACAGGATTTCGACTGTTCGTTTTTTGGAACGTTTTTTCAAAATGGAATACGGCTTCCGGCGCGACGTGATACTTTCCAATTAGTGCGGTCCGATATCCTTCGTTGGCCAGAACCTGAGGAAGTGCCAATGAAACCACGTTGTGATAAGAGTTGAATTTGTGAAAGTGGTGCTGATGTCCGTACTGGCCGTTCTTATGATTGTGCAAACCAGTCATAACGACTGAGCGGCTGGCGCTGCAGCTGGCGGTCGTTGCGAACGCGTTTCGAAAAAGCACGCCATCTTTGGCAAGTGAATCAATGTTCGGAGTTACGGCCACACTGTCGCCGTAACAGCCGAGAGTTGGGCTTTCATCATCGGTGATGAAGAAGACGATGTTTCGTTCTGGTGGACCGCCATCTTGGGCTGTGCAAAGGAAAGCGAATCTCGGGCACAACAAAATAGTGACTGTGAGCGCCAAAGTGCTGAAAAATGTTTTCAATGACGAATTCATGAGATCCTGCAATCGTTTCTATAATGAGTATTCTTGCGATAGTATAACGGCAGGAAACTTTGATGTTGCGTTGGGCATATTGTGAAATCTTTCTTTCGAGCTCTGTTTAAGAAACGGCTGATTCAGCACACGGATTCGTTTGCGCTCACACGATCGGCACTTTGGAACTCGATTGCGGACTCGATTCGACTCCAACAGTCCATGGGGAAGTACGTTTGGATTGTCATGCATTTTCAGGATACGTTTTCTGACTGCCAGACGATGCTGGAGCAACATGGCATCGAATACTTCATCGAAACGGAACCCATGTCGGAAACATGGTTTCGTGATCATTCAGACGATGCGGGAAAGCTTGTCCATTTGTTGCTTGCTGATTTGACAGCGCCATTTGTGGCCGATCCAGAATCGGAGATCCAAGTTCCGTATCGAGTCGCCATGATGGTTGCTGAGCGGCATCCCTACGGCCCCAAGGATGAGCAGCTTTTAAATTTTGCGGCATCGCTACCTGCAAAGGTTGAAGTCGGCTATTTTCTTGCGATGGAAGACGAGCTCGTGAAGCGACTGGTACCTGAGCAAGTCATCGATCTGTTGAAAACGATGGGCTTGCAAGAGCAAGATTTGATCAGCAGCGCAATGTTGACGAAACAAATGCGACGATTCATCCGCAGAGGAGCTGAGACCAGCGATGTTGCCGGCGACGCTGAGTCCGCACAGCAGTGGTATGAGATGCAGAGGAAATAGCCAGCTATTGGGTTGCCTTTTTGATCTCGAAGTCGGCGATGACCATTCGGTGGTCCGAATGCTCTGCGGCAAAAGCTTGCGAAACCAAACAGTCCAAATTTTTGCTGGTCCAAATCTGATCGACTCGAAACAGGGGATAGTCGCTGGTGCCGGTGTTTCCCCAGCCAGATCCGCTTCCGAAAAACGAGTCCTTGAACTTGCTCAAGGCCGAAAGTGCTCCGTCATTGTCGACCAAGTTTCGGACATGCGGCCGAAGCTAACAACATCGGTGACTTCATTCAAACCAATCGGCGAATTACTGCGAATTACTTTTTCTTCTCATTAGAATCGCGACGACTCAGACCAGCACGGTCCAGCAGCGACTCTTTGAAGAAATCGTCAACTTGCTCATCCTGCGGAGGTGTCCCGAACGCGCCGAGTTCCATTGGATCGTAAACGAGCTCAAACTCGTGCTTGGCAATGGTGACTTTGCAATCGGGATCGATTCGCTTACGGACGCCTTGAGCG
Source organism: uncultured Pirellulaceae bacterium (assembly GCA_964352885.1). Lineage (GTDB taxonomy): Bacteria > Planctomycetota > Planctomycetia > Pirellulales > Pirellulaceae > Mariniblastus. The sequence continues at coordinate 5,168 of CAYGUE010000220.1, forward strand.
AGACGCTTTCCGTCGACCTTGACGCCGTTTCGGCTACGCAAATCGCGGATGAACCAGTATCCCTCATCAATTTCCAGCAAACAGTGATGCCCAGAAACATTGCCGAAATTGAGAATGATGTCGCAGCCTTCGCGACGACCGACTCGAATTCGCTTCTTCATCATCGGAATAGGATCGCCGCCGCCGATTGGTACGAGTTCGCCAAACATGATTTGTACAATGGTGTAAGAAAGTTATGAGGAAGGGCTTTCAGCAGCAGAGCTTCGTCGTAGAATCGGTCGATTCAATGAATAAGCTTATGAATTCGCATACTTTCAGCCAAGTCAGTCTAGGCCGTGACACAAGAAACGTCAAATAATTCCGAGGCCATACCGACCCGTTGGCCGCATGATCGCAGCCAATTTGACTGGCGATCCGAAGGATTGCAGTATTTCAGCTACAGCTTCTACCTCAGACAGGTTTTTGGCTTTCGAGTTCAAAGAGTTAGTGTCGATGCCGGGTTCACTTGTCCCAATGTTGACGGCACGGTCGCCATTGGCGGGTGTACCTTCTGTGACAACCGCAGCTTCAGCCCTAGCCGCAGATTGCCAAAACAGGATATTCTGGATCAGATCGATGAAGGAGTTTCGCGGATCAAGCACCGCTATAAGTGCAAACACTTCATGGCCTACTTCCAACCGGCGACCAACACCTATGCTCCCGTAGAGGTGCTTCGGCCATTGTTCGAGAAAGCGATTTCACATCCCGAAGTCATCGCCCTCGCGATTGGGACTCGGCAGGATTGTGTTCCCGACGACGTGCTCGATCTTTTGGAGGATTTGGGCTCGAAAGTTCCGCTTACCGTTGAATACGGGCTGCAAACGATCCATGAAAAATCACTCCAGTGGATGAATCGCGGAGACACTCACGAGTCGTTCCTTGATGCGATGGAACGCAGCATGGGTCGAGGTTTTGAAATCTGCGGTCACATCATGCTGGGGCTGCCTGGCGAGACGCACGAAGACATGATGGAAACGGCACGCGAAGTCGCCAATTCAGGGCTCGATGCGGTGAAAATTCACAATCTGTACGCCGTCGAGAACACTCCGCTCGCCCTGCAAGTGAAATCAGGCGAAGTGACGTTGATGGAGTTTGGCGAATACATATCGACACTGGTCGATTTTCTCGAGCTGTTACCTACCACAATGGTCGTTGAGCGGATCAGTGGCGAGGCGCCCGGTAGTTACTTTCTGGGGCCTCAATGGTGCCTAGACAAGCCCGCGATTCTGCGAGCTGTCAAAGCAGAATTCCAGCGGCGAGACAGTTGGCAGGGCAAGAAATACGTCGAAGTTTGACCAGCTGTGAACTTTTTGCATGCAAAACGGATCAATCCAGCAGCGACCTTCAAGTATCGCGAGCCAGAGTTCCGAAGATTACCTCAGCAACGGTTGTGCGGAACCAAGCCGCAAAGACGCTCTGTTCTTTCGAGAGCGCCCAAGCACTTGACGATGCCCAATTTAACACTACCGTATGCATATTAAGCGGCGTCGTGGCCAAGTGGCTAAGGCAGTGGATTGCAAATCCACCATCGTGGGTTCGAATCCCACCGACGCCTCTATGAAACCTCGGAGTTTACGACTGTTTTCGTGGGCTCCGGGGTTTTGTTTTGCGCGGTGGTACCCAAAGCGGCCGATTTATTGCAATACTGTTCGATGAGATTGACGGCATCGCTTCGGTGTTGGATTCCGCATTCACTTAAGCATGCATTCACTTAAGCATGCACACGAAAGCGTGAGGCATGGCATCCCATCGCGGATGGAATCTTCGTTGAAATAAGGTATCACGTTCCGATGGTAAGGATCGATGCCTTTCGCTGAGTTGCTTTTGAGCGCTGCGAATTGCAATCATTTTCTCAGAGGCTTGGAGCTAGTTGGCTCGGAAAGCATCGCCGGTCTCGGAACGATCTGCTTACTCGGTTCTAGTTGTCCCCCAACGGCTCTGAGCAGGGAAATCACAAATTCATCACCCGTGTATGGTTTGGAAACGACGTCCTGCACGCCCAACTCAGCCAAGGCAATCAAGTCTTGCTTTCTAGGGAAATTCAACATCGCAATCACGGGCAACCGCTTGAATTTCGATTTCAATTGGTGAATTCGATCCAGAAAGTTAGCAGACGCGGTGTTCCCATCAATACAAATGGCACCGAAATCACTCACGACTGCATCGTCCACTTCAGACTCAAACCAACGGCTGCTGCACTGATAGGCTTTCAGCAGATCCGAAACCGATTCAAAAGTCGTGCGATCTTCGGTGCTGACCAGAAACTTTTTGCCCGAAAGTAGCTTCGAAAACTGCTGATCGGGAGAATAGTCACGGACGCGATCGGCGACACTGGCGGTGAGCGGAAGATGCCAATCTGATTTCACGCCGGATTGGATCTGAATGCAGAAATTTTCGAAACGGCTTTCCCACTGATGCCAGAACACCTGATTCACGCCAATCAGTGGCGTCCCAGAACGGTTCTCGCC
>CAYGUE010000221.1:0-7635 GCA_964352885.1 uncultured Pirellulaceae bacterium
GTTCATACAGAGTTCCGCGGGCGAGGGCTCTCGCACCAGTTGTTAGCGTTTGTTGAAAGCGAAGCAAAGAGCCGCGGTTGTTGCAAGGTGACGCTTGAGGTGCTGTCCGAGAACGATATTGCGATGAAGTCGTATGCGAAGTTTGGCTTCAAGCCCTATCAGCTGACCGACGCTGGTGGTCCGGCACAGTTCTGGCAAAAGAAGCTAGTGGTTGGCGCGTCGTGAAATGTCGAGGAGCCAAGCTGAAATTCTCTACCACGAATCGCTGGCCATGAACATTCGTGGGAGAATCCACGGATCGAAAGTGGCGACTGGCTTACGTTGTCATTCCCAAGTGACTTTTCCGTAAACGCCGAAGACTTGAGAGCAGATTCGCAGATTGATATTCAACGCATCCTGGATGTCGCATCCGGTGAGAGTCTGTAACTCAAACGGACCGAGTCCATAGATAACCGCGTTGATCGATTCGTAAATGACTCGCCATCGTTCGTTGGTGAGCTTGATTGATTTGGCATCTTTTTTGACTTGAGTTTCAACCGAGTTGCGCAGCTGTTTTGCCTCTGCAACTCGATCGCCAAGAATATTTTGAATGGCTTGAGTTGAGCCACCGTCAAATACCTCTGAAAAGATACTGAAAAGAAATTTCTGCTGCGACTGCTCGAATTCAATGGTCGTTGTCATCAGTTTTGCATTTCGGGAAATCTTTGTGTTTGTTCAGGCGACGCCCCGCTTTCGTGGTAAGTCACCATAGCGACATGAAATCACGGGGCAGATGGCGGTGCCACCTAAGCTAAGTAAACAGCTCGTGTCGAACATTCGGCGTGTTGGCTGGCCCGATCAAACGTTGGTTCAAACCCTGAAACGGGAAGCTTAACTTATGCGGATCAAGCCCTATCGCGTGAAGAATCGTTGCTTGGAAATCTCGTACAAAAATCGGATTCTCAGCCGTCTTGTAACCGAGTTCGTCGGTTGATCCGTGTGATCCGGGTTGCATGCCGCCGCCCGCCGTCCACATCGTGAAACAGTCAGGATGATGGTCGCGACCGAGCAGCTTAGAACCGTTGCGAGCTTCATTCATTGGCGTGCGCCCAAACTCGCCGCCCCAAATGACCAATGTGTCTTCCAACATGCCTCGCTGTTTTAAATCGGCAAGCAACGCACCAATCGGACGATCGGTTTCCTTGCACTTCTTGGGGAACTGAGTGCCCAAATCATCGTGGGCCGCCGTTCCGTGGATGTCCCAACCCCAATCGAACAGCTGAACAAAGCGGACGCCTTGCTCGACCAATCGTCGAGCCAGCAGGCAGTTGTTGGCAAACGAAGCTTTGCCGGGTTTGGCACCGTAAGCCTCTAAAGTCTGCTTGGTTTCGCGCGAGATATCCATCACCTCCGGAACCGATGTTTGCATGCGAAATGCCAGCTCGTACTGATTGATCCGAGTCAATGTTTCCCGATCGCGGAACTCTTCGAGCTCGGCACGATTCAGACGATTCAGCGCGTCCAAACTTTTGCGACGAACTTTTCGCGAAATGCCTTCAGGATTACCGACATAGAGAATTGGATCACCTTCGCTACGGCACTGAACACCCTGATAGACGGACGGAAGGTAGCTGCTTCCCCAGAGATTCTTGCCTGCCGACGGCTGTGTTCCACCAGAAACCATCACCATGTAGCCCGGCAGGTTCTGATTTTCAGAACCGAGACCGTACGTCGCCCAAGCCCCCATCGATGCGCCGCCAAACTGGGCATTGCCGGTGTGTAGCAAAAGCTGTGCAGGGGCGTGATTGAATTGGTCGGTGTAGAGTGACTTCACGATACAGAGGTCATCGGCATGTTGGGCGATATTGGGTAGGGTGTCGCTAATCCACTGCCCCGTTTCGCCGTACTGCCTGAACCCAACTTTCGGACCCATCAGTTTGGGACGGCCTTTGATGAACGCAAAAGTCTTTCCTTCAATCATTTCCTCAGGGCAAAGCTCTTGGTCGCGTTTCGCAAGCTCGGGTTTGTAGTCAAACGTCTCGTGCTGCGGTGGTGAACCAGCCATGTGTAAATAGATCACGTTCTTGGCACGAGCCTTGATCATCGGCGTTTTTTGCGCTAGAGGATCGTCATTGGCATTCGACTCAGAAGCCAGCATCTGGCTCAAGGCCAGCGTGCCCAAACCAATTTGGCAGCTTTTGAGGAAGTGACGCCTGGTCGTACATTGAGCCTTGGCGGCCAGCATTTCATGAAAAGGGTGTCGAGTCATCGTGTTAAAAACTCGTCCAGATTAAGAATGACATTCGCGACAACGACTAACGCCGCGGTTCGATTTAATTCAGCGCCCTCGCTGCCCAGAAGGCTTGCCGCGAGTGTTGGGTCGGATTCGTATTCGACTAAAGTTTCCTGATAAAGTTCAACCAAAACGCTGAGATGATCTTCACGTGCCGGATGCAATAGCGCCGTCTCCAGTCCGATCGTGATCTGTTCTTCTACCGACTCGCCTTCTGCCATCGTTGAACTTAGCGCCTTTGCGGCAGCGATGAACGTCTCATCGTTGAGCGTCATAAATGATTGTAACGGCGTGTTCGTGCGAATGCGTCTCATGTTGCATACGGTCCGTGACGCCATATCGAAAGTCTCGAAAAGTGGATGCGGCGAACTTCGTTTGAGGAACGTATAGACAGCGCGGCGATACCGATCCTCGCCCTCGCTGGCAATCCACTTCGTTCCGCCGGTAAATGCGTTTCGTACAAGCTTGACAGGATTGGTCGGATAGACTGGCGGTCCATACTGCTTCTTCGAAAGTAGACCAGAAACTGCCAATGCTTGGTCGCGAACGACCTCGGCGGTCAGCCTGAATCGAGGGCCGCGTGCGAGGTAGCGATTTCGAGGATCGATTTTCAGATGCTTACTCGTCGCGCGATTGTCCTGCCGATAAGCAGAAGACATGACCATCTGTTTGAGCAATCGTTTCACATTCCAATCGTTTTCCTGGAAGTCAACAGCAAGCCAATCTAGGAGATCCTGATTCACCGGTGGCGTGCCCTGGGTCCCCAAGTCTTCTTCCGTTTCGACAATTCCGATGCCGAACAGGCTTGCCCAAAATCGGTTGACCGTGGCTCGAGCTGTTAGAGGGTTTTCTTTGCTGACCAACCAGTAGGCCACCCCCAGCCGATTCCTTGGAGCACCGTCGGGAAGCGAATTGAACGCTTGCGGCACTGCGGGTTCGACTTTATCTCCCTTAGCCATGAAGTTTCCACGGATGTTGACAAAAGTTTCACGCCGATTTTTGTCAGCCCTTTCCTCCAACACGGGAACGCGTATGGGACTGTTACGTTTTTTCAAAAGACTCGCAAGCTGCCTTCGCATCGGATCGAGTTCTTTTTTCGCAACAGCCTCAGCGGCCTTTTCATTCGAAACTTTAGGAGCATTCTCAATCTTCATTTCGAGCTCAGCTATTTGCTTGTCGATCTCGCGAAATTGAGCAGCTCTAGAAGCGGGGTAGACTTCCAGGTGCGGCTTTTCATCGTTCTTATCCGAATCGACGGTTTGATTGAAGAAGTCGAGAAATTGGTAGTACTCAGTTTGGGATATTGGATCGTACTTGTGCGTGTGACATTCGGCACATCGCATCGTTAGGCCCATCCAAACGTTGACCGTCGTGCTGATTCGATCTTTGACGGCAATCATGCGGAACTCTTCGTCGTTCGTGCCGCCTTCGGTGTTGCTCAGCGTGTTGCGATGGAAAGCGGTTGCCAATTTTTGATCTTCCGTGGCGTTGGGGATGAGGTCACCAGCAATCTGCTCGATCGTAAACTCGTCCCAACTCCGATTGTCATTGAACGCTCTGATGACCCAGTCTCGCCACGGCCAGATGTCACGCTTCTTGTCTTCCGCGTAGCCCATCGTGTCAGCGTAACGCGCGATGTCCATCCACATCGCCGCCCAATGCTCGCCATAGTCAGCAGAGTCCAGCAAATCATCGACGATTTTTTCATAGGCTTCGTCAGTTGGATTGGCCGCGTACCGAGCGACGGTTTCTTTTGTCGGCGGTAGGCCAGTCAGATCAAGTGCCACACGGCGAATGAGTCGATGGGGATCTCCATTGCTGGACGGTGTCAGATTTTTGTCGCTTAGTTTCGACTCGACGAATCGATCGATTTCGTTACGCCCCCAGTCCTTGAAGACGGGATCAGGAATGACGGGTTTCGAGGGCCGAACGAACGACCAGTGTTGCTCGTAGCTCGCTCCTTGTTCGATCCATCTGCGAATCAGCTCGATTTCTTCTACTCTGAGCTGGTTGGCGTGCTCGGCCGGCGGCATCCGATCGTCGCCATCGGAGATAATGCGTGCGAACAATTCGCTTGAATCGGGATCTGCCGGCTCGATTGCGGCAAGCGCATCGTCTCGGATGTCGAGCCTCAAATCAGCGCCGCGATGATCTTCGTCGGGACCGTGACACGAGATGCAGTTTTTGGAAAGAATCGGGCGTATCTGTTGATTGAAACTGACTTCCTGGCTGGTCGCTAAATCGCCTGCAATCGAGAACAAGCACAGCGCTGCAAACGTCCTTCGCAGGCTTGCGCAAAAAAGTAGTCGAAACAACGTGAACCCCGATTGATTTTGGTTAGCCTGCAAACCGCGATGAAAGCATCAGCCACTAGCGTACTATCATATCAAACGTGCGAACATGCCGCAAAGAATCAGGCAACCTACTTATAGGTTCAATGAGTGTTAAGAAAGAAGTTGGTTTTCCTAGGTTGGGGGGCTGGACTGGTTCCCGCCAACTGGCTTGGTTTGGTTAAGTGCGAAAGCTATTGCGTCGGCGCTGCTGCCGTTCTTGGGCACTTTCCGTCGGCAATGCAAGATTTTCTTGGTTGGATTGTCTCGCGTGTTGTTCTGCTTGTTCTGCCCAATTGGAAATCCCGACCTGTTCAAGGGCTTGATCGATGGCCTGAATCGTTCGCTGCACCAGAGTCTCTTTTGTGACGGGCTTAATCAGAACTGAAAGTGCGCCGTCCTCGATGATCGATCGAGAGGTCTCGTCGCTTTCGTCTGCCGTGATCGCAATGATCGGAACGGTCCGCAAGTGGGGAAAGTTTTTCACGATCTTCGCAACGGTGTTTCCGGAAAACTTTGGCATTCCAATATCTGTGAAGACCACGTCCGGACGAACGATTCTCATTTGAGCTACTGCCTCAAAGGAGTCAACAAACCCGTGGACTCGCGTGAATCCGGCGGACTGAAGGAAGTAGCTGAGTGTGTCCACGACGATCTGTTCGTCATCAATGACGAAGATCTCGGCGACCGAGTATTTGTTGGTCGGCGGAAGTTCTTCGATTGTAGTGCTCTTCCGTTGCATGATTATTCCATCAGACATTTATTAATCAAAACGACCAAGTTGAAAACCACTTGGTTGGAAGTGAAAGATAGGTCGGGAGGAACAGCCGGGGCGATGCATTGACCACGGGTTTCCCCGCGTGCATGTTAGGAGTTGCACTAGATTCTTGAATGCTCACGGCAAGTCGCAGGTCATCTAGCTAATACAACCGGACCTCGAGATAGTAAAACTGCAATTTGCTTGGGTAGCAGACATTTACATCGGGAATTCACTTCCTCTGTAACCTAGTTTCCAACTGAAGTGGTGTTTTAAGCAACTTGATCAGAATCAAACGAACCAACCATGCAATTCCCAAATGTACTGCGACAGAAGCGTGGCTCATTTCGCCGCGGCACCGCTGCAGTCGAATTGGCTGTTTGCTTGCCGCTGTTTCTTGTGATCCTTGTAGCAACGCTCGACGTCTGCGGCATGTTCTACGTACAGCAGTCGTTGAAAATTTCAGCCTATGAAGGTGCTCGCGTCGGCATCTTGCCAGAAGCTGAGTCCAAAAATGTTGTTTTTCAGTGTGAGACTTTGTTAGACGCTCAAGGAGTCAATGGCTATTCAATCGTTCTCGATCCGCCGGATCCGCGGACGCTATCCGTTGGCGACTACTTTACAGTGACGATTTCCGCTGACTTTGATCAAAACGCGCATGCCGGTAGCTTGTATCCCGGCAAAACGCTCAATAAGTCCGTGACGCTCAGAGTTGAATAAACATTGGCAAACTTATTCCGAAAGACCCATGAATGATCCAAAATCGTACTCATGCTGCCCACCGTCAAAGACGTGGTGCAACGATGATCTTGATTGCCGTGATTTTGCCAGCAATGGTTGCCCTAGCTGCATTTGCGATCAATATTGCACATATCGAATCAGTGAAGACTGAGGTTCAGATTTCAACGGACGCGGCCGTCCGTGCCGCTGGTCGCGAGTATCTCTTGACGGGCGACAAGCTCAAAGCTCTTCTGGCGGCTCGCGAAATGGCAATCCGCAATCCGATAGGATCCTTCGTTGTTCCTTTCGAAGCAAGCGACCTCGAGTTTGGTGTCGGTAACCGTGCCAATGTGAACTCAAAATATACATTTGTGAAAACGGGCGGCGGAAACGCGATTCGCTTAACAACGAATTCTCTTGCCGACAACGGCTTTGGCGTTACTCCCGTGTTCCCGTTCCTTGGGTCGGGCTACAAGATTAGTCCAAGGCTGACGGCCGTCAGTACGCAAGGCGTGATCGATATCGCTTTAGTGATCGACCGAAGTGGATCGATGGCGTACAGTTCAAGCGAAGTCGCGAAGTATCCGCCAGCGCCAGCAGCTGCTCCAATAGGATGGGACTTTGGTGATCAAGTCCCTCCGCAGGCGCGTTGGCTTGACCTTATCGCATCTGCAAAAGTATTCGTTGATGAACTCGACGCATCGCCAACAGAAGAGCTAGTATCTCTTTCTATCTACGACCAATCAAGCACAACGCTTCTCAATTTGTCGAACAACTACTCGCAGATGATCAATGAGTTGGAATTTATTTCGGGCAGTTATGACAGTGGTGGAACAAACATCGGTGGAGGCATGCTTAACGGTCGATCATCAGTCTTGAACACGACCTTTGGGCGACAGGAGGCTTCGAAGGTCATTATTTTGATGACCGATGGTGTTCACAACATTGGCACGAATCCAATTTCGGCTGCCAAAAGCGTTTCCAATTCAGGGATCGCGCTATTCACAATCACGTTTAGTGATGAAGCAGATCAAGCTGCCATGAAGTCAATTGCATTGAAATGCGGAGGGCAACACTTTCACGCAGTCAATGCGGCCCAGCTGAAAGTTGCCTTTCAAGAAATTGCCCGCAGTTTACCATCGCTTCTCACAGAATAGAAATCAAGACAGGAGTTTCCATGATTGCAAGGAATGAACGTAGAGGCACAACCGTCGTTGAATTTGCGCTGATTCTACCTGTGCTGTTGATGGTCGTGTTCGGTTCCATTGAACTGACCAGAGTTTCGATGCTTCGACATAGTGCGAATCACGCAGCATACGTTGCTGCACGAAGCGCGATTGTCCCGGGGGCCGACGTCGCCGACGTGATCGCGGTCGCAGAGGAACACCTTTCGATCATTGGTGTTCGGGACGCGGTTGTCGAGGTTGAGCCAGCAACGATTACCGAAGATACGACCCTAGTTAAAACGAGGGTTATATTCCCTGTCTCTTCGAATTCACTTGTCGTACCGGAATTCGTTTCCGGGTTTGTCGTTGGCCAAAGTGCAATGGTGACAG
>CAYGUE010000222.1:0-7625 GCA_964352885.1 uncultured Pirellulaceae bacterium
GGCGCCCCGCGGACCGAAGTCCTCGAGCGTGTCCGGCGTTGGGTGGACGATCTCGGAGTCCGCATTCTCGCGGTCCCTTTTTTTTATAATTTTAGTGTGTAATCCGAGATCTACACCGACGAAGTCCGGCCGCGAAACATCGCATTGGCATCACACGGCACGAAAGTCGTCGCCTCGGGCAGTAGAACCTCGGCGAATCATAAGTTGGTCTATCTCAACGACGGCCAGTTCGGGAATGCTCGAAGCTGGATGAGTGATACCAAAGGCAATGGGTGGGTGGTGTTCGAACTGTCTGAAGTCACTCGCATCGCAAAAATTGTGTGGAGTCGTGATCGCAACCAGCAGTACACCGATCGACTCGCCACTGCCTACACTCTGGAAGCTGGGCTTTCTGCTGACAAGTTGACGACGCTGGCACACGTATCGCCGCAGCGACCCACCGTTCTTCCATCCAAGAACATTGATCGCTTTACGCCTGTACAGGCAAAGCGACTTCGTTTTACGGTGCTTGCGACCAATCGTCTCGAGCCCTGCATCGACGAACTCGAAGTCATCAACGTGGCGGGACAGAACATCGCGGTGGCAAGTCTTGGTACCACCGTCACCACCTCCGGCGACAATGTCGTCGCCGACCGCCACGAGCCACGATTCATCAACGACGGGAAGTATGGAAACTCACGTAGTTGGATGTCCAACGTGAACGGCAAGGGGTGGGTCGAATTGGAATTCGCCGCCGAACAGGAAATCGTTCGAGTCTTGTGGGCCCGCGACCGCGAGGGAAAATTCGAAGATCGACTGGCCACCGAATATCGCATTGAAACGGCCATTCGAGACGATTGGCGAATTGTCGCGGATTCGACGGACCGCCGCCCATGGATCGCTGGAACGAAACGAGGCTCCGCGCTCACGACTGCCGGGCTCGATGCTGACGAAGCTCGGGAGGCCAACGGTTTGCTGCAAGAGAAACGAGAGCTCGCCAAGAAAATAAAAGAGGGCCAGAACGCACGCATGGCGTTCGCAGGAATTTTTCGTAAACCGGACGACATTCACCTGCTCAGCCGTGGCGATCCCGAACAGCCGCTGGAACAAGTCGCCCCTGGCGTGCTGAGCGCGATCGGCGACTTGACACTGCCCAAAGAAACCGCGGAACAGGATCGCCGCAAGGCCCTTGCCGAATGGATCGCCAGCCCGCAAAACCCGCTCACGGCACGCGTCATGGCTAACCGTCTATGGCAATGGCACTTCGGAATAGGCTTTGTCGCAACACCGAACGACTTTGGTCGCAATGGGGCCAAGCCGTCGCACGGCGAATTATTGGATTGGCTTGCACAAGAATTCATTCGCTCAGGCTGGTCGATCAAACAGATGCATCGGCTAATTGTGTTGTCGGCAGCGTACCGCCAGTCAACTACGTACAACGCGGAAGCCGCCGCAAAAGATGCAGACGTGCGACTCTTGTGGCGGTATCCTTCACGTCGCTTGGAAGGCGAGGCGATTCGCGATTGCATGCTCTCTGTGAGCGGACGGCTGAACCTGAAAATTGGCGGACGCGGCTTCAACCTCTTCAACCAGCGAGGTGGATTGTCGGGCTTTACTCCGATTGAGTCGTTCACCGGGGAAGGGTTGCGCCGCATGATCTATGCGCACAAGGTGCGACGTGAACGAGATGCCGTGTTCGGATCGTTTGATTGTCCCGACGCAGGTCAAAGCACGGCGCGTCGGATCGAATCCACGACACCCATTCAGGCGCTAAACCTGCTGAACAGTCGTTTCACGATCGAACAGGCAGATGCTTTTGAGAAGAGAGTGCAAGCCGATATGGGCGATGATGTCATCGAACAAATTCACCACACGTATTGGATTGCGCTAAACCGCAAACCGAGTTCGGACGAAGTTGCCGACGCAGAACCCATCGTTCGCGAGCACGGGTTGGCGACACTTTGCAGAGCATTGTTTAACAGCAACGAGTTCTTGTTTTTACCTTGATAAGGGCGAGTTTTCCGATTGCCGACAGATATCAAATTGCTGTCAAACGGAAGCTGTAAGCTTTATCCACTGGATGAACTATGAATTTTTCACCCAATCAACTTTCCAATGCGGGGCGTCAGTTTCTCGACCGGCGTGGTTTTCTTGCTGGCTCTGCCAAGACGCTCGGTTCGATCGCACTTCTGGATTTGCTCGCCAACGACCGGCTGCTCGCAGACCAGCCGAGCATTGATCCGGCTCAACCGTTCGCCGCGCGTAAAAGTCAATTTCCTGCCAAAGCCAAGAACGTTGTCGTTATCTTCTGCGCGGGGGCAGTCAGCCAACTTGAGACGTGGGACTACAAGCCGGAGCTTATCAAGGCTGACGGGCAGCCGTTGAATGATGGACCTGCGGTGACGTTTCAGGGTCCGGCTGGAAATCTTGCACGTCCGCAGTACGAATTTCGTCAGCGAGGACAGACGGGCAAGTGGGTCAGCGACATGATTCCACATCTTGCCGAACTGACCGATGACATTGCATTCATCCACTCACTGACAAGCAAGAGCAACACGCACGGCCCGGCGGAGAACTTCTTATCGACCGGTACGCCTCTGGACGGCTTTCCCAGTCTCGGTTCATGGGTCAGCTATGCGCTGGGGAGCGAGAACCAAAACCTGCCCGCTTATGTGGCGATTCCTGATCCCCGCGGCGTACCGCAGAACGGGTCCAACAACTGGGGACCGGGGTTTCTTCCTGCGGCTTTTCAGGGTACACCTCTCAGCTCGAAGGAGCCGATTCGGCATCTCCGTCCGCCGATCGTGACTGCGGATGCTGACCGTGCAGCTCGGTCGCTGCTGCAACGGATGAACGAGAGGCACTTGGAAAAACATCCTGGCGACAGTAAGCTCGCGGCGCGCATTGCCAGCTATGAACTTGCGGCGAGAATGCAACTCAGTGTGCCTGAGATTACAGATCTAAACTCGGAGCCCGCTCACGTTCTAAAAAGTTATGGTGCCGACGACGAATCGAATCCCATTCGAGCGGCATACGCCCGCAACTGCATTCTCGCTCGCCGAATGATTGAAAGCGGCGTACGATTCGTGCAGCTTTTCAATGGGGCCTACGCCAGCGGCGGAGAACTGAACTGGGACGGACACAACAAACTGAAAGAGCAGTACGACAAGCACGCTGCGGTGCTGGACCAACCCACCGCTGCGCTGATCAAGGATATGAAAGCACGAGGCTTGCTGGAGGACACGCTCGTCGTTTGGTGCACTGAGTTCGGGCGCATGCCGTTCTTTCAGAAGGGATCAAAGGGCCGTGACCACAACCCCGACGGCTTCACCTGTTGGCTGACCGGAGCCGGCGTGAAACCCGGCGTTAGCCACGGAGTGACGGATGAGCTCGGTCAAAAGGCGGTGCAGGATATCCATCCGCTCTACGACTTGAATGCCACCATCCTGCACTTGCTTGGATTTGATCATGAGCAACTCACGTTCGAGCACAATGGCATCCAACGCCGGCTGACGAACGTTGAAGGGCATGTGATTCGCGAGATCCTATCGGCGTAAGCCTCAGCTTGCGTGTTTTGAATCATAGGCGCATTACGTTGAATGCTTGGAGGCAGTGGATGCCTCATGGTGACCAACACTCCCGTGACCTGGCTGGCATTTTGAACCATGCCGAGCTCCCAAACGCAGGATTCTGGATAGATAATATCAATGACTTGTTGAAGAACTATACAGGCAATGGATGGCAAACTTCCGGAGTTTGGAATGCTCCTGCAAATAAGAGAAATGCCTTGCGATTTCGCCTAATGAGCGACCGTGAGAGCTTGCTGGCAACCGGGTTCAACCCGTTTTCTGGAGCATGGGTTTCATCGCCCGGTGCAGCGGAACTGGAACTGTTGACGACCAACTGGCTGCTGCGAATGTTTGGATTCTCGGTGGTCGAAGGAGGAGGGCTGTTCGTTGTTGAGTGCCAATTTGTATTTAAGGCGCAAGTCGTCTGCGACTCCACGACACGTCATCTGTTGAACGTGTATATTCAATGCGATCGTGAAGCCGGTCTTTGCCACCTTGCCAAAACTCGATTCGAGTTGGTTTGACTCGAAAGCCACCCCAGGCTGGCGGTTTCGGCACTTCCCCGTTGGCGAATTTCTGTTTGAGTTCGGCAAGTTTGTTTTGCAGCAGACTGCGATTCGAAACAACCGTGCTCTGCTGCGAAACCCAAGCACCGAGTTGGCTACCGCGCGGACGAAGCGCAAAGTACTTCAGCGATTCGGCCGCGCTGACTTTTTCAGCACTGCCATTGATTTCAACTTGACGCTGCAGTCCGTACCAGGGAAATAGCAGCGACACGTGTTTGTTGTCAGCGATCTGTTTGGCCTTGCGGCTATCGTAGTTCGTGAAAAACACGAAACCCGATATGTCAAAATACTTTAGCAACACGGTTCGCTGAGTCGGTTGATTGTCCGAGTTGACTGTCGAAACCGCCATTGCGTTTGGTTCCAGAACTTTTTGTGCGATCGCCTCCTCAAACCAAGATTCAAATTGCTTGAACGGACATGCATCAACCGAGTCGACATCAATCGAGCATGCCGTGTACTCTTGTCTTAGATGATTCAAGTCCATCGCTAGTTCTTTACCGGTTTAAGTTCCAAGAGCCACTGGACATTGTTATGAATGATTCCAAACCGCTTCGTTTCCAGATGGCTGCGTCAATCTCCCAAACATCATCAGTGACAATGGCATGGATAGTCAAGTCTGATGTTGCAATTGGCGAAGCGCCGTTTGCCAAACGGAATACTTCAATTTTCGTTGCCTTGGCCTGCGAGTCACCCTCGACCAAAACAATGTCACAATCATTCATCAACGCGCCGAACCGCACGTATTCGTTGACCGCTGTTCGTTTTTGTTTTGCGGCCAGAAAATCGCATGCATGCCTTCGACAGGATTCCGACTGCGGCTGACCTAGCCCCACGAAGACGATCTGAGTTTTTCCCGGGCGGAAGATGCACTAAATCGGATGCGATGTTTCCATCAGCATTCGCAAAAGATCTGCGAATCCTCGTTGTTGGCCAGCAGAACCCATTATTTCACTCTTTGAAGGCGGATGGGCTCAATGGGGACAACTGGGAAGCCTCGCACTAGACTCCAGCCTGAGGCCATTGAGTACCCTCAAATGAGCAGTCAGCAGTTAATGTTGATCGGGACCATTTGGCAGTGGAAGAAAAGTTGACGGACTGTCCGGTTAAGTCAGTTTACCGCATCATTTTCCGTTATCTCGATCTTTCTGTTTCGGTCATCCCACAATTATAGGAGCGCTCACATTTCAGACACCGAACGAAATCCCAATCTGCTGGCATCGCCGTCGTCTGACTTGCCCAACGTGGGAAGAGGATTTATGCGAATGGTGTGGCATGATCTTTTATTCATGCATTGGAAAGTTGACGCAGTGCAACTTCGCCAGCACCTGCCGCCAAATCTGGAGTTAGATAGCTACAACGGTTGTGCTTGGGTAGGCATCGTTCCGTTTCGAATGAGCGGCGTTTCGCTCCGCTGGATGCCCGATGTTCCATGGCTCTCGCGATTTCCAGAACTCAACGTTCGCACGTATGTAATCGGGCCAGAAGGACGCCGAGGCGTTTGGTTTTACTCTCTCGATGCGACGAATCCGCTTGCTGTTCGCGGTGCTCGTTGGCTATACAATCTGCAATACATGGATGCAAAGATCCGTTCCGAAACGGAAAAGGGTTGCAATTGCGGATCATGGATTCACTACGATAGCAAGCGGACTCATCGCAACGAACCTCCGGCCGAATTGAATGTTGAGTACCGGCCGATCGGACCGGTCTATGAAGCTGCGAAGGGGACATTGCTCGATTGGCTAACCAGCCGATACAGTCTGTTTTCTGCAAACAAAAAAGGGCAGCTTTATCGCGGTGACATCGCCCATGAACCTTGGAGCCTTCGCGACGCCCAAGCGATCGTCAATCAAAACACGATGACCGCGGGAATTGGCGTGGATCTCCCTGAAGAGGCTCCGTTGATCCACTTCTCCAAATGTACAAAAGTAGTTGCGGGTGCGATTCGTAGGGTTGGCTAGTGTTTACAATTTGATCGACTTTCGTTTGGACTGTACTTCCTGTCTCGCTCTATTCGTTTCTTTTTGGGGTGCTGTTCTTTACGCCGTCGCTTGCGTCCGTTCACCAGCTAAGAGTGAGAAAGATTTGCCCTTGTTGAAAAACTCCGCAATAATCGATGGCGAAGGGAAACTGACGCCAGATTTCAACTTCCAATACGAAGCAACCGTCAGGTTGAACTGGCATTCATCCTTGATCCCAGCAGTCGTTTTCCGAAAGTAAGCGACAACATGGTTGAAGAAATCTATTCGCATTTCAAAGGTGAAGGCGAACTGGATATGACCATGGCCAGAGATCTTACTGACATGGCGGTCAGTTTCGCAGCCATCTCGCTGCATGATCCAAAACGGGCCGTCGAATGGCACAAAACATTTTACGGGCGAATTCTGGAAGATGTTCGTAGCTACATCCCCATGCCTGGGCTCGTCATCACAAACGCCATTTCGATGGACGGTAAAGAATTGTGTCGTTACATCGCAAATGAGACCATGCATTGTTGGGTCATCGGCGCGGAGGACTAAAATCGGCGTGACCGTGCAGAGCGGTTGAGTCTCGATTCAAGTCCGCTGGACCATGTTTGTCCAATTTTGGGGGTGCGCAACGTTCGCGGGTTCGGGAACGGGAGCATTCTTAGGGATAAGTGACATCATTGAGCCAACGCTCGAGTCGCGGTATTGTGGTCTGTTGGCAACTGCCTCAACTACATCTACCCGCGAAATCGAAATGCCAAACTCCGTTCAAATTCAAAACATCAACCTGCATCTTAGTCAGCCACATAAACTCAAGAACGAGTGGATTGGACAGACAGAAATACTCATGCAATTGATGGCATGCTGGTTGGTCGTCAACGAGAAAGACTTGCCACTTTCCCCTCGAATCGTGGGGCCGCCAGGTATCGGAAAGACCGCGATGGCGATGGCCGCAGCGGATTTGCGAAAGCAGGACCTGTACATCTATCAGTGCACTGCCGACACGCGGCCCGAGGATCTGCTCGTGACGCCTGTTCTCGCAGAGAACGGCAAGATCGCCTATCACGCTTCGCCGCTTGTTTCGGCCATGATCACCGGTGGCGTTTGCGTGCTCGATGAAGGCAACCGCATGAACGAGAAGTCGTGGGCCAGTCTGGCTCCATTGCTGGACCATCGTCGTTACGTTGAATCCATTGTGGCTGGGATTTCGGTTGAAGCTCATGCGGATTTTCGTTGTGCCGTCACGATGAATCAAGACGAGTCAACCTTCGAGATTCCTGATTACATTCTCAGCCGCCTTCAACCGACGCTGCAAGTCAAGTTTCCGTCTCGAGAAGACGAAAAGGCGATCCTTCAATATCACTTGCCGTTCGTTGAAGACGACATGCTCTCGATGACGGTTGAATTTCTACAGCAGGCTCATGAGTTGAAACTCGACTTCTCGACGCGTGACGGAATCAACATGTTGCGTTACGCGATGAAGCGAATTCAGCAGTCGGGCGATCATCCGATTGCTCGCGATCAGGCTTGGGTGGAATCGCTCGAAC
>CAYGUE010000223.1:0-7386 GCA_964352885.1 uncultured Pirellulaceae bacterium
TGCAACTTCAAAAAGCGCAAGCGAGGGAATAAACGCAGGGGTTTTCGACTCACTCGCTGGCGCTTCGAGGTTGTATTTGTCAGACAACACCGAAAACTCAAACTCCGCGGTCTCCGCGTCTTCGCGTTTCAAAACGGCGCTGGTTTGAGCGGCTCGCCAGCCTAACGATAAAGCAACTTTGACAGCTCTTCCGCCAAACGATCACATTTGCCGCGATGAGCCGTCGGCGTCATTGCGGGCCAATTGGCACTCATGTCGATAATTTTGATCTCGTTTGCGACTAAGCCCAACTCCCAGCCAGTGGCTTCGGCGAAGGAATCAATCAATCCTTGTGGCAACAATTCAGAGGCAGGCAACGAAACATCGCTCTCCGCATATAAATGCAGATCTCGCTGCAAAAATGGATCCTCAGGACGGGCAATTGGCTCTGTGGGATGGATTTGCATTCGAATTGGATTCAGAAAAAGGAATGAAGCTGCTGCTGATACGGGAGGGAATTGCGGACGGTTTGCTGGCAATCTCGAGGTAATATGGTTTTTTCTGTGAGCAAACGTGTTAGAAATCGGCGAACATCCGGTTTCGAACGGCTTTCAAAGACGCGAAAAATCCGGTTCTGGGGATTCGGGCAGCAAACCGCAAATATCTGCTGGTCGGAAATCGTTGAAAAACCGACATTTCTGTCCATGTTGACCCTTGCTGGTTTCCATGCAACTGTCTAAACTCTCGCCCTTCATCGCTGCGGGATTTTTCTGCACTTAGCGACCCAATAGCTCGGGATTCCCTTGAGCTTTTCCTTGTTTTGTCCGATTTCAGTGGACACGGCTTGGCCGTACTTTAATTTGGTTCGGCTGCAAGCAAACGGAGAATAGACGTGCCTGGCACAAAATCATACAACTCACAAACTGACGATTCGACCACCCAAGCTTGGTGGATTGTCGATGGCGAAAACGAGACTGTCGGCCGCATTGCAGCGGACATCGCCACGGTCCTGATGGGCAAACACAAGCCGACTTACACGGCGAACGATGACAATGGCGATTTCGTCATTTTCACTAATTGCGAAAAGGTCCATCACTCGGGTAACAAGCGCGACAAGCGTCGCTACACTTGGTATACCGGTTACACGGGTCTTCGATCTGAAACGATTGGTAATCGCATGGACCGCAAGCCAGAACAGGTCATTCGTGACGCGGTTCGTCGCATGCTTCCAAAGAACAAGATTGGTCGTCAGATGCTTTCGAAGTTCAAGATCTACACTGGCGCAGATCATCCGCATGAAGCACAGACTCCGCAGCCATTCGACCAGTGGCGTCGTTCAAGTAAGTAACCCCCCCTCACAAATCAGCTATTTTAAATCTGCTAACGGAAAACCATGGCTAAGACAGATCAAAAAACAGGTGAAGCCCTCGGAACTGGCCGCCGCAAGTCTTCGGTAGCTCGCGTTCGTGTCAAAGATGGCTCAGGCAAGATCACAATCAACGGCAAGACCCTCGAAGCTTTCTTCGTCAACGATCAAGATCGCCGCGCGGTCATGGACACGTTCGATGCAGCAGGCGTTCGCGACAAGTTGGACACACGCATCATCACCAGCGGTGGTGGAGTTTCAGGTCAATCTGGGGCTGTACGCATGGGTTTGGCTCGTGCGCTGGTCAACTTCGACACGGAACACTTTGCGGCCCTTCGTGACGGTGGATTCCTTACGCGTGATTCGCGTATGAAAGAGCGTAAAAAGCCAGGTCTTCACGGTGCCCGTCGTGGTACCCAATTCTCCAAGCGTTAAACGCCAGAGACAATCAGATATTCAAATGGCTGGGATGTTTGTCTCAGTCATTTTTTTGTGCAATTTCGAGATTCCCTAGACACACCGGAAACTCAAACAAGTGGTTATTTCTCCGGTTGGAACCGCCAAGTGATCTCAAACGGCGGTCCGTTGCTGTAAACTGATGTCGCCACCACCATTGCCCGTTAAAACCGACCATAACAAGTGGCAACGTCTCATGGAAAACTCATTCAAACTCCCCGATGAAGGCACAGGGAACAATGAAGCCTTGCGCAGAGTTTCGGATCTGATCGAGGAAATCCGTGCTGACATCGATTTTGAACTCGACGATGCGGTCACCGATATTGTTCGAGATTTGCCAGAAGAATACTTCGAGCGAATGAGTCATGAGATTCAGGTCACGCATCTGAAAGGGCTCATTGCATCGCGAATCTGTGAGCTCAATGGCGAGCTCTATCTTCCTACCGCAGATGGATCCCAGATCGCTGTTCTCGGGCGAAACAGCTATCGCGGCCAGCTGGCAAACATTCTCTCTGAGTTACCCGGTATGAAAACTCGGCTCGTTGGAGCCAACATCTACACAGCCAGATCTCATGGATTTATTCTTGATGTCTTTGAGTTTGAAACGGATCAGCATCCCGCCGTCGATGCATCATTCTCGGGCGAAGTCATCGAAAAGCTTAGCCAAGCGACCGATAGCGATTCGAGCGCTACTGCTGATTTTCTTTCTCGAATTCGAACGACCAGAACAAAGTCGCCTAACCTCGAAAAGCTGGCTCGTTTCTTTTCGGTTTTCCAGAAAGTAAGCCCAGAAAACCCTATCGCTGCGGATCAGAAAGAGGGATCACCTGAGCTTTTGGATATCGTCATTGCCATACACGCTCAAAATGAGCGAGCAACGTTTCAACGCACGACAGAAAGCCTCTCAGGTCTGTCTCTTGATGTCGAACAGGCCGAGTTGATCATCGTGCGTTTCGAAAACGATGCTGACGAACCAAAGAGCAAGCGAACGGACAAAACAGTTCTGATGAACTTTTTGATTTCCTGTTCCGACGTGGGTTCATTCGAGATCAAGGCTTGGGCTAAAAGTCTGCATGCAAGCTTGATGTAGTGTCCTTCTCTGCTTAACAATCGATGAATTCTAAATTTCTGGCGAACTCTTTTTCGCCACTCGCGTACCGTTCACACGCGAAGCAAACGTGCTTGCTAGCAACAGACGAGAAAGCGATTCGGCTTGTCCCTTTTCAGGGGTTTCTGTAGTTACGCCGCAGGATTCACTAAAGAATGAGGTCAAGGATGGCCGGAGAAAATCTCCAAACGCGTTACGTCGAAGTTGTTACACCAACTGCACACCCACCACAAACATCAGTGCGCGCGGTACTGTGCGCATTGTTGGTTGGTTCCCTTGTGACGATCACCTCCGGGTGCCAACAGATGGGGCAATATAGAAATGCGCAGCTGCCGATACCTGATCCGATTCTCGATACGTCGCAATTGGACAGCGTCCGCTATCAGAGTCCTCAGGCTCCGGGCGGTGGCGCGGCTGGAACTCCAGGGTTGTTGAATAAACAATCGCATCGCATGAACCTAGATGGTCCTGTGATTAACGTCGAAGACAGCGCTGACCAATCTCAATTGATCGCAGCGGTGAATTTTCGCGGCAACTCAAGCCTTCCGACTCATCATCTGAAACGAAACATCAGCACACGCCCGGGACGATATTACGATCCGGACAAACTCCAACAAGACCTGCAACAACTTTGGAAAATGCCGGAAATCGAACGCGTGAATGGGCCTTATATCGAACAAGGCCCTGATGGAATCACGGTTACGTTCGACGTCGAAGAGCGTAACGCGGTCGCCCAGATCGAGTTCATTGGAAATCGCGGCATCAACGACAGTACGCTTCGCAAAGAATCCGGACTCGATGAAATTGGACATCTCGATGTGCATCGCATTCGAATGGCCAAGTCTCGCATCGAAGAACTTTATCGAGAGCGAGGCTATCCCCGAACACAGGTGGAGATCACTGAAGGCAACGAATCAACGGATTCACAGATTGTCTTTTTGATCCACGAAGACCAGCAGCAGCGAGTGTGGAAAGTTGAGTTCGAAGGAAATACGGTCGCTCCTGACGGACGACTGAAAAGCTTCGTCAAAGCCAAACCCGGGATCCTCAAGCTATTCGGAGGGCTCGCACAGAAGAAACAAATCGATCAGGACATTGTGCGCCTTGAGTCTTACTACAAAAGCCTTGGCTACTTCAACGTTCAGATCGGGCGTGATCTCAGTGAAAGCAACGACGGACGATGGCTTTCGATTCGATTCATCATCAACGAAGGTCCTCGTTATAAAGTCCGTGAAGTTCGCTTCATTGGAAACGAGCAATTTGCGTCGGAAGATTTGATGAGGCTGCTTAAGTTCAAGCCAGGTGACGAGGGGCAGCCAGAATTCAATTCGGCACGCATGTCGGAGGACACGGTCGCGCTTCGTGATCTGTACGGCGAGAACGGTTTCGTTTTCGCGGACGTTCAAGCCGAGCCACGATTCCTCGAAGAGCCGGGCTATCTCGACATGGTGTATCGCATTTCCGAAGGCGAGCAGTATCGAGTTGGACAAATTAACGTGAACTACACCGGCGGCAACGGTGTTACACGTCGTGAAGTCGTTCTGAATCGGCTTTCTCTTCGCCCGGGTGATCTGATCGACGCCAGAAAACTACGAAACGACGAAATCCGTCTTGGATCGGCTCGAATCTTCGCGACCGGACAGGAACCCGGTGGCCAACCACCCAAGATCGTGGTCAAGCCAGCGGACGTGAACAGCTCGTTTAACCGAATGGCTCGGCAGCTCGGCGGCAATGTTTCGTCGGAAGCTTCTAGTGAACGCTACTAGAAACACCAAACACAACCGACCGATTTTACTTTATCGTTCAACGCTAACTGACATGGCAATGGAATCCAAACAATCAAATCGACCACTCAGCAAGCTCGTATCGCTCTGCGTTGTCTTGGCAGTGTTTGCCGGCACAGGCTGTGCCATGCAGCAACAGCTTTCGGTTCCTCGTGGCAATGGCGCGTTCAAGGATCTCGTGGAGAAGCGTTTTGATCAGTCACATCCCGTCGCTCAATCAAAACATCTCGTGGCATTGACCAAAGACATCACGCCACTCATCGAAGAGACCGCTGCTGTTGCCGAAGTTGAAGAAACGACACAGCAGGTTCGAGCTCAAAGCCCAGACAATACTTCAGGCTTTAACCAAGGTAGCCAGTCGCCGTCCAACAGCGGCGGAGGAGGCACTTCGCAAGCCGGTTACCAGTATCCAGATAACTCCGGTCAGAATATTATCGAACCCAGTTTTGGGTTCTCAGAGAACATTGGTTCACCAAACGAACTAAACACATCGATTGCTCCCTACGGGGGGCCTGGCGGCAATGCAGGAATTCCAATCGGCCAAAACTACGCTGACCTCGACGTTTTCGTCGGCGAGACACAAACAGGAAGCATCAACGTTGGTGGTGCGTACAACTCCGACAACGGCATCGTCGGACAGTTTGTCATCGATGAGCGTAACTTTGACATCACTGCGTTTCCCAGAAGCTTCCGAGAGTTAGTTGATGGCACAGCATTTCGTGGCGGTGGGCAGGCCTTCCGTCTTGAGCTTGTGCCTGGACGGCAGGTGCAACGATACCTAGCGAGTTTTTCCGAGCCATATATGTTTGGCACAAACTATAGCCTGAGTCTCTCTGGCTATCTTTTCGACCGACAATATTTTGACTGGGATGAGCAACGTGTCGGAGGCCGCATTTCGATTGGTCGTCGCCTGACTCCAGACCTTTCATTTAACGTCGGCCTGCGAATGGAGAGCGTGGACATCAGCAATCCTCGAACGAATGCATCGCCAACACTCAACCAGAACGTCGGTGACAACGACCTCTATCTATTCAATGTTGGATTGATTCGCGACACGCGTGACCATCCCTTTCTGGCAACGGAAGGAAGTTATCTTTCAGCAACATACACCCAGGGCTTTGGCGACTTTGACTATCCACGTGGTGATGTCGAATATCGTCGCTATCGTTTGATGTACGAACGACCTGATGGCTCCGGTCGTCACACAGTCAGCTTTGGAACGAAACTCGGATTTTCGGGCGCGGCAACACCGATCTTTGAAAACTATTTCGCGGGCGGATTCTCTACGCTTCGTGGTTACGAGTTCCGCGGTGCGGCTCCGATCGAAAATGGAGTTCGCGTCGGTGGTGAATTTCAATGGCTCAACACCGTCGAGTACATGTTCCCGATCACGGCCGACGACATGGTCAAAGGCGTCGCGTTCGTCGACTTTGGAACCGTCGAAGAAGATATCCAACTCAATGGCGACAATTTTCGTGTCGCTCCGGGTGTTGGTTTGAGAATCCATATGCCGGCATTGGGCGGCGGAGCTCCCTTGGCATTCGACTTTGCGTTCCCGGTCAATTCGGCGACGGGTGACGAAGAGAAGATCTTTAGCTTCTACATCAGTGCGAACCGATAAGGTTCCATTGTTCGCTAAACGTCAAGCCCCAGGCGTCAGGGTTTTTCATACGGGCGCCATCGCTTACGGCTTGCCGTTAAACAAAATTTCTAAATGGCTGCGACTGGAAGCCATCAGCCTACTCGTGGTCGCTGCCTTTTAACAAACCTGCGCTACTGTTGTAGATTTTGCTGCGACGAGCCGTCGATTGCTCCTGTGATTCCCGATTTCGCGACTCAAGATCGGACTTGAGCGCGATCGTAAAAGGGCACTTCAACGTGTCGATGCGGAACTGGATATAGTCCGTTTCACCGGCGGGCAAAACGCCTAGTAAAAAGTTTCCCATCTGCTCAACCGTCGGAACTCCAAGCTGATTGCGACGCCAGACTTCACCGAGCGTGTGCATGCCAGCTTCACGACGGCCATTGATCTCAGATAGTCGCCGCAACAAATCCTTGTCGTCTCGTAGTTGAGCTTCAATTTCGCCCGCTCGCCCTGACTCGAGTGATTCGTCGAGATAGGCTTCCAGCTCCGCGTTGGTGAATTCGGTTGTCAATGAAGTTTCCTTAATGCGGTAGACTGAGTCGGTTTGACATTAAATGTTAATCCCGTGCTTTTCAACTCGCAACGGTGCCAGCCTCAACTATCCAGCGCAATGCAGAAAACCCTGCTGCTTGGCGGTTGAAAACGCGAATGTCATGAGTCAATATAGTCGTGATTATGCTTTCGTTACCAAATGGAACAGACCATGCGTTTTTTTAGCCTCTTTGGCAATTCCCGTTTCTTGCTCGCGTTCATTTTGATGTTGCCGATCTTGGCGACGGATATCTGTATTTCGCAGGAAGCCGGTGGAACACGACCCGTAGATACGGACGCTTCAAAAGCAGCAGAAATAGTGCCAACGAAAGGGGAGTCAGAGGAAGAGCCAAAGCCTGCTCCAAGAGACGAACAAAAACAACGAATGGCGACAGGGCGAGTTTTTCTGGACGAAAACAACGATGGCAAGTTCGGCGAAGGCGATCAGCCATTCGTAAACGTACGCGTCTCCAACGGCAAAGAGATCGTGCGAACGAACAATCAGGGCCGTTGGAAT
>CAYGUE010000224.1:0-7089 GCA_964352885.1 uncultured Pirellulaceae bacterium
GAGTGAGTCGAAAATCCATGCAATTATTCACTCGCTGGCGCTTCGGGCTTGTATTCGTGCAACTTCAAAAAGCGCAAGCGAGTGAATTTGTCGACGCTTGCGATTCAATCGGTGACGCTCTGGCGCTGCGGGCTTGTATTCACGGATGAACGAACGGACCACCATGCGAATCTTCTTTTCAGTCGGCGAACCCAGCGGCGACCTGCACGGATCAAATCTGATTCGACACCTGCAGGATGCCAATCCGAATTTCGAGTTCGTTGGGTTCGGCGGTCCGAAGATGCAAGCCGCAGGCTGCGAGCTGATCTACGATTTGACTCAGATGGCCGTGATGTTTCTGAGCAAAGTCATCGCAAATCTTCGATTCTTCTTTGGGTTGGTCGATCAAGCCGATGACTACTTCGCAAACCACGAAGTTGATGCCGTTGTTCTGATTGACTACCCAGGCTTCAACTGGTGGATCGCCAAGAAAGCCAAAGCTCGCGGCATTCCGGTCTACTACTACGGCGTGCCGCAGATGTGGGCGTGGGCTCCATGGCGAGTTCGCAAGATTCGCAAGTATGTCGATCACGTGCTGTGCAAGTTGCCGTTCGAACAGCAATGGTTTGCTCAGCGAAATTGCAAAGCAACCTACGTTGGTCATCCGTATTTCGATCAGCTCGAAACGCAAGACTATGACGAATCGTTTCTGCAACGAGCCAGCGAAGAAATGAGCTTGTCTGAGAACAGGCTGGTGTTGCTGTTGCCCGGTTCGCGTGATCAGGAAGTCGAAAGCAACTTGCCGGTTTTGATCGAAGCCGCAGGTTATGTCGCCAAGGAACGCCCCGAGGAAACGTTTGCGATTGCCTGCTACAAGGACGAACATCTGGCTGTCGCACAAGCGATGTTGGATCAGCGATCCGATGGTCCGAACATTAAACTCTATTCCGGTCGCACGCCGGAGCTAATGAAAGCGTCGACCGTTTGCATGGCTTGCAGCGGTTCGGTTTCGTTGGAGCTGCTTTATCATCGCAAGCCAACGGTGGTCGTTTACAAACTCAAATGGCCCTACATGATTGCGGCAGCAATCCTTGTGCGAACGCAGTTCATTACGTTGACCAACTTGATGGCGGCGGATGACATTCGAAGGAAAACCTGGCGACCGTCGAATCCCGACGTGGATGATGTGGTCGTTCCCGAGTACATGACGACCGGTACGCCCTCGAAAAAGATGGCGGCCAACGTGGTGCAATGGTTGTCCAATCCGAGTGAGCTGGCTGAGAACGTCCAGCGGCTGGATCAGCTGGCGAAACAGTACGCCAAGCCAGGAGCCACGAAACGGGCGGCAGAATACCTTTTGAAAACATTGGGCGTCGAGATCGATGCCACGATTCGCGACGCTGCATAATCAATAAAGATGGCACGTTGGAATCGCGTTGCAGCAGGACATTTGCGTAATTCGTCCGGCAAATGACTTTTCTTTGAGGGCCCACACGTTGCAACTGCATTGCAACTGCGTCGCATTTAAGTTGTGTAACGCTGTGTCAGATTTTCAGTGTCGCGATTCATGGTTTATCATCGATCAGACAAGCGGAGGACATTCGTTTGCTGGTCGATGCCCAAATATCTGGCTCTTAGAGGTTTCTACCGCACGGCATTTGCGTAACGATCCGACAATTCGATCCCATTATCGTTGCGGACTGATTCCGCTAACCTACTTGGGAATTTCAGGTGACCACTGAAAACTACCGATGCTTTCTTCGACAAAACGTTCAAGCTGCCGGACGTGGAGTTGGTCAAATAGGAGCGAGTTACGAGCAAACAAGCGATTGATGCGGACGGCGCATAAGCGCCGTCCGCTGAACCGGAGCGTTCGACAAGAACTATAAGAAAAGAACTTATGAGTAATACCTACAAGCGCTTTAAACCTGGAGATCTGACCCTCCGTGATGAGCTTTCCATTGACCGGACTTTACTGGCAAATGAAAGAACCCTGTTGGCTTATCTCCGGTCTGGAGTCGCGCTCATTCTCGCCGGTGTGACGTTCATTCACTTTGCGCAGGAGCAATGGTTCGGTATATTCGGAATGCTCTGCTTACCTGCCGGGATTCTCATCATGCTCATTGGTGGCGTTCGCTATCGCGCAATGAGTTTAGGTATTGCCGCGACCAGAAGACAGTTAGGTGTCAAGGGAACGACGAGGCGCGAATCAAATGCCGAACAACGAGTGAAAGCAACGGAACAAGACGACGGGTAATAATAGGAGTGAATCAGAGATGAACACACAATCGATACTAAATCGAACACTACAAACCCTGTTGATTGCAGGGATTTCAATCTTTGCCCTCGCGCAAGCGCGTGCGCAGGATTCCGTCAAAGTCACAGCCGCCAACTACGTCCGTGCCGAATCGGATATTCAGATGAAAGGCTACATCGCGAGCTTCAACTGCTTCGGCAGCTTCCATCACAACCGGGAGCCCTACGATGTAGACAACCAGATCACGATTCGGGGCAACCGGGATACGCTCTATTCGTTCGGCGTTTGGGATCTGAGATCTCCGGTCACGGTCACGCTTCCGGACACCAAGGATCGCTACCAGTCCATTATGATCGTGAGCCAGGATCATTCGATCTGGGGGCTCTACGGTCCCAAGACAGGCACCCTGACAGAGGAGAAGGTCGGAACGCGCTACGTGATGCTGGCCTTGCGAACCTTCGCGGATCCGAACGACGAGGAAGACCTGAAGGAGGCGTATCGACTTCAGGATGCCGTCGTCGTCAAGCAGGCCGATCTCGGAAAGTTCGAGGTGCCCAATTGGAAGAAGGACGAGGTGGAGAAGATGCGGGAGACGATCAACGTGGTCGCCTCCACGGTTACGGATTCTGGAAAAATGTTCGGAAAGAAAGAGGAGTTGGATCCGGTCTACTGGATGCTGGGCGCCGCACTCGGTTGGGGCGGGCTGCCGGCAGATGCGGCAACGTATGTGAACGTCGTGCCTGAGAAGAACGACGGCAAAACCCCTTACACCCTCACCGTGAAGGATGTTCCGGTGGACGCCTTTTGGTCCGTGACTCTCTACGACGACAAGGGGTTGATGCCGGTCAACAAGTACAAGGCCTACTCCTTCAACAACGTCACGGCAAAGAAAGCCAAGGACGGCAGTATCACCATCCACTTCGGCGGCGATCCCAAGGCGGACAACTTCCTGCCCATCTTGCCGGGATGGAACTACATCGTGAGACTGTATCGGCCGAAGAAGGAGATCCTTGATGGAACTTGGACGTTTCCGGAGCCGCAAATCGCCAAGTAGAGCTTCGCTACGCTGACGAAATAAGAATGTGGACCAAGTTGGGACCCATCGCGTTGAGCCCTTCGATTGATTGCGGTGACATTGCGATTTGTCTTGACTGCCGCGATTTTCTGCGCGAAATAAACTGCGAACAGAATTTCGGAAGTAAATCTGGCGCAAGAATTACCGGGCCACCCAGACAATGACCACCACGGTGCTGTCGTAGAGGTGCCCGAGAATCGCGTTGAAAGCAACAGAGAAAATACGTTGGTTCAGTGTGGCTCACGCGTGCAACGTTGCGGCTCACTTTCACCAGTCTGTCGCGTTGCTACTGGCTCACAAATTTTTCACATGATATGATCTCTTTCAGTTCCTCAGAGAAATATTGAAAGAAGATATGTCGACTCAATTTGATGGTTTGCGATTCGGTTTGCTCGTTGTAGCCACGCTGCTTATTTCTGTTCAGTTTGGTTGCGATTCCAAAGGAGGCGGAGCCAAAGTCGCCGGTGGCAAGAAGTTCGTCACCGTTGGTACGGCTCCAGCTGGAGGAGCATTTGCACCCGTCGGCAACGCGATCGCCGGAGTCGTCGATGCCAATAAAGGCGATCTGAATTGGACCGTGACCCCGCAGGGAACCAAGGGCACGCAAGAAAACATCCGACGCCTGGAAGCAGGCGAGCTGGAGTTCGGAATGGCCAACGCTGCTATTTCCTACTTTGCTACCCGGGGCGAAGGTGACTGGGACAAGCCGCATGATATTCGCGTCGTCACGACGATCGCTCCCAATGTCGGTATCTTCGTGACCACCAAGTCGACTGGCATTACGTCGATCAGTGAACTTAAAGGAAAACGTGTTGTGCTTGGTCCCGCTGGCGCAGGATTCGATTACTTCCTCAAGCCATTGCTTGATGCTCATGGTGTTAGCTACGACGACATCACGGTTCTCAACGGTAACTACATTGCTGCCGTTGACATGATCGCCGACGGAAAAGCAGACGCTGCCTTCATGGGCGGTGCGATTCCAATTCCAGCGGTCGTGCAACTCTGTGCGTCGCAAGATGTTGTGTTTCTGGAGCTTGACGAAAACGTTGCTGAGAAACTGAAGCAGTATCCTTTCTACTTTACGGTTCCCGTCAAAGCGGATGCTTACTCGGATCTCGATAAAGATATCGTTGGCATGAACGTTGGCAGTATGCAATTGCTCTCGCACGCGAACGTTGACGAAGACCTGGTCTACAACTTCACGAAACTGATGTACGAGAATCGTGAACAGATCGTCGAGAAACATCCTGCTGGAAAAGCGATCAATCCAACGAATGCCATTCGCAACACGGGCACTCCATTTCATCCCGGGGCGATCAAGTTCTATAAAGAAGCTGGTATCTGGAAAGAGTAGAATCGTTGAAGGTAGCTTGCGGTAGTTGGAATTGGTTGCGAAACCAGGTTGTCTGTCGTGGCTGGGGCGTCTCGCCCCAGTATGCTGATTCGAACTGGGGCGAGACGCCCCAGCCACAAGTTTTGAAAACGGCTCTAGTAGAACGGTGTGCCGATTAGCGAATTGAGGAAACGGGATGAATTCCGATACGAAGAACAACGGAGCGGGTTCCGTTCGTGGCAATACTTATAACGCACTGGCGGTTGTCCTCTGCGTTTTTGTTCTGGTTGCCGTTAATACGAATCTGCTCGATGCACAGCCGAACCTAGCGGTGTTTGGGATGCTGGGTTTGATTCTGGTTTTTCTGAATACTCCTGCTTGCAAATGGTGTCCAGAGAATCGAATTCTCAAAGCGATTGATGTCGGCTTGATCATCGCCACGATCGTTTCGTTTGGCTACGTTTTCGTTCAGAGCGAGCGACTGACCGAAGCTTTTTGGGTCAACGGTAACGTTCTGGGGGACCGGGCGGGCAATGAAACAACGATGGACTTTGCGATTGCATTGGTTGGTTTGTTGTTGGTGCTCGAGGCCACTCGGCGGGCCATCGGTTGGACGCTGCCGATCTTATGCGTCATCTTCATTCTCTATGCCCTCAATGGTCAAAGCATGCCGGATTGGCTGTTCCCGCATCGTGGAGCATCCTGGCAGCAAGTCGTACAGTCTTCCTTTCTGCAGTTCGGAGGAGTTTTTGGAATCGCACTAAACGTCATGTTTTACTACGTGTTCCTGTTTGTGCTCTTCGGGACGATGTTGGAGCAAACTGGGGCGACGTCGTACGTGATTAATTTTGCGAGGCGGCTATTTCAGCGAATTCCCGGCGGCCCGGCACTCGTTTCTGTCGTCAGTAGCGCCATGATGGGCTCGCTCTCAGGCAGTGCCGTCGCCAACACGGCGACCACGGGAACGATGACGATTCCGCTGATGAAAAGTTCCGGATTCAGTCCGGAAGCCGCGGCAGGCGTTGAAGCGGCAGCGAGCTCGGGCGGAGCTTTGATGCCGCCGATCATGGGTGCCGGTGCTTTCATGATGCTGGAGATGGTCAAACCGGCGGTCACCTATCCGCAGATCATCAAAGCCGCAATTATCCCCGCCCTGCTCTACTACGCCGCGCTGCTACTGACCGTTTATTTTTATGCTCGCCGCATCAATGCCGGCGCAGAATCCTCGGCAACGGATGATGCACCGCAACGAAAAGGAAGCCTGTTTCAAGGCATCGTTTTCTTTGGTTCGTTTCTGGTGCTGATCGTAATGTTGGTTCCAC
Source organism: uncultured Pirellulaceae bacterium (assembly GCA_964352885.1). Classification (GTDB taxonomy): domain Bacteria; phylum Planctomycetota; class Planctomycetia; order Pirellulales; family Pirellulaceae; genus Mariniblastus. The sequence continues at coordinate 5,967 of CAYGUE010000224.1, forward strand.
CGGTCAGTTTCACGCCGTTTCGAGCGGTTAGTTTTGGATTGATCGCAATTCTGGTTCTGAGCGTATTTAGCCCGCACACGTGGATCGGTTCGGAAACTCTCAAAAACCTTGATACCAACGCGGTCGCAAAAGTTGTCATGCGTTATTTCGCAGGCGTTGTCGAAGCGATGATCAAAGCAACCCGCGGCGGCGTCGCGTTGATCGTTGCTTCGTGTTGCGTCGGCGTCATCCTTGCGATTGTGGATCTAACAGGAATTGGTGCAACGTTGCCTGCGAAAGTCCTTGCACTTTCCGGCGAGAGCCCCATTTTGGCACTGTTGCTGTTGATGGTCTCGACGATCATTCTGGGCATGGGTTTGCCATCAGCGGTCTGCTATTTGCTGATGGCGATTCTCGTCGGAACGGTTTTGACGCAACTTGATACCGCACCGCTGGCCGCACACCTTTTCATTTTCTACTTCGGCATGATGTCGATGGTCACACCGCCGGTTGCACTCGCTGCCTACGCCGGTGCCGCGATCGCGAAAGCCGATGTCATGAAGAGCGCGTTCGCCGCGTTTCGATTTTCACTGGTCGGATTCGCCCTGCCCTTTGCATTCGTGCTCAGCCCTGAATTGATTTTGCTCACGCCGGAGAATGAGCCAGCGAGTTTTGTCACGGTGGCGTCCAGCGTTTGTTTGACGCTGGTTGCGATTCTCGGATTGGCCGCAGGGATTGCGGGTTTCGCGTTCACAAAACTTGGTGCCCCGATGCGAACTGTATTGATCGTGATCAGCCTTGTCGTTTTCTTTTGCCGATTACAAGGCCTTGAACTTGCGATTCAGGTGACGGCCGTTGCCGTAATTGGAGCTATTGTTACTCTGAATTTCCGGGCAAAACCACCAGCGTCAGCTGAGAAATATTGACTATGATTGAGCGGAGGGGGGTCGAGGTTGTGATTTAATCAATCATAATCCGCCGCGTGAGCAAGGGATGGTCCCTGCCCTACCCGCGCAAGCGAATGATAAACCGTCCGCTGCGGAAAGTTTCCCAATCGCCAATGCGATTGCATCGGCAATCCCTCGCTTACGCATTTTGAAGTTGCACTAATACAAGCCCGAAGCGCAAGAGCGCAAGCGAGTGA
>CAYGUE010000225.1:0-7039 GCA_964352885.1 uncultured Pirellulaceae bacterium
CTCGCGATCTTTACTGCGAGAATCAAGTGGCTCAGGATACTATTGAGATGGGCGGCATGGGTATGGGCGGCGGCGGAAGGGGCATGGGCGGAATGAGTGCACCAGCTGCAGCTTTTGGAGGCCGTGTTGCTTCAAAGGCCAGTAAAATCTACGACAATCGTGCTCGTGATTTGGTTGATGCGATGGAAGCTGACGAAGAAGCGATCACAAAAGTCGCGAAAGACAAACTTCCTGAAGAGATGCAGAAGATGTCTGGTGAAGAACGTAAAAAGCACATCGCTGACAACGCTGCGAAGCGAAAGCAGATTCAGGACCAGATCAAAAAGATCGCAGCCGAACGTGAAGTGTTTTTGATAGCCGAGCGAAAGAAACTCGGTGATTCAAAGGATACGTTTGGCGACGCGATATGCAAAGCGATCGACGATCAGATGGCATCGCAAGGATTTAGCAAAGCCGGAAAGTAAGTTCGTCCTCCGAACGAAATCGCCGCTCGATCAATGAATCGTGCGGCGATTTTTTTTCTTCTCGTGGTTGTGGCTTCCAGCCGCCATCGTTTGCGAACGTAGTGACGGCTTCCAGCCGTTGATGTTTCCCGCGAATGGCGTGAAGAAGTCTTGCAGGTTGGCCGCAATCGTTTCTTTGATCGTGACTGTGGCGTCTCGCCGCAGCCCTAATCAAGCTTCACTGCGGCCAGAAGCCGCAGCCCCAAAGACGACAGCCGCCTCTAATTGATTAGTGTACTCGTCAGCACGCCAAGCAATGTGGCACAAATCAGAGCGAAGTAAGGACGTTGAGCATCGTAGATTTGAAACGTTTTGTTGTTCATCATCGCATTAACCCTGTCACTAAATTGAGTTGGTAAGTTTCGCTGATGAAAGATCATTATTCAAATGCCGTGCCAAACTGAAAACGAGCAGATAACCCCGTGTTTTCCGCATCTGCTCGATCGACCTGTCGTCGATCAAACGACGGCTAAATCAAGCTGACAACAGGGCTCGCTGTCAATCGTTGTCAGTTGGATAAGCTTTGCGGGCTCGCAGGTGTCCTTCGGCAACGTGTCCCATCAATCCGGCGATGTGAGGCTTGTAACCCAGTGCTTCCTTCATCGATTCATTGGACGCTTCTTGGTCGCCCATCATTTCATGGAAAAGACCGACGTAAAGCAGTCCGTGATATATCGAACTGTCTCTGCGCTGCTTTCCTTCTTCATAGCCACAGGCATCGAGAACTTCCTGCGGAGTGCCTGCGCCAGCGAACATGTCAAATACCTGCTTCATGGGAATTCTTGTGTCTTGCTCGATCTTGATCATCCCCTTGCGGGCTTCGTCGACGGAAGTCAATCGGGACTGACACAGCATGTGCCAAACTGAGTTTTCTACGTCCTGTGAATTGAACGTCTGATGCGTATCGAATTGGTCAACTCCTTTCTCGAATTCTTCTGCGTAGTAAAGTGCCAGGCCGCGCTGCCAAAGCTGAGGTTTGATCTCGGGACGTACTTCAAGGATTTCATCGTAAAGCTTGGCGGCGTTTTTCATGTCGCCGGCCCCAAACAGGATCCGTGCCGCTTCCATCTTGAATCTTGGGCTTACATTGTCGCGTTTTTGAAACTCGCCCATTATTTTAATTACAGTTTCGATATCTTTAGCTGCAAGTGCTCCGTCTGCCTTGCGAACGAGTACCTCGGAAGATGTCTCACTGAGGTCTGGTTTTCCGGGATCGGATTTCGTGTCCTCTCCAGAGGTCGTCGTCGCAGGTTCAACGTCGACTGGAGCATTTGATTCGAGCTGTTGTTCACATCCGCATTGAGTCAACCCGAGCAGGCTCAGTATGACGATCGAGAGGAAGCTAAAGTGTCGATCCTTTTGCATTTATTTCTCCTTCAGGTTGCTCGGTTGCGGCATGCGCTAGGATCCGCAACGATATAATGTCGATTCCGCACTTAACTGGAAGCTAGGCCGTGAGCCAACCGAAGATATCCGAAAAGGACAAAACACTTGGTCGTAATTACGATCGAGCGGCATGGTTCTATGAAAAAAGTGCCAAAATTTATTCGACGAATCAGATTCGAGCCAGTAAGCGTTATCAACTGGAACACATTGAGCCCGGTCAGTCCGTTTTGTATTTGGGTGCGGGAGCTGGAGAGGACGCCGTTTTGGCCGCGCGGCACGGAGCGAACGTGACGTGCATCGATATCTCGCAAGGAATGCTCGATCAGGTTCAGAAGAAACTCGACAAGGACAACCTATCTGCAGAGTTGATCTGCGTTAACGCTTATGATCACGATCGAATCGGGCAGTACGACGTCGTCGCAGCGAATTTCTTTTTGAATGTGTTCCGCCGAGACGACATGGCGAAGATGATGCAGCACACGGCAACGTTTGTGCGAGACGGCGGCAAGTATTTGGTCGCAGACGTTTCGACGGCTCAGGGGAATTTGCTTTCCAAGGCCTTCAATATTGGATACTTAAAGATGGCGATGGGGTCATTCTGGTTGATGGGGCTCGTTCCGTGGCATGAGAACTACGACTATCCGGCGTTCTTTGCTGATGCCGGTTTGGAGCATGAGCACACTGAGTATTTTCGTTTTGCTAAGAAGGGACCGGTCCTGTTTCAAAGCATCGTGGCGCGGCGAGGTAGCTGAGCCGGATGCTATCGAAAGATGCCGCCAAGAGTCGTGATTGAAGTCGCGCTCAACAAGATCACGACAGGCAAAAGAAGCGATGTTGAAATGACTCGGCACGCAAAAGATTGACTTTGCAAGCCTGAGTAGACCGAATCAGCCGCCTGTGCACCAGGGAGCAAGCATCATTGTGAAAGCGGTCACGAATGTAAATGAGTCCCACTGTCGCCGAATCGGTCGTACTGCGGAGGCCGAAATGTCAGCTTAATCGTGTAGACCGAAGGAAGATCACAACGCCTCCCAACGCCAAACCCACCACACCTGCGATCACTCTCAGTGCAATTTGCCAATCGTTGGAAATCTTAGGCTACTCCTCCATCTGCTGAATGTACTGCCGCAGCCGTTCGTTCTCATCAGTGACACCCTTGAGCTTCAGCAAGTTCTCAACTCGCTTTAGGAATTCAATGCGATTCACCGGTTTTGATAGAAAATCGTTCGTACCCGCATCGACGGCTCGCTCGATATCGCCAAGCTCATTCAACGCCGTCACCATCAGGACCATGATCCCCGAAAGTGCCGGATCGGATTTGATTTTTTGGCAGACTTCGAAGCCCGAAAGTTTCGGCATCATTACGTCCAGCAAGATTAGATCCGGTTTGAAGGAAACCGCTTTGTCGTAGGCTTCTTGGCCATCGACAGCGATCTCTGTTTCGCACTCCATGTTGGCGAGATACGCTTCGAGCAACTCACAATTCGCCTGATTGTCGTCGGCGATAAGGATGCGATGTGTTTGAGGAGTTTCCATGGTCGTCTGAATTGAGCGAAACGGGTTGTGGGCAGAGACCGGATTATACATTTTTGAAGTCTGTTCTGGAATCAGGCCAAAACCGTCTTGCTTGGTTCGCCAGCAAGTTCCTGAACGTAGCGTGGTACGGCATAGCCCGGCAATCGAGCACGAATCGACCGTATTAGCTCAAGGCCCCGTTCAATGGGCACTTCAAAGTGAGCTGTTCCCTGAATTGGATCCAGCTGGTGCAAATAGTACGGCAAGACGCTCGCTGCAAGGAGTCGTTCACTTAGTTCAACCAGAGTTTCTATTTGATCATTCACGCCAGCGAGTAAAACAGACTGGTTCAGGATCTGTGATGCGGACTCGCTGAGCAACCTCAGTGAATCGCAAACGGTATTGTCTAGCTCGTTCGAATGATTCGTATGAACCACGACGACAACTTGCCTGCCAGTTCTCGATTTTCGAAATTGCCAAAACATCTGCAACAAGTCATTGGTGACTCGTTGCGGGATGACGATCGGCAAACGAGAGTGCAATCGGATTCGCTGCACATGATCAATCCGGCTGATTCGTTGGAAAACGTCTTGAAGTGTTGCGTCCGAAATGGTTAACGGGTCACCACCGCTAAGGATGACTTCATTAACCGACGAATCTAATTCGATGGCCTCGATTGTATCGGACCAGCGACGGTCACCGATAGCTGCTGTCTCATACGGAAAGTGTCGACGGAAACAATAGCGACAATTGATCGCGCAAGCCGCACTCGCGATCACCAAAACTCTTTTCTGATATTTCTGAATCAATCCGTCGGCCAGCGTCGCTGATTGCTCACCCAGCGGATCGGTCGAGAAATGAGCGGGTGATTTTCCTTCGTCGAAAACTGGCAACACCTGTCGCAACAGCGGATCGGCTGCGTTGCCTTTCTCGATTCGCTCAAGGTACGGCAGCGGCACGAACACGGGGAAGTCGAGAGCTTCGGAAGGCAATTCGCCTGCGAGCGGCTCTAATCCGACCATGGTTAGCAACTTGTCCACGGAACGGACGGACCGTTTCATGTGCTTTTGCCACGTCAAGCTGGCGGTTACAGAATGGTCAGAAGACGTTAGAATTTCCACTTCGATGCGATCGCCGTTTGAGCTAGGAATCCGAATCGCATTTTATACCAAATCAATCCATCAGACCCAGAGTGAGACCGGCCGTGGCGTACAAAGCAAGTGATTTTAAAAAAGGACTCAAAGTTCAGATCAACGGCGAGCCGTACGTCATGACCAGCATGGAGTTTAAGAAACCCGGCAAAGGGAGCGCTCTCTATATCTGTAAGTTGAAAAACCTTCTTCGAGGCACGACGCTGGATCGGACCTTGAAGGGCAACGATACGCTCGAGGAAGCTGAGATCCACGAAACGAACGTAAAGTATCTCTACAAGAGTGGCGACACCTACGTTTTCATGGACGATGAAACCTATGAACAATCCGAAATGACCGCCGATCAAATCGGTGATGATTGGAAATATCTGAAGGACGAGATGATTTGTCAGATGACTTTCTTTGACGGCAATCCAATTTTGATGACGCCGCCGAACTTCGTAGAGCTCAAGGTAGAGTACTGCGAGCCAGGTGCGAAAGGTGACACATCGACGAATGTTCGCAAGCCCGTCAAAGTTGAAACCGGTGGCGAATTCCAAACTCCGATCTTTATTAACATGGGCGACGTAATTCGCATCGACTCGCGAACGGGCGAATATGTTGAACGCGTAAAGTCATAGAATTTTCGTAGCGTCGAGCTACAAAAAATGACAATCTGAAAAAACGGCGCTAGGATTCAGCCGAAACGAAAGAACCTATGAAAGTTCAATTTTGGGGCGCTGCCCAAACAGTTACAGGCTCAATGCACTTGGTACACGTCGCGGGCAAGCGAATTTTGCTGGACTGCGGTATGTATCAGGGAAAGCGAAAGATCGCGTTCGAAAAGAATCGCAAGCTTCCCTTCGATCCAAAGACCGTCGACGCGGTGATTCTCTCGCATGCTCACATCGACCACAGCGGCAACTTGCCGTCGCTGGTTCGGGGTGGGTTTACCGGGCCGATCTATGCGACATCTGCGACACGCGATTTGGCTGCGTTTATGCTCCTCGACAGTGCCAAAATCCAAGTCAACGACGTCAGGTACGTCAACAAAAAACGGAAGCGAAAGAATCAGACGCCATTTGAACCGCTTTACGATCAAAAGCACGCGACGCAAACGCTGAAGCAGTTTCGTACCGTCGAATACATGCAGCGGTTTTCGCCGATGGAAGGCGTTGAATGCGAGTTTCATTTCGCGGGGCACATGTTAGGTGCGGCCACGATTGAGTTGGACTTACGCGACAATCCTGGCGACAAACCGACGAAGTTGGTCTTCAGCGGTGACATCGGACGAGCCAAAGTTCCGATTCTTCGCGATCCACAGACCGTCGAGAATGCGGACTACATCATCATGGAGTCCACTTATGGAAATCGGAATCATCAGAAAAAGGCCAACGCGACCAATGTGCTTAAACAGGCGGCTCAGGAAACATTTGATTCTGGCGGAAAGCTGATCATCCCGGCGTTCTCTGTCGGACGAACGCAAGAGATCGTTTATCGATTGAATCTATTGGCCGAAAACAAAGAACTCCCCAAGATGAAAGTTTTTGTCGACAGCCCGCTAGCCGTCAACGCGACCGATGTTTTTCGTTCACACGTTGAGTGCTTTGATGACGAGATGGTCAACGCGATCCTCGAAGAGGATGACCAGGATCCGCTGATGTTTCGCGATCTGACATACGTTCGCAGTGTCAAGCTTTCGAAGGCTCTCAACTTTCTGAAGGAACCTGCGATCATTATCAGTGCTTCAGGGATGTGTGAAGGCGGACGCATTTTGCATCACTTGAAAAACAACATCGAGAAAGAGAACACGACTGTTCTGTTCGCCGGTTATCAGGCACCTCATACACTCGGTCGGATTTTGCTGGACCAGTCGGTGGAAAAAGTCAGGATCTACGGTGAAGAGTACGAAATGAATTGCAAAGTCGCGAAGCTGGAAGGCAGCAGCGGCCACGCCGATCAGGAAGAACTTCTGGACTGGGCCAAAGAGACGTGCGACACCGGCAACGTCAAGAAGATCGCATTGGTGCATTGCGAACTTGAACCCGCCACGGAATTTAAATCGATGCTGGCCAAACGAAAGATTCAGCCGGTGATCATTCCTGCGATGGGTGACGAAATGATCATGGAATAGTCCAATGGTCGACAATCGAGCCATCTCTGAAATGCGAAATCTTGGTCCTGCCGTCGAAAAAGACCTCGCGGCAGTTGGGGTCAAGACGGCTCAACAGGTCATTGATCTCGGTGCAGAAGACGCGTTCGTAAAGATGCTCATCGGACGACAGGAGATTAATCGCAGTGCCAAGTGCTGCAACGCGCTCTACCTCTACGCGATCTACGGGGCCATTCACGATGTCGACTGGCGAGAATTGCCTGAGAAGCTCAAAACGCAGTTCAAGGAATTTACTGCAGAGCTGCGAGAGTCCGGCCAGTTCAGATAAGCCCGGATCATTCACGAGGCGTGGGCGTCAAACGGGAGACACCTGCTTCATTGCGGAGGAAGTG
>CAYGUE010000226.1:0-6968 GCA_964352885.1 uncultured Pirellulaceae bacterium
TAACTGAACCTTTCGGAATTTTTGTTCCCGATGAGAGGAACGAAGATCTTTCTCAGTTAATCGGGGCCATCGATGTTGTCGATCGTGAACTTGATCAGCTTGAAGTCGCTTCCGATCGTGAGAATTTCATTTCGATCGTATTGGAGTACCTCCGCGGCGACACTCCAAGCTTGACGGTTGCCGCGTCTCAAGAATTACATGATCGAATGGAAATTCTATGCGAGGCAATCGGTCGACTGGGCATCCGCAAAGAGTTCGTTGATACGGTACGGCGAGTCGTCGATCATGGCGAAGCAAAACGTCTCGCCACGACCGCAGGCGAGATGATCGAGCATCTAGTCGAAGAATGGCGTTTGACCGGAGTCCTACCCGTCCTGTTTCTTCGCGAGTTAAGTAATCCAGCATTCGAGAAGTTTTTCTATCTCTGCTGTGCGACGATGCCGGCGGTCGACATGCTACAGGATGCGAGAATGGACTACCGAAGCGGACAGATCAACATTCGCCCAACGATCCGCCTTTACTTCAAGCTGCTGAAGGTGTTCTGTTGTCCGCTGCCGAAGTTACTGTTTCTGTTTCCCGCACCACTGACATTGATTCGATATGCGTTGTCATTTTTTTGGCAGGGCATTCGCCCACAACCGGCTACACAGGCATGAACGACGAAATGAATGTGCGATGTGACGATATGAAAAATAAGACTCCTTACCGATACTATTTCGAAACCGCGTGCGGCTCCGTGGCAATTGCACTGATCACCGTGGTCGCGTATCACCAATCACAAATTGGCAATCCTACGGAGTACCGAAACTGGACGCTTATTCAAGCTGAAGTCATCCTGCTCATGTTGACGATGGCTCTGTTTGTTGCCCAATGTTTCCGCATCATCTTTCCAAAGAATCGACAAGCATGGAGGGCCGCTGCGATTTCAGCGCCAGGCTTGGGTGGCACTGTGCTCTGGGCCTTCTGGTACGACATGTCGACGCTTGTCTACGCGACCTAACGACATGGGCTGCTATTGAATATTGTTGTCAACCGCGTCAATCAGCCAACCATTGAGATAACGTTCTCCTTCGTCACGGGATCGATCACACCTTTTTCAGTGATGATCGCTTCAATGTATTCCGCAGGCGTCACATCAAACGCAGGATTGTAAACTTCGACGCCGTCGGGCGCTGTCTGCTTTCCAAATCCGTTAGTGATCTCGACTGCAGCACGTTGCTCAATCGGAATTTCAGCGCCCGATTTGATGGAAAGATCAAAGGTACTGCTTGGAGCAGCGATGTAGAACGGAATACCATGAGCCTTTGCAAGAACGGCGACTGAATATGTGCCAATCTTGTTTGCCGAATCTCCATTTGCGGCGATTCGATCCGCGCCAGTGACGACAGCTTGGACTTTCTTTTCACGCATCACTTGGGCCGCCATCGAATCACAAATCAACGTGGCCTTAATGTTACGCTGCATCAACTCCCAAGCAGTCAGCCTTGCTCCCTGCAGCAAAGGACGCGTTTCGTCGACGAAAACGTGCAGGTTGTGGCCTTGGTCTTGAGCGGTAAAAAAAACACTGAGGGCCGTCCCGTATTCGGCGGTCGCCAAGCCTCCAGCGTTGCAGTGAGTCAAAACTCCGCTAACATTTTTCAGTAGTTCAGCACCAAACCTCCCGATCGAATGGCACATCTCGCGGTCTTCTGCATGGATCGCTTTGGCCTCAGCGAGCACTTTGGCTCTCATCTCAGAAGCCGAAAGATCTGCATGGTTCGCGACCATCGCCTTCAATCGATCCAAAGCCCAAAACAGATTGACAGCTGTCGGGCGACTGGTTGCCAGGTAATCGGCAACTTCGGCGAAGCGACCGTCGAAAACGGAACGATTCGAATCGTCGACGGTTTGCAAACCAACGACAACGCCATACGCCGCGGCGATACCAATTGCCGGAGCCCCTCGCACGCGAAGCAATTTTATCGCTTCCCAAACCGTTTCCACGTTGCGACAGTCAATTCGTGTCAATTCGGTCGGCAGCAGCGTTTGATCGATCAAACAAAGGTAGCCATCGGTGTCACCAATCCATTCAATGGTTTCGGGGCGAGTTGCCATGTCAGTCTCGAGTCGTTTCATTCAGTTGGAAAAATAGCAGGTCGCGAATTGTATCAATGATCGTCGTCAGCGTCGTCGGGTACGCTGTCGATTCCGATCAGCTTCCTAGCAATTGGACCAACCGACAGGCCTTGCACAATGATTGAGAAAACAACGACGGCGTACGTCACCGTCAGGAAAAGCTCACGGCATTCTCCCGGCAACGCCATCGCGAGGGCGATCGAAATGCCTCCTCGAAGCCCACCCCACGTCATGATGGTGGTCGTGTGAGGGACGAAATCGAGTTTCTTTGCGAAAAAGCGTACTGGAAGTAATAGGGAAAGGAAGCGACTGACCAAAACGATCACAATAGCGATCAAGCCTGCGATCAAATAGATCTGATCAAACTCGATCAGCAACAAGTCAAAACCGATCAGCACAAACAGAATCGCGTTGAGCAAGATGTCGACCAGTTCCCAGAACTTGTCGACGTACATTTCCGTCTGCTGGGACATCGAGGTGCCTCGCACCGTATCGTTGCCCACGACCAAGCCGGCGACGACCATCGCCAAGGGCGCCGACACATGCAGCCAAGCTGCCAGTGCACTTCCACCGAACACACACGCCAGCGTGATCATGACTTCGATTTCATAGTCATCGATTTTTCGAAGCAACCAAAATGTTGCAATTCCGAACGCGAACCCAAGCAGCACTCCTCCCAGAACTTCTTTGCCGAACAATTCCACGATGCCAACAATGGAAGTTTCGTTTTTCTCGCCGTGTGCGGAAGTCTCTACTTCGTGCTCTGGTTCGCCAACATGTTCTACGTGAGCAACCTTCGCTTCAGAATTTTCGACGGCTGAATGGGCGTTAGGGGATTGTCCGCCGGTCGCGATACTGAAAATCGTCAGGAAAATTACGACACCAACACCATCGTTGAAAAGCGACTCTCCGACGATCTTGGTTTCCAGTTTCTTCGGAACTCCAGCCTGCTTCAAAATGCCAAGAACCGCGATTGGATCCGTGGGAGAGATCAATGCTCCAAACAGCAGACAATGGATGTACTTCAGCTCCAAACCAAGCTGACCAAAAATAATCCACACCAACGTGCCTACCAGAAAGGTCGAGGCAAGGACACCAACCGTTGCGAAAACAAGGACCGGCCTGCGTTGGACTCTGAGCTGATCAAAGTTTGTGTGCATGGCTCCGGCGAACAGCAGAAACCCTAACATGACGTCCAGCAGCAGATCGCCGAAATCAATCTGTTCCATCAGATCCCGTGCAAAGTCAACCGCGAAGGAGGACTCGGGCCACAGAATACGAGTCAGAAACAGAATCGAAGAAAAGGCGATCGCGATGATCATCAGCCCAATCGTATTCGGTAATTTCAAAAATCTAACATTGAGAAACCCGAACAATGCCGACAAGGTAATGATGATCGCAGTGATCTGGAAAGGAGTCATGTCGGTTGGCGGTTGAATCGACGATTAATTGAGCCGGGATTCTACGTGATAGGCGGGCTTCGGTTCCAGATGCCGATTCGTCAGATTTGAGCGGTCAGGCCTTATCGTGTCGAATAAATCACCCCAGTGAAATCAATTGACCATGGGATGTAGGCAACATGGCTCAACAAGTACCCTTTTTCGAGGATTCCGGCTAGAATCCAGCCTGCGCTCGCCAGCTCAAACGGCTATGTCGAGCTTTTTTAACTAAACACGAACAGCGATTTGAGTTGGCTCGTACGAGGCGAATTGGCGCCACATATTGAAAAGCGATTTATGGAACAGCTTTCGGAATCTTCAAAAACCGAAAACCCTTACAAGCCGCCAGAGGAAAGCGTGGAGCTTGCGGAGAACGCTGAACAATTGCGCGATCAGTTGCACTCGATGTTCTCAGGGTTCGAAAAGCAGTTTCGGGCTGACCGACCGATGCTATGGCGAGCAACGCTGTGGGCACCTGTTGTCGTGACAGCGTTCATTCTGGCTTTGCTTTGTATTTTCCAAGGGCCGGGCTATGCAATGAAAGTCATTAGCCAGTCGCTGTTTACATTCTTTGTCGTAGGTCGCTTCGTTCTGCTAGGCGGGGACGACGCCGCTGTAGCTGACAGCCTGCTTGCAATGCGTCCCGGTGAACTATTTTGCATGGTCACCTACATGGACTTCATGACGGCTCTGTTTGTGACGTTTCACATGGGGATCCTTTTCCGTATTCCAAAAATTGGCCCGAAGTTGGCCATGCTCGTTTGGGACGGAAAGTTCTTTATGGATTCTCAGCCTTGGATCAAACGCATGGCATTTCTAGGGCTCGTTGGATTCGTCACTTTTCCAACGTCGACGACTGGGAGTATCGGTGGTTCGATCTTCGGCAGAATTTTGGGGTTGAGTCGCTGGGCGACTGTCGCCGGTGTACTCACGGGCAGTCTGATCGGTAATTCGGTCATGTACGGATTCGCCAAACAGGTGAACAAATTGGTCGCGAACGACTGGAAGCTAAAACTGGTCGGCGTCGGGATCATCGTGGTTGGAATGATTCTTCTGGAATGGCGTTACCGAAAGGTAAAGAACAAGTACATGCAGGATCAAACTGCTGCGGACGATGGCGAAACGTAAACCCACGCTTAAAGATCCAGAGGAACAATGGCAATTGCTCCAGCGGAAGATCGTTCGTTGTAAAAAGTGCCCTCGAATGATTGAGCACTGTAAATCCGTTGCCCAGAAGAAACGCAAAGCGTACATCGACCAGAAGTACTGGGGCAAGCCAGTCGAAAACTTCGGCGACGGTCAGGCCGAACTACTTGTGATGGGCCTTGCTCCAGGTGCTCACGGCGCGAACAGGACTGGCCGTATGTTCACCGGCGACCGCAGTGGCGACTGGCTGTATCGTGCAATGCACAAAGCAGGATTCGCTTCACAGCTCGAGTCCATCGATCGCGACGACGGCCTGCAGTTGGTAAACGCTGTCGTCAGTGGCGTCTGCCACTGTGCCCCCCCGGACAACAAGCCCACGCGTGAAGAGGTCGCCAATTGCCAACCATTCCTTGAACAAACGGTATCTCAAGTTAATCCGCAAGTGATTCTTGCGCTCGGCAGACTTGCATGGGCTGAAACGTTGCGACTCGCGAAATATCTTCGCTGGCTCGATCAAGGCTCGGAAAAGCCGCCAAAGTTTGGCCATGGGGCGGAATTCCGCTTTTCCAACGGCGTGTGGTTGTTGGCCAGCTACCACCCAAGCCAACAAAATACGTTTACCGGTCGGCTCACCGAAAAGATGTTTGATACCGTTTTCGCTCGGGCCAAAAAGTTGATGAAATGACAACACTGCCGATTGCGATGCGCCCAGAGTTACGAGACAGCTTGTTCGGTCAGCATTGTGCTGCAAGCGTCTTTGTGGGCTTGATAAAACGTCCCCTTAAGAATCGCTTGTTCGCCAAGCGAAGAACCAATGACCTTCGGGGGAGATGGGATCAGGTGACCAATGGTGTGCGAAAGATGCTCGACTGCCATATCCATGATGGGGTGAATCTCTCCTCCAACGACAACGATTGAAGGATCGAGCAAACTGGCAATATTCGCAATCGCAACACCGTAACTGGTGAGCGACGTTCTCAATATTTGCATGGCAGCGGCATCCCCATTCGCGGCAGCTTGAGAAAGGGATCTCAACCGAGGCTTGTGAGAGTCACAGGCTTCAAGCTTGACACCGCGGTCGACTGCTTGTTTCAGCAATGGATCTTCACCGCAGATCGATTCGAGATGCCCAGTGCATTCAACATTCGAAAAGTTGAAATCGGAATCAAAGACCATCTTGCCCATCTCTCCCGCAAAACCAGCATGGCCTCGGTACAATTTTCCGCCAATGAAAATTCCGGCGCCGATACCTCGACGCAGCGAAACGAAAACAAAATCATCGTAGCCTTTGGCGACGCCATGTGCGGACTCACCGATCGCAGCGGCGTTGATATCGTTGACGATGCGTATCTTCACGTTTGGAATCTTGGCCTCAAGTTGCTCTTTGAGATCAAAGTCGGTCCAGCCGACAACTCTCGGAGCTTTTACAACTCGCGACGACACTGGATCAACCGTCCCTGGAACACCAACCGTGATCGCTCGCAGCGGAGGTGCTTCGCCATCAAAGTTGTTAGCATAAAGATCGCGTATGTCATTGATCGCGTTGACGATGCTCGTGAACGTCGCGTTGCCGCCCTGCTCAGCAACCGAAGGCAGCCGCGAGGTCAGCTGGATTCTTCCGCTCATGTCGCCGAGTGCAACTTGAATGACATGCTCACCAACATCGACCCCAATCGCACAACAGTAATGAACGTTAAGCCTCACGACACTGGCTGGTCGCCCAGGGCCAGCGCCAGTGGCAGTTGTTGATTCGCTGATTGAAAGGATGTCCGCGACGATCAACTCGTTCACCAGCCTAGTGATGCTAGGCGTTGAAAGACCCGTTTCTTTGGCAATCACACGACGGCTTACTTCGCGATGTGCTCGTATGACCTCGATGACTCGCGAAATACTTTGATTGCTTGCTCTTGATGAATCGTTTGAAATCACGCTTCCCGTCCCGCCCACCCACCGAATTGACTATGAGCAGTACACCGAAGTAGAGACCACTCTTAAACCATAACGGGATTTTATCCCTCTGTAAGGTGGTTTTACAACCGGACTCTCAGGCAATTCAGTCCCACCACCAACGCAGGGGCCCTTCAGGACGGTTCTCAGTGGCATTGCCAAGCTGGCTCGTAAACTCGATATCCCGTTCGATCTGCACGTTCTTTTTCTCGACGAACAAGCTGGGGTCAAACGAAACACCGCCCGAAACGCCGATTAGTGTGTGAATCGTCGTTTCCCCATTTCGTCGATCTCGAATGACATGTCGATTAATTACAGAAT
>CAYGUE010000227.1:0-6906 GCA_964352885.1 uncultured Pirellulaceae bacterium
GAAATGGATCGTCGATCTTCGTGTAGTTTCCAGGTCGGACTTGCTGTTCAACTGCATCCGCTGGCCAGCCGAAGTTTCGAAACACGGGTTTCGATTTCGCGAATCGAATCTGCAAACGCGTTTCGAAATGCCCGAACAGATTCATTCGTTCAGCGAGGGAGTTCCCAACGAAAGCAACCTTCTGGGCTTTGCCAATCTTCAAGCTCGGGGAATCGTCCGCTGCATTGGCGGCGTCTGGTCCAGCGATGAAAAGTGCAGCCAGGAGAAGAAGCGACGATCGAAAAATAGTCATGAAGGATCCGAAGTTTTTTAATAAATGCGTGTTACCAATTTAGTTCACGAAGAATTTGGTGCCAACCTTGAGAGCCTGTTGGCGATGAATGATGTGCAAGCGAAGAAACCAAGTAACTCAAATGGAGGGCTTTTGAACATTTTTGGATCTTGATGGAATCAGAAAGGATCTCGAAGTGCATTATCGTTGAATGCCTTTTCAGTGCAAGATTTGCGTGAATTTCATGTCGTTTTCGCGGCAGGCTCCTGTCGCTGGCGTGAGTGATGAGCCAATCAATCTTGATTCATGGAACGCGATTGTGCCTAGATGCGGTTTCAAAACGATGTAGGCGAGTCAGTCTCTGGCTCGTGGTAGGCCATTCACGGTCTCTGAGAGACCGAGCACTATCTGCATTCGGGTTTGTAACCGGTTCTAGAAAATCGCACTGCTAACAGTGCAGGATTGATAAAGTGAATGCTGTTCGCTAACCACCGGTTGGGAACATTTCCAACAGTGTCTCTGCGACGGAGTCCCACTTCTTTGCCGCCGCGGGAAAGTCGACTTTCATGATTTTCAATTCGGCATTTGGTTCGACGCGACTGCGAATCGTGACGTCATCTGCGATCGGGATTTGAGCACTGTCTCCCTTGGCAAGTCGCGTTTCAACATCCGCGGCCAACAAGCGTTCGACCAATCGCTTCGCTCGGATGGCGTTCGGGCCGTTTTTGATGATGCAGAGTGTGTTGGGGATCAGTAACGTGCCTGGCTGATCAGGACCCTGATCGGGAAAGACAATCGCAACCGGCTTGGCGGCTTCGATTTCTATGATTGCATCGTCGGTGTCTGTTAAGCCAAACGCGAATTCACCAGATGCGACCTTGAGAGCAACTTGCTTGTTGCCGCCTAGCACGATCGCGTTGTCAGCAATTCGCCGGTAGAAATCTTCCGCTTTCGCGTCGCCAAGCCGAGCAAACATCACGGCTGCTTGCGTCGCCGATGTGCCAAACAGCGGACGGGCGATCGCACACTTGGACTTCCATTTCTTGTCGACCAAATCGTTGATCGATGTTGGACGATCAGCCTCGGCGACAAGGTCGGTGTTCACAATCAACACTCGGGCTCGCGCCGCAAAGCCATACCACTGATTGTCGGCAGAAACGAACTCGTTCGGATATCGATTTGACGATTCGCAAGTCCATGCTTCCAACAATCCGGCTTGCTGTAATCGCATGGTGTGAAGTATCTCGTTGTTCCAGAAGATGTCGCAACGAGGCCTGTTTTTCTCCGCGATGATTGCATTCGCCAGCCCAACGGTCTTGTTGGACTCGACATCGTAGCGAGGTAGCACGTTCAGATTGAGCTCGGCACCGATATCACGCAGGATCGGTTCGCTGAATTCGCGGTCGAGCGCCGCGTAGACAACGACTTCGTTTTCTTTCTTTGACATGCACCCGCCACACGCCGAAAATACGAAAAGAACTACAAGCAGGAAAGTGATTTGATCGTTGCGTTTCATGGTCTCATCATAGCATCGTGTCACAGAGTTCAGTAAACCTTGACGGTCAGATAGACCTCGCGGCATGTGGCGGCAGATTCTTTTTGGCGATCCGATATTATCGATTGATAGCTGGCATGGAAATCCGATAAAACATTACAATCGGAGCGGTGGCATTAACTTCTAGCCTGTGAATTCATGCAGAGCACAGGCCAGAGGCCGATGCCACTTTGCCCTATCGAATTTGACACTAAACGAGTTCCCTTCGACAAAACATGAACGATCCACAAATCCATCTTTGCTTGGTTCTTCACAATCACCAGCCAGTCGGCAACTTTGACGGCGTGTTTGAAGCGGCCTATCAGGACAGCTACTTGCCGTTCCTCGAAGTTTTCGAGCCGTTTACGGATCTATCGATTTCGTTGCACACCAGCGGTCCGCTGATGCAGTGGTTGCAAGAGAAACATCCGGACTACCTCAGTCGACTTGCGTCGCTTGTCGAAGCAGGGCGCATCGAGATCGTTGGCGGAGCGTTCTACGAACCCATCCTGACGATGATTCCGACTTGTGATCGCGTTGGACAGATCGAAAAGTTCTCTCAGTGGCTCGAGAAACACGTTTGCTCAAAGGTGAACGGTATGTGGGTTCCAGAACGAGTCTGGGAATCGAACCTGGCATCGTCGATTGCTGACGCTGGAATTCGCTACACGGTTTTGGACGACTATCACTTTCGTCGTGCCGGTCTGACGAATGATCAGCTTTACGGTGACTACGTCGTCGAAGATGAAGGTCGCATTTTGCGGATCTTTCCTGGCAGCGAAAAACTTCGCTATCTGATTCCGTTCTCTACGCCAACGGAAGTGATTGACTACTGTCGAGAAGTTTCTCAAAAGCAACCTGGCGGAGTACTTGTCTTTGGTGACGATGGTGAGAAATTCGGTACTTGGCCCAATACGAAGAAGCACGTCTACGAAGATGGCTGGCTGAAGGAGTTCTTTCAAGCACTGACCGACAATCGCGACTGGCTTAGTACCACAACGTTGGCCGAAGTGATTGAAGGCACGCAGCCGCTGGGCAAGATCTATCTTCCCGACTGCAGTTACCGCGAGATGACAGAGTGGGCGCTGCCGGTGCAACGTCAAGTCGAGTATGACGATCTTGTTCATCAACTTGAAGGCGATCCTCGCTGGAATCAGATTCAGTCGTTCATGAGCGGCGGTATGTGGCGGAACTTCAAGGTCAAGTATCCCGAAACGAACTTGATGTACGCTCGCATGATGTACGTTAGCGGCCTGCTGCAGCAAGCGATCGAAATGGG
Organism: uncultured Pirellulaceae bacterium; assembly: GCA_964352885.1. Classification (GTDB taxonomy): domain Bacteria; phylum Planctomycetota; class Planctomycetia; order Pirellulales; family Pirellulaceae; genus Mariniblastus. The sequence continues at coordinate 3,085 of CAYGUE010000227.1, forward strand.
CACCAGCGATGCAGTCATCGAAGCGGCTCGCGATCATCTCTATCAGGGACAGTGCAACTGCAGCTATTGGCACGGAGCGTTCGGCGGCATCTACTTGCCCCACCTTCGTAACGCGGTGTACCAGCATTTGCTCTACGCGGAAAACTTGTTGCGTGGAAGTTTGACGCCCGAAAAAGTCTTTGTGGAGGCGGATTCTAGCGATTTCAATTTCGACGGACGAGCCGAGGTTCGGCTCGCCAATGAACAAATTTCGGCTTGGGTTTCACCGCACTCGGGAGGCCATCTCTACGAGCTAGACTTGATGCAGATCGGCCACAATCTTGGGGCGACACTCGCTCGTCGCCATGAGTATTACCACGCGAAAGTTCTTCAGGGCGAAAACAAAGTGGAAGGTGAAGCGGCAAGCATTCACGATCTTGTTGTCTTCAAACAGGAAGGCCTCGACGAACGTTTGCAGTACGATTCTCGTATGCGTAATAGTCTGATCGATCACTTCTACGACGACGAAGTGACGCTTGATGCACTGATGGAAAACAGCGCCATGGAACGAGGCGATTTTGCGGATGGCGACTATGGTGCCAAGATCCGTCGCAGCCCCGACCGCATTCAAGTTATGTTGGCTCGGGAAGGAAACGCTTGGGGTGTGCCGCTGAAAATTACCAAGGGTTTGACGCTGGCCGAAGGCAGTGGTGAGATTGAGATCGCTTACATGATTGAAGGCCTTCCCGCGGACCGTACTTTCCGGTTTGCCGTGGAATTCAACCTGGCCGGTATGCCCGATGGGCTAGACGATCGTTTCTTCAGCGACGCCGCTGGTAACAAGCTTGGGCAGTTGGGCGAAAAAATTGAGCTACTTTCGGCGAAAGAGATCTCGCTAACTGATCAATGGCTGGGCCTGCAAGCAACGTTTTCGACGGACGCCGACGCAACGCTCTGGGCCTATCCGGTTCAGGCTGTCAGCCAATCAGAATCGGGTTTCGAACTAGTTCACCAAGCCGTCTGCGTTCAGCCGAGCTGGCTCATTCGAGGTGACGTGACGGGACGTTGGTCGGCACGGATGAAGCTGAGACTGCAAACGGATGCTGCCCGGCATTTTTCCGGCAGCGAGGAAGCCGTCGCGGCTCAGTAGATCTGTTTGGCGAGTCTGTACCTAGCTCGTGAATGCCAGTCTTCTTGGCAACGAATATACAGCTGCGGCTTTCAGCCGCAGTTGTGTAATTCAATCCGTCGAGCACTTTCGCCTGAACCGCCCGGCGGTAAACTGCTCTGACCAGTAGCTTCGAATTCGAGCCCTTTGCCCGAGCACCATAACGAAGCGTCTCCGGAGACCGCTCGTTGTTTCTTTCCTATCTCTATCTCGTCCTGTTCGTCGTCTTTTCTTCGATCTTCACACTATGCATCAAATGGGTGCATGTGCGTGGTCGCGAAGACATTATCACGACCGGAGCGATCAACTACATCGTTGCTGCGTTGATCATCGCGCCGTGGTTTGTGCTCGATGGTCAGCAAACCGGAAACGCCGCCGCGATGGTCGCCGGCGGCTCGATGGGCATCATGTACTTTATCAACTTCTTTTTCGTCATCTGGTGTATTCGCGTTGTCGGGGCGTCAAGCACGACCGTCGTCGGCGTGTTGTCGATGCTGATCCCGATCATCTACGCGGCGATCGTTTGGAGTTCCCAGCCACACTGGATTCAGGCGGTTGGCATTGCACTGGCATTTGTCAGCCTGTTGCTGATCGGCCTCAAACCCGACCGTCAAAAAACGGCGAAAACGAATGAAGACGAATCAAAAGGGAAGGTCTCGTGGAAAGCGCCGCTGATTCTCGGTGGCTTTTTTCTGCTGTGTGGCCTGAGCCGTATCGCTCAGGAGTCATTCAAATATGAGAGTGTCGAATCCCAAAAGCCAACGTTCCTGTTGGCAGCATTTGTCGCCTCAGGAGTTCCGTCGATCGTTCTGTTGCTGTGGCGTCGCCGCAAGATCCAGCCCATGGAAGCCACGATCGGAATCATCATGGGCGTCGCGAATGGCAGTCAAACGTGGTTCACACTAAAGTCGCTCGATGCAATGGCCGGCTATATCTTCTTTCCCGTGTCCAGCGCCGGAGGAATCATTTTCACGATGTTCGTCGCAGTGCTTTGGCTGCACGAAAAAATCAGCCGCAGAGCGTTGATCGGAATAGCGATCGCTGTTGTTGCACTAGTCATGATGAATATGAGGTAATAGTCTGTAACCATGCATGCCGTTATTAGTGACATTCATGGAAACCTCGAAGCGCTCAACGCGGTGCTGGAGGAAATACGCCGACTTGGAGCCAGTCGGATCATCTGCCTCGGCGATCTGGTTTGCTATGGCCCTGATTCACTCGAGTGTATTCGCAAGTCTCGAGATTGGGACGTGGTGATCGTTGGCGACTGGGATCTTGCGATGCTAAACCTCGATGCCAGTCGTTGGAATCCATGGGCGCGACAACATATTGAATGGATCAGCAATCAGATTCGTTCAGCACCCGATGCGGACGACCTGTCGCGAATTCTTGATTCCTATCATGACGTGCATGTCGAGGGCCGCTGGTGTTTTGCTCACGGGACTCCGACAGATCCGTTTGAATGGATCTTTCCAGAGCATGTCTATGAGCCAAAGAAACTGGACCTGATCGCAGAGCAGTTCGACCATACCTACGTCTGCGGCCATTCCCACATGACAGGTGTTTTTACTCGAACCAACAATGCGGGATGGCAGTTTGTGAAGCCTATCGAAAATCACTCTTACGAATTGACGATGGCGGAGAAGGTTATTGTGACTGCTGGTTCCGTCGGTCAGCCTCGCGACGGGGATCCCCGAGCAGCATTTTTGACCGTTGAAGCGAACTCGTTCCAGTTTCATCGTGTCGAATATGACATTTCGAAAACGGTAGAAAAAGTACTCGCGACCCCGGAAATAGATGACATTCAAGGTAATCGACTGTTGCATGGCCGTTAGTGTCCGCCATCGCCATCGCAATCTTGTTTGCGTAGAACAGCGGAAATTATTCGCAACTCAAACAAACGTGATCACTCATTGAGCATTTTCTTTACCGCAGGCAAAAGTTCTGTGTAAAGGTTGTGTCGCGGTTGATGGCCGCAAGAATCGAAGCGAACGGTTTGATCTGCATCCAGCAAAAGGAAGCCTGGGATCATGTTAAAACTGACGCCGCTGGCCAGAGTGTCACCGCCGCTAATGACATAAGTGTTTTGATGCTGATCGAGCCGGAAATGTTTCCGCCACGAAGCGAGGTCTTCAGGGCTTGGGCTTTGAAGTTCAAGATTGTAGAACACGATTTGAACAACATTAACGTTTGCCTCATGCAGATCTCGTTCGGTGTATCGCTGAAAGTAGTGTTCGAAACTTTTTAGATTACCCTGACTGGCAAAGCCGCCGTAGGCTCCGACATCATTGCCACCTGTAAACGCCTGGCACCCTGCACATGACATGCCGATCAATTCGATCACGGTGGGTCGTTTGGGAAGCTGGCTGAACGAAAATGGTTCACCGGTGTGATCGAACAATTTGACGCTTGGAAATCGCTTCCCAACTTGAGGCGGCCAATCCTGAACGCGGTTAGGAGCATTCATCAAATCAGCCATTCGCTTTGGCGTTTCCAGTTGCGATTTTCGCTCCCAGCCATCGACTGGCTCGGATGATTCAAAATTCGTCATGTTGCCGACGACAAAAAAAGCCGATGCGGCACTGCAAATAGCAACGGTAGCCAGAAAGAAGCTCTGATTGTTCATCTGTTTCGCCCAAGTGGTTTTCGAATTTGCAAACCCTACGTTTCGGCTT
>CAYGUE010000228.1:0-6783 GCA_964352885.1 uncultured Pirellulaceae bacterium
TGCTGTGAGAGGGATGAATCACGGTTCGCTACCGTGATTCACCCTACTCGATTGTGCGCTTCGTGAAGCTATCGTGTGGATTGGGCCACCGCCCTTTACGAAAGAACCGTCCCGAAATAGATTCCGGATGCCTTTAGGCCGCGACATAGTCGCTCGGTTCTCGCGGTTCTCGCGGTTTTAAAACCGAGAGCGTGCCTTGGGCCGCGGTTGCAGTTCGGTAAGTCAATTCAGGAATGTAACTGGCACTCATATGGAACCGGAAAAGTCGACTGCTATCGTTCTTCGGGTCGTCGACTTCAGTGAATCCAGCTGCGTGGTCACGCTGTTCACACGCAGCATGGGAAAAATAACGGCTCTCGCAAAGGGCGCTCGTCGTCCGAAGGGGCCATTTGAGTCTGCTATTGACCTACTGGCGATCTGTCGAATAGTGTTCCTGCACAAAATGAACGATTCGATGGATTTGCTGACCGAAGCAAAGCTTGATCGCCGTTTTCGTAGCTCCAGTCGAGACCTGCAGAGGCTTTATTGTGGCTACTACATTATTGAATTGCTGCGCACGTTGACCGATGAGGCCGACCCGTATCCAGAAGTCTTTGACTCGGCCGTTGATGCGATCGAGAAGATTGATGGAGAGGGACAGCCTGCACAAACCGTAATCGAATTCGAAAGCGGACTGCTGCAGTCGCTAGGGCATACGCCAATGCTGACGCGATGTGTGACGTGCGGAATCAGCAAAACACGGATTGATCGAGTCCATTTTGGATTGATGGATGGCGGGCTGCTGTGCAACGACTGTTGCCGTGGTAAATCAGCTATCAAAATCTTGGGCAGCGATTGTTTACAGTTACTGCATGAATTGTTCGATGTGACGCTTGAAAATGGTGACAGCGAAACGGAGGGCACTAGCAGTGTCAAGAACGACATTCCGCTGGTTGAGCGAAAAGGATATCGCGAAGCCAGACAATTAATGAACCAATACTTAAATCATCTCGTAGGGCATCAGATTCGACTGCAAAAGTACATCGAAAACCTGTAGTCTCCCTGCGAACACAATACAATCTGGCAGATACCGGACAAGGAAGTCTCGTATGCGACCCACAATTCAACCATTGACCATGCTGCTGATGCTGGCACTCATTGCCATCACATCGACTGGATGCAGTAGCTTCAAATCCAATGGAAACAAGCAGAGCCTTCTCGATCGGCTCACGAATAAACCGAAAAAGGACAGCCAAAGCGAGTTACTGGCTGACGAAGCGCTCGATCCTTTGGGTCGTCGTGATGGCAATCGTTTGTTGTTGGACGATCTTTCGCCTAGTCAAATTGCGACGACGCTGAAAATTCGTTCCGCCACCGGTCCTGACAAGGAAGCTGCCGATCGCGCTTTCGCCGCGGCGACGGATCTTTATGAGCGAGCAGTCGCTACGAAGGAATCTGGCGCTGATAGTTCTTCCTGGCAGACGACGTTCGTCGAAGCGGCTAACCAGTACCGGATCGCTGCGGCCAAGTTGCCGGATTCTTCGCTAGAGGAGCAAGCCATTTTCTTCGAAGGAGAATCTTACTTCTTCGCAGACCGCTATGTGCAAGCAAATCGTGCGTTTGAGAAACTGATTGCCCAGTATTCTGGATCTTCGTATTTGGACCAGGCGGAAGAGCGACGATATGTGATCTCAAAGTACTGGCTTGAGCTTTCCGAAAGCGGGTCGATGTTCGCGCTTTCTGATCCAAAGCGGCCTCGATTCAATGTCGCAGGCGAGGCCAGAAGAGTCCTCCATAATATTCGATTGGATGATCCAACGGGTAAGCTGTCAGATGATGCCACGTTTGAGCTGGCGAACGCATTCTTGAAGTCAGGTCGATACTATGAAGCCGCTGATACTTACGAAGACCTTCGACGGAACTATCCTGGCAGCAAGTATCTTTTCAAGGCACACATGCTCGAGCTCGAATCACGCCTCAAGTCATACAACGGACCAAGCTACGATGCGACGCCGCTTGAAAAATCAGAACAGTTGATCAAGTCGATCGTTCGCCAGTTCCCCACCGAGTCGCAAGAAAATGTCGAAGTTCTGGAACAGCAAGCGGCATTGGTTAACAACCAGCTGGCCCAACGCGGTTTCGAATTGGGACGCTATCACGAACGACGTGGCGAAAATCGGGCAGCTCAGCTTTGCTATGCATCTGTTGCCGACAAGTTCCCCGATTCGATTTACTCTTCGTCAATCAGCGGAAAAATCGAACAGGTCGCAAGTCTTCCTGCGGTGCCAGGACAGCATGCACAATGGCTGGTCGACATGTTCCCCGATCCCGAAGCTGACAAGCCCGTCATTGCGGCCGGGGACAATGAGTCCATTTTTAGGTAGGGCAGTATGAGCCAAAATCGATCACCAATCAGGATCCGGCGACGTGACATGATGATGCTGTGCGCGCTGTGGATCGGATTCGCTGCCGGTTCGAATGGCTGCAGTGGCTATCACCTTGGAAATCAATATCTCTATCGAAGCGATATTCGTTCGGTCCATGTTGCGATGATTGAATCTCAATCGTATCGAAAATTCCTTGGCCAACGCCTCACTGAAGCAATCACCAAGGAAATCATTTTATCAACACCGTTGACAGTCACAGAGCCGTCGCTCGCCGACAGTTTCATCACGGGCCGTTTGATGCGTGAGACAAAAACGGTAACAGGCGAAACGATCACCGATGAAGCCCGTTCTCTCGACGTGGCGAATCGAGTCGAGATAACTTGGCTTGATCGGGCTGGAACGCCTCTGATGCAACGACAAAGCGTTCGACTTGATTTTGACGCGGAACTTATTCCAGAAGGCGGCCAGTCGCTTGCGACGACGGAGCAGGAAATAATTGACCGAATCGGCCGTGAGGTCGTTGGGCAAATGGAACTGCCTTGGTAAGGTATTTTGCTGCATTTGCTCGCCCGTCCATGCGAGACGGCGATGAGAACTAGGTCTTTCTGTATGCGTTTTTTGATATGTCGGCTCCCGTCAATAATTCTGATTCTGATCCTGGCGTCATTCCTTCTGATTTGGAAATCAAGGATCCTGAGGTTGTCTTCAAAACCGTTTGGCAACAACTAAACGAAGAATTTGGCCATGAGGGTCTGACGTTTCCCAAAGAGTTAATTCTTCTAGGCGGAGCTCCTGGCGCAGGAAAAGGGACGCACACTCGATTCATTTTGCAGGCTCGTGGTTTGACTTGCCCGCCCATTGTTGTCAGTAGCCTGTTGGATACGCCTGAGGCCCAGAAAATCAAAGACGATGGTCGCATGGTTGGCGACAAAGAAGTGATCGGAATCGTTCTTCGCGAACTATTGAAACCGCAGTACCGCGACGGGGCTGTTCTCGATGGCTTTCCCCGAACGAGCGTTCAAGTGGAATGCCTGAAGATGTTAGTGGATAAGGTTGTCCAGCTCCACGGCGAGTACGAGGACACACCACTGGCGGTTAACTTTCGACGACCGACTATCCATGCGATGGTTCTGTTTGTCGGCGAAACGACCAGCGTCAATCGTCAGCTGCAACGCGGCAAGGAAATCGAAGTACACAATCAGAAAGTTTTGGAAACCGGCGTCGGTCGGTTGAGAGAGCTTCGCCCAACTGATTTAATATCGGATAAAGCTCGACGTCGTTACCAGGTCTTTAAAGAAAAGACTTGGGATGCTCTGCAGTCGCTGCAGGAGATCTATCACTATCACTTCATCAACGCCGAAGGGGCCGTCGATGACGTTGAGTCAAACATACTTCGCGAGCTGCAGTATCAGAGTTCGCTTGAGTTAGATCCCAAGACGTTTGATCGACTCAGTCCAATTCCACTGGCTGAAGAAATTACGATTCATGCGCGGCAAGATCTGGTTCGCCGCCTCGACAGCTACGAATTGGAGCACCACGATCTGTTTGCGGAAGTCGTTCAGCATGTGCAGAGTAAATTGATGCCGATCATCACACGCCATGCTCTTTCCGGGCGTGCGATTGTGAACACGGAAGACCGTATGTTCGAGAGTTCTCTGGCGTTGGCGATGCTGATCGATATTTTCTCAGAGCGTGGGTTCAACGCCTGCGTCGACAAGACGATTCGCAAGACGCCAAGTTCGTTCGATCTTCAAACCGGTGCGATTAAGCTCGAAAAACGATCCGTCTACCGGATCCATATCCGTTTCCAGGGATCATCGATTCGCCGGGGGTAATAGCAGAAGCCTCATAGGGTGAACTGCAAGGCGAATTCTCACTCATGCAAGTGATTGCGAAGTCATCTATTGTGTCGCGTGTGTCCGCCACGGATGGGCTAACGCAGCGAGTGTGTGTATCCGAGTTGAACTCACTCGCTTGCGATTCGTGCTTGTATTCCAATCGAATTGCTCTAAAGCACAACGCTTCCGCGGCTGATGACGACGACTTCATCTCCTGCGGTGAATATATAGTCCGTTGGATTGACGAGGGGACGGTGTTTACCGTCGCCGGCATGGTGAACGGCGAGAAGGACGATATCCTTTTCTCGCTTTGCTTTTGAGAACTGCTCGTTGAAATCTGTTCCAATCCAGTCAGCAGGAATTGCCAGACGATGAAACTCGTTTCCCCGGCGGCTGGTCAATAGTTCGCCAAGAACATCCATCAATCCACGACTACGTGATGCTTGAGCCAACATATGAGCACCGTACTCGCCGCTGATGACGTAGTCGTTGACATTTCCAATGTCGAGGTGCGACGCGTAGTCACGATTGAATAGCTCGGCACAGGTGTAAACATCTGGATTGATTTTCTCCGCAGTGAGCGCGGCCAGGATCGTCCTCGCATCGGCGTCTTGCTCAGATCTGCCGCCGGAAGTATCGGACAGCACCAAGCAAGTCTTTGCCGTTTCGATTCCGGCACGTTTGAGTGCGGATAGCTTGGTGAAGTCGTCGTGCATCAACCAAACGTTTGGTAGGCGGTTGATTTGTTCGTCCAGTTGATCGGATTCGAGCTCCGAAATCACGACGATCGGCGTCGACTTGGTGGCTTTCGTCGCACGATACTCTTCGATGATCGTTTCAGTTTTCGCAGTCCAACCACAGATGACAACATGGTCATCAAGCTCATTCAGATCCACAACTTTTCCTTCCACTCGTAAACGGTCAACCATGAAGGCGGATACCGTTCCGGCAAAAATGGCAAAAATGGTCATCCCCATAAACATGAGGAACACGGCGATGATTCGCCCAGAAAGCGATCGAGGCGTCGCAGGAATTGGTTCTCCAGCGAACAGAGTATAGACGCTGAACCAGAACGAATTTTCAAAATTGAAGTCGGTGTCTTGCGGAACCAAATCGGCGACATTTGGTCCTGCAGTCGCGTTGGCAACAAGTAACGGTCCATGGTTGACCGAACGTTCCGATCGCATCATCGCGATCGTCCCAAAGGCTACCGAAACAGTCAGCAGACCACAGATGACCAGGAAGTCCAACGCTCCCCGGCGTAGAATGTATGGGTAGTGCGTTGAGAGTCGGGACAGGACGCCCATCAGCCGAAACAGCCGAAACAGCCTTAGCAATCGCAGGGCACGAGCGGTGCGGAAAATTCGAAACAGCGGAATCGTCGCCAGGACGTCGAGCCAATGCTCCACGAAAAATCGACGCCAGTTGCCGAACGCGAGGAAACGCATGGTCAACTCGACGACGAAAATGGCAGTGATCACGTCTCCGATCAAGATGATCGTCATGAACTTGGAATGCGTCACGGAACCGAAAATCGAATCCAGCAGGCCACCGCCGCGTGAGCCAGGACGCAATCGAAATTCAAACCAAAATTCCAGCAGCGTCAGCGACACCGAAATAATGATCAGTAGTCCAACCGCGATTTCAACCCACGGGTTGGCAAAGAAACGACGCAGTCGACGACGCCAAAGCGGAGTTTGGTCATTGCGTTCAGGCATTGTCCGCTCCAGAATCGGAGTCACCCAACACTTCGTGTAACTGGAAGTGGTGTTTCCCAAGGGTGCCACCGTAGTTTCCTGCGCTGATGGACACGATGGACATTCCCGCCGCCTTTGGTTCGGTGGCAGCCAAGATTCCCGTCTTCATCGCAGCTGCGACGGATTCGAAGTTGGCTCCATCGATCACGATCTCCAAAACGCAAGTCGCGTCGGGGTGCACGTTTGATTCGACGCGTCCTCGAAGCGTTGGGCAGAAAGTATGCGACGTCGAAGCACGTAGTGCTTTGTACTTTGAGCCAACTTTGCTGCCACTACGAACAACCCCGCCAGGAAACGGAGTGATCACATCCTTTAACGGCGCGATGGCTTCGACTGCACGGCGCGCCGCTGCCAAACCGGAGGGTTGATCGATTGATTGAATAAGAAAGTTACCGCCGGCGACGCCTTTGCGGCACGACGTTGAGTCTTCGATGATAAATTCTCCGTCCATCACCGGGATGCGCCAAAACCGACGATCGCCAATGATTTTGCTTTTCTGATAGCCGTCGCCAAAAAATCGCAGGTGGTCGCCAAGGGGAATCGGTTTGGCGTCGGGGGCATCGTGTGGTGTTACTTCAAACGGGAATTCTCCGGAGACTTTCATGCCATCGAAAACAGCGGCGGTCGGGCACGTCATTAGGCACTGCCCGGTGCGTTTGGAAATGGCTTTGGCGAGTGCCTCTGCGGAGAACCCAAATGCCATGACGCGCGAAGCTGTACGTCCATCGAGTGAGTTTTCGATTTCCGGAATCTCGATGCCGACTTCTGCGTCGCAAAGAATGACCGAACTGCCATAACCGCAGAATTCGGTTAGGCCGGCGT
>CAYGUE010000229.1:0-2357 GCA_964352885.1 uncultured Pirellulaceae bacterium
GGTGGTTTCAAAAGCAATGGATTTTGCTTACGGCTGGATTTGGAAGCGTCAGATAGCTAACGCAGAAAAATCGAAATAGCGGCGTCTTCGTCGTTAAAAACCAGAGAGGGGAATTCGTTCCCCTCTCACTTTTTTCATCGCTGGAGTAGCACCACATGGGCCAAACTTTGAAACACGAAATCCGCCTTGGACTCATCCTCGTAACGATTCGTCGAAAACGTCGACGAGGTGAGGCAGTATTCAGTTTCAAACTTGAACGACTTTTTCGCGACGGCGAATTGTGGCGACGAAGTACTCGGCTCGACCGTGCCGACCTGTTGATTGCATCTAAAGCATTGGAATTGGCATACGACTGGGTTGAGACGCAAACCCCTGGATGCTCGTCAGTGTAAATCTCTTTCTTGCTCACTCTTGAACGCTTCTGTTCTCGCGTTCTTTAAGACTCGCTCGATAATCCATTTATCGTTGTCTGAGCGTCACGATCCACAGCCCATGTTAGGGTCCTTATGGTGATCGAACATGAAATTGATTCGTAGCCAGATTTCGTTGCTTTGGCATAGTTCGGAACTACTCTCTCGCGTCTCTGGTGACATCAATGCGAAATGCACCTCAGCTGAAACGTCTGGCGTATCGCCCTGGTGATGCTGCTCGTGTGTGCGGCGTTTCAGAAAGAACTTTTAGCGACTGGCTGAAATCTTCTGACGATCCACCACCGCATTTCCGCCGAGGTGGAGTTGTATTGGTTCCGCGTCGAGGGCTTGAGCGCTGGCTGGCAGAGCAGGCAACTCAAGCCTCCAAAAATCGAAATACTTGAATTTTAGTTTTCGATTGCTAGATCTTACATCAATTGACGCACTCTTAAATCGAAAGACATTTCATGGCAAGCATCGTCAAACTGGGCTCGGGAAAACAGCCGCCACGAGCTATCGACTTTACTGGCCTCGAAGGGAAACGTTGTCGTCTTCGAATTGGAAAGGTTCAGGCAGATGAAGCAAAAGACTTTAAACGCTTTGTTGAACGATTGCTAAACTCCCATCGGCTAAGTCAAAACCCAGACGCCGAGACAATCCGCTGGCTTCGAGAAATTGACGCAACGATTCGTAAAAGAATGGCTCGATTTGGACTCTGCAAGCTGGGCAGGTTGACGCCAACGCTTGGCAACCTGATCTCTGATTTTGTTGAGGTGAAAAAGCTCGAGATCAAGCCAGCCTCAGTACGGCGAATCGAAGACTCAATGGCTCTGCTCAAACTACACCTTGGTGAGGAAATCAAGATCAGCAAAATTACGCCGGCCGTAGCAAAGGACTGGCGAACAAAATTGCTCAAAACTGAATTGTCAGAGGCGACAATTAGAACGCATACGAGGAATGCTAAGACGCTTTTTAATGACGCGATCGAGCGAGAGATTGTCCGCAAGAACCCCTTCGCCAAGTTGCCCTCTACATCGATAGCAGCAACGAAGGGTCGCTACATCACACCAGAGGAAACGCAGCAAATCATTAACGCCTGCTCAGATTGGAAATGGCGGACTTTCGTTGGCCTTTTGCGTTATATCGGCCTCCGCTGCCCTTCAGAAACCCATTCAGTAAATTGGACCGATGTTGACTGGGAACGACGTATTTTGACCATCCGGGCGACGAAAACGGACTCTGTTCGGCAAGCCCCAATTCGCCCCGAATTGATGATGCTCTTAAAAGAAGCGTTTGCAGGCAAAGCAAAAGGAGCCAAAGCGATTATCGACTTGAAAACTAACAATCGGTATCGCACTTTCAAGAAGATTCTAAAGCGAGCCGAGGTCGAACCCTGGGAGGATATCTTCCAGCATCTACGTCGTTGCTGCCGAACCCAGTTTCTTAACGAGGGGCATCCGTCACATGCCGTTTCTCGCTGGATGGGACACGGCCAGATAGTCGGAGACGAGCATTACACAATGCTCACGGATGACGTGTTCGATAAGGTCACTGGAGCCACCACTAATCCGAGCCCGCCAAAAAGTGCTGCGCGCGCAGCAGAAAGCGCAGCAGCAGATCACGGAATCGGGCTGCAACCGGCTGCAAATGGAAATTTTAGCTTCGACGACAGCGCACAAAAAAACCTTGTTTTCACCGGTAAAAGCGGTGAAAACAAGGTTATATTTGTAGTGAGGGCGCAGGGGCTCGAACCCTGGACCTACGGATTAAAAGTCCGTTGCTCTACCAACTGAGCTACGCCCTCGTCCACTCGCAATTTGCCGCTCAAGTCGGCTGCAAGAAGGCAATAAGATGCCCGATCGACCGGATAGTGTCAAGAGCCTTGAAACAGGTTCACAGATTTCTTTTATGAAGTGCCCGAATGCAGCAATTGCGGAACTTTTAATG
>CAYGUE010000229.1:2367-6780 GCA_964352885.1 uncultured Pirellulaceae bacterium
CTTTTAATGTGCCTACTACTCAATTGAAAAGACTTCGCCACCCGCAATCGAACCCGCCGCACGCCACGCGTCCACTTTGACGTCATCCGTCACAAACCCCACGCTTCCATCCATTCTGGCGACATTGACACCTCCCGTGTGCCCGGAACGAGACGTGACCGCAGCATAAGTCCTATTCACCAGGTCGCGGCCCTCCTGTTGGGAGTTGAAGTCGATGTCAAAGTCTCGACCTTCAAAAACGTACTTGACCTGCGAGTTCGGCGTAAAAGTCACCGTCATCCCAGCATGATGGACTCGTCCGTCCGTCCATACCGAATGGCCCGTGTTGTTTTGAAGATCGTGACCAAGTTTCAACTCCCCGGCCACGTTCAAGAAGTGGGTCTCGTCGATCGGCAATGAAGGATCATAACTGCTTGCATTTCGAATATACGATGTGAAGGCTTTGACATCCGTCGCACAGATCGTGTTGCTTAGACCGTCGCTGATCGAACCGTGCGTCGCTGGCTTTCCGACGCGGAATACGCCGTTCCCGACCTCTCTGGTCGCAGGATCAAAAATAAACCATGTCCCCATGTTGAAACCGTAGCTTGTCGAGTGCACGTAGTTGATACCGTCACGAATTCGGTTTCCGCGGTTAATATCACTAGGGCAGTTGAGCATCGGGGCACCGAAGGCATGGACGCCCGTTTCCAGTTGGTTATGCCAGTCAGAATCGAAATCGATTCGCGATTCCAGATTCGATTGCTCTGCGAAAGGTAACAACTTGGCATGGATTGACCACGACCCGCGTTTAATCTCTCCGGGCTCTAAATCGAAGCTGGTTGGAAAATGAGCGTTTGAACTTTCGAAGTGCAGCGTCGCCAAAGCCAACTGCCTCAATCGATTCGCACATTGAGTTCGCCTGGCCGCTTCACGGACTTGCTGCACGGCGGGCAACAGCATCGCGATCAGAAGTCCGATGATCGCAATCACAACCAGAAGTTCAACCAATGTGAACGCTCGCTGGATGACGATTCTGTGTTTTGAAGGCCATTCTGAAATTTGCATGGCTCCATTATTTTTGGTTACCAGCTTTTTTCAACTGGCAATTGAACATTCATTCGAAAGTAAGAATTATATGGCCAAACAGAGTTTCGTTTGTTAGCATTGTGAAACTGATCCGGGATACCGGGGGATACCGGGGCTTCTTTTGAGAGGGTCAGCTTCTGTCGGCAGGCTGCTGTAGCACAGTGGATAATAGAGCACGGCATTCCTTATCACGGACGCATTCTAAACGTCAATAGATTGAGCTTGATTACGCGTGAAACCGAATGGCAATGCGGCTAAATTCGCCTGACCACGGCCCAACGTTTTACCCGAGCTGTCGGAGTATTTTTGCCGCTCTCACTTCCGATTTCAGTTCGGCCAACGTCGCATCGTTCGAGTGCTTCAATGAGTGCCACGCGTAGCTATCAAAACCTGTTCGGCGATTAAGTTGGAGCTGTCGTTGAGAACAATGCTTGGGAATCTTCTCGCGGTATAGTTTTAAGTATATTCCAATGTGACGGCGGGGTATGGTTCCCACCAATCCATTAGGAATGCGAAAATGAGTTTCCTTCAAATCCTGACTGTTCGTCGTTTGAGCATGACGCCGTCCACGGTCATAGCCGTTTGCTTGCTCCTAGGTTGGTTCGTTCCGCATGAGCTGCAGGCTCAGCGAATTCTTGTTCGCGTTGGCGGAAAAGACGCGAAATTGGAAGTCTACAACCAGCTCAACAATTTCTTCGAAGGCAAGCTCGCCGCTGCCAAAAACCGCATTGAGTCTCAAGTGCTTGATATTGATCGAGTTTGTGAGTTTCTTTCGGGTCCTCAGCTGGAAATCTGGAAAATGGACTTTCAGGAAAATCTAGATTCGCTCGAAGGCGGATGATTTTTTTGACTCGCTTGCTTTCCAACGATCACGTAGTTCGTCACGGCTTTATGGGGAGTTGAGGGCAGTTCATCGATTGCCACTCCAAGATTCAGATGGTCTTGGCTTCTTGCGTCACCAGCTTGGGCCATATCCAATCCCATGGAGTAACGAGTTTAGATTGGCCCGCAGGCCCTCAATTGCCGTTGTTAAAACAGTAACGCCAGTCGAGCCTCCACGTCCCAGCCAACGATCGTTTCCTTACGAACGATTCACAACGTCGAGACATACCGGATTCGCGTCAGGACCGGAATCGGTAATGTCTGGATATGGCTTCGCCGGCTTCCGGCGTGTAGAATTCGCGACTGTCACGGCGGCACCTCAATCGGATTACGCTTTGACCGCTAGGTTTCGACGCACTTGACACCCTTTTTGAAGTCGTTTTTGATCAGAAGGTTACCCGCAGGTTGCTCGACAATCGAAAACAATGCACGCCCCCGTAGCTCAGTGGATAGAGCACAGCTTTCCTAAAGCTGGTGTCGGTGGTTCGATTCCACTCGGGGGTGCTTGTTTTCCCAAGGTTTTTGAAGAAAACCTCCTCTGTAGGTTCCCGGTTCTACATGAATTGCGACCGTTTTCGGTTCTTCCTCTGACGAACAGCTGCCATGGAGAATCTGATTTGCTTGACCCCTGCTAAGAGGTACGAAGCGGCCAAAAGATCTTTCAGATTCCGATCTGGCAATTGACGATTGTCGAGCTTGTCTTCGGATACTCCGCCATTCAACAATGAAAATGAATTTTCACGCGATTATTTTGGCTGGGTTTCACTTGAACGTCTGAGGCAGGTTATCCAAAGTCAGTTTGAATCGGCCAAAATCGAACAACTTAAACCGTTCGTGGAAACACGGTTTGAGTTACTCGTTGAACACGCGATCGAGGTATGCGGCGAAAGAGCGAGGGCTCTTTCAGGCGAAGCCCATGGTGTGACCTGATCGCGAATCAGTTTTGACGGCAGAACCGCGACGTTCGTATTTGGCATTGGCGAAGTTTAACGCTATTCGCGGTCGACGGTCATGCTGTAAAACATGGGGCTTCGGTAACTGCTCCGCTCCATCCAATCCATTGTCTTCCATGATTCGCCCCGTCGAAATTTCTGATGCTTCCGCCATCGCAGACATCTACAACTACTACATCAACGAAACAATCATCACCTTCGAACTCGAACCAATCGGTGCGGCTGAGATCCAATCACGCATTGGCAACACGACAAAATCAGGATTGCCGTATTTGGTTTATCTCGATCCGACATCAAAAGAGTTGGTTGGCTACGCTTACGCGGGCCAATGGCGAAAACGGATTGCTTATCGCTTCGTTGTTGAAAGCGCCATCTATTTGAAAAAGGGCTGGGAAGGGCAGGGCATTGGAACGCAGCTTTATGCGAAACTATTTGATCAGCTGCGAGAAAAAGAATTCCGCAGCGTCATCGCCGGCGTTTCGCTTCCCAACGAAGCCAGTGTTGCGGTTCATCGTTCGATGGGTTTCCGAAAAGCGGGCGTCTTTGAACGAGTTGGCTACAAATTCGACAAGTGGATCGATGTTGAATTCTGGCAGTTGGAATTGTAGACGACAAATGTCGTGGAGCTTCAGTGATGTGGCAGGATGAAAAAAATTGACAAGAGTTTTCAGAAACATGTTCCGCATGCCAATTCTGTCTGAAAGATTTTCTGCGACAATCCAGCAAGTTCGATTGAGCGTAAATGAATTGATCTCAAAGATGTATTAAACTGCTGTCAGGAATATTGCACTCTTTTGACTGGCTCGAGAATGATGAAACGAATCGCCGTTCCGCTGTTACTTTTTCTCTCGTTTACTTTCGCCAGTTCGCCGTGCCCTGCGCAGGTAGCTGAAAATGCAGCGATTGCAGACGCCAAACTGAATTCAGACAACGAAATTGACGAATCCAGTGTCGTTTCAAAATCGTTTCTGCCCACTGGTAACTTGCTAAACCCAGCCGGCAAGTCCGTTGAGATCTACGGACGTCCAAACGATTTGGCTTTGTCGGCCAATGGAGAATTTCTGTTTGCCAAAGACTGGAAATCGCTTCGCGTGTTCAACGCAACGTCCATGGAGCTATTGCAAACCGTCAGCTGCCCCGGAAACGCATCGCTCCACGGAATCGCCGTAACGCCCGTGGGAGAAGTTCTATTTACCAATGCCGAACAGGAAATTCACGTTTTCAAAAACCAAGCGCCTGAACCAAGCGGGAAACCGAATTTCGAGTTGGTGCGTTCCATTAAGTTGCCTGACGGAAGTTTTCCCTGCGGCATAGAATTATCGGCCAATGGGAAAACGGCTTATGTTTGCTTGTCCAAAAAGAATTCGATCGCGATTGTCAATCTCGACAGCTCAAAAGTAACTCGGGAAATACCCGTTGGTGTCGCCCCTTTTGATATCGAATTGGGTGCCAACGAACAGCTGTACGTTTCCAATCTCGGTGGCCGTCGACCAACGGATGATGACAAAAC
>CAYGUE010000230.1:0-6753 GCA_964352885.1 uncultured Pirellulaceae bacterium
TCTTCTCGATCCGGCCTTCGGCGACTTTCTCGCCATCCACAAAGAGAGTGGCCTGGCCTCCTTTGCCGTTGCCGCCTCCGTCATATTCGAATACCAATTTGATCTCGGCCTTGTCTTTATCAATCGCTTTGGTGGATGCGACGGTGTAACTCTCCAGTCCGAACCAGTTGTAGGTGTAAGCGGGTTTGCCTTTGTCCATGTACAAAGCCCAGCCGCCGAACTTGCCACCTTGGCAAAGAATCACACCTCGGTCACTCCCTTTTAGATCCACATTGGCAAGGATCGTTTTCGACGTGTTCTTTTCGTTGATGAACGTGTTCTCCAGGATCCCCGTCATACCCTGGCCGAGGGTCAGGCTGGTTCTGTCACCCATCAGGTCAGGTCGACCAGCGATGGCTGCGTTGAAGCGTTCGTAAGACCGGTCATCCAGCGGGTAGACACTGTTGGCAATGGCCTCCTTCTTGAACAGTTCCTGCATCTCTTTCAGTTTTGCCGGATTCTTGTCAGCCAGATTGTTCGTCAGGCTGAAGTCTTCTTCCGCATTGAAGAGTTCCCACACGTCGTTTTGCAAAGTGTGAATGGGATCATTTTCCCATGGCACACGGTGTACGACACGCGCCAGCCAGCCTTCGTGATAGATCGCGCGGTTGGCAAAAATCTCGAAGTACTGGGTCGTGTGTCGATCTTTGGCGTTTGCGTCATCTGCCGCGTACAGCATGCTCACTCCAGAGAGTGGCTTCTGCTTGACGCCGTTGACCATAGTTGGCTGTGGCAGTTTCGCTGCTTCCAGGACAGTCGCTGCCACATCGTTGACATGGTGCCACTGCGAACGAATTTCACCTTTTGCTTTGATCCCTTTCGGCCAGTGCATGACCATCCCATTGCGAGTGCCACCATAGTCGGCGGCCATTTGCTTGGTCCAGGTAAACGGTGCGTCCGTAGCTACGGCCCAAGCCGCTGAAAAGTGCGGGAACGAATTCGGGCCACCCCAGTCGTCGGCGCGAGCCAACATGCTTTCGGTGGTCTCCGCATCAAAAATGCCGTTCAGGTGAACCAGTTCGTTGTAGGTTCCTTCCAGGCCGCCTTCGCCACTGGAGCCGTTGTCACCCATGATGTAGATGAACAGCGTGTTGTCCAACGCGCCCATATCGTCAATCGCATCGGCCAGCCGCCCGACTTCGTTGTCGGTGTGCTCGGCGAAGCCGGCGAACGCCTCCATTTGCAGGGCGAACAATTCGCGTTCCTTGTCACTTAGCTTCTCCCAATCCTTGATGTCGTTTGGCATGGGAGCCAGCTTGGTGTTTTCTGGAATGATGCCCATGGCTTTTTGACGAGCAAACGTCTCTTCGCGGTACTTGAGCCAGCCAGAATCGAATTTCCCGTCGTACTTTTCGATCCACTCTTTCGGTGCGTGGTGCGGAGCGTGGGTGGCTCCCGGTGCGTAGTAAATGAAGAACGGTTTTTCGGGAGTCATGGCCTGTTGAAACTTCATCCAGTTGATGGCTTCATTGGTCATGTCCGTCGTAAAGTGATAATCGGGATCGTCCTTCTTTGCGACTTTCGTGACGCCGTCAAAAATCACGGGGTCCCATTGGTTGGTTTCGCCACCGATGAAGCCATAGAATTTGTCAAATCCTGAATGGGTTGGCCAGCGGAAATACGGCCCCGATACGGAGACTTCCCACGTCGGTGTTTCATGCCACTTGCCGAAGGCGGCTGTGCTATAGCCGTTGTGACGCAGAGTCTCCGCAAAGTATTTCGCGTCGTTCGATCGTTCGCCCTGGTTGCCAGGAAATCCGGTGGCAATTTCCATCACGCAGCCAACGTTGACCTCGTGATGATTCCTGCCAGACAACAAGGCGGCTCGTGTGGGCGAACATAGAGCGGTGGTATGAAAACGATTGAAGCGTAAACCGCCTTTGGCCAAACGATCAAATGCTGGTGTTTCAATGGCTCCACCAAAAGTGCTTGTCGCACCGAAGCCAATGTCATCAATCAAAACAATGACGACGTTGGGAGCGCCTGCGGGTGGCTTGATCTGAAACATCGGAGGCTTCTTGGCATCTCGGGCGTCCAGCACCTCAATCGGTGCATAGGTTGGTGGCTGAATGGGCAGAACAGTTCTGTCCATTTTGTACTGGGCTCCGTCTTGCGCCGTGGCAGACTGGTTGTTGCAAACCAGCAATACCGCGACCATCGCGAAAACGATGAATTGAATTGGTTTCATCATGTTGTTTCTCCTATTTGAAGTGTCATTTTGCATTGTTGTGCCTTGCGTAAAGAATGTTTGTCAATTCCTACTCCATCAGATGTGGCTGTGGCTTCCAGCCGCAGTGTTTTTTCTGAACTGGGGCTGGAAGCCCCAGCCACGACTCCTTCACAATTCGATCTCACCCGGTTGGTTAATCGTTTGAAAATATCGTCTTCCAATCAGACTTCATGTTGACAACGTTCCAGCCCTGCGCCTTCGCTGCCTTGAGCGAAGCGTTGTCTTTTTCGGCATACGCGTATTCGCGTTTGTCATCATCGTGATTGACGAGCAATTGGAATGAAGGCAGAGTGTTGCTGTGGCAATATGTCAACATGCCGATGTCGCCACCGCTGCGAACGTTTCCGCCTGCAAAGATCGGTTTGCGACCAATGTGCAAATCAATTCCCGTGGGCTTGGTCGCCTTGTCATTGAAGAACAGGTGGTCTGCCGTCTTGAACAGTTGCCACTGGCCATCGACTTGTTTGAACTCATTTCGGCCGTTAGTCCCGATCACGTTTTCCGGAACAATCCCATAGGTTTCTTCCGAGATGACTCGCATGAAATCGATTCCGCCGCCGGAACAGATATAGGTCTTAAACCCATTGACACGCAGGTAAGCCAGCAACTCAACCATCGGTGCGTAGGCGAGCTTTGTGTAAGCCACGTCGAATTTCGAGTGTTTGGCGGTCGCAAAAAACTCTTTGACGTGACGGTCAAACTCTTCCACCGACATACCGGCATGCGAAGTTTCGATCACTTTCAGAAGTTCATGTCCGCCGTTGAGCAGATCGTCAACGAGATTTTGCATGTCGCCGGCAAGCACAGATTTATACGGTTCCTGTTCCTTCCATTCGGGATGATCGCCTGCCATCGCCTTAATGCGATGAATCGCGAATGCAAACTGAACTACCGGTTGTTCGCACCATAAGGTTCCATCTTGATCGAAGGTCGCGATCCGCTGTTCCGGCGGCACAAACTTCGCGCCACCCTCTTTGGTGACATCCTGTACGAACTGAAGGATCGCCGCTTTGGTCGGTCCGTCATTCCATGATCCCAGCGGATCCGCTTGCTGTGTACTACTGACGCTGCTGGCCAGTGGCTGCTCCTGGGCCGTTGCAGATGCCGCGAGCATCAGAGTCAGGCCGATACCCATCATTACTTGTTGAATCATCTTCATCTCGCTTTCATTGTTTGTTGTTTCGTGCCATATGTGGCTGTCGCTTCTAGCCGCAGCGCTCGGTCAAGTGAATGATGTTCGAATACATGATGTGACTTCCTTTCTAATGGATTGAGACGGTACGCCTTCTGGCCTGCCGAAAGTCGGATTCGTCCTCTTCGTTTGGCTACTGTTCCTACTTCTGCTCGGGTGGCTGCTTGAACAGAGCCACCATTCGGGCCGCTAGTTCTGCCTGCAACTCGTCGGCCTTCACCAGTTGTTCTGCCGATAGCGTTTTGCTCAAGTCGGCGCGAACGTTCCTCCACTGGCGATCCATGCTGCGTTTCATGCTCTCACGCGCCGCCGCCAAGCCCACGCTTAGGGCCTCATCCAGGATCTCTCCGGTCGTCTCGACATCCTGACGAAGGATGGGTTGGATCTTGGCCGCTTGCTCGGGGGTTGCCTTCAGCTGGGTCGCCATCTGGTTGATGCCTATGTTGATGGTGCCCTCGATCATCTCCCCCTTCGTCTTCTGTAAGAATCCCTTCACTTCCTGGCCGGCGGTGTCGAGTTGCTTGCCCACCGCAGCCATCAGTTTGTCCAGCGCGGCCGCCCGCGGCCCTTTTTGCACCTCAGGGTTTTGCGCTGCGTCTTGCGCGCTCACCCCCCTGGTCATCATGGCGATACATACGGCAAGTCCGATGATCTGTAAATTCTTCATGGTTTCTCCTTCATTCGATTTGTGGTTTACGATTTGTGGTGCGGCCTTCCCGTTGGCACACCGGTTACTCATCCTGTTTCTTCTCTGACTGTTTGTCGTAGCTCGGGAGCAGTCCCAGGCGCTGCTTCAACTCGCGGTCGAAGCCGGCGCCGAGGGCCTGGAACGGGTTGGACAACTTCTCGTAGATCCGGTCCGCCTCCCGTTCGATCTTTACCACCTCGCCCTTGATCCGCTCGGCTTCTCGTTCGACTTCCATCAGCACCAGGATGCCGATGACGAGCGATATTGCCATCACGGATGAGATGCTGAGGACGCAGTATTTGATGATCTCTACCGATCGCGCCATGCGGTTCATGGCGGCTTCCGCCTCCTGTTCCTTGCGGACGACCGCGGCTTCCTCCTCACGTTTCTTATCAAGTTCGCGCTGCTCCTTGGCCTGCTGCTCGCGCTCCAGCAGTTGGACCACGGCCTCACGAAGTTGGGTGTCTGTCATCTGGGCCTCTCCGGTTGTGGTCTTTCTTGTGGGTGTCTTGCCTGTTGTCTTGGCCATCACCGTCTCCTTGTTTGTGCGTTGCAGTGTTCAACATCTTCTTGCAAATACCGGTCCCCTAGTTTTCATTTCACGTCCTTTTGTAAGCTGAAACAACCGAGGGCGCTGGCACGCGACGCCAGCGCTCTTCGGCCCAATCATCCTTTGTTATGTCAACGCTTCTTTCGTCAGTCGGGCTGATTCGGCGAGTTTTGCCGCACGAACTTCGAAGTCGGCCTTGAGTTGATCACGCGTCTTTTCGTACTTCGCTTTCACGTCGTCGCCGGCCTTCGCGATCTGCGCATTCAGCTTTTCGATTTTCGCATCAGCCTCTTCTTTGAGCGAAGCCAATTTGTTTTTGGCTTTCTCATTCAAAGCGGTCAGCCTGGTTTTGGCTGCGTCGACTTTGGCCTGCAGTTTGTCTTTGGCTTCGCCGACCGCCTGTCCCCATTCGGCTTCCAGTTCATCCAGCTCGCGATTGGAGGCTTCAATCTCACGTTCGATCTGGGCGTCTTCGACGTCGGCACGATAGCGTCGATAAACGGTGCCGCCCAGTTCTTCCATGCGCGTGTCGAGCGGTGTGGTCCAGCCTTCGGAGATCTCGGCGACGATAGCACTCTTGCCGGGAAGCATGAGTTCGCCGACATCGCTCAAAAACTGCGTATCAACACCTGCGTTATGAAGGTCTGATATCCAGCCCGCAGTGCCACCGGCGGCGAGACCAACTGCCATGCCTGCCGGGCCGGCAAGCGCGCCCAGCAAACCACCCACTAACATTCCGGTGGCCGTTCCGATGGGACCTTCGTCGGCTGCTTCCTGAATCTGAACCGCACCATTGTCGTCTTTGGTGATTACGGCACCGGCAAAGACGACAAGATTGCCATCCTGATGCAAATCTTTCAGAGCACGCGACCCTTCGTACGCAGCCTTTTCCGAATCGAAGACGGAAACGATGAACTTACTCATTGAAATGTTCCTTTTTATAAAGAAAGTTAGATGGTTTTCAGCAAATCGGAATTCGCTGAATTGTGTTGATTGATTTCAACCATGATCTCTCGTCGAAAAATGGAAACATCTTTGGGTGCCTCAATACCCAAGCGAACTTTGTTTCCCTGGATTCCAAGGACAACGACCTCGACGTTCTCGTTAATAAAAATGGATTCATCTGGTTTTCGTGTTAACACAAGCATCTCTGCACTCCCTTACCGAGGTTAATAGTCAATTTTTTTCAGTGGTCAGTGACATTGGATTGTTTCCACGTGACTGTGGCTGCCAGCCGCAGTATCTAGTTTCAGTCTTCACTGGGGCTGGAAGCCACAGCCACATCAGTTAACCATCTCGATCTCACTTGGACGCCAACCTCTGTCGTACCAGACTTGCGTCGGACCATAGATCCGCCACAACATGTTCCAACCCTTGGAGGGGTCGGTCTGGATCCAGTTGACTTTTCCTTCAGGCTTCTTTGGCCCGATGTAAACATCGTAGGAACCGTCCGCGTTTTTAACGGTCGCCTTGTCGATACTGGTAACACCCGGGTAGGGGTTGTCAGTCTGCAACAAAGAGCGGGTCTGGTTGTCGTAGACGGTGATATCCCAGAAGCGTTTGGCCGGAACGTTTGGCGGAATGTGGATCTTGTAGGTCTTGCTGCCATCGAGGGCATTGCCTTCGGCGTCGCGCAGTCCCATCACATACTGGGATCCCGCTCCGACAGGTGGTTTGACCATCGCCGGCGTGATACCGGTCGCGTAGAAGTGGAAGCGGACTCGCGAATTGATCAGACTGACGCCGTCGTTGAGAAACTCGTAGCTGCCACCAGCGAAGCCTAGCTCCCAGCTTTTGCTGCCCGGCCAGATCGCGGTGTCCTCCGTGTCGCGGTTGCGGAAGAGGATAGTACGTTGGGCGGCGGTGCCGACTGCGGCGGCCTCAGCGAGGATCTTCTTCATGCGGGCGTCCGGTTTGAAAGGCTTGCCCTTCTGGATGCCGATGGAGGCCAGCAGCCCGAGGATCTCGGAACTCTCGGCCGAATTTGGCTCTTCCTGAACCGTGATGTTGACCTCGTCGAAGAAGGTCTCATCCTGGGCGTGCAGGGTGTTGAA
>CAYGUE010000231.1:0-6416 GCA_964352885.1 uncultured Pirellulaceae bacterium
TCGCCACCAAGGATTCCGTATGGATTCTTCATAGATATGTGGTAGGCGGGATAACGTCCGCGTTAACCGAGACGCATGTGAAAATGTAAACGTGAGTGGAGCGGATGATACAATGCGAGGAACGAGCACATCATCCGCATAACGATGTTGGCCGAGCGTAAAATGCGGCTTCGGTTCAACGCTTTGTTATCCGGACGCTAGTTTGCAGTATCTTTGTATTGGATCGCCGATTTAAGGAAATTCTCCGTGTCTTCATCGAGCGTCCCACTGGGTTTGTCCCAATGGAACGACTCTTGAGTGCCGTATGTATCGATGACGATTTCGTGAAAGTCACCCAACGTTGTAATACCTAGCAATTTTAAAATCTGAGAAGAGTACTTCAATGATCGAGTAGGGTCAGGGTGTACGTACTCGTTTACGCGCGACTGCTGTTTTATCAGCGTGTCAAGTGAATTGAGTAGTTCTAGTCTGTGGTCTCGTGTCAGATTCGACCCTGCTTGCACAGAAATGGTTGCCATTCGTATTCTTGCATCAGCAGATCGGAGTGTTCCCCATCCAAAGTGAACGCTTTCTGTCTCGGCTTCGATTCGAGAAGCCATTTGAGATTGTTGATAAACCAAACCGAATGAAACGGCCGCTAGCGCTGCAATCAGCAAAAGATTCAACAATGAGAGTGTGGGTTTCGATTTGGTCATTCCAAATATTCACGACTCAGTCTGGATAACGGTGACGATCACCGAGCCGGAACGGAAATCTAAACACTAAAAAAGACGCGCAAGCCCGGCTTCGCGTGCATCGAATTGTTATCCCGCGTCGGGACCGCCAACACGTTGATTCGACCGTTCCGGAAACATGATAAGGATTAAGAAACGTAGAATTCCAAACGAACAGGAAACAGCCGCAAGCGTAGTCATTACAAATGCGGCGTCCGGATTATATGCTCCCGCGACTCTCATATTCGCGTCAAACAAATCTGGCACCATATAATAGACCACGTATGCAAGAACCAGCAAGAAAGCTGATGGTGCAACGATGCCTATCCAGCGACTCCTTGTCGCCATTATCGGCAATCGCCGCCGGGCGAATCGAAAGATAAACCAAATAGCCCAAGTCACTATCAATGCTGTTAGGGACACTGCTCCCCACAGTATCAATTTTTGTAAGCCAAAGCTGTTAAGCGGTCGTGGTTCATCGCCGTTCCAAATCCGAACGATCCCACGCAACAATCCCCCCACATCGTTGCTGGCAAAGCCCGAACCAGCATTTGCGAATACCACGATTCCAGAATCTTTATTCGGATTCAGATACACCAGTCCTGAGTAACCGATATTTAACCCATCATGTGCAAAGCAATTGCCAGAGTCTTTTGGGATCACCATCCACCCAAGCCCCTGCCAGATCTTTGCGCCCCCTGCAATGTCGCCTGGAGAACGCATCCCCATTTTTTCGACAATACCTTGTGGAAATACCAATTGGTTTTCATTTTGGAATTCAATCAGCAAGCGGGCGTAGTCAGGAGCAGAAGAATACAACCCGCTAGCTGGCCCCGAATTGAATGGTTCAAGAGCTTGTGGAATTGCCGATCCGAACCAAAACAAATGAGGCTCAGCAACTTCATCGCCCGAAGGCTTGTTCATTGTCGAATGTCGAAGACCTAACTTGCCAAATATTTCACGGTCAATATATGTTGAATAGTTCTCATTTGTCACTTCATTGATTATCCTGCCAAGCAACCAGTAGTTGACATTCGAATACTGAAACACCTCGCCCGCACCAGCAGTAGTTTTTGCCCGTGCGACTAAATTCAGTAGTTGTTGACGATCATTTACCAATGGGTCTTTTTCGCGTTGACCTAGACGACCGGACTTGGTCGTGATCCCACTATGGTGAGTCAGTAAATGACGAATAGTCAGCTTTTCAGCAAGTTCGGGAACAGCGTCAGCGAAGCCGGGTATGTGAATTGCGACCCGATCGTCTATCTGCAGTTCACCACTTGCCTCAATCTTGAGCACCGCCATTGCTAGGACAGGCTTAGTAATTGATGCGACAGAAAAAGCAGTTTCATTGGTTACGGGCGACCCATTCGAGTTCGCGACGCCATATGATTTTGTGAAGACGAGCTCGCCATTTTCAAACGCCGCAACAGAAACTCCTGGACATCCAGCGATCCCTTTGTGGTCATTAACATATTTGTCGATCATGCCGATTCGATCCACACCATCAGCAACACCAAATATTTTTTCGCCCTCTTGCGCACATGTAAGACAAGTCACTGCGAGCAAAAACGACAGGATGCGACTTGCATTCAATCTTCCAACTCCAAAAAAGATAAAGCGGGATAACGGCAGTGATCACCGAGCCGGAACCAATAAACTACCCATTTCAAAAGCACGCGCAAGTCCGGCTTCGTGTGCATCACATTGTTATCTGCCGCTCGTTCGCGCCCTTTCAAGTTCGCGGCGTGTCTCTCGCAGCGCGGGCGAGCTTACCGACCGTTTTTTCAGGTTCTTCAACTTATGGAGGTGCTTGAGGCCTTCCGCGGTGAAATGTTTTGAGCCGATCGATAGCGACTTCAAGTTATTGCACCGCTCGGAAATAAGTCGCAGTGATTCGTCAGTCAGTGCCGGCGAATCGAGTATCAACTCCTCGAGGTTTGGCATCTCCTTGGTGATCGTGTCGATGAACTCATCCGTGAATTGACCATTGTAAATTCGAAGTTTTCTAAGTCCTTTCGCGGACTTCAAATGATCGGCGCAGCGATCCGTGCAGCCTCCCTCACCATTCTTGGCGTTGAACTCGAGCTCGTGGATCTTGGGTAGTAAGGCAATGAACTCGAGGTCATCATCGACGATTCCGTCTTTGTTCAAATAAACGATCTCTAGCTTTTTCAATCGCCCCAGCTTGAGGAGATCGCCTTCAAGGGTGACGTATTCGGAATCTACTCCCGCATATCCCAAATAGATATGTTCGATACTGTCAAAGGCTGAAAGTCGACGGATATCCTCTGCCGTCAATTCCGTTCCGTAGTCGAAATTCACGGTCCCGGGTTTTCCGTTTTTGTAGGTCCAGCTTCCCTTCGACATTGGCTGCTGAGAAAAGGCCATCTGTGATTGGCCAACAATCGCGAGCGTGGCCACAAGGATTGCTGGGGTAAATCTCATTGAAACGTCCTGATTAAAGATTTTGCGTTTGAACCGCTCTCGGTTGCCCAATTCAAGGCAGATAACGTCCGTGATCACCGAGCCGGGACGAGTGATCTTCTACTGTCAAAACACGCACAAGACCGGCTTCGTGTGCATCACATTGTTATCCCGCGTTTGTCTCATCTAGGGAATATTGAATTTCTATACGGCCATATTTGAGCAGCATCATCCGATATGACCGCAGTTAGGGCAATCCCCGTATCCCAGCGGATAGTATAGTCCACCGCAGTTGTTGGGGCATGGCCTGGAGTCGCCCTGCGGTCGGTACGGCTCCCATTCCATCTTCTTGTGATGCTGTACCATAGCGTCCTCACCGGTTACGGCTGCTATTTCATGCAGGAGAACGTCGCTATTCGAAATTGAGCCATCTGCTCTGAGTTGATTGATCTGTGCCAGTGGCGCAAAAGTGACGGATTCAGCAGAACCCCATGCCTGCCAAATTTTGTTTAGTTGTTTCATGACCGAGCAAGCGGGATAACGCCTAAAATCACCCGGTCGCGACGAGAGATTCTCAATTGTCAAAACGCCCGACTTCGCGACTCGGGTGCATTTTTTTGTTATGCCGCTATCTGACTGATCTTCGGACTGGTTGGCCAGGGAATGCCCTAGTGTCAAGTTCGCCGTCCTTAATGACCAACGTACCATTGACAACAACATGTTTCATTCCGAGCGAATGGAGGTTTGGATCGTCGTAAGTCGAACGGACTTTCAAGCCGTCAAGATCAAATGCAATGATGTCGGCATCCATTCCTTCTTGAATACGCCCCTTGTGTTTCATTTGCGGAACGCTCTCTTCAAGTATTTTTGCGGGCCGATACGAGCAACGTGCAATCGCGTCAACCAAAGACTCCGCTTTCCGGTCACGAACGTAGTCGATCAGGAACTTCGTGTAGGTGGCAGCCGTTCTGGGATGTGCAAACGCGTCCTTCTGTAGCGGCCACGCGTCGCTGTCAATGATCTTGCCGTCCTTGTCCATCCATGGCATCGCATCGGACGCAATGATTCCACCGGGAAAGAGTACCGCAAGGTCCATAAGATGTTGATCGCGAGGTAAGCGGTAATAGTGAAAGACGATAATCTCCCCCGGAGATTCCTTCTGCATTTTTCGCATTGATTCTTCAGTCAAAGGCTTGCCTTGATACTCGAAATCCGATGCGACTGCTCCCATGCGTTTCATGTTTTCAGGCGTGAACATTGCCGAATTCACTGCTCCACTTCCTGCTCCGTAGGGATAAGCTTCGATCGTTATGTTCGTGCCTCGCTGTTGGGCGTTACGAAGAATCCTGACCGCCAGACTCATGTCACGGAGACTGGTGCTGTTCAGGTGACAAACATGAACGTGAGAACCAGCGCCCGATGCGTACGAGATGAGTTCGGCATACGCCTGCAAAGAACTGTCCGGATCCAGATTGCTCATGTTGCGAATGTGCGTAAAAGTCGGCACTTTGTGCTTTGCCGCCAATTCATGCACCGCGAGCACTTCTTTATAGCCATAGCCGGGCGCGTAACCTGAATTCAATCCGATACCAATGCTGCCCTCGTTAATACCCTGTTCAATCAATTGCAGAATCTTGGCTTGCTGTTCGTCATCAGACACGTTGCGAACCCAGTTGGTCAGTGCGTAAGCATCTTGAAACCACTTGAGGTTTGGTTTGGGTTCGATGTTTTCGTGTGCTGATACCCGCGCATAGGTCCACGCCGCTGACACGCCGTAGTTCAACACTCGCCCTGTCATTTTCTGGTTGTCATACCACCCGCCCACCGGTAGTATTCCGGACTCAAGTTCCAGTGCAGTGGTGACTCCATCGAACGCCTGCATTCGGTCGGCAGGAATGTTTTGACCGTGAGCGTGGAAGTCAATAAATCCCGGCGTAACAACTAAACCCTTTGCATCGAGAACGACTTTTCCCGTCAGAGGTTTTTCGGATACCGCGACGATCTTTCCGGCGCGAATGCCGATGTTTCGAATGCCATCGAGTTTCGTTTCAACGTCCAAGACACGACCGCCCGAAATGACAAGGTCGTATTCGTCCGCGTGCAAGGCATCGCAAGCGAGCAAAACAACGGAAAGCGTAATAATGAGCCTACGTAGCATCATAAACTCCAATAAAAGCCGACGGTCAAGAGTATCTTGAAGCCAAGGCATAACGACGGCGGTAACCGAGCCGCCGCCAAAAAACTATGATTTCAAAACCCGCGTCATCGGCGGCTTCGGTTCACCGCTTAGTTATGCCCTTTTTCGCGGGTTCATTTCCCAAAGGTAGTTTTGATCCTGCCCACTTCGCTTTTTTCAAGTCTCCAAGCATCCTCTTCGGCATCGTAACGCAGCTTGAGCTCATCTAGTTGGGCATCTGCGAGTGCGTCTTTGACGTGCACTATGCGTAGGACAATTTCACCTTCGATGAATCGAATGCTGTCTGAGCCCTCTTTCGAAGACGATGATTCAATATGGGAAGGTTCAAAACGCACATCACCAAGAACCTCCCACATTTCGGTGACAGACGTGTTGTCCGGAACTCCACGCGAGCCCTCGTAAACTACGCTGCCATCTACTTCGATTTGTATAGTGAGCAGTCGCTGGCCCGGCATACAGGAAACGGAAGTCAGCGGCAGACACGCTATGGCGACGAGACCAATGGATCGAATGGCATGCATGTAGGCAGAATGATGTCTTCTTGGTGGGGACACGAGTTGAATCTCCATCTTGCGTTTGTCAAAAGATTGGTCAGGTAGTTGAGACTGGCAATTATCGGACGTGCACGCTCCGAATTTCGGCAAGCATCGCCGCAGATTCACCTGCGAGAATGCGAGAAACCACCGAGATTCGAATAGCGTTTTCAATCACAGAGGGATGTGCCAACTTGTATTTCCGTGTAAGCAAATGTCTTTGCTCCACCAATTCTTGCAGACGTTCCTGGACGGTAGGAAGATCGAATCTAAAGTGCTCAAGTTTCCGTTGCGAAATATCCTCACGAAGTTCTATCATGGATGGGTGATCGCTGGTGGATTGTTGATGCAGCACATGCATCGACTCGATTAGAGCAAGAGTTTCAGTATTAACGTCATTATGCGCGGGGACAGTTCCAATGACCAACAAGAGCGAAATGAGCAACATTTGAATTCTCCGTTTGAAAAAGCGTAGTGTGAAATTACAGGGCATAACGTCCGCGTTAACCGAGACGCGGCGAAAAGGTAAGTAGTGAGTGGAGCGGA
>CAYGUE010000232.1:0-6359 GCA_964352885.1 uncultured Pirellulaceae bacterium
CGCGTGCTTTTTGAAGCAATGATTTCCGTTCCGGCTCGGTGATCGTAACCGTTATACGGCATGAACAGACACATCATTGCTATCGGCGGGGGTGGGTTTTCGGATGATTCCGAACCGGACCTAGATGCGTACATCCTCGAACAGTCATCCGCAGACGAGCCACGAATTGGTTTCATTGGGACCGCCAGCGGAGACTCTGAATCGTATCTCCTGAAGTATTACAAGCGATTCTCCGAACTCAATTGTGTCCCGTCACATTTGCCTTTCTTTCGACGTTCTCCCGATATTAACGACTGGATTCGATCACAAGACGTAATATTTGTTGGCGGTGGAAACACGATGAGCATGTTGGCGGTATGGAAATCGCGTAATCTACCGGAACTGTTGCGGTCTGCCTCGGCAAACGGAACAGTAATCGCGGGTATCAGCGCTGGTGCGATCTGCTGGTTCGAGTTTGGGCTAACCGATTCCCTGTCGGGAACTCTTGCACCGATGGAATGCCTTGGCTTTCTTCCGGGTAGTTGCTGTCCACACTATTCCAGAGAAGAGGAACGGAAGCCGAACTTCGAGCGTTACATTCGTGACGGTCAGATGCCTGATGGAATTGCTATTGATGACGGCGCGGCCGTTCATTTTGTGGACGGCAAGCCATATCGAGTTGTTAGCGGCAGGTCGGGTGCGGTGGCCTACCACGTCGCTAAAACGGCGGACGGCGTTGCGTCAACTCAATTGTCCGATATCGACACTGTCACATATGCCGTATAACAATCCGTTCCACACGGAGCCGCGGGCCGCGCGAGTTCTGAAATCAATGTCGTTCTCCGCGGCCCGGTGAACGGTGGCGTTATCCCGCTTCCGTACTATGAAACGGTTTTTTCGAATTCGAATCCGAACTGCTCTCATTCTGATAGCACTGGTGGCGATTTTTCTGGCTTGGCGATGTCGTGATCCAGAAGCATCAACAGCGGCTGCGATTTCGAACGCTGGTGGCCGTGTCCATCTCGGATATCAGAATCCACAGATCGGATCGTCCAGTCACATCAGCGTCGGAATGCTGCCCGACTATATGTACTTTTCGCAGTATGACCTGTCACTCAGCAGCGACGCCGTCGAGCCAAGAATGTCGATTTCCGAAATTCTGCTTGGCCCAACAAATTCGCATCGCGTACGCGCCATCGAACTCAAACTAAATCAGTGCACGCCAGAGTTGATGCTGCAGCTGGAGCAGCTCCAAAATTTGAATATAATACTTATCGAAATGCCCGGCATCACTGCACGCGGTTCAGACGACGCGAAACAGCTTGCTGCAATCAAACAGCGTTTTGGTGATCGTGTCTGGCCAACCGTCAATCAAGGGTTCTGAACGAAACCAATCGGCAGATAACAAAACGATGCACGCGAAGCCGGACTTGCGCGTGTAAATTGAAGCAATGATTTCCGTTCCGGCTCGGTGATCGTAACCGTTATCCGACGGAAGCTTGGATGAATTCCTGGCATAGCGTTTTGAAGAATTGAATCGCTCAAAACGGAGACTTTAACTTGTGATGCAACCAATGGCTGCTCGTTGGTTTCGTTTTCTCGGGCGATTCGCCAAGAAATCGTGAACTTGGGCAAACGCTCGATGCTCAGATTTGGCGTTGAACCAAAAATTGACTACACTCTGATCGTTGGACGTGGAATCTACGGCTTGATGCCGAAAGCTTGGGAACAAACCGTTCTCAACTGGACAACGCGGATAACAAATCGATGCACGCGGAGCACTCACGGTCGCGCTCTGAAGTGGTTAGTTTAATTTTCGTGCCCGGTGATCGTGGGACGTTATGCCACTAACTGGAGATCGACCATGAATCAAAGAACCTCGATGATTTGCGTTGCCATTGCAATCACCGTGACATGTCTCGCAGTCAGCGTCAGTGCTCAGTCGCCCACGGACGATTCCAAGCTCAAAGGCTCCGGGCCCAACGGCGCTGAATTCCCGGATGGCGTAAATCGCATCGTTTACTACCCAGCAATGAGCTTGGGGCACCGCCCGGGGACGTACTTGACTATCGAAGGAGTAAGCGGCCACAACGTCAAAGGTGGTCAACCGTTCGTAGTTGTTGACACTGTCAATGGAAAGAAACTCGCCAAATCAATCATAGTTCCGATTCGTAATGCACGCATTTCAGACAAAGAGCGTTGCGTACTGAAAGGTTACGAAACAGGTAAGATGGTTGGCGAGCCCCCAGCAGTGCGTGAGGCCGCGCAGGAGCAAGGGAAAGAACTTGCCCCGAGTGCTTTGGTGTGGCGATGGGAGACGTATTTCGTTGCCTTAATCTCTCTCAAACAGAAGAACGTGGTTATCGACGAATTGCGTGGCATAACAAAGCCGTGAACCGGAGCACTCATTCACGCGGCACCTGAAATCAAAGTCTTCCGTTCGTGCCCGGTTACGGCAGACGTTATGCAAACGAAACGCTTTCAAACGCAGATTTGAGGATACATCATGTTTTTGCGCCTGTGCACGTTACTTTTCACCATCCCCGCCCTCGGTTCTTTCGCTTCGGCAGACACTGTTGTCGCGATTGACGTAATCGAGAGCGGAGACAACTACTTCGGTCCATTCATGGCTGGATGGCAGTTTGAGGTGCTAACTCCCATCGAAGTCAATAGTCTAGGATTTTATGACAAAGACGCAGATGGTCTTTTCGAGCAACATGAAGTCGGTATTTGGGATGCAAGCGGCGATAATCTCCTGATGTCCACGACAGTGCCCCAAGGCTTGGCAGGCAGTTTGGTCAATTCTTTCCGATTTCAGGGAATTGACGCGACGTTGCTTGAACCGGGCGAGTATGTGATTGGTGGATTTGGCGGATTCAATCCGGAAGCGACGTCTGACTTGGTCCAGGATGAAGCGACCATCAACACTGCTAATGCGATTCGGTTCATCGAGAATCGCGCGACCCCGACTGAGGTGGCGTCTTTGACGTTCCCTTCGCAGACTTTTCCTGACAATGGAATTGGATTCTTCGGTGCCAACTTTCAATACACGGCTGTGCCGGAACCTTCATCCGCCGTAGTGCTCAGCCTAGTCGCTGGAGCTGGAGTTTTGTTTCGCCGCAAATCCAGGAGACCTGATTGCATAACCAAGCGGTGAACCGAAGCCGCCGATCTCGCTTTTTTTGGAATCAAGGGTTCTTCGCGGCGGCTAGGTTACCGCCGACGTTATGTGCCTCCCATATTCGTGTTGCTGAAGCCTTGCGAGTGATGTCAGATTGATGCCGGTGGATACTCGTGCTCGGACAAATGTTGCGCGGTCGAAAAATGGAAGAATCCCATGCTGTTGGACCACTCGGCTGAAGCCCTTGCAATTTACGCACGGCTGAAACCCGGCGACTGCTCTTGCTCGGACATGGACTAAACGGCTGATGCCCTTGCGCATGATGTGTGGCGGAGACCGGAGAGCCCAATTGCTCGGACATAAACATACCGGCAGGATGTAGAATCCCGTGGAATCCATAAGAATTCGATTGAACTGACTTGGAAATTCAACCAAAATCTATACGGGCTTCAAAAACGCGGCACATAACAATGCGATGCACGCGAAGCCGGACTTGCGTGTGCTTTTTGAATCAATGGTCACTTTTTCCGGCTCGGTGATCTTGGACGTTATCCGCCTCAATGAACGAATCGCCAACTAGAGTTTCGACTGCAATACTTCCGTCAGTGACCAGCGTTCTGATTGGGCTGGCGGGAATCTCCCTAAACTTGGCATCGGCATACATTGCCCCATCGGATGGCGTTTTGGGTGTTCTTGTTTTGGTCTCAATGGCAATGATTGGAACCGGCTATTTGCCTGCATTGAAAAAGTGGCGGGGGCGGCAGTGGACGACTTGGCTAATGAACGTGGCAATGCTCGGATTTGTAGTGTACGTTTTCTGTATTGTTGGCTCCACCGACAGCTAAGTAGAATGGTGGATGGTGACTTGCAGTGGATGGTTTAAATGTTCAATGTTGTGACTTGTTCGAATAGAATTGGTTTGATTTGAGATTGCGCGTATTGGACAATGCCCACTAACTGAAAAGTGATTGTCATACGTTAGCAAATTGGATTTGCGACAGGAGAGGTATCCGATGACAAGCCGCGGCGGATAACAAAACGATGCACACGAAGCCGGACTTGCGTGTGTAAATTGAAGTTTAGATTACCGTTCCGGCTCGGTGATCGTAACCGTTATCCAACTGAGGGACACCCATGACAGGACGTCGACGCTGGTCCAAATTCTCGCTTCGTTTCTTGCTGATCTTTATCACGGCGATAGGATTGCTACTTGCCACTTTTTCCCATTATCGCGCTGAAGGAAATCGCCGCGCGATTGCGGCAGATTCCATGCTGGAAATCGATGTTGCACCATTTTCCGTGAACGACACCGTGACGTTTCAGGACTTTACATTCACGGGTTCTTCGACCGGGGCTGAAAACTCGATGAAGATTACTTTACCAACGATCAACAAGGGCACGCCCGGATCTGTCGAAGAATTAGGGCGAAACTTGTTTGGCAATCAAATTTTCGACGACTACGGATTTCTCTTGGTGCGGCAGCCCGTTGAAGAAAAATCCGAATTTTTCCTAAACCAACTCAACGCCCTTCAGAACGTCAAGACAATTTACTATCACCCGAACACACTTAACGACACATTGGTTGCGAACATTCAAGAAAACAGACCAGCAATTAAACTTACGGAGCTTGAAGGGGACGCTGTCCCGAGACTCCCGAGACGCTAACGGGAACCTCCAAGTTGTCCGGTAAAATCGTCAATCGAACAAAACTCGACTTCGATGGGGTGATTCGCTAGCATGTTGTAAGGCGAATCACCGGCGTGTTGGATAACAAAACGTTGAACCGAAGCCGCGTTTTACGCTCGGCCAACATCATTCCGCGGATGATTGCTTCGCAATTTTATCATCCGCTCCACTCACTACATACCTGTGCGACGCGTCTCGGTTAACGTCGCCGTTATCCCGCTTGAGATTTGCTGATGCCATGGTGCTGTGAAAATTGCGGTGAAGAGCATGCGGATCAATTTGACGCGTGCTGGCAATGCACCAATATCTCTTCCACACATCATTCCGATTCACGACTGTTTTCGTTTTTTCAACGCCGCGCCCTACTGCTGATTAAGATCTGGGCGACCTTGGCGTCTGGCCTAATTGCATATGCCGGTGCCACCGGTCCGCATAATGAACCATTCAATCTATTTACTGCACTGTTTATCGTCACACTGATTTGTTTTCTGCCGCGAATTCGATGGACTGCGCCATTGATAATTATTGGGTTCTGCATTGGTCCATTCCTTTTTGCACCGGCAGTTAACGGAAGCGGTGCTCAAGACCTAAATGGTGCAATAATTGGTGCGGTCTGTGGTATGATACTGGGAATCTCGCTGAGCTTATTCAATGATCAAACTGTCAAAACTGGTGATCGCGGGATAACAAATTGATGCACCAAAGTTGCGATTGGTGCGCGTTTTAGAAATGGATGATCGCTAATCGCAACTTGGTGATCATTGCCGTTATTCCGCTTGCCCTATCAAACAATCAAATGTCAGCACGATTTGAAATACTCAAGAATGGGGAACGGATTTGCACTTCAGGCATAAATGGCGATGGCGTGCTTTCTGTCGGCCTCACCTACGTCAAACATCCCGACAAAGAACTTGAGCACAGTCTACATATCGGTGGACTCGGCATGTTCGATGGCTCGCAGGTTCGAAAACATCATGCGAATTGGCCGTCGCCTAGTGTTTCCACTGGCGACGAAATTACAATTCGCATTCTTCCGGCTGGGGAATACGACGATCCTGATGGCATGACCGCTAGTCCGAGCAAAACGATTGACGACCCAGAATGGGGGCAGCTGAACTACTATGTGAATTCGTGGGATGCGGACATCTCCTTTGACTCCGCGCCAATTGAAACTGCGCACATCCACCTGCGGGCTGATGTGTCCGGCCCATCCCAGCACCAACGTCGTCTTGTTGATGAACTAGCGATTCGGCACACCCAGCTATGGCCTGACATTTGTTTAGCTCTGGTAAAATGCCACCCAGAAATCAAAACATCCGACGAATTACTTTCACGGCTCGTGCCACATGTTGGCATCAACATGTATGATGACTCAGCCACTATCGAGATCGCCTACAGTGTTGATGGCGATCCAGAATTTCGCGGCTATTTTGTCACTCTTCGCAATTGGGAAATCGCTGAGGTTTCCATGGCCGAATAGCGCGGAATAACAAAACGATGCACGCGAAGCCGGACTTGCGTGTGCAAATTGAAGCAATGATTTCCGTTCCGGCTCGGTGATCGTAACCGTTAT
>CAYGUE010000233.1:0-6326 GCA_964352885.1 uncultured Pirellulaceae bacterium
GCTTGATCAGTTGTATGCCGGTTTTCTAAGCAATTAACGTGCGGTCGCCCTAGCCCAGGCACGAAGCAAGCGGTTCTTGCTCCTATCGGGGAAGACGGCATCCTGAGGAATGAGACCAAGGGATCTTTGGGATTCGAATCTTGCACGCTTGAGCCCCTCGAACCCCAGCTTGAGGTAGTGCTCGTAATACTTGTCGATCAAGAAATCGGGCGCTTGAAGGGGAGCGTGTGCGGTGGTGTAGGCGACGTAGGCAAAAAACGGCTTCCCCGACTCCCTGCCTTCTTCGAGGTATTCCAACATCTTCTAGGTATAGAGGTCGTCTGAATAGATGCCCAGGGGACGATCGACTTCTTTGCCGTCCTCGTAAAACGGCTCCTGGGGTATCTTGCCGGCCTTGATCACGGCGACCACCGCCGGATCGTGCATGTCGACGTGGAACACGCCCTGGTTCCAGTGATTGGAGCCGCCGGTGTAGATGGCGTAGCTACGGTCGAATCCCCACTTGTGCGGCCCCTCGCCACCGTGATGCGTTCCGCCCAAATGCCACTTTCCAACCATGCTGGTCCGATAACCAGCGTCTTTGAGTAACTCCGCAATGGTGGCGGTTGTACGCGTCAGATATGACTCGTAGCCGGGCTGACCTTTCGCAGGTGGATAGAGAGCGTAGTCGAAGGCACCCAGTCCGACGTCGATCGGATCGTTCCCGGTTAACAACATCGCTCTCGTTACCGAGCAGACCGGTGATGCGTGGAAGCTCGTATACATAACGCCTTGCTGCGCAAGACGATCCAGGTTCGGCGTCTGCGTCACGGAACCACTAATGCCGAGATCACCGAATCCAATGTCGTCGCCTACGATCAGCAGGATGTTCGGGGGCTGACTTGCGCTCTGATCTCCGGCACCCTTCGCCGCAGTGCGGTCGATTCGCTCCGTTGCGGTTTCGTCTATCGTGGTAGCCGCCGGCGCCTGGCCTTCCGGGCGATCGGCCAATCGATTGTGTGTATTTTCGCTTCCTGCCAGACCCTCTTTGTTGCAGCCCAACTGAAAATCAGAACTACTGCACACAGAGTAGACAGAACAGTGAGTTTTGGAAATCTCATGAATTAACCGCTTGGCGTTAAGGATCAACTTACTCCTTACCCTTTATATCGGGCACGTCGGAGTTTTGTTACCATGAAGGCAGGAATTATCCGCTTTTGGCCATAGAGGCCGCAGGAGCACTCAATGACGACGCCCAAGAATCCAAGAATTCACGAAACCCGGTGGCTGCGGTATCCTCCACCCGCGCGATTTCTAGACAGCTTAGTGATTTCTCGGAATTTTCGGAAGTTTTTGCCCAATGGAAGGGGCAGTTCTGCCAAATGTCGCGAGGGCAATTTCGTGGATCTATTCGAGTGGTCGCTGGGCAAAGAGTGCGAGCGTTCGAGGCAGAAACGAATCAGTCCATTCTAACTCGCGGTATGGACGGCGAGTTTGCAACTTTCCTTCCAATCACACGTCGAAATGAGGCGACAATCTGGCGGGGACGAAACTTGTCGGCCGGTCAGATGATCGTCAAACTTCCCGAGGCCGAATATCACAATCTGACAGCTCGCAACACGGCGATACGGGCACTGCTCGTGCCAGTTCAATTGATTGAGGAATCAGCCCGGATTCTCACCGGAGGTAAGGCTGATTTTCAATTTCCAACTTGGGAGGCGCCGCAGATACCAACAAGAGCAATGAATCGCTTGGAAAGCGGGCTCGACGAACTGATGGCTGTTGCCCTTCAAAATCCTGACTTTTTGGGCAGTACGGAAGGCAGGGCGTTTGAGATGGATTGTTTACGCCGAGTGATTGCTGCCGTGACGTCATCCCGAGTGGCGGAGAATCATCCTCTCGGTCGAGTCAGTCGAGTCGCGTTAGTTAGGCAAGCGGTTGACTATATGCACGCACATCTCGACCAGCCATTAACAGCGTTGGACTTATGCTCGACGCTTGAAACGAGTGATCGCACGCTACGTCGCGTTTTCCGTGAGACGTACAATCTTGGACCGATTGCGTACTTTCGCGTAATACGTCTGCACGCTGTAAGGGCAGCACTCCAGGCCGCTCGGGGCAGTGACGACTCTGTTGTCCGTATTGCTCGTCGATGGGGCTTTCATCGCCTTGGTTCCTTTGCAAATGAGTATCGTGTTCAGTTCGGCGAACTTCCGTCTCACACGCTGGGAGTACGCGGCACCGCCGTGTTACAAAACAAAACCGCACGGTCAAGTGATTTCGCTACGGTGGGTTAGTAGTTGCACGGGCTGGATTAGAACGTACACCAGCGAGGTTACGCGTTTCGCGTCACGAAGCAACGATGCTCACAGGACACGAATTTTTCGGACTGTTGCTACTGGCGTTCCGAGGTAAAACCCCATTTTGGACCAGCTGATCTCAGATCCGTTTTTCGACTTTTTCATTCACAAAATACATTGGCGGTGTATCCGGTGAACCTGAGCTTTTTGGCGCCGATTTTCGGTGGTTCATGTCCCACGGTTGGACCCGGCGACGATTAACGGGAGCGCGACAAGGCCGCGGTTCTTGGTGTGAAAAAAGAAGCTCGCCGGCATCAGCTGAATAGCCAAAAGGTTGTTGAGACGGCGATATGGTCCGGCCTGAGTCGGGCGATGGGAATCAAACCTGAGCTTCGCAAGTTGTTCAATAAACGTTCCCCAGATGGGACGCTTCAACAACGACGAGTTTTTGAGACTGGTACTGGATTTCGGTTGTTTTGCGGCTTTCGCCCGCGAACGAAGCGCTCGGTATTGGTTCATTCAGGGGCGAAACGCCATATTCCAAGAAAACGTATGAGTTTTTACCTCACGTCGCGATTTCCGCACATGGTGACATAACGGTAAAGCGTTGATCGGGAAATCTTCAACGTATCGCGGATGTCATCCAACTCGATCGTTTTGTCGCAAAACAATTTGTTGGCCAGCTTGATCTTGGGATGGTTTCGATCCATTACGGGGCGACCACCAATTCGTCCACGGGCTCTCGCTGCGGCCAGTCCTGCTTTTGTTCTTTCCTGAATCAGCCGTCGTTCAAACTGAGCGAGAGCTGAGAATATGTTGAGAACCAATTCGCCGGACGCGGATGTGGTGTCGATCATTCCATCGGAAATCGACCGAAAGCCGATACCTCGCTCTTTGAGTTCTTCGATCATGTTGACCAGGTGACGCATGGACCGACCAAGCCGGTCCAACCTCCAGACGACAAGCGTATCACCCTTTCTCAAAGTTTCATTGCAAGCGGTAAGCCCGGGTCTGTCTTCTTTCGCACCTGAAATTTTGTCGCAGAACAGATGTTCTTTCTTGACGCCGTGTTGGCGAAGCGCGTCAATCTGGAGGCATAGTTCCTGATCGGTCGTGCTGACTCTAGCGTAACCAACGAGGCGAGAATTGGAATGGCTTTTGATCATTGGAGGCTCCTCATGTTGAAAAAAGGGTACCTCCAATCATTTGCGGAGACCGAGATGCTGTCAGCTAATTTTGGCCATTATGGTTCCATCTAGGGAGCGGTGTGGTCAGCATCAAACCGTCGTTTTCTGCTCTCTCGGTATTCTCTATTTCACTTGCTCAATCTTGCTCATAGGGAACGTTTGGTCGAAGTAAGCTTGCTCTGGGCCATAGAGCCTCAGGTAAACGAAGAAGGACTGGCCTTTGTTGGTCTGGACCCAATTCACTTCTTTGCCCTCGGGGGCGGTCGGTCCAAAGTAAATATCCACTGATCCGTCATCGTTCTTGATCAGTCCTTCGGTGCGGGATGAACGGTCCGACCGTTTGATTTCGTTGCGGATGATCAATCGGTTCTCGATGTCATAGACGGTCACCGACCAGAAGTTGGCTGCCGGAGGATTGGGCCCGATGTGGAGCTTGTAGTTGTTGCCCCCCATCAATGCTTTGCCGTCGGCATCGTAGTAACTGCCCAGATAGGCTGAACCTTGGCCTGCCACTCGCGAGACCATCCCGGCCGACGTGGTGGTCGCCTCAAAACCGTAGGATGCCCGCTCGTTGAACTGCGAGTAGGTCGGCAGATCGATTTTCGGATTCATCCCGGCCATCGCGTCTTCAAAACCGGAATCCTTGCCATAGAGTGATGTCGGGAACATCTCCCTGGTTTTGTTGAAGGAGATTGCTTGCGACATGGCCATACCAACGTCCAGGCCTTGCTGCAGAATCTCTTTCTGTTGAGCAGTCGGTTTGAAGGGTTTGCCTTTTTCGATGCCGAGATCCTTCAGCCAGGCGTAGAAGAAGCGGTCGCGGTCTGCCATCGGCTCTCGTTGTACGTAACCGTTGACCAACTCCCAAAAACGCATATCGCGTGGCTGGGTGTTCAACTCGACCTTGTCACCCGGCTTGGGATCATACTTGATGAAATTAGTCTTAGGCGGATTCTTTGCCTCAGAAAGTTTGTAGGCTTGAACGGCCGTCCTCAGCTTCTTCGCCTCGTCCCCCGTACCGAGGGCGCGGTAGAAGTAAAGCACCAGGAAGGTGCTGGACTGGACGATCTCACCTTTGAAATCCTTGGGCGCCTTTTGACCGGGACCCAGCAGCAACAGGGTCTCCGGTTTACCCGAAACGATCTCCTTGATCGGCTGCATCCAGGCGTCGTTGACCACACCGTAGATTTCTCCCGCGGGGAGATCGAGAATCACGGGTCCCGTCTTTGACAGGTCCGACATCGCGATCGTGTAAGGCGTGGTCACGTTCGCAGTCATGTACGGATAGACGCCGTCGTAGCCGTCACACAAACTGAAGAAGACGTCGTTCTCACTCATCTTCTGGTTGCTCAACATCGCCGGATAAAGCGTGTTGAAATTCATCATCGGCATCGCCCATGTCACCAACTGGGTCGCCCGTTGCTGAAGAATCCGGCGATGCAACAGCTCAGCCGTCTCTTTGGTAATGGTTTGGCCCTGAAATTCAAGCTTACCCAAATAGGTCTCTTGAACCGTTTGAGCCGAAGCACTCGACAGCATGGTGGTGCAGGCGATAACTGCAACCAATCCTGCGATAAATCGTATTGGTTTTTTCATGGTTTTATTCCTAAATAGTTAGTTCTGTTTTTGTACTCGCTGAGCCTATTGACTTACTTCAGCAACTCGAAGTCATTGAGGACCCATGTCTTTTCGATGTAGCCTTCCATTGGGCCATAGAATCTAAAGACCACGAAGAAGCCCTTTTCAGGATCTGTCTTAATCCAGTTCTTTTTGCCTTCAGGCATTTTTGGACCGAAGTAGATGTCCACCGATCCATCGTCGTTAACTTCGGGCTTACCTGTGCTGCCGACGTTGATGTTTCCCCCTGACCCGAGCAGGCTTCGGCTGATCGGGTCATAGGCAGTCACTGCCCAGAAGCGTTTGACAGGCGGCTTGGCCGGCACACGCAGACGATAGTTCTTGTCACCGAGCAAATAGGCGCCCTCTTTGTCTCTGAACGCGGTCAGGTATGCAGTGCCAACACCTGCTGTCGTCGAAAGCAGATTCGGTGAAACGCAAATGGCCTGATAGTGCCAAAGGGTCCGGGCGTCGATGTCGTTGTGGCCGTCAGCGACGAATTCGGTGTTGCGAATGAACATTTTTTCCCAATGCCGATTCGGCCAATATTTAATCTCCGGATCGCGCGATGCGTAGACGATTGCCCGCGACATGGCGACGCCTTGCTTGGCTGCCGTGTCGAAGATGCCTTGCATCCGCTGGTCCGGTTTGAAGGGCTTGCCCTTTTCGATCCCCAACGTGGCCAGTCGTCCCAGCAATTCTTTGTCGAACAACTCGGTCGGCTCATACTGGATGATCTCGTTCAACATCGTGAACACTGAACCATCTTCGGGAGGCAGAGTATTGGCACCCATTCCGGAGCAGTTAACGGCGGTATGTTCGCGGGGTCCCGTGGCCAAGGGGTAAACCTTGAGACGATCCTTGAACCATTTCACGGCCTGATCGCCATTGCCAACTTCGCCGAAGCCGCGCATCATCGCCCAGATCCGGTAGCCCGGAGAGCGGAACACAAAATAGCCTTTCGGAGTTTCGCCTTTGAAACCTGGAGGCAGGAACAGGTACTTGCCGCCCTTGCCTTTGTCCGGTCCGGTGGGTCCGAAGTCGGTAAGGTATTTGAAAGCGGCGTCGTTGGCATTGCCATACATTCCCGGCGGGATTTCCACGACGGTGGGGCCGTCGACTTTCAAGTCGATGGAGGCAAAGGCGTAGACCGTGATGTTGTTGCCCGTTAGGTAGTTCTCACTCGGTGTCATGAAATCGGCCATGACGCCGACGTCCGAAGCGGACTTGAACCCGAAGTCGC
>CAYGUE010000234.1:0-6285 GCA_964352885.1 uncultured Pirellulaceae bacterium
AATGTGGGCCGCGGAGCACATAACGCGATAAGCTGATGAGCGTCGGCGGGAAGGTTGTTCGCGTCACGCGAGCCAAACTTTGATTCCGATGCGCCGTACTTCAGAAAGCTACCGGCCATCCAGTGATACTCGCCGGAGCCAGTCAAGTTTTCGATGGCTTCGCCAAAATTGCGTCGGTAAAGACTGGCTCCTCCTTCGCCCGATGAACCGACCAGGACCGCGGCGAATCGTTGGTCAAAAGCCATCGTGACAAGAGCTGCTTTGCCGAAACGGGAGACGCCTTCGATACCAACTTTCTGTGCGTCAACCGTTGGGTCGGTTTCCAAATAGTCCAACCCTCGTGACGCTCCCCACGCCCACGCTCGCAACGCGCCCCAATCGTTCTGCGTGCGAGGCTGGCCCTTATTCGACAAACCAATGATGCCG
Organism: uncultured Pirellulaceae bacterium; assembly: GCA_964352885.1. GTDB lineage: Bacteria > Planctomycetota > Planctomycetia > Pirellulales > Pirellulaceae > Mariniblastus. The sequence continues at coordinate 427 of CAYGUE010000234.1, forward strand.
CGGGTCAGCCCTTCCCCCTTGTCGGCTTGAATCGTGGATGGGCTGATCGTCGCGTATCCCCAACCACTGTCTATGAGCATCTCTCTCGCCGAAGGTCCAGATCCAAGCGGTGGGCCAAATTTTCGATCCGGAAACTTCTTGCGAAACTCAACCATCCAGGGCTCGACGCCTGTGAAGCCAAACATCATCAATACAGGAACTTTCGTTTCGGTATCTTTGGGCGTCACCACAATCATCGATATATCGACTTCGATTTCGGGGCATTGAGAATTGTCGACTTTGCCATTGAGCTGTCGCTCGACGACGACCGTTGTGCCGATCGTTTTCTCTTCGGTTTTGACAACTTCCCAAATAACGGCAGGCACTTGCTCTGGAACGGTTCCAATGATTTCAGTCTCAAAAGCTTGTACAATTTCTGGGCGACGTTTCTCCCACCACATCTTTGGCGTCGTAACTTCGGTTCCGTCAGCAAGCATCATTAAATGTGGAAGCACTGGATACGGATTTGCTTTCGATTCATCGGTATTGGCGGCTCGAGGATCTTTTGGATTCCCGCTTGGGCCAGGCCGAAGTTTCGTGATGCCCAACAGTTTCTGCATGTGCTGATGGTCCTCACGCGTTGTGAAGGTCACGATGGGCGGACGTGCATTGGAGGGCTTCGAATTACTTTGTCCTGTTACGCGTTCACGGGTAAGAACCTTCAGGATTTTGTCGTAGCGATTCTTCCAACTTGACCAGTCGGCTGAATCGTTTGCCATGCCGCCGCTGAGAGTGATCTGGTCAAGTTTTTCGAGAGCCTCAAAGATCTCACGTGAAGATTTTCGCATGTCCCAATTCTCAACCGGATTATGCATGTCGAAGCGTCCCCAATCGAGATAGACACGCGTTGGTTGTTTCACAGCTTGCATGCCATCGATGACGCTGCTGGCACTGAAAACCAACGGAGACTGTGCACTGATGGCACCGAATAAGTCTGGACGACTCGCGAGGGCTCCGAAAACGGCACCGCCTGAAAAACCAAACCCAATGGCCGAACGAGATTCCCTGTCCGTAATTGTACGGAAAGTCTTGTCGATGAACGGGACAAGGTCATCCTCGATTTTCGGCCCGGTTCGACCTTTGGGAACCACGATGATGGCCGGGCGGATTCCGTCGGATTGATTGGAGAACAGATAGTCGGCGGATTCGATGAATTGGCTGTTTTCAAATCCCGGATGCGGAAAAACGTAGATGACGGGATAACGTTTGTCGCTATCGTCATAGCCTGCCGGTACGTAAACGTTCAACGCAAGTTCTTTTCCTTCTTCTGATGGCAACGTTTGTTCGACCATTTTTCCACTCAACGATTCTGGAAGCGAACTCAAGTGGGCGGGCATCTTCCATTGATCCATCGCGAACCATGACATCTCCAAAGGTTTCTCATTGCGAAGTCGAACGGCAAATTCCATTTCGCCCGCATACATCGAACTCGTTGTCGTTCTGGGATTCCGTGCGTCCGTTTGCGGTTTGAAGTTGACGAGAAACGCGTAGTTAGCTCGCTGATCGTTCTCCAGTTTCAACGTGTAATATTTAAGGTCGCTCTTGCCCGCTGGCAACATTTTGCATTCCTGCCTCGCGCCGAGAATGTCGCTTGCGAGGGCAACGTCGTCTTCAGGGCCTCGATAGACAAAATGGGCGATGCCCGAATCTATAATCGGGAACGTTAATTGAGCGGCGATGAATTTGTCGACAGCCTCGTTGGCAGAGTCGGCATCGAGTCCGTCCATCTGTTCCAAGAACTCAGCGAATGCAGGGCTCATTGGTAGCGACTCTGCAGTCCTGCTGTTTTTCGAATCCGAGTCATTCGAAACGATATCGATGCGTGCAATCTCACCGAGGCTGCGAATGAAAATCGCCCCATCTGAGAAAGAGGGAACGGTCCAAACGAGATCGTCGAACACTTTAAGCTTCGCGACTTCGTTGAACTTATCGGGTGTCGCCGTTGCGAGATGGATGCTTCCTTCCTTCGTCACAATCGCAATGTAGTCGTCAACAGCGATTAGGAATCCATCACCTGGCTTGCGACTCTTCCAGTGTGGCTTTCCTGTCTGCGGGTCGACACAGGTCAGAATGCGAGTGGAAAAAGCAAATAAATTCTCATTGCAAAGGGTCGGAATGTTGTAGGTGTTCTTGATCGAACGGTCTTGCCATTGTTCCGAAGCAGCGATCTTTTGATTGTCGATCGGACGAAGCTTGACTGCTTTTGAAAAACCATCGTCAACGGTGATCAATACGGTGTCATCGCCGATTTCAACGGGCATGACCGCGCTGCCGTTTCCTCCACCGTGTTCAAATTCGAACACGATCTCGCCTGATTCGGAATTCACACCAATCAGTTTCTTGCCGCCTGATGCCAAAATGACTTCGACGCCATCGATTTCCATCAAAGATGGAATTTGAGAATCAATGCTGTCGTTGCCGCAGGCCCATTTCTCTGCACCCGATTTTGGGTCCATCGCGACGAGCATTTTTTCTTCTGCTCCGACTTGCAGGATCAGATTTCCAGCGGCCATCATTGGAGAAGTCGAAAATCCATATAGCGGCAGCTTCGATTCAAAGTCTTCGGTCAGAGATTTTTCCCAGACCAGCTCACCGGACTCAGCATTTACGCAAACCAGTCGGCCTTGGCATGAGAGTCCATAGACATTTCCGTCGTGGATCAGCGGCGTCGAAATGGGGCCATCGAAGGATCCGTTTTCTCCTTTGAATTTTTTGTCGAGCGAGAATTCCCATTTGGTTTCGCCAGTTTTGGAATCGAAGCAACCGAGTTTGTCTTCTTCGCCAGACGTGTACATGGTGTAGGCATTACCAGCGGCGATTGAGACGCTTGAGTAGCCGCTACCGAGTTTCTTTTTCCATGTCACTTTGAAACTGGCGTTTGAAGAAAGTAAGCCGTTTGTCTGACCGACACCGTCTCCTTGGCTGCCTCGTAAGGCGGGCCAATCCTGTGCCTGAGCAAGAACGGACAGCATGCCGAAGAAGGAAATAGCGACTAGTTTGATTGCAGTGGTCTTCACGAATTTCTCCGCCGATGAGCGTGGACTGTTTGATGCATTCTATGCATCAAGAATCCATCAACGCTATAGGCAGGAACAATTCAGCTTTCGGCAGTCAAAACTTGCGTGTTTGGCGACATGGCGTTGTCGTTTACTCTGCCAATGGAATTCGATAACACGCAGCTTCGGTGTCTGAGCGAACCAAAACGAGATCCTTTGAGATCGCCAGCGTATTCCAGCACGTTCCGCTAATCGTCTCGATCGAACCAAGTTCTCGATATTCATCGGGGGTGGCTTCGACCAAAGCCAGTTTGCCGGTTTCAGCGTGAACCAGAAGTTTGTCGCCGACGAGTAGTAGTTGGCCTGTTCCAAAACCACGACGTCGCCATTTCCTTTGAAGTGTTTTCGCGTCAACACATTCGAGGAAGCGATCTGCAATTGCGTAAGCGTGGCCGTTATAAATCACCGGGTTGGAGAATTTTGTTTTTAATGCTCGCGGATCCTTCGCGGCGGCAATAGGTGTTTGCTTCCCGTCTATGTTTTCGAAAGTCAAAACCTGCGTCCCGGTTGAGTAGCCTTTGGACAGCAGGATTGTCTCGTCGTCGATGATGGTAACCTGCGAACAGTTTGCTGCTCCTGAGCTATCGCCCGCCCATGGGAATGACCAAAGCTCTTTTCCAGTTTCAGGGTCGTGTGAAACGCAGTGGTCTTCCGCGATCAACAGGATTTGCGGCACGCCCGCGACGGTCGCGAGGACAGGAGACCCGTAAGCAATCATTCGATCTCCCCCACGCCAAACTTCCTCTCCGGATAGGACGTCAATTGCGATCAACGTTGCACCGGATGAGTTGACTCGTTTGTTGGCGACATCGGAATTCGGTTTCTCGTCGTTGGAATCGTTCCTGGCGATTCCACCGGCGGGCACGATCAGAAGATTGTCGATGATCAGCGGTGAAGGTGATCGGCCCCAGATCATGGTTGAGTTCTCTTGCGAGAATTCGAGGCCATGGCTGTTGGCTTGGGCAACCTGCTCAATTCCAACGGCTGCGGGAACGTCGAACGACCAAATCAAAGTACCATCTTCGCCATTGAGGCAATCGAGGACCCCAGTTCCACTCGCGGCGTAGACTTTTCCGTCATGGATCGTTGGGGTTGCTCTCGGACCAACACGCCCGAATCCTCGAAAGTCTTCGTGACGCCGAGCTACAGAATAATTCCAAACCGTGTTGCCAGTTTCGATTTCGTAGCAGACAACGCACTCTTTGTTCTCGCGTTGCTCTTGCGTGATTGCGTAGCCATTGACGACGGCAAAGCCCGACCATGCTTCGCCAACAGGCTGCTTCCATAGTAACGTTGGATCAACGCCATTCCATGACGCAAGATTGACGTTCTTGACGCGGCCATCGCGATCCGGGCCGAGGAATTGAGGAAAGTCAAATTCAGTCGTCGTTCTTAATCGTGACGTTTTCGATTCAGCAGATTTGGCAACGATTGCTTTCCTGATGCCCCAAAAGCGAGGCTCGAATCTTTCAACGTTTGCATTGCCACCGAAAACTGGCTGGAATAAGACCATGAATACGACAGGTGCAATCAGACAAACGGTGGCCAGAATGGTTGCCAAATTGAAATTGCGGGCTCGGCGAAACAAATACCAACCGCCAACCAGCATCATCGCCACTAAGGGCAATCCCAAGCTTGCAAGGTTGCGAACGCCGGGATCCAAATTAACCGCTTCGGCGAGATACTCATCGAAAACGTTGAGGATGACTAGCATGACACCAACAACGGCGATCACAACCCACGGAAAATAGGCATTGGGAGTAGCCGATGGCGAATCGATTGAGTTGAGTTCCGACATCAGAGCTGCCTTTGAGTTGGTAATGGCTTATCGCGATTGAGTTGTCTGCAGAATCAAGTTTACTTTTTTTTGTCCGTTGCGTGAACCAACCATTTTTGTAGCGTCCTGTTCATCCTGTCTAAAAAATTCGGCCTGACCCAGTTCTTGACTGCGATTGAAATCAGCACCAAAATCAACTGGGGCACTCACATGTTTGGAACCAAAGCGGAGTGATTGGATGTCCAGCGAGAACGATTCGATTGAGCTGTTGCGGGGGATGCCGGTCTTTGGCGGGCTCGCGGATTCCGCACTCTGTTTTCTTCTCGAACAATCGCAAACACTTGAAGTTGCCGCCGGCCAACGATTTTTTCGAGAGGGCGACACGGCAGAGTCAATGTTTGTGCTGACGGCTGGCTCGGTGAGAATTGAAAAGGAATTCAATGGCGAACCGGTTGAAATCCGCAAGTTGGTAGTTGGTGACTGCTTTGGCGAAATGGCCATAATCGATTTGCAGTCGAGATCGGCATCGGTCAGCGCCGTTGTAAATTGTGAGGCGATTGAAGTGACTCGAGCGACGCTTCACCACCTGTATCAAGACGACGTTCAGCAGTACGCGATCATCATGATGAACATGGGCCGTGAAGTGAGTCGTCGCCTGCGGATTGCGAGCGATCGCTTGTTTGCATTTGACCAATCAACGCTGTATTGAATCAGTCGTGGCTCAAGATGACCGTTGGAATTGAGGATGATCGAGAAACCAACTGAGTTCGCAAGATCAAAAGGCGTCGTGGTAAAAAAAGGTGTCAGGGTGTGCCGGGATAAACCGGTTTAGGATAGAGAATGAAAGAGTCTTACGAAGAAGGTTCAGCCAACCACTTCGGCCTTCAGCGGAGGGGCGAATGCGGTAACGCATTTGTCTTGAGCGTCCGTGCGAAGGGAAACGCAGGCCAGCCATTGAGCTCCGAAATCACCACTTCCGCGTGCCGA
>CAYGUE010000235.1:0-3567 GCA_964352885.1 uncultured Pirellulaceae bacterium
CCGCAATCGTTTGCATGTTTCGTGGTTGTGGCTTCCAGCCGCAATCGTTTGCATGCTTCGTGGTTGTGGATTCCAGCCGCGCGAGGCACGCCAAAGGCCTTAACTACGAACAACATTCAACTTCAAATCGCAACGAATCCCCTAGCGGAATTTGATTGAGGCGTTCGACACAGCGTGAATTCAAATATCCAATCCTCGGGTAGCCGCCCGTCGTTTGGCCATCTTGCAGCACCACGATGCATTGCCCCGCCGGAGTCAGCTGAATCATACCAGGCAGAAGTGGCACACTATCAGAAAGCAACTTGCCGTCGGTCGAAAGTTTGGGACCGTTTAACCTTGCTCCCATTCGATCGCTTTCCATGCTGACCGAAAACGATCCCGTTTCGATCAATCGCTTCGAAGAATCGTCCAGCCAATCGAATTCGGGTCCGAGATTGAATATGAACGGGTCGTCATCACGGCTCTTGCGTCTTAGATCGATTCGCAGCGGGAATAGCGGATCGGTTGGCTCTACCCATTGCAGTCTATCGCCGACGGCAAACGGTCGGCCATCGTTGCCGCCGAATTTTCCCGGCAAATAGCAAGCGCTAGATCCAAACGTTGTTCTCGTATCAATGCAGCCGCGAATCGCAATGTAGGCTCGGCAGGCATCCGTTGCCGAAGAACCGGTTAGCAAACTGCCCGAGGCAACTTCGACCGTTCGATTTCGTCCAACTTTTTTTCCATCGACCTGCCAGTTCATGTCCGCGCCGGTCAAGCAAATCGTTGCTTCGCAATCGAATCGTATTGCGGGGGGAATGAAATGGCACTCGATCAACACCGCATCCTGATGATTTCCCAAGATCGAATTCGCCAGTTCTGCGGCGGTCGCGTCCATCGCTCCACCACGCGGAATCGCGTAGTAGGCCAAACCAGCTCTTCCCCGATCCTGTAGAACGGTCAGCAAACCAGGTTTTTCAAATTGAATCGTCCCACGACCTTCATCAAGAACGGCTCCGCTTTTAGTCATATCCGGAGTCGTTAATGACGCCACAAAGTCTCGCAAATCCGATTCATCAATGCGTCTTAGTCTGACGGTTTCGCCTGGCTGAACACTCATCGGCGGAAGCCCATTGGTGTCCAGCAACTGGCTTGCAATGTTGCCGATGACGTTCCATCCGGCTGGGCTTGGCAGCGAATAAACTCCGGCATACTTACCCCCGATAGCAAACGAGTTCGCAGACGTTCGCTTTGATGGATTGGCTTTACGAGGAACGTGAAGCGACACCGGCAAACCGGACAAGTAAACGAAACCCGGCAGAAACCCGATCATCGCGATCGTCAGCTTGCATTCCAATAGTTTTTCGATGTAGCCAACCCTCGACAGGCCGGTGTGTTCGCAGATGGTGTTCCAGTCGTCATGCTCATCTGAGAAACAGATGGGAAGCTCGAGATGGTTGCCGTCCACTGAGCCCGGATCTGGCAATTCGAGTCGCTCAAATTCCGCAAGAGAGCCTGAATTGAAAAAGTCGTTGGTCTTGATGCAAATTTCGACTTCGGTGGCGATAACTTCTTCGATCCATTCGTGCTTGCGATGAAAAATTGCAGTACCGACTCGCGCCAGGCTCCTCCGATTTCCAGATCGATCGGTTAGCAATACAAAATCAGCGTACACATCCGCATGGAGCATGACGCCGTCCTGAAGTTGCAATTCAATTGTTTTGATGGATGATCTCATACGCCGTTTTAACGAATTTGACTGCGTTGGGCGTGTCGCTGTGGAGGCAGATCGTCTGCACGTTTAGGTCGTGCGGCTGGCCGTGAACGTCGATTATCTCTCCACGCAACAAGCCTCCGATTTGATTGCGAAAATCGGTTTCGTCGCTGAGCAGTGCATCCCCATGGGATCTTGATCGCAGTGCGTTTTTGCTTTCGTATCTTCGATCACCAAACGCTTCATGCACAAATTTGATTTGTCTACGTGTGCAGACTTGTGCAAAAGCTGATTCTGCCAGTCCATAGATCTGAAGTTTGGAATCAATACTCGCGACAACCTCAACGAGCATCTCAGCAAGCCGATCGTCTTGCTGAACGTCATGATAGAGCGCGCCGTGTGGTTTCACGTGCTGAAGTTTTCCGCCGAGAGTCTCAGCCAGCTGTTTCACGAAACCAATTTGTTTCAGCAAGCTTGTTCGTAGCGTTTCGATCGGCAGATTCATTGACTGTCGTCCGAAATTTTTGCGATCCGGCCAAGATGGATGAGCACCCACGGCAACGCCGATTCGAATGGCTTCGCGAATCGTGCCTTCGATCAATTCTGCGTTGCCAGCGTGAGCGCCACAACAAACATTGCACGAGGTGACCCAAGGGAGCATTGCATCGTCGATCTCACGACTCATTTCACCAACGTCGCAATTCAGATCGATCATGGTCAAGAGATTCGTTGGGAATGATGACTGCCGCCATCCATCGTACGCCGATCAACGCCAAAACAAAACGGGATGTATTGAAACACCTGGGAAGTGCTTATCCAATGCAATCAGCAATCTTCGATCTCTCACTGGCGGCATACGCTTTGTTATCTTCACTCAATTGACCTGCCTGCCACCGGATCGACTTTGAGCGTTGCTCGCGTGCGAGTTTACCAGGTCTGCCCGGTTTGGATTCCGTAACCCTTAAAGTTTGGCAACAACGTAATCGGGAATTGGCAGCAACAGATCACCAGTTTCGCCCGCAGGCGAGGCTCGCAGAATTGCAACTCACTCTGATCGCCCAGAGCTTCTTGTCTTTTTACGCCGTGTTCGCCTACTCCGTCCATATTTGACGCCATCTCTTCTTAGCTGAATTTTTCGGTACCAGTACTTGATGTTCAAGAAGTCGTAACGCATTAGTCTGGTTGAGGCACAACAATGACATCGATACCGACCGACGATCGCGTAGATTCCGAACGTCAAGATGACGAGCAGCCAAAGCGCTAACTTGCTGGAAGCGGTGAGGAAATGTTTTTCGGGTCGATTACAAGAAAAACAGTAAAGCGTCGGATTGCCAAGACTTTTCTTTTCCGGGCTTCGGATCGGTTGAGGAGAGGAGCGAGATATATCTAGCCTCGTGGTCTTGGATCGAATGTCGAAAAACGAAGATACCGCTAAGGCGGGCTGTCCGAGGAAAAGTACATTTTAGTTCATCCAGATTCTGTTGCAACTTACGCACACAATTGGTCTGACGAAGACGAGAGTTTGTGGCCGTTATGGCCGCTATGGCCTGCCACTTCGAGACATAATGCGGTGACAGATGGGCTTTTCAGTGTCACCAGAAGCATCAGCAAGACCAGCGTGAACTTCTGGTTCAAGTGGTTTCAAAACCCAGTAGGCGAGTCTGTCCCAGACTCGCGCATCCTGATTTTCACGGTCTGGGACAGACCGAGCTACATTTCACAGCCTGGGACAAACCGAGCACTTTTTGGCCGTTGTGGCCTGTCCAATCGAGCGATAACGCGATGAAAGATGGGCTTTTCAGTGTCACCAAAAGAATCTGCAAGACCAGCGTGAACTTCTGGTTCAAGTGGTTTCAAAACCCAGTAGGCGAGTC
>CAYGUE010000235.1:3667-6042 GCA_964352885.1 uncultured Pirellulaceae bacterium
TGTCCCAGACTCGCGCGTCCTGATTTTCACGGTCTGGGACAGACCGAGCACTTTTGTCTGGCAGTCTTGGAACTGGCTCTATTCAATGGGTCGCCAAAAAGTAGTGTTCTTCAGCAAATTCAAATCAAGCTTCGAGGAATCGAAGTTGGACTTCCACGATCGAGATCGAAATTAAAGCGTCACGATTTTGCATTCAGCTCATACGAACACGGCCACAGCAGTTGCAAGTTCTCGGTCGGATAACGAACACCAGCCCAAACGTGAAAACAGCAAGTGCTGTTAGCATCGTCAAATGAATCGGAACGTTGGTGTGGAAATCGTGCCGACTGCAGCCACGACAGAAACATTTTCTGGGTGTTCGAAAACGACGGAACATTTCAGATTCTTTATTCCCTAACGTGGTATTTCTTGAGCCATATTAAAAAACCGGCATCGCGTTAAATGAGCGATGCCGGATTCGAGTCTTCAAATTAAGTCAGCTGTTGACCTAGCTTCTTCTTCTTCGCACAGCCAAGCCAGCCATCGCAGCAATGACAAGGATCGCTGAGCCAGGCTCAGGAACCGCATTAACCGTGATCGAACCATTTGATGGGGAGCCAGCAACGTCTGTAAAACCCGCGTTGAGTACAGAAAAATCGGAAGCACCACCTTCAAGATTGATCGTGTCGAGAATGTTGATGTCGAAAACGGTCCCGGCTGCGACCGAACCATCAACCGTGAAGTTCAACGTGAACAACAAAGTCGGTGATACCGATGATGCAGAAAGTGAGATACCAGCTCCGCTTAGACCACCGACCAATTCGTCTTCCCGAGGACTTGCACCGCTTCCGACTGCTCCGCCGAAATCGAATCCAGCGTTGTCGACAACTCCGTTGTAAGTTAAGCCAGCTGGCAATCCTGCTCCGTCGCCGCCAAAGTCGAATGGTGTGTCGATACTTCCGAGCGTGTCACTTGCCGTAGTAAATGCTGTGATGCCGACGGAAACCGACGATCCTGCTGTTGTAGCAACGTTGCCAACTTCAACAACAACGTCGGCTGTCGCTACGCCAAAACTGGCCAAAACTGCTGCAGCGGTTAGCAAGCTCTTTGAGAAAAAATTATTCATTAGTCGCCCTCTTATTGAATTTAATACATGTTGAATTTTTGGAACAAACTGTTGCAAAAGCCTTTCCAATGCTGAAGAGTCATTTGCGGTAGCACTGTGAGCAACCCTCGCCCGATCAGAAAGCACTGACCGGGCGTTGGCTCTATGGTAATTACGCTTCGAATGCCAAGTCAAGCACATTGGCGTCGATTGACTTCACTTTTTCTGAGCGAGTCTCTTTTTCGCTACCGAAGAGATCCCCAAAGGCATCATCTGTTGCATTAGTAGCAGCTGACTTCTCAATCGCACCGGACAAGTCGCTTGAGACGCGACCTGTGGTTTTGTCAGCGGCACGTGATGCGGAAGGCTTCTCTTTCGGGGAACTAACGTCATCACCCGAGAAATCAGCCGGCTGTCCGGACCGGCCTGACAGCAGAGCTGGCAGGAAGTCGGACAACTTGCCGAACGTTTGACCGGCATCAGCAAAGAGCACTCGTCCGCTTCCATCGACATCCGCACGGAACGAGTAGTTAGCATCACCGATCACTTGACCGTTTCGTGGAATGATGTCGGTGACATCACCGCCAACAAGAACACGTCGACTGTTGTTAACATCCCCAGGCAGAGACTGGAACGTTTGAGAGCTGTCGGATCCAACCTGACCAGAACTTGTAATTCCGGACCCGTTGACGGCGACATCGATGATGGCCGGCTCAAGCACACTCGAGAGTGTCAGTCGGACAGCTGCCGGATTCGTTGGATCTGGCGTGATTGCCGTGATCGTTGGAATGACGCCGGCCATTGCTGTTGGATCAAACTTGGTTCCTGCAACTCCGCTCAGTGCGAAGTCACCTGCATCAAGTGAACCAGCATCAACTGCTGCGTCGAAGACCACAACGATTTCGTCAACGTTAACCCATGGAACCGTTGAAAGGGAGTTCGCTGCGGTTAGCTCGTAACCGAAGTCTGAACCGTCGGCTACTCCATCAACCTGATCGCGGAAGTCATCGTCCCATGACGTTCCGTTAACGTAGAGTCCTACGACAACGGGGTTATCATCGTCAATGATTTCCAAAGATACAACCGATTCGTCGATACAAACTTCGTCAGTACCGAGGCTGGTAACCGGAGCGGCCGTTTGGACGAAAGTAATGCCGGTGATGCGAATCGCAACAACTTCATTCCCTTCGACCAATTCGTCGTCTTCCACGTCAACCGTGATGATGCCAGAAGATTCGCCTTCTTCAATCTGGACTGCCGAATCGAGATCACCATAGTCGGATCCTTCGAT
>CAYGUE010000236.1:0-5982 GCA_964352885.1 uncultured Pirellulaceae bacterium
CTTTCGTTGTGCCAGGCGGCAACGGCAGATTGATTCCGCTAACGGCAGAGCAATTCATGATGCGAGTCAGGATGGAAGCCGGACAAGCCCAGTTGTTGCGAGTGCTTGATTTAGGTGGATCAGTTTCGACATCCGATCGAAGCTACTCGCAAACCGACGCGTCGGATGCGGCGTCACTACCTCCCGAGGCCGACATCATCAAGATTGATCTCTTGGGATTGGCCGGAATGACTGATGAACTTTTGGCCGACATCGGCCTGCTGACAAATCTCGCTTCGCTGGATATCAGTGAGACGGCAGTGACCGATCAAGCTTTAGCCGCGACGAAAATGTTGCAGAAACTAACAGAGCTAAACTTGGCGGGCACGAGAGTTAGCGACCTTGGAATTGCTAATATTCCCAGCGGGCTGGTTGAGATCGACTTAAGTAGGACTTCGGTATCCGACCTTGCGATCGAAGAACTAAAGCGATTCAAGTCATTGCGACGTCTGAGTATTGGTGGCACGCAGATTTCGGACCAGGGCATTGCTGATCTTCAAGCGGCGAGCCCAAATTGTGAAATTTCGCGAGACTAAACTTGGGTCCGCGGCCTCAATTTCCCAACAGTGATTCTTTTGTCCAAAAAACCAATCGAACAACCGCATCGGGTTCTTAGAATAGATCCGAACTGAATGAACTGAAAGTCAGTTTCGCAAATCAATTGAGTCGTTGGTAAACGCGTGCAGTGTGTGCAACAAGACTCAAGATCGAATTGACATTATCAGCCAGTCCAGGAGAAGAGGCACTGCTCCGATGAACAGAAATAACTGCACCGCGACGATCAGCCAAAACGTAATTTGGTAGTTTGATTTGGAGACTTTATGCCTCAGCAGTCGTTGAGCGAAAAAAGATCCGAAACTTCCTCCAAACAATTCGGACAGATGAAGCATGCGTTCTGGAACTCGCCACGCGTCCTGCTTTCTATTTCCTGAACCTCCGTTGGAAACCGCATTCCACTTGTCTGCGCTCATCAAAAGGAAAGCGTAGACGCTCATGATGCAGCAAGGGAAAACGCAGACAGTCGCGACTTGCTTTACCCTGTCAAGCAGAGGCAAGTCCAGGGGATCGTCAAATTGAGTGTAGAAGTATGAGTATGCGCCCACGAGCATTGCGAACACGACAACGAGTGGTGTGACCAACTCTGCGAGTACGTAGACGACGCGTCGTTTGACGATCGTATCGTGGATGAAAATGATGAGATCGACAAACATGCGGAATAGAATTGCGACGACAATCCAGAGCCAAACACTTGGGCTAGACATCATATACTCGAAGATCTTCAGAATATCAGCGTCGGGCAAGCTTGGGAGATCCATTTGAGTTTTTCGCTCCGGCAGATTTAGTTCGTGGTCGATGGTTAGTCAGCTGTCACGGTGCAAGAACGAGTTCCGCAACGTTTTCAGATGTCTTCCTCGGTATTAACCACAGAGCGTTACGCGATCTCTTGAACGCGAATTTTGAAAGAGGCGGCGAACGTTGAAAACCAGACAACCAACGCAGCCTCTCGGCGAAAGGCTTTCGTGCTTTCGCCAGATCGGAACCAAATCCAACGCACGGTTTCCCACTTGCAGGCGTTTTTTGGTTTACGACTGGATACCCCTCCAACGTTACCGAGAATCGCTATTCGTAACCCGTCGAGTCCAGCAACAAACGTAGTTTTTGAGGTTTTCAGCTCAAGGCTGTTGAAGAATTTTCTAGCTCAAGATTGAGCCAATTAATGTAAAACCAATTAAAACCTGGTTTGCTCGCCACACTGGCAACCAGTCAAGTTGCGAGTGCACCGAATGAACATGCGGTCCTTCAAGAGAAAGTACCTGCAAATGCAGGCTGACCAAATTGGATGATGGCTGGCAGTCGGAAAACCAAAAATGGAAAACCAATAGCAGCCACCACCACAGGGGGTATCATCCGATGGAAACGAATCTATTTCTCGTCGTCACCACGGCCATTCTGGGTGAATATCCAGGTGTGAGCGTGATCCGCGACCTTTGCCAATAGCGGTAAGTCGTCACGACCGAAGCTCGTCGAGTCAGCCCAATTGTCGTTGTCGTCTTTGTACAGTCGACTCAATGTGACATTGTGCATCACTCCGTTCTTGGTGTCGTTCTCCCAAACCGCTGCTCTAACTCTTCCCAGTCGAACTTCGTGGACTGGCTTCCTCGTATTTGACTGTGACATGAAAATGCCCTTTCAAAATAAACAAACGAAAACACAAACAGTGAAGCTAGACAGCAAGCGATAGCAGGCTGCCAATTTTTTGGTCCATGGCCGTGCGACTACCAGCGAATTGGATTTGCCCGCTGGCACGCGTTAGCGCATCAACCCAAGCGAAGATGGTGTGATTGCCATTGACCACCTTGGACGCATCCTTGATCAGACTTTTCGGAATGCCTTTGGCAACAACGAGCTTTGTAACCTCGTCGAGATCGCTTCCGAGTTGTTTGTGCAGGGCACGGCCGATGCTTTTTTCGAACTTGTCTTTGCGTTCATCGCGCCGAGCGACAAGGGCCTCGATATGCATGCGGATGTCATTTAGACCGTCTCGTACGCTGCTGGTATGCTTGCGACTGTAGTCGGTGACTTCGATCGCGTCCCAAACAATGTGGTTGCCGCAAATGTACTGATACCAAAACGTTTGAATTCCAAGTGATCGCTTGCCGACTTCGCTATTCCAAACGAAGAATCCCGGAGCGAATTTTTGGTCGCCAATATCTACCCAGCCATCGTTGTCGACCAAGAACGCGAATAAGTCTTGTTCACCGCAGTAAAGTCCTGTGCCGTGCCCGTTGTAGGCTCGTGTCGGCGGACCAAACTCCGAATCGAACTCGCCAACGACGTCAAGCAATTCGCTATTCCAAAGTCGCGTGTAGCTCACACCATGAATCGAACGCATTTCGTTTTCTGTCGCCAGAAACTGAATTGGCCTATCCGATGTGGGCAGTGTTTCTGAAATCGCCTTGGATGCAGTACTCGGTGAAAGCCGGTTGAGCGTATCGCTTGAGACGCCACAGAGCCTGCACAACTGACTGAAAGACCATTCGTTAAGTCGACGTTCTTCACCGGATTCAAGTCCGATCGCAAATGAATCGGGTTTTCCGATCGGTTGCAAAGTCTGCGGCTTGAACCAGTGCTCAGCCGAAGCTTCATGGGTTTCGAAGCAGTGGGCTTTCAAGTCGGCAAGTGTTTCAAAGCACTCATCGGGCTTGCGGCGAAACAACTCTTGATTCGCTCGGGTGAGGTTAACCATTTCCGTTCTCCAGAGGACTATAAATAATCCGGAACAATGCCGGGACACTGATTTCCAACTGTGAAAATCAGCAACCAAGCATCACTTGAGAACTGCCATGTAATTCATAAAGAAAACCTTCAACCGCCAACCACATGAGCCGATGCATCATCGACTCATGGGGCTGGAATTACTCTACCCGTCGCCTGAAATGAAATAGCAAGATTTTATTGAGCATGCCATATGGACCGCATAAAGTCACGTAGAAGCTGGAAGTCAAAATAATAGATCTTCGATTTGATTTCCAAATACCGTCCACGAGGAGTTGGGAAGTAATTCCCGACCGAAAAGCTCGAGATAGGGGCCGGGGCTAACTCGTTCAATTTGCTCTCTAACACTCGCGGGTTTTCGACTATGCGAAGTTCGGTTTGCAAGTAACCAGCTTCTTTCCTTTTTAGATTCAAACGGAAGCGTGCCTTTGACGCCAAGCAGTAGGAATTCGTGCGAGACTCGCCAATAGTTTCCCATTCCAAGCTCATTTTTCACCCACACAAAGCACGATTTGAATTGAAACCCCCATGCATCCATGACTTCGTATGAATCACGCAGGAAGGCGTTGGTAGTCCACAGATGAAGGTGAGCATTTTCCTCGGAAAGCAAACGGACTGGCAAGCGACATAGTTCATCGACCGATAGTGTGGGGTAATGATTCTCCGCAGCCCCGCGAGAATGAGTGTTGTCGTATCTCCAAGGCGGATCAGCGTAAATCGTTTGGAACCGATGCTTGGCAGTGATCAGTTCATCAAGCGTTGAAACTGCCTGGCCTGCTACCGGCGATTTCAGTTCGTCGACGGCCAATGACTCGACGGATTGAATGAACTCAGCCTGAATTGGCCGCGTGAGCTTTTCAGTTTCTTTTCTGAGGCGATCGAGAATCCGGCCTATTCGCCCAGCGAGCAGTTCCTGATTACACGCGTAGTTCAATTCCATAAACGGTATAAGAATGGCGATTGAGACCGGCAGAGTTAAAACTTGCCTTAAAACCTCAAAGGGTAAATGCTCGCCGTGTTTTTCCAACCAGCATGCAGCAAACGACGATCGAAGTTCTCCGATCTCGTAGCCGAATTCTCCTAGCGTTGATGGACGAAAAGAGACAGCTTCCAACAGCGATTGTCCCCGCTTTCGGATTGGGATTTGCAAAAGTTGTTCAGCAAGCAGATGGACGTTGTCGTTCTCGGGCATCGCAGGATCTTGGGCTTGAGAATAATCAAACCCCAATGTTCGGGCGACTGACCTGGAGAATACAGTTCAGAACTGTTCAGTAGCAGGCACAACGGGAAACAATCGAATGGCTGCAATCTCCAATTTAGGATCTGCAACCATTCGCGAACTGGCGGATGCATCTTGCGAGGCCACAAATAAGAACTTCGATGTTGGTAATAGGCCAGGTGACGTGCACCTAACCTTAGGAGGTTGACAAGCGATAATTCCCGATCCGCCTTGTCGATTCGACGCAGTGACGGTCATTGGTTACGTATATCGCTTTGCATCTGTCAGTTGGCAGAAGCGGAACGTTTCTTCTTCAGACAGTTGCCTTCCGAAGAATTCCTCGTCCGCAGTCCAGAAAAACTGAAACGGCTCGAGTCCATTTGCATAGGCGAATTTCGGACCATCCGACCACCGAACAAAGTCAGACTCTGCATAGTAGCCGTAAAGCGTTCGGTCAATTCGATGAATCGTTCCGACCAGAAACCACGGCGGGGCCTCAGGGTCTTCGATTGAATGGACTTTCCCCGTCATCAGTTCATTCAGAAACGAAATCGTTTCAACTTTCCGCCGAAGTGAAAGCAGAGTCCTTTTGTTTGCGATATTGTCGGCCACTAGAAATCTCCCGAGTAAGAAAACCTTTCGATAAAACCGATGCACGCCACCGGTCCGATTGAACACGTTGCACAATCGAATCGAGGGGGTGTAATTTCTACCCAGATGGCAAGCTGAAGGAGCTTTTATGAAATGGATGCTATTGAATCACGGGAAAGTGAATTTTGCAAAGTCCCTGGATTTGCGACTTTTCCAGTTTGATTACGTCCTAAACAATATGATTCCCGCGGACGTCCCGATACCAGAATTTGAAATCCCAACGAGCGCTTTCCAACTTCGCTATTCGAGACAAGGAATCCGGGGGCGAATTTTTGATCGCCGACATTAACCCAACCATTGACGTCAACAAAAAATGCAAACAAGTCTTGCTCGCCGAAATACAAATCGGCGGCTTCAAAACCTGTCTCAAATTCATGAACGACAAATGTTCTCCGCAAGGTTCCAACCAGCAATCGTCAAATGAACTTCGCAGTTCGCCATCGCATAATCGAAGCCTCCCAATGAAGCCACTCGCGGATTCAACCACGCAAATTGGTAATTGAGATCTGTAAATCGTCAGCTCCGATGGACTGATTCGAGTCAACACGGCGACAAATTCACATCGAGATTTTGCTGGTGAAGCGAGAAAACCTTGCCCCTGCAATCTGAAACTGAGGTGGTAGAGACCGGTGGATGGTCTGGAAATGAGAAAAAATGACGTCACGAACGTAACGGTGCATTGTTATTGACTGTAGACCAGAAAATCACAGTCACTAACAGAAAAAGAGACTCACGATGCTACTCAAAATTACCTTGTTTGTTTTACTGTCCCTCATTCAAATCGCAGATGTTGAAAC
>CAYGUE010000237.1:0-5914 GCA_964352885.1 uncultured Pirellulaceae bacterium
CCTCGCTCACGCGTTTTGAAGTTGCACGCTTTGCATCAAAATTCAGATTTTATCTGGAAATAACCATTGAAAACCCAAAAACGCGAAGCGTTCAATACAAGCCCGAAGCGCAAGCGAGTGAGTCGAAAATCCATGCAATTATTCACTCGCTGGCGCTTCGAGGTTGTAGTGGTGCAACTTCAAAACTCACGCGGCGGGTTATGATTCCAGCATTATGCATTGCATTTCACCTTCTCAGCCTCAACTCCCCGGTTTAGATCGTCAAGCCTCAGAGCTTCTATTGACTTAGGCCAACTCCAACGATCGGGCGACAGAATCAAGCTATTTTGCTTTGACGTGATCATCTGCAAAGCGAATGTACTGCTGCCAATCGTAGTCGGTCACGTCATGCTTGCCAGATCGCATGTGGTATCGCAGGACGTCGCCAACCGGATGGTTGACCGGGGGAAATTGACCAGTTCCAACACCGGTTTTACCTAAAAGTTTGTAGACCGGTTCCGCATGCACCGCGCTCAAGAATTCGCCGCGAGGATCAGCCCATAGATCATCCTCGGCACTTGCCACATACAGTGGACGCGGCGCAATCAAAGCCATTAGCATATGTTGATCGACAGGCAATTGGCCTTCGTTGTCGTTGTACTCGCGGAAATCTTCGCAAAACCAATGCGGGAACGAAGTATTGATCCGCTTCACGGTCTCGCCAAATACTCGACGACACAACGCGGCTCCGCCACAACCGGAATCGTTTGAAATCACGGCCGCAAATCGTTGATCCGTCGCACCCGCCCACAGTGATGTCTTGCCCAATCGAGAATGTCCCATCACGATGACGCGTTTGTGATCAATGGCGGCGTCCGTTTCAAAATAGTCGACGGACCGGCTAAGGGCCCAGGCCCACGTGGCAATACTGCCCCAAGAAGTTCCCGTGCGTTTGTGTGAATCGATTCTGTGCACGCCATTTTTAAATTCGTCGTGGAAATCTGGATCGACATCACCGTAGTAGATCGTGGCCAGTCCATAGCCGGAGTCAATTAGCATTTCGACCGGCCATCGTTTGGCGTTCTTGCCACGAGATTTTTCGGTGGCTTGGTTTTGTTCAGCACCCATTTCGCTCGAGTTTCGCATCCATGATTCTGACAGCTTGATGCCAGGGTCGGAGGAAATGGATTGGTTGCCGAAAAAGTTGTGGCCGACGAAAATCGGCGCCGAGCCGTCCACTTTCGGTAGATACATCAGAATATCCATCGACGGACCAGAATCGTCTGCGGTGAAGTACACAGTGACTTGCCGACGAATGGCTTTTCCGCCCAGCGCGTTGGCATCTTCTTCAAGCGTCTTGAATCGAAGCTTAACGTTTGGTAGCGGGGGAACTCGACCGTAAACGTGTTCTTCGAACAACCGCAACACTTCCGGCCGACCTGTGTCGTTCCACCGGGTCACGGAAGTAATTGCCTGCCCGCCGAGGTTGAGTGGATTGGGCAGTACATACTTGGTCACCCGACTTTCGTCGTAATTGAAGCCCTCGGGCTGAGCTTCGACATTTGATGACATGGTCAGGACCAAACAGACAAGAATTGCCAAACCATATGGTGTAAAGAACGACTCGCCGCGCCAAAGACGCCAGGACTGTGGAGGAATTTCTGTCTGGTTCATTCGACGTTCGATTCGGCAGGAGCCTCAACTTCCCGAGGCTTTGCCTCAACCTTTGGTTCGTCGATCGACTTGAGCAGACTCAACAAGTCACTATCGGTCGACAAAATCAGATTCGTGTCACCCTTCAAAGCCGCTTTGTAAACTTCAAGCTTCTGCAAGAAGATAAAGAACTCCGGATTTCGGCCGTAGGTTTCGGCTGTCAGTTGAATCACTTCCGCATCAGCCCGGCCGCGAATCTCGGCCGCTTTCTGCTTCATGGTTCCGCTGATCGTGTCGAGTTCCTTCTGAGCCAAACCTTTGATTCGGTTTCCCTCTTCCTCCGCTTCGGATTCGAACAACTTGGCAACCCTTTCTCGCTCACTGCGCATTCGCTCGTATACGGTGGCCTTCACCTGCTCATCGTAGTTCACTCGTTTGATGTGAACGTCGACAAGCTCGATGCCATATTGATCCATCAAATCACCCTTGAGCGTCGTCAGAATTTCCATTTCGATCTTCTCGCGTCCTGTCTTCACGACATCGCGATTGGTCGCCGTGCTCTCGAGTTCGTCTGACTCGTATAACAATTTATCATTGGACGTTCGGACCAGATCGATCAAATTGTGCTTGGCGACGACGTTTCGCACGCCTGAATCAATGTAGTCATCGAGGATCTTCTGGCCTCCACGCTCGGTTCTCAAAGAGGTGTAAAACTTGGATAGGTCAGAAATCTTCCAGCGGGCCCAACAGTCAACGAAGATTCGTTTCTTGTCACGTGTTTGCATGTTTTCTGGCGCGCCGTCCCAGGGGAGAATCCGTTTCTCTAAGCGTTGCACGGACTGGACCAACGGGATGCGGAACTTCAGTCCCGGTTCTGTCACGAACGCGACTGGTTTTCCGAACTGGGTAATAACAGCCTGTTCGCCTTCTTGGATGATGTAGGTCGCCAGATAGAGAACGAAAGCGATCGGAATTAGGGCGAGCAGAACTGCGGTGATACGTGCGGTCATTTGGTGTTACCTCGAAGTGGGTTGCCTGGTGTCGCTTCGCCGATGTTCAGGATTGGCAGCATTTGATTGACCGATTCGTCGATAATCGTTTTGCTGCCGACGCTGGAGAGAACTTCCTCCATCGCCTCAAGATAGAGCCTCTGTTTCGTGATCTCAGGAGCCTTTTCATATTCAGCCAACTTGGACTCGAACGCGCTGATCAAGCCTTGCGTTTCCAGAACGTTCAACTCGCGATAACCTTCTGCCTCGGAGATCATCTGATCACGACGACCACGAGCCGCAGGAATCTGCCGGTTTCGTTCGCCTTCCGCTTCGTTAACGACTCGCTCTTTATTCTGACGAGCGCGATTCACTTCCTGGAAAGCGTCTTTCACTGAATCCGGAGGCGAAGTTGTTTGTAGTTTGACGGTGACAATTTGAACGCCCATGTCGTACTCGTCGAGCATCTGTTGGATGTTCAGTTTTCCTTCGTTAGCGATCTCTTCGCGTTCCATCGTCAGGACTGAATCGACGCTTCGGTCACCGACAAGTTTCCGCATCACGGTTTCAGAGACGTCGCGAATCGTATCCGGGATCGCCGGATTGATTCCGGACTTGGTCAACCGCTGCATATAGTATCCGCCATCGTCGCCGCCAACATTGAACAGCGATTTCGCAGAGTCACTAATCTGATACTGAACGATCCACTCGACATGAGCCAAGTTGAGGTCACCCGTCAGCATGTCGGCCACGTCATCGAGTTCGCCGTTTCTTTTTGCGTAGACGGTCTTTCGATCGGCTGAGACTGTTTGAAATCCAAACTCGAGGCTTTGGATCTTCATTACAGGGACCGTGTAGACGCTCTCGATTGGCCATGGCATCTTTAATTGCAGGCCGGGAGAAACGGTGCGAACTTTCTCACCGAAACGAAGAACAACGCCTTCGGCACTGGCGTCCACGCGATAGAAGCTTGTGTACAGCAACATCGCGACGATGCCAAACACCGCCAGAAGGCTGCCGGATTTTAATCCGTTCTTGATGCCGCGGATCGTCTCTTCCTGATTGCGGCTGTTGCGAGATCCTCGTCGGCTGCGTTGCCGATCGAAGTCTCTGTCGTCGTCATCAAAGTAGTCAGGCATGCTGGGACCGGTTGAAAAAACTCAAATTCGATTCACTCTTCTGCTTACGATAAGCATCGGTACATGAACCGTGATTCCTGTGATAAGCAACCTTCATTCGGTGCAAGCGCCACAATCTTGGCATAATTCATCTTTCCCCCAATATGCTGCTTTCCTTGGCGGACATGAAGTTTTGCGGGTTTTAGCGTTGTTTTTTCGACAGTCAAGTCGAATGAATCATTAGATTGCATCGCTTTCACCGCCATAAACGGCTACTTTGACATCGCGGATACGAATTTATCGTCGTCTAGTCAATCAGGAAAATTATATGCGTTCGAATCCATCGATCATGACCCCAAGCAGCCGCGGATTCACGCTGGTTGAATTGTTGGTCGTGATTGCAATCATTGGCATTCTGATCGGAATGCTCCTGCCGGCGGTTCAGTCCGTCCGCGAAGCTGCTCGACGGACTCAGTGCATGAACAACCTTCGGCAATTCTCGTTGGCGGCTCTGAATTACGAATCTGCTCACATGCATTTCCCCTCAGGAGTGCTCGACGACGATGACAATCTTCGCGATGCCCTTCGTGTTGGTTGGGTCGACATGCTGCCGCACATCGAGCAAAACAATCTCTATCAGCAATACGATCTTGAGTCCGACTGGAAGTCGGCGATCAACGCTGAGTTGGCCAAAGTTGAGCTGCCGATTTTCCGTTGTCCTTCGAGCGTCGGCGACTACGAACAATTCGGAGCATTCGAAGGAGCCCTTTCTGATTACGCGATGAGCAAAGGGCCTTCGGCGTCTCTGGTTCGCGATTCAAAAATGCAGATGGGTGTTTTCGACGTTAACAGTGAGACAACTTTTGCCGCCATCCGCGATGGCTCTTCGAACGTGTTCATGATGGGTGAGGCAATTAGCGATAAACGTGTCAAATGCAAATCATTGTGACCGGGCTGAGTTAACCTCCAACTGGGCCAGGTCTGGTCCAAAGCAGACTTTGATGGAATGGATGAAATGGGCTTCGACGGCGGTCGAGGTAGCTGCCTCGCGGTAACGGCGCAGTACGTTGGTGACGATAGAGCGTGGTGGACGGACGATGACATCTACGAGGCTGATCTGAACGCTGAGCCAGGCTTCGTTTCGGCAGACTTCGCAGTCGCGGACGGAGAAGTCGACGCGTTCGATCGGGTGCGTCCGTTCATGGGTGCTCACCCCGGTGGAGCTGTATTTTCACACGTTGACGGTTCGACCCACTTTGTAGCGGAGGACATCGAACGGCGCACTTACATCGTTCGCAGCCATATCAACAGCGGCGAAGTGTTGAGTGAGTAAGCCGTCGTCTTGAAGAAAGCAAGATCTCAGATCATCGAGCCCTGGCACATGAAAAGTGCCGGGGCTTTTTCGTGAGGATTCGCTTGCGGCGTTGGTGCGAGAATCTTGCTTGACATTGGCTGGGTGTATTGATACACTAATACAAATGTTCGCAATCCAACTCAATTCTGGTGTCCCGATTTACCGTCAGGTGATCGATGAAGTTGTCCGGCAAATCGACCGTGGGCAGATCGCGTTCGGAGAGTTGCTGCCATCGGTGAGGCAATTGGCTGGAGAATTGGGCGTCAATCCGATGACGGTTTCGAAGGCCTATTCGCAGCTTGAGTCTGAGGGCGTCGTCGAGCGAAAGCGTGGCGTCGGCATGGTGGTGATCAAGCAGGCTGAAAAGCCAATCGACTATCTGAAACCCGGCATCAAACAACTGATTGCCGATGCGCAGCAGTTGGGCGTTTCCAGCGCTCAGCTCAACAAGATGATCAAGAATCACTGGACGTAATTGGGGAACTTCATGAACGAAAAAACAGGCAAGAAGCTGGGTGCAAAAATTCCGCTTGCGCTCATCAACGTCGAAAAGCACTTTGGGGAATCCAAAGTACTTCATGATGTCACGTTGGAACTCGATCCCGGCTCGATTACTGGTTTGCTAGGCCGGAACGGCTCCGGAAAGACGACTTTGATTCGCACGGCCATTGGATTACTAAAACCCGATAGCGGCCAAGCCAATCTGTTTGGATAGTCTGCCTGGGATTGTCCAGCATCGATTCGGCGTAGGATCGGCTATGTGTCGCAGCGCTTTGACGACATGGTTTGGCTCAAGGTCAAGGATGCGATCGCCCTGGTGG
>CAYGUE010000238.1:0-5853 GCA_964352885.1 uncultured Pirellulaceae bacterium
TCGTTTCGGCTTCGAAGTGGCGGCTTTGAAAGAGAGCTGCGATACAGAACGGACATGTAGACTCCCTTGGCAGGTAGGGAATTCGTCAAAACCGTTACTGATTTGGCATCGTAACCGGAGGGTTCGTCTTGATTCAGCCGCAGACTAAAATGGGTCCGTGAGCATTCTCAACACCCTCAGAAAAACTGGTATCCGCTATTCATTTGAGATCGTCTTCAATCGAGTCGTTCCGAGTTGGCTGATGCGCGTTCGTCGGTTTAACGTCTACGAGATGGATCCGAATCCGCAGCGGTCAGCAAGCAGTCCTGATGCGGACGTGCAATGGGCGGTTTCCGAAGAAGAGGTGCTCGCTGCGGAGCAGCTGACGGGCCCGCAACGAAACGTCCAGGTTGGTGCCAGCGAAATGCGAGTGTGCAACGCCAAAGTTAATGGAAATCTAGCCGGAGCGTTTTGGGCGACATCGAAGGTCTTCATGGAAGGCGGGCTGGGAATCGGCTACGAACTCTCCGATGAACAAGCTTGGCTTTTTGGAGCCTACGTTGACAAATCGTTTCGTCGTCACGGAGTCTATTCTTCGATCCTTGAATTCATAACGCCTGAATTGGTTGCGTCGGGGAAAACTCAAGTGTTGCTTGCCGTCAATCCAGACAATATTGGCTCACGGAAAGTGCATGAGAAGTATGCCAAGCGGAAAGTTGGCTCGGTGATCGCAATTCGATTTTTGAATTTTTCGATCTGCTCAGTGAATGGCGATATGTCGAGTGGTCGGTGGATCACCTGGAATCACAAAACGATGCCGATCATGATTCGGATTTCATAACCCGCTGCGTGAGCAAGGGATGCCTCTGCTGTAGGCTCGCAAGCGAAACGTAGATCGTCCGTTGGAATTCTTTTCCTTGGCAATGCAATCCCGTCTGCGATCCTTCGCTGACGCAACGGGTTATGATTGAGCGTTGGAAGTTGCAACAACCAATTGATGCGACGACTACTATCGCGCCGAATCAAGCAACTTTGACTGGATGGCACTCTATGCAGACAGGTTTGAAATGCGAATCCCAGCGAGTTTGTTCGCGACCTTCTCCGCGAAAAGAAGAATCGGCAGGGAGCTGCCGCTGTTAGAGATGCCATCATCGAAGGCTATCAGGATGCCGTGTCGGCCGTAAAAGTTGCGTTTAAAGGCGATCTGAAAAGCTTGCTCAACAGACGTCACGCCGTAATTTCGACAGGAATGTAATGAGTAGCATTCGCAAATGGGGAAAGTCTCAAAAGCGGACACGATAAATTCACGTAGTAGCTACTTTCGCGATTTCTTTTCGTCGACTTCTAAGGCGAGTCCGTCCGATTCAGCTGTGACTTCTATCCGCAAATCAGTCGTGCGATGATCGCGATATTTTTCGGCGACTTCGAGACCGTGATTGTGAGTGACGTCGCCAAGCCTTGGACTTCCAACGACTTGGACAATTGCGACGGTGTGCCAGCCTTCGATGGCACCGCGGCGACTTTGGGAGTTCAATTCAAATGTACCGTCCTTGTTGATTTTCCCGCGTGCAATGACACGGGGCGATGACTCGGGACGGATTTCGATCGATCCAAACTGAGCGTTCGATCCGTCCTTTGTAAAAACGACTTTGCCAGAGACGGGATGATATGCGGGCCCAGAAGAACCACATCCGACGACCAAGAGATACGCGAATGCTAGGACAACAAATCTCAAGCGTGAACTAATCGAAGACAACAACTTCTCCATCCGAGCGGTGACAAAGATTGGCGAGAACGATCGTATCGAGGGAGTTGTTAACAGAACCCGTGCTTCCATCAGCTCTCGTGAAATTACAAGTTCCGGGATGAGCACTACCAAAACCGAGGATAGCACCCGGCTCGTCTTCGCCGGAAAGGATCGGGACGCCCGGTCCGCCAATTCGCGAGTGGGCTACCAATTCCGCACCGTTGAATATTGGTCCATTGTATGGAGTTCGATTCAACTCACCATTCGGGATATGCATCTCACCAGCCAAAAACGTGTTGCTGCTTCCGTCGCGGATCAACGCGAAAGAAATGCGATCCTTCCAACGGCCGGTTCGCAGCCGATTGTTCAAAACGCCACGAGAGGTGACGATCACTCCGGTTCCGTTACCGGGAAAATTGTAGTCAGTTGCTGCTCCCGAAAAACCGGGAGAAGTATCTCCGTGATTACCAACGTAATCACCTGTTGCCCCGCCAACGACGAGGGTAATTGAAGTGCCTCAGCCGCAGCCGCCGACAGCACCGGAGATCACGATTTTGTCGTCGGCAACGGCATTGTCTACAGAGTGCCTGCTGGAACAAAGAAACGTCGACACCGGAGTCGATAATGCCTCTTCCGCTTGCTTCTCGTAGTCGATTGTCAGATCCCACTGTCGATAGAGATTGTTTTGCTCGACAAAAGGCAGAATTCGGACAAACCATGATTCTGCTCCATCGTAACGATTGAACAGAACGTCCCGCGGCGCCGAAATTCGCGCTGGCGGAAAGGCTCCATGCGAGTCATGAAAATTGATGGACGCCAAACCAACCTGCCGCAAGTTGTTGAGGCATTGGGTGCGTCTGGCCGCTTCGCGGACGCTTTGCACCGCTGGCAGAAGCATCCCGATCAATATTCCGATGATCGCGATCACCACCAATAGCTCGACCAGCGTAAAGCCATGTTTTCTTCTTGTAGTGTTCATTGGACTCTCAAGCACAATTAATTTTTCCTGCGGAAGTATTGATTATCTTGGATGCGTTGGCAGGAAAAATCAATTAATTCCCATAAATTAGATACGAAAATTACTGCAAGCGACTTGGGCTGGCCGAGGAGTTTCACCGGTTCAAGGTCGATAGCCAAGTCTGTTCAGGCATCGCGCTGTTGCGGTCGCGGACGTGACTGAGTCTGTTAAGATTCATTAACTTTCGGAATCTTGATTGAACCGATTCGGTGATCGTCACTTGCCAAATAGGGTTGCGGACCGGTTACACCGACAACGGAAGTCGAATTGTGGTTCGCTCTGAACTATATCTCTTGACAGTCGTAGCACAGGAGAGAATACTAAAAATGTCGGGCTGCCAGAATCAACTAATTGTGGTTCTGGTTTTACAAAATGCGTCAAGATGCGGTTTAGGCAACATTTAACTTGCTTACTTTTGGGCTACCTAGTTCTCCTTCTGAACTTTGGTCCTTCGCTGCATTATGCCCCAATCTTTGGCCTGCATGCTCACGGGCACTGCCCTCACTCGCACTCTTCTTGCTGCCATTCGCACAGTCATAACGGTTGTCAGGCCGCATCGAGCGAGATTCACGACGATCAGCCTGCGAATGACCTGATCGACTCAGACCACGATTGCGATTTCTGCAAGTTTTACGATCAGTACAACGTCGTCGTTGTAGAGTTTTGCTATACGCAGTCCGTTGCGGCCGTACTCATCTGTGATGCTGACAAACCACATTTGGGTTTTGCGGCAATTCTTATCCCCGCTGCTCGGGGTCCGCCGTCTCGTTGCTAACTCTCAGAGCGCATTCCTTGTGCTCTCGTGCCTAGTTGTAAAAGTTTGATGTGCTTCTTGCGCTTTTGGAGTGTGTGCACGCCAATCTGCTCGACCGGCATTCATAGAAAATTGTTCCTTGCTTGGTCTACCGACCAATAGCTGGAATGAGTTACGCGTCAACGATCGAGGCAATTGGCAATTGGCAATGCTATGCCGTGATCGTTGTGCTTTCAAATCACCGTCGTGGGCACCTGCGTGTTCTGGCGGCCCGACTATCCGTTTGCACTAGTGGGCTGTCCGCGACGGCTTTTCCAAAGCCATTTACGTTTTTGATCATTGACTGGACATGGTTCAGCGTGAGACAAGGAGAGATCTGTGTTCAATACCCAACCCGTCTTCAATTCCAAGTCAGCTACGTCAGTTCGTAGAGGCTTTACGCTCGTTGAGTTGTTGGTGGTGATTGCGATTATCGGGATTCTAATCGGGATGTTGTTGCCTGCGGTGCAATCCGTCCGCGCTGCCGCACGACGCACCGTTTGCGCGAACAATATTCGCCAAGTGGCGTTGTCCGTGCTGAATTATGAATCGGCGCATCAGCGATTTCCGAAAAACCAAATTGGTCCCGGAAATCCCAACGGCAGCGGTGGTTTTGAATCAGGTTACTACAGTTGGTTGGTTCCGCTTCTGCCATACATTGAGCAAGGCAACGTTCATAAGCAGTTCAATCTGAAGATCAACAACGGGGATGACGACGGCTACAGAATCGGTGCATCGCATACCAACGCGATGGCGGCCAGCACGTTGATCCAGACATTTCTCTGCCCTTCAGATACGCCAAATCGCGAAAATACCGTGATCCTTGGATCGGCCAATCCTGCTCCGGGGAGCTATTCAGGAAACGCTGGTTGGCCTTCGTACGCGACTGGCTTCGATGGAGAACGTGCATCGCCGGGAAGATACAACGGTGCCATCCCGTTGGTCCATCCGTCCGAGACGGTTTCGTGGCACTCAAAAGAGATTGGGATGCACAGTTTTCGTGACGGCACATCGAACACCGCGATGTTGTCCGAACGACTTATCCAGTCCGGCAACAGCGCAGCGGCAATCAACAGCGGCGACAAGCGGCTTCGTTCGCTTCACATCCTCGAACGATTAGAACCTCTGCCGCAAATTATCGATCAGATGACAAGTTCGCACGCACACGTGTTTGAATCCGCACACATCGGTCGATCTTGGTCAAGCGGCTCGCCATTGGTCGCGCCAACGTACATGCATGTTCAAACTCCCAATTCATTCATGGGGCACTACAACACCAGTATGGATGAGGGAGATTTTGTTGTTACGGCCAGTAGTCACCATGCCGGTGGCGTGAATCTAGCATTGGTTGATGGTTCGGTGCGTTTTGTATCGGACGACATTTCCGCGGAAGTGTGGTGGGCTGTCGGAGGTCGGGACGACGGACGCACAGAATCACTTTCGCAATAGTTTTAACTTTTCAATTGGAGTTTA
Organism: uncultured Pirellulaceae bacterium; assembly: GCA_964352885.1. Taxonomy (GTDB): domain Bacteria; phylum Planctomycetota; class Planctomycetia; order Pirellulales; family Pirellulaceae; genus Mariniblastus. Next base: position 5,011 of record CAYGUE010000238.1, read on the forward strand.
GTAATGTTTTATAAAGTAATGGTCTCGACAGTTGCGTTGTCATTGATGACCACAAGTCTGTTCGCCCAACACGCGGGTGATGTTGAGTTCGGCTACGATTCGCTCCCAGATCCGATGTCAATCATCATCGAAGCGGATGAGTTCACCAACGATGGATTTCTATATTTCGAGAGTGAGTTCGAATCGCTCGATCCGTTCAATGCGGGCGACCTCAGTTCCGACGAACCTGGTTTCACGACCAATCCGGCAGATCAGTTGTTCGTGAACTCGAACGATCAGATCTGGCTGAATTTACTTGATGCATCGGTTGAGTCTTCATTCGGCGTCGGGATGGTCAATTTCTACAATCCAAACACCGACGCCCTTGAGTCTGCTGGCAGAATCGGTATCTACGACAACTCAACGTCGACGGCAGACTTGATCCTGAATGGTGGAGCAATCGAGTCTGGAGTGAACCCTCAATTCATCGGCCTTGGTGATGACGATGGTGACGTTCACGATCACTTGATCGTTGACCTGTTGGATGACGATACGGCTCCGATTGGCGCTTACGGAATCATGTTTCAGTTGCAAAGCGATCTCGCAACAGCGGACGGTTCGGTAGATCTCGAATCAGATCCGTTCTGGATTGTATGGAACCATGGCATGACTGAAGAAGATTTTGACTCTCAAGCGTTGACACGTTTTGGTGTCTTTTCTGCGGTGCCAGAGCCGGGATCAGCTTCTGTTCTCGCATTGGGTTTGACGACTTTCTTGATGCGTCGACGACGCCAAAGAACGTCTTAGATCTTAACCGGAATTATTCACGACGACGGGCGTCCAGTAGGCGATTTTGAACGATTC
>CAYGUE010000239.1:0-5724 GCA_964352885.1 uncultured Pirellulaceae bacterium
CAACATGATAGGTCAGAATGGCTTGTAACTTGTCGCGATTCGCTGGCTCCAACAACGACTGCAAAACGGCTGGATCCAACTTCTCAAACGCTTCATCGGTGGGAGCAAAAACAGTCAATTGCTGATTTCCACTCAATGCATCGACGAGGCCAACGGCTTTAACCGCGGCAACAAGCGTGTTGAAGTTTCCAGCACCGACAGCCGTCTCGACAATTGACTTCTGCTGGGCGCCGACGAGCTGGCAATTTACGAGGACTGCGAAAAGTAGACTGGCTGCAATAAAGAGGCGTTTCATGATTCTCCCGTGGGCTTGATTGGCTAGTTCAAAGAGGAACCGCAAGCAAAACCAGCAGACAACCGAGCGAGAAATTCATTCTAAAGATCAACGACTTTGGATGGTTCGAAATTCGCTATTGGATGAATCGCGAGCTCCTAAACGAACGGATTCCAAGGAATTCCCGCGTTTGTACGCGATTTCGACTACCTGCTGAAACCCCGTCAGAACTCTAGGCTGAAGATCAAGCCGCTCGCCCATGAGCTGTACACCGGCGCCGTTTCGCAGCGTCGTTTCATTGAGTCGCTGCAGAAATCGAAGCGATTCGACGAAGTTGTGATCTGCCGTTGGACCAACGAGCGGCTGGAGCGTTCGAGCGATAACTCCAGCGGCGACGTTGTCAACTTTCAAGTACACATCCAACGTGTTCACAGCCTTGCATTTGCCCTGTTCATCGGTGCTATGTTCTGTTTGCAAAACAAGCACACATTGGCCAGCCAGCTTTCGTCGAATAATCGGACCTTCGTAAGTACCCGCGCCGTAAAAAATGTGCTTGTTGCCGTCTCCGTAAACCAGCTCAATATCGCTTAGCGTTCCAGCACCGTCATCCGTTTCGACTTCGAAGGGCCCGGTTCTGGTTGTTTGCATACTCGTCACGCCCATCAGCTTCCAGATTTCAACGATGACTTCCGGATGACGCACAAGGAAGCGAAAGTAGTCGGGGTCGCACTCGATCGACATCTGAGGCAACCGACGATAGATGCTGGGCTTTTCAAGGACTGGCTTTAGTTTGGCTTGAGTCGTTGGGGTCAGCATTTCAAAAGGAATAGCTTGGATGCCTTGCTGCTTGAATTGCTTTCCGCTACTGCCGGACGTTAGCTGTTGTGCGTTTGAAGTTTGGCAAACCGCGAAAACAAAGGCTGCAACAAAGAAGGTTGCCACTTTCAACGACCTGTCGACGACGATGCGACGGTACGACTGCGATATTGAATTTATCAACAATGACAGCATGAATAAAAGGCGTCTGCCCCCAATGGTAGTGTGGTCCTGATCGTCGAATCGGCGAAGAGCGGCAGCAGCGGACAGTCAAAAGCATTGGTTTTCGACAAACCGTATTTTCGCTGGCCGCAAAGTTTTTCGAGATTCCGCAAGCTACGTAGCTTCCCAAAAACGCTGGCATTCCGGGTTGGATACGGGGAACGATGCTTTGGGTCGGTGTAGTACGCTGCAGATTAGCGGCGGTTCGGCCGAAGCCACACTTGGAAGAATCTCCGGCATCGGAATATCGATATTCACTCAAACCCACGATATCAAGGCGTTCGTCCAGATTTGATCGCCGATTCCGACCCTCCCGAACAGAGCACGTTTGATCTAAAATGACTATTCTTAATTCTTCATCGTTAAATCGCTTGATTGCCGCGCAATGCCTCTACGAAACTTACTGATCATTGCCGTCACCATCGCGATCTCGCTGGTCTGCTATCGGACAGCTGCGAAGAACCGTTATGCAAATCTTTTTGCCGAAGCGATGGATGTCGTCGACGCACAGTCTCTCAAGGAAGTACCGCGAGAACAGCTCTTCGATGCCGCGATGAACGGCATGTTTCGCAAGCTGGACAAGTATTCTCGTTACATCTCGGGCGACATGTTCCGCGAATTCGATGAAGCCATTAGCCAGCGTTTTGGCGGGATGGGCATTTACGTGGATCGGCACGAGCAGGAAAATGCATTGGTTATCCTCGCAGCAGTTCCAAACACGCCTGCCTCAGACGCGGGGCTCAAGAGCGGCGACCGGATCATCGAAATCAATGGCAAGCCAACGAATGACCTTTCCCGGAAGGATGGCGTTGAACTGCTCCGTGGTGAAGTCGGCGAGTCGGCGAAACTTAGAATCGATCGCAATGGTGAATTTTTCACCGTCGATGTTGCCCGGCGGATCATCGGCGTCGAAAGCGTTGTTGGCGACTATCGAAATGAAGATGGCACTTGGATTTTTCAGCTCGAGTCCAACCCGCGTGTCGGCTACCTTCGCTTGCGTCAGTTCGGAGAACGAACTTCGGACGAGGTGGAATCGGCGATTGGGCAGATCAGCGGCAAAGTCGACAGCCTGATCATCGACCTAAGACACAATTCGGGCGGCCTGCTGACAAGCGCCATTTCAATTTGCGACATGTTTCTTGAACCGGGCAAGGAAATCGTCAGCACTCAGGGTCGCAATCGAATTCGTCATAACGAACATACGTCGACGGAGAAACAGATCCTGAACCAAAACATTCCGATCGTCGTTTTGGTCAATCGCTACTCTGCCAGTGCGAGCGAAATCGTTGCTGGATGTTTGCAGGATCACAACCGGGCTTCTTTGATCGGGGAACAGTCCTGGGGCAAAGGGACGGTTCAGAACATTATTCCAGTTCGCCCTAACGTCAGCGTGATGAAGCTCACGACGGCCAGCTACTGGCGTCCCAGCGGAAAGCCAATCGATCGCTACCACGGAGACACGAAAGAGAGTGGCATCTGGGGAGTCCGTCCCGAAGGCGCATTCTTGGTGACATTGAGCGAAGATGCCGTTTGGCGAAACTTTCAGAAACGGAATTTGCGCGATATTGAAACGCTCATCCCGGAAGACCAACAGGAGAGCCTCGTACCGATTTTGCTTGGCCGTCCGTTATTGGTTGTGGAGCCACGCGAAGACGCCGTTGCCGACGAACCGATGCCGCCCTCGGAAGACATAGAAGAGGAAGCTTCCAGCCTTCTCGAATGGACGGATGAGGTACTCGACAGAGCAATTGAATTCCTCAAACCCGTTTCCAATCGGATCGCTGCTTAGCAACTGTCCCGATTCAGTTTCCCGATTTTCAACTGAGGCCCAAGGTTTTCCGCCGGGAGAACCGAGCTGCATTGCGCCCAGCTTTGAAAGCTGTTACGCGATTGCATTGACGGAAAAGTACACGGCAGTGTGTTACAAATGGGTTTTCGGGAGGCACTAGCTTCTATCGCCTTGCCGTTTGCTATTGCGGAAGAGTCCAGTCGTTGGCTTGACCATCGCCCCTTGGACACAAGGGAATGCCCTTGTTCTTTTTAGACAGGACAGGACAGATTCGCTTCCCCCTTCGCGAACGTCCTTATTTTTTGGATGACACCTAGCATGTTACGTGTAAAATATCGGTTCTTTCCCCCTGCACATATTGATACGTTGACCGGAATCATGATTCGTAACATCTCGCTCGTCGCCGTGGTAGCTTTGACCATCGCATGGTCACCGTTTGCACCCGCACAGATTATTGAATCAGGTTCGGAATTGACGCCACAGTTCGGCGAAACATCTTCGTTATGGCGAAGTTCTGGTGGCATACGTGGGTATCAGGAATGGGGGTTTCGACCTTACGTGCCCTATCCGGGCCAGCCTGGTCATTCGGTTGGCGGCTCATTTCAACAGCCACTTCAAACATCGACATCCTTTGGCTTTGTTCAACCGTTTGAATCTTTCGCACATCCAATGAACGGATATGTGCAACCGTTCATCGAGATCCCACAATCCACAGCATCAAGCTTTGAAAGTTTCTCTGGCTCAAATCAAGAAATCATCATCAGCGCGGAGCCCGTTGATGGAAGAATCATTGGCGTCGTCCAAAAAGACGGCTCAATCATACCCATTGGACAATCGGGGATTCCTTCACAGCCCATGACCTCCGAGTTGGGACAGTCTGCGTCAGTCGTTGGCGAGCTAATCGTTCAACCAGCATCTGAACCGGGCATCGTTCTGCTGGGATCCGATCAGGCTCCATCCAAGAATCCGGGCACACTGGAGGTTGCAGGATTGGAACCCACTCCGAACGTTTCTCAACAGGAAGTTGTCGACGCACGGAACAAGCAAATGGAACGATTCCAGGCACGCCAAACTCGCATGCGTGAGATGGACCGGGAGATTGTGGAGCTGAAATTCCGCAACGATACACAAAGCGCGGCAATGGCAACGTCGAAAGCAGCGTTGGCGAAGTTGTCTTTGGAAAATGAAGAACGTTTGAACGCTTCCGAACAGTCTTTTCGTAAGACGCAAAAAGATTTGCAAAGAAAGATCGCTGACTTGCAACACAAAAACAAAAGACTTGTTGAGAAACTCGACGCGGCAAAACAAAAGTCGAAAGAATCTGCCGACACCAGATCCCAGACTTCCACGCTGAGAAGGAAAATTGTCGATGCGAACCGCGAGTTGGTGAAGATGCGGCGAAGTCTTGACGATTCGGCAGAGAACATTGAACGACTTAAACGGAACCGCGGGCCCTCATCCGCAGCGGCGAAACTGAAGGCTGAGCTAGATGCTTCCAAAGAAGCGAATGTTGCCCTCGAACGCGCGATGAAAGTTGAGCTGAGCGACGTCCGCAAGGATAACTCCGCCAAAGTTTCAAAACTGAAGAAAGATCTCGCCAAAGCGCAGCTCACGGCGGAAGAAATGCAGTCCAAGTTTGCCGAAATGAAAAAGGCTATATCGAACGTATCCGACGACAAGAAAAAGTACGACGACCTCGCTAAAAGCCACTCTAAGTCCATCGGCGAAAACAAAGCATCCAAAAAACGGATGCAGGAGATGGCAGCGAAACTTAAGACAATGGAAACGAAGCACGCGGAAGCGATTGCGAAATTGGGCAAAGAGTACAAAGCCTCAGCCGAAACTCAACGCGATGCACTGACGGCTTTGAAAGCCGCGAAGTCAGAATTGGCCGAGCAGAAAAAAATGAACACTCAATTGAAAACCGATTTCATGGAAGCCTTCGAGGCTGACAAGAAGAACAAAGAGGACGCCCGAGGTCAGCCAAAGACAGAAGCTGAAGTCCGAGAAGCATGGATCAAGAAACGGCGTGAGGCTGAGAAAGCGAAGCAAGCTGAGAAGGCGAAGAAATCGAAGCAGGGAAAAAGTTCGAAGAAGGCAGAAGGAGCGAAAAATGCTGAGACTTCAAATGAGACTCATTCCGACAAGGAAGCTGATTCCAAGAAGGAAGCCCACAAGGAAAAGCCTGCTAGTTCGGCAGAAGCAAAGCTACACAAGCGACAGGAACAGCTTCGTGACGAGATGAAAAAGAAAATGGCCGAAGCCGAAAGCCGCATTCTCGCCGTCGGAAAAAAGAAGGTTGAAGCTCTATTGAAACGCGGCAAAAAAGAGGACAGTGACGAAGTCAAAGCTGAAAAAGAACGCACGGAAGACTCGGTTAGGATCAGCGATCGCAAGATTCGTGCTCGATATGAGCGTAAGATCAAGAGATTGAAGTAGAAATCGCTTCAATCGGTGCGTCGCCCGCCTTCAAACGTCGGTGGGATTCACGATAATGCCTAGATGAAAATCGGGAACACTACCATCGAAGAAACTTTCGCCGAAGGTTTCTCAATGCGATATACGCGGTTGATCGTGACCGCCATCGACGCAAAGAACACGTCAAACAGAAGCGGCGCCATGC
>CAYGUE010000240.1:0-1531 GCA_964352885.1 uncultured Pirellulaceae bacterium
ACCCCCGACCCCTCTCCCCCAAGAATTCGGATAACGATTGATCTTAATGGCGATGCTTCTCGCTCCGAATTTCGGGGCGAGGGGAGCCTGTTAATGGCTGTTGCTCGCCACTGTCGCTACGATCAACTGCACGACCCGTTTCAGAAACTCATAGTCCAGCGTATCTGGCGTATCGCTCGCCTGATGATAGTGCGGATTTCGAAATTCCGACGTATCTGTCCACATGAACGCCGGATAGCCAGCGTCCCAAAACGGAGCATGGTCGCTGCGGCGAAGATCCTTGAAAATTCGCTCCATCCCCATGAAGACTTTCAATCCAAGCACAGGCAGTTCTTCAACGTAGGTCGTTGCGGTTTGAACCATTTCGTTCAAAATTAGATTCGAAGTTCGGTTGGCGACGATCGCTAGGAAATCGCCAGTTGAACGAGCAAGTTTCACTGGCAGGCCCTTGGGTAGATTCTGTGAGCCGTCCGTGTGATCGCAGTAGCCCACCATCTCCAGAATGTGCGCGACCGTTATGTCAATCTTTTCTGGCTTGATGAAATCTTCGACGAAAGATCGACTTCCTTTAAGTCCCTCTTCTTCAAGATTGAAAGCGGCAAAGCAAACCGGCAACCCAAGGCCCGCCACGGCTTTCGCGGAACCCAACATCGCAGCAACGGCGCTGCCGTTATCGTCGGCTCCAGGCGTTCCAGGTACGCTGTCATAGTGAGCCCCAACAATCGTCACCGGTTGGTCGCGAGGGAATTCGGTCACGATATTGTCGTATTCGCTTTGGCGAAATGTCTGGTAGCCAAACTCTTGCAGTTTCGATTCGATAAAGAGGGCCGTTTCGCGATTCTGTTCTCTCTGAGCCGTCCATTGCCGTGGCTTTGAGATTCGCTCGACGATCTCACGCAGCCAATTCGCATCGACATCGGCAAGCAAGCGTTGAATCTTTGGGTCAACGGCAGTTGGTTCGAGTGATGTTGAAGCGATGACTTTCATCAGTTTTTTACTTTCGTTGGTCTAACAGCTCGCGAGCGAGCTTGCAGTCGTCGTCGAAGAGTGCCTCCGCGATCGCGTCCGCCGAACTGGAGCCCGATTTCCGTAGTTCAAAAAGTGTGAGAGGCAAAGCCAGATCGGCGAAACTGAATTTCGGATCCGCATTCTGGTCGATCATGTGTTCTAGATATCGAAAACCAAATTCGCGAGTCGGTTCGATGATTGTGCCTTCTCCAAAATCATTCCACGTCGCGATTTGAATCAGCTTTGTCGTGCCGGCTTTGGCGATCGACAACGACTCTCTAAAGGTTGCCCCATCTCGATCGTCAATGAAACCGTAACTGTCGTGTAGTTTTGCCTCGGAGTAGATGTCGCGAAAGCCAGGAAATGCAGAGGCAATGATGGAGTTTCCATTTCGATTCGCGCCCATTTCGGTCAAACGCTTTTTCCACTTTGCTGCAGAGACAGTTTTGCCGCCAGTGACTGGCGCCCAGCTAAACGAACCATCAAGCTCAAACTATTCGGACAAAAGAGGTAAGCCGAATAG
>CAYGUE010000240.1:1541-5638 GCA_964352885.1 uncultured Pirellulaceae bacterium
GAATAGAAGCGGTGGCGATTCCAACTGCTTCACGACCAGCTGCCAATCCCTTGGTTCAAAGTGTTGCGGCCCAAAGACCAACAGCACGGGCTTGCCATCGATTTTTAGCCAAGAATCATCGGAGAAGAAACCTTTGGCGAGGCCCTCGATTTCGGAGACGGTTTCCGCGACTGCGGCCGACGCGGTGATCTTCTTTGCTTCGATCAGATGTTTGACCGTTAGGTCTTCGTAACAAAAAGTGAACTTGAGTCCCGCCTTCTTCAGCCACGGGATGAGCGCTCGAGTGTTTTTGTCGATCATCGCATAGTCACGGAATTCGCTTGTCCCGTACCAATCGATCACGACGCCATCGATGCCCGAGAACTTCATTAGCAATGTGTGATACTCAAGCACATGTGGATCACTCGAGTCGTAGGGCCCGATTTGCGGATAGTAGTGAGAGGCAATCTCGCGCCGGCCACCTGAATCTGTTTGCATCGGATCAAAATGATTCATTGTCCAATGCCATCCCCAACGCTGTGACTCAGCATCGGCCTCATACCACGGCATGTAGTGAACGAGGGTTTGCTGGTTGGGTTCGTCAGCGAGAACAGGGATAGTGATCAGATGGAGGAACAGTAGCCCTAACCCAAGGTGAATGGGTTTGTCGAATTTCCGATTCACTCGTTCGCGATTCGGGTGCTTGGGGCTTGTGTTGGGCCATCGTGACCAGAATCTAAAACAGACCGCCATCCCAATCACCGTCCTCGTCGGTTGCTTCGTCTAGTTCTTCTTGAAGAGATTCCTCTTCTTCTTCGGACACATCCTCCGAAGATGATTTTTCTGATGACGACGGCTCAAACGTCGCGGAGTGATCGTATGGCGTAGTGACCGCATTGCCATCCTTGTCCACCCGAACCAGCAGTTCAATTCGAGCCTTCGCTTCGTTTAACGAGTCGTGGCAATTCCGCAGATGACCAATTCCAGATTCGTATTTCTCGAGCGATTCACTTAGCGGCAAATTACCTTCTTCAAGATCGCCTAAAATATTTCGTAGCGATTCAAGTGAGGCTTCAAACGGAACGGCGTTTTTCGCAGCCGCTTTCTTTTTAGTTGGTTTCTTTTTTGCCATACGCTAAAGGATAGCAAGCTGGCGTCGACCTGTCAGGTGCTGCTGCCGGCTTGCCCCCTCATCGTGCAAATCGGACTGCGGTACATTAGTAATGATCTAGTCTCACTGCTACGCAAGCTATCAACCAATACAACACAATGAAAAACGATATTAGCTCTAACATCCGGCTGCTAGGAGATTTGCTAGGTGAAACGATCGTTTACCAGGAGGGTGAAGCCGCTTTCGAGCTCGAGGAAGAAATTCGCACGCTCGCAAAACAATGGCGTGCCGGCGATGAGTCCGCTCAAGAACGACTGGCCCAAGTGATGCCACGACTGATTGAGAATCTTGATCTTTCCGAATCGACGTTGAAAGCTTTTTTGACCTATTTCCAGCTGGTCAACTTGGCTGAGGAGCACCAACGTGTCGACATCTTGAAACAGCGGGCTGAGAAGGCATTCGAGTCCAATGAGCCGATGGATGAAACGATTGCGGCGGCGCTTGGAACTTTGAAAGCCGAAGGTGTCACGCCAGAGGAGTTGCAAGAGGTTTTGAGGTCGATGGAGATCGTTCCTGTTTTCACGGCTCACCCGACCGAATCCAAACGGCAGACGATTCGCGAAATCCTGCGTCAGGTCACCGGTTTGATCGCGAAAGTCAACGATGGAACTGGCCTCTCAAGGGAACGCGCCCAATTGCGAGAGTTGCTACACGACTACATCACCCTGTTGTGGCAAACGGCTGAAACTCGGGATCGTCGGCCGACAGTGATGGACGAAGTTCGTAATACAGGGCTGTATTTTTTCGAGCACACTCTTTTCGATCTGCTGCCACGAATCTACGAAGAGCTGGAGCAGTCGCTGAAGGATACATGGCCCGATGAAAAATTCGATGTGCCAAGTTTCCTTAACTACGGTACGTGGATCGGTGGAGACCGCGATGGCAATCCGTTCGTCACGATCGATACGACGATTGAAGCTCTTAAAGCACAGCAGAACCTTGTGTTGACTTTGTACCTCCACGAAATCGACTCGTTGTACGAGCTCTTTAGCTGTAGTGCGTCGCGAACGGGGTTCAGTAAACCGTTGATGGAGAGCATTGTTGCTGACCGGGAGTTGAGCGAACCGTCCGAATTCGAAGTGCTTGATCGATTCGATGACGAGCCTTATCGAAAGAAATTGGTGATGATGTTTCGTCGTGTGCGGGCAACGCGTGAAGCGGTTGAAGCCGAGTGGAATGGCAAGCCTGCTCCGCGGCGGGCCTATCCGGATGTTGATGCGTTTCGACATGATCTTGAGTTGATCCGTGACAGCATGTTGGACAACAAGGCTTGGCGACTTGCACGTGGACGGCTCGAACGGTTGATTCGTGCGACTCAAGTGTTTGGTTTTCACCTTGCGTCGATGGACGTTCGCCAACACGCAAAAGTACATCGCGCCGCAATGGATGACTTGCTGAAATCGCTAGGCTATTGCGAAAATTACAGTGAGCTAGATGAATCCCAGCGGATTGAAATCCTGACGAAATTCGCGACTGATGGTAATCGAGATTTTTCTGCAGTGTCCAACGATCAAAAAGTTGGCACAGAGAAATTGCTGGATCTTTTCGCGACGATAAAGAAAGCTCATGCGGTGATGGGCGAATCCAGCATGACGACGTACATCATCAGCATGACCGAAGGCGTGAGTAACCTTTTGGAGATCCTGCTATTTGCCAAGGATGCAGGTCTGTTGGGTAAGCTGGATATCGTTCCGCTTTTCGAAACGGTTGACGATCTAATGGCGGCCCCCAAAGTCATGAAGTCGCTGTTTTCGAATCCCGTTTACGCAGAGCATTTGAAGCTGCGTGGCGATCAACAGCAGATCATGATCGGATACAGTGATAGCAACAAGGACGGTGGCTTTATGCGAGCCAACTGGATGCTGTTTACGGCACAGCGAAACATGGCTGAGGCCTGTGCGGAATGCAATGTTCGCATGACGTTGTTTCACGGTCGAGGGGGATCGCTTGGTCGTGGCGGTGGGCCGACGAACCGGGCAATTCTTGCTCAACCAACCGAGTCCGTTCGTGGTCGGATTCGAATCACGGAGCAAGGCGAAGTTGTCAGTTCACGATACAGCGATCCAACGATTGCGCGACGGCATCTGGAACAGGTCCTGCATGCAGTACTCTGTTCAACGGGAAAGCGTCCGCAGTTCGAAGATATCCAGACTTGGTCCGAAGCGATGGATGGCCTGAGCACAACGGCTTGGAAAAAATATCGCGGCTTGATCGACCATCCAGACTTCCTGAGCTACTTTCAAACGGCGACTCCGATTGATCAGATCGATCGGCTCAATATTGGTTCACGTCCGTCGCATCGCCGCGTGACGAAATCGCTAGACGATTTGCGAGCAATTCCGTGGGTGTTTGCTTGGACTCAGTCTCGAGCCAACGTCCCGAGTTGGTACGGAATCGGTACAGCGTTTTCTCAGTGGCTGGGCGATGGATCTGATGGCGATCGCTTGGAGATGCTGCAGACGATGTACAAGGAATGGCCTTTCTTCCGAACGATGCTTTCGAATGCTCATCTTGGAATGGGCCGCGCCGACATGGAAATTGCCGGAATGTACGCAAAGCTCGCCGATCCAGAAGTTGGCGAAGTGATCTTTAACGACATCAAAGCTGAGTTCGAACTGAGCCGCGAAATGTTGTTGAAGGTAACCGAGACCAGCGAGATTCTGGAGACGGAGCCTTGGTTGCGTCATAGCATCAAAGTCCGTAATCCGTACGTTGATCCGATGAACTATATTCAGGTTGCGTTATTGAAAGAACTTCGCAGCAATCCGGACCATCCGGACATTGAAAAGTTGCAGAGCTCAATAGTTCTTTCCATCAGCGGCATCGCGGCTGGATTGCAGAACGTTGGCTAAAGCAGAAAGTGTTGAACTGTTTTCAGATTTCAGATTTTAGATGCGTGCCATGCTTCACGCTTGCCTAAGCATGCATGGCATCCATCCGTTCAGGT
>CAYGUE010000241.1:0-5621 GCA_964352885.1 uncultured Pirellulaceae bacterium
GCAATGAAGCTGGTGTCTTCCGTTTGACGCCCACGCCTCGTGAATAATCCGGGTTTAAGTCGCTACCTTTGCTTCAGCGAGCCTTTCGCCATAATGGTCAGACGAAACAGGACAAACAAGCAATGCGAAAACGATGATCAACGAATCTGAAATCAGACTGCTCAGTGAGCGCAAGATTGGCTTAAAAATGCTAAGCGGCTTTCGCAAACATTTTCGCATGCCAGACAAAGGTAAAACGGTCAGCGACGAGTTTCTCGCTGATATCGCTCAAAGCGACCTGAACGAGGACCTAGACAACACCTTCGCAAATCTCAAGTCCGAGTTCGGATTCAAACGGAAAGAACTCAATGCAACCGAACCAATCGGCAATTTCGGCGAAGTGGCAACGCCCGGGTTCACCTACGAGGTTTCAGTGGTCACGATCGAAGGCGAATCCGGAAACGTGTTGTGGCGTAGGGCAATTTCGAAAATATCTGATGCGGATTCAGTTACAAGCCCAGCGTTCGAAAAGACATTCGGCAAACAGTTCAACATTCTCGAACTGGCTTTGCAGGAACCCCTCGATGTCGAAGGCGTGATCGACCAAGTCGAAGACTGCAGTGATAAGTTAGTCAAAGTTGATTACGAAAAGGACGCATCCTGGTGTCGAATCGACTTTCGCGGACGCAAGGAATCTATATATGTCGAAGCGGATCGAATCCGAGTCAACTCGGGCGGAGAAGTTTCTCCTTCCCAATTGATCGATACGTTTCTTTCAGCGCACTCCCGTTTCTTTAACGCCAGCAAGTAGAGAATTGATGGACGACAGAAACCCGTTTGAAACGCGGCTCGAGGATCTCGCCAAACAGATTGCTGCAGTCCTCAAGACAAAGAACAGGAAATGTGTTTTCGCCGAAAGTTGCACTGGCGGAAAAATGGCTGCGGTCATGACAGCCGTTCCGGGAATCTCCGCAAATTTTTGTGGTTCGGCAGTCACCTATCGCGAACCTACAAAGACGAATTGGCTTTCGATTTCGGCGTCAGATTTAGAAAAACACACTGCCGAATCAGTTTTCACGACCATTGAAATGGCGAAGGCTGTTCTTATCAAGACACCCGAGGCCGATTTTTCGGTTGCGATCACGGGACATCTCGGACCGGGCGTTGACGCCAAACTGGATGGAATCGTGTACGTATCCGTTGCGAACCGTGCCACAGAACAAACTCCGCTGACGACAACGCGACATCGACTGACCGGCTCAAATCGCAAAGAGCGCCAAGCGGAATCTGCCTGCATCGCACTCGAACAACTCGTTGGTCTCGTTCAGAAAAATTAGCGAATCGAAACGCAAATCGCTCCGGGGACGAACGCTGACTTTCGATGATACGTCAGCTTCCCGTCTTCCTGATCGATCGCGAAGACGGTTACCGAATTCGTGTTGGCTCCTGCTGCCAAAAGCCATTTTCCATCGGGCGTCAGATTGAAATTTCGTGGCCAAGCACCATGAACCGAAACGGTCTGCACTCTCTCGAAGAAAAAGTTCTGGGTCCCAAAACTGAAAACAGAAATTGAGTCGTGTCCGCGATTAGCGGTATAGATAAAATTGCCATTGGGATGAATTCGCACTTCAGATCCGCTGTTGAAGCTCCCTCCAGCCTGCTGTTCGTCGGTCAGCGTTGGCGTTGTGACCATCTGTTTCATCGTGCCATCATCGTTCACGAGGAAACAACTAAGGGACATTGCCAGCTCGTTGACGACGAATGCGAATTTCCGATCTTCGGTTTTGGTGGCATCGCGAATTTTCATGTGCCGTGGACCGCCGCCCTTAATGCAATCAATTGCATTTCCAGTCGGAACGAGCTTCCTCGATTCAACGTCCAGTTGGTACACCACCAACTGATCCAAACCTAAATCGGGAACGAAAACAAATTTGTTGTCCGGACTGATCTCGGCGTAGTGCGGGTGGGGACTCTTCTGGCGACTAGGTACAGCATTGGAGCCACCTTCGTGCTTGAACTCCTGAATCTCATCGCCCAGCATCCCGTCTTCACCAATTGGAATGCTGACGATGGTTCCACCTCCGTACTGAGCGCTAACCAAGATGGAACCGGTCTGATCGGTCGTTAGAAAACATGAGCCAGCATTGATGTGCTTCGCTTGTGCGATCGCCAGCGTTTTATCGTCCGCCACATTGATTGAGCAGATCGATGGCTTGCCATCAATTTTGGCCGTCGAGTAGATAATTGGCAGCGTCGGATGCCACGTAATCCAGCCTGCGTCGTTCAACTCCAAAGCCAGACGACCTATTGAAAGGTCACCCGACTCGGTGTTGAAGCTTGAGTGATAAATGCCTGTCGGCTGTCCCGCGTTGTTTCCACCGGTCCCGAACCAAACGTCAAGTTCATCAGCCTTGACTTCCGAACCAATTACGAACATGGACAGAAAAACGATGCAGAGAAGAATACGTATCATGGATTTACCTTGCGGCGAACTGTTCGGCGAACTGGAGCATCCAGTTATTTAACTTCTGTTCGAAAGCTTCGAATACTGATTCGTCGATATCTTCAAAATGATTCCAGCTGAAGAGTTCTTTGTCGGCGATCGTCCCTTTGCCCGCGATATTAACTACGTTGTAGGTATTGATCGGGCGCACCGTCAACTCAAGCCGTGAAAAGAACGATCCAGCCCGGCCATCAGGGCCGCGTGTAAGATCCTGCCGGTGGATGGCGCCGCCCCAACCTTTGCCGCCGTAAATAATTTCGTATTCGAATCCGGGAAACCGTTCGGCCAAACGCTTTAGCGATTTTTCGATGTAATCCGAGAGGTGCAAACGAAATTCGTTATGACGCCGCTTGATCTCGTCAGCATCAAGCGTCTCTCTCCTACGATCCTGCTCACGTTTGACATTCCGTTGTTGGCCACGCTGGATGGCTTTTTCAAGTTGATCTTCAAAGTCCATGTATTTGACTACTCGTCCTTTTTGTTTTCTGGCTTCTTCTTAACAAACTGCATCAAATCAGAAAACGACGTCATCGGTTTCTCGCCCTTGAGCATATCGTCGGTGATTGGCGTAACTGGCTTCGGAGCACGTGGTTTTGGCTTCCACGATTTCTTGGCAGCTGCTGGCCGCCCGCTCTGCGAGCGTGCGTGTGGCGGCCTGCCTCCAGCACGAGTCGGAGCACTTGTCGTTTTTCGTTCGCCACTCTTTTCAGGCTTGCGGCCTCGCGGAGCACGCGAACGTTCAGTTCCTGGACGAATTGCGGTCAATTTGACGCGACGCTTCTTTGGTTCAATCTCTGAAATCCAGGTGTGAATCACATCGCCAATCGAGTAAATGACCTGTGGGTCACGGATGAACCGATTGGAAAGTTGACTCACGTGAACGAGGCAACTCTCACCCAAACCGATGTCAACAAAGACACCAAAGTCAACAACGTTGACGACTTGGGCTTCCAGTTGCATTCCCGGCTTCAGATCGTCGGTCTTGATCATTCCGCGTCGGAAGACTGGTTTACGTACTTTCTCACGAGGGTCCCAATCGGGCCGTTTCATGGTCCGTAAAATATCATTAAGCAAGAGCTTGCCCGCAGAAATTTCGCTACCAAGCGTCTCAGGTTCGAGAGCCGAAATCTTGTCAACGATTTCGCGACGTTTCTTTCTGGCGGCGACCACCTCTGGAGATGGCTTCGCGGGAACCGAAGGTGGGGCAACGGGAACCGAAGGTGGGGCAACAACAGGAACTGTTGTTGTCGGTGCGGCTGAAGTTTCAGCTGCAACTTCTTCCGTTTTCGGTGCTGCGTCGGATGCTACTGCTGGTTCAGAAGCTACTGCTGGTTCAGAAGCTACTGCTGGTTCAGAAGCTACTGCTGGTTCAGACGTTTCGGATGTTGCAGACGTTTCGGATGTTGAAGCAATCGTGTCCGGATTCGCTTCTACCGCGACAGGCTCAATCGTGGCCTGGGCTTCAACAATTTTTTCTGGCTCCGCTGCGACAGGGGCAGCCTTCACGAATGGCGGAATTCGAACGACTTGCGGAAACAAATCTGCTGCCGTTGCGTCGACTCGCTGAATGATCTGTTCTGCAATCGGATAGCTTTCCGGGTGAATCGAAGTTGAATCCAACGGACAATCGCCACCGGTGATTCGCAGGAAACCTGCAGCCTGAATAAACGTCGCGTCACCTACGCCGCTAACTTCTTTCAACTCCTGCCGATTCTTGAATCCGCCTTTTTCTTTGCGATGCTCGACCAGCCTTCGCGCTGTCAGAGCATTGAGGCCACTAACGTAAGTTAGTAGCGAAGGGCTCGCCGTGTTCACATCGACGCCAACGCGGTTGACACAAAACTGAACCACTTCGTCCAGCGACTCGCTCAAGTGCTTTGCTTTGACGTCGTGCTGGTACATCCCGACACCAATGTTGGCAGGACTAATCTTCACCAGCTCTGACATCGGATCCTGCAATCGACGACCAATGGAAACAGCGCTGCGAATCGCGGGCGACAGGTCGGGCAATTCCTCGCGACCAACCTCGCTGGTCGAGTAAATGCTTGCGCCAGCTTCGTTGACCATCACGTATCGCATCGCAGGACTGTCTGCAAAATGTGCTTCGATGCAGTCCGACACCATCTGTTCGGCTTCGCGACAGGCGGCGCCATTACCGATCGCGATCAAGTCAATCCCGTATTGCTTTGCCAAATCGGCAACTTTCTTTTTGCTTTCGTCGCGACGCGTCTGGTTCCCAACGACGAACACGTGATCCGAATGCAACACGTCGCCATTTTTCTCAATGACCACAACCGAGCACCCACGTTTGTAGCCCGGATCGATCGCCATCACACGGCGATTGCGAGTCGGGGGCTGGAGCAACAGATTTCGCAAGTTGTTTGCAAAGACTTCAACAGCATGCTTTTCCGCCTCTTCCGTCATCTCTCGACGAATCTCGCGTTCCAGAGATGGCAAAACCATTCGAGTAAGAGCATCCTGAACACATACTTTCAGATGATTGGCGAAAGGGTGATCTTCGGGGACCAGCTTCTTGACTGCCAGATCGAAAACCCTCTTTTCATCGCATTCGATTTTGACCTTGAGCTTCTTCGCACGTTCACCACGATTGATCGACAGGACCCGATGATTCGGAAACTTTTTCACTGGCTGTTTGAAGTTGTGATAGTCCTTGTAGGGATCATCAACAGGCTTCTTTTTCTTCTTTTTCTTTTTCGGCTTTGTTGCGGCAGACGGGGTAGAAGGGGCTGAAGGGGCAGGCGACGCGGACTTGATTTCGGCGTTCGCTTCTGGTTTCGTCACCGACTCAAAACTTGCAGATACAGGATCGGACTTAGCGTTGCCTGATTCGTCCGCCGTTGGCGATGGTGTTGGGGCTTCCGCTGCCGTCACTGTGGCGACCGAAGCTTCATTAATTACAGATGTCTCGCCTGCAGGCTCAACAGCTTCTGGTTCCGGTGATTTCACTTCGGTCAGTGGCTTGACTTCTTCTTTCGATTCAGCAGCGTCGCCTTCGGTCGCATCGCCTTCGGTCGCGGCAGGCATCTGCTTGACAACCGATTCCACTGGAACCCCCTCGCTCGAAGCCAATTTCTCAGCAGCCAATTTCTCAGCAGCCAATTTCTCAGCAGCCAATTTC
>CAYGUE010000242.1:0-5601 GCA_964352885.1 uncultured Pirellulaceae bacterium
TAAGCACGATAACGGTTACGATCACCGAGCCGGAACGGAAATCATTGCTTCAATTTGCACGCGAAAGTCCGGCTTCGTGTGCATCGTTTTGTTATCCGCCGCTGTGCCAATCGTGGCCACACCACAGGCATTGACGCGCGAGAGGTGTTCTAACCAAACGTTTGCATTCCAAGCACCGATTGATCGGCAAGTCATTGTAGCATTCCTCGATTACGCGAGACACTGCCTGTGTTTCACGCAATTCCCAGGGTGTACCAAATGCCGCGACTGTTTCGTCGTCTTCCACGTGGCCGTCACGAGATTCAAGGAATTGATAAAGCCGGCTGAATTTTTGGTCATCCACTTCCGATGTAAGCGGCACGGTGTACTCAGTAACTCGTCGCTCCAATGGCGTCATAAATTCACGGCAGTGCTTAGCAACGTATGCCCGAAGTGCGAGCCCGTCATCGTAATCAACGCATGGCATCGAGATTCCGCAGTAATTTTTGTCGCCGGCGAACGTCATGGTGGTCAGATGGAATTGAACTGAGTTTAAGGCGGATAACGTCCAAGATCACCGAGCCGGAATAGTGTTCATTGATTCAAAAAGCACACGCAAGTCCGGCTTCGCGTGCATCGCATTGTTATGCAGCATTTGGATGATTGTAGACTGAACTACATGTATTAAGCAAACGCTTTCCAAATGACCGTTGACCAAAACAAGATGTACATAAGGGCGGACATTGTCAACGATCCTAGTGACAGCGCTAGACGAGCTGGTACGCTCAGCGAATTCATGAGGATTACGATCGCGGCTATTGAAAGGCAGTTTGCGGCGATGACCAGAGCGTTGAAAACAACGAAGATGGTATCGGGTTGTTCAAATCTAGTTAAAGCCCAGTCGGTGTGAATTGTTGCTATGAAGATACCAAACAGCACAATCTGAACTGAAAATCCTAGAAGCCAAAGCAGAGCTCCCGATCTATTCTCAGCAATTAATCGACACAGAGATGCCAAGATTCAATATCCCCAGCTGCATAACGTCGATGTTCACCAAGCGTCGTGGTGAACCGTAACTTCAAAACACGCGCACCAACGACGCTTTGGTGCAACATTTTGTTATCCAGTGATTATGTCTGATTGGCCCCATAAATGCCCGAATTGCAGCAAAGACGCTGCGGCAGATTTTTGTAGCGTTAAGTGCAAAATTCAGAACTTGGAAAATACTATAGCGAAAATTCACAAAGATTACGGATGCGAAATAAGGGACCCCTACGGGACAATTTGGGATCACGCCGCCAGTTTGAAGTTGGCATTGGCCGATGCAATCCGGCGACCAATGGGCGTCGTGCCCGTAACGGCTGAGGGCTTGGTCAGTGCTGAAGACTTGATTGAGGCTGAAAAGCGTAGGGTTCAAGCTGGATAACGTTAAGCATCAGCGGGCCGGCGCGGTTGATGCTGTTTCAAAAACCGACCCGACCGCCGGCTCCGTTGCATGCGTTTGTTCGCCATTCTGTTCGTCATCATCAGCACCTGTTCACGCAATTTCCGTCACTTCGTCACTTACACGAAACGGATTAGTCAAACCACCATTCAACGACACGTCCAGGATCAGAGCGAAGCGTCAGTAATACGATCGCGCAAAGCACAACATACAGTATGGCAAACGCAGCACCCAATACATGACGCCGGCCACGCCGCGTGGTGATCGGACAAAAGAATGATGCGGCCAATCCAATTGGAGCCAGAACGGGCATTAACATCACGAGTATGCCGGGCACGTAGTATGCAATGTCCAGGATGCCTCCGACCGACTTTGGATCATCGAGCATTGGACGCGGACGATGTCCAAGCTGAACCCAGGCGATCATCCATGTGACGTAGAAGGAGCCAAGAAGCCAGACCGGATACAGGAATGCGAGTAGCCAAATCGAAACCCTGGAGCAAGTCACTAACCTGCTGCGAGGCGGCGATGCGGCATCGGCATCCACCAACACTTGCGCGGTGTTTGGTGTTTGGTACGGATTTGCCTCGGTGGTCATATTCTTGATTGGCGAACGGTTACGATCACCGAGCCGGAACGGAAATCATTGCTTCAATTGGCACGCGCAAGTCCGGCTTCGCGTGCATCGTTTTGTTATCCCGCGTCTTGCGACCTCTGTGCGAAAAATGCACAGATCCCACCTAAGAATGCGATTGGTAAAGTAATTAGGGAATGGCAAGTTTGTTGAAACGGATCCCATTGCGGTGCTGCGAATTGCGCTGGCCCACTGGCCGATCGAAGAATTAAGTCGTAATGCCGATCACTTAGTGCAATGTCAGATGATGTTGCTCCATACCATACTTTTTTCGGTTGCTGTTCGTGCATCCAAGGATGAATTGCAGCAAAAACTTTGGTTGAAATGAGCCTGTGGCCAATTTGTCGGTCTAGATACGGCGCAAACACCAATGCGAAATAGCCGCAGCCAAAGATCACAAAACCTAATCTGAAAGCTCGATTCTTCGCGGTGCCAAAAATCGAAGCGATCAATGCGAACCCAAGGATTAATAATGTCAGGGAAAATGTTATGCTCGCCCACCAGATCGTCGGTGATCGAATTGCCACGATTGTGATCGCGATCCACGAAATGCAGAGCATTAGTGTCCTAATTGACAACTTCAAGTTCGACATTTGGGAACAGTCTCCAGATCAAAACTAAGCGGGATAACTTTTAGGATCACCGAGCCGGAACGGAAATCATTGCTTCAAATTACACGCGCAAGTCCGGCTTCGCGTGCATCGTTTTGTTATCCGTCGTTCTGAACTCAAGTTTCGTCGCGATTGTACTGGACGTCAAAGGAGATTTCCAGTTGGTGGTCGTGGCACAATTTCACCAATGAGAATGGTACGCGAATAGTTCGCCCAGAAGAATGCACCTTACCTCCAGTTTTATTATTGATTTGAAATGGAATCGAAATTGTAATTCCAGCCGCCTCATGATTTTTCGAGAGTGGTGATATCTCGTTGTGATGTTGACTCAACCAAGCTTCGGTTTTTCGAAGTGCCGACGAATAGTCGCCGTCGCCGATCAGGAGTTGCACAAAGTCATAGGCGTGAGTCTTGTTCCCAAACGGAGTTTGCTCACCAGTTTTCCACTGGTTTGCGACAATGTCAGGGAACCGCTCGGCAAGTAGATGTACGGTCGAGGCGCTGCTCGACACGTTCAAGGTGATTTGCGATAGGAATTTCGGTTCGCTCATCTTGAGTAAGGTTCAAACGTGAAAGTTAAGCGGGATAACGGCAGTGTTCACCGAGCCCGGACGACAAAGCGTTGCTTCAAAACACGCTCGCAGGCCGGGATTCGCGTGCAACACATTGCTATCCGGCCTTCACTGGTTGAGCCACGCTGCTTATATTCAGGATTTTGTTGTTCGTCAGTGCCCATCCAGCAATCATCGCGACAGCGGATATGTATGAGGCAACTCCGATGCTCATACCGCGAACAATCTGATTGGTGCTCTCGGCATAGGCATGTGTTACATCGGCATAATCCTCAACCGGCCAAAATGCGGTATTAAGAACTGTCCACCCCAAAAACACAATGGTTGCGAGAATAAGGGCAAAGCGAATGCATGAAAGTTGGTTCATTATGGAGCTCGATGTGTTTGAGGTGCGAAATATACTTTAAGTATAGCTTGAGTTTGGGTAAGGAGTCTGGGCCACGTGTACCCAGCCCAATCAGTTACGAGCGATTAATCCTCACCATCCATTGTTGTCGCAAAATCATCAGAGCCGGATAACGGCAGCGTTAACCGAGCGGCGACGGTCGACTCTGCCATCAAAAAACGCGTTACTTCGCCGCTTCGGTTCAACGCATTGTTATGTTGCCAGCATCGGCAGGCAACGTGAATTCAGTTGACGTTTTGAAGAACGCTTGCGTTGTCCGCGCACTCCGTTCCCGTCGGTGTGATTATCCGCAGTATTGGTTGACGAATCAAGCATCATTGCGTAGTTGTTTTACTTGCGAAGAATCGTGGAATAACGATCAACGCGGCGGCCAATGACCATTGGATCAATACGATAGTTGCGCCGTGGCGTATCGCAGCAGCAATGGAAACCGGCGATCCATTTATTTCGATGTCGTAAATTGCGCGCCGAGAATTCCAGATGTGGAGATATTCTTGGTTTGCCAATTCAAGTGTTTGCCATGCGACGGGTAGCGACAAGAGAACGAGAATGATTGCGATGCCAAACAACAACCAGCGGACAATTTTGGATCGGCCAGATGGTGTCGCGGACGCCCGAGGTGAAGAGTAGGGATTGTCGGCGGTTTCCGTATCAGCGACCATCCTGTGATTTCGTTTCGTTAGGCAACATAACGTCCACGGTAACCGAGGCGCGGCAACACGGACTGAAGTTGGTTTAGTTTTAGGAATTTGCCGGACGACTGTCACGACTTCGGTTCACCGTATTGTTATGCGGCTAGACCGCCATTGATTTTCGGTTTGCCGAGGCATTTGCATGGTAAGTTTGCACGACTAACAGTATCCCATCCTGTTCGGCTCGATGCAAGTTGTTTGCATTTTTGCATGCTAGTCGCACCTGTCACTTGCATGGCGGTCATTGTGGCGACTGCATTTCGACGCTCTGATGCGGAGTGAACGATCATTCGTCGGATAGGATCCGCGAAGACTCATTCGTGAACGTGACATCTGACCAAGTCGTGATTCACGAGCATGTCCATTGCATTGGTCGATCATGTCGGCACGCAACAAGGCGAAGCCGCATAACGACCGGGTTCACCGGGCCGCGGCAAACCGTTTTGATCTCAAAAGCCGCGCGACCCGCGGCTCCGTGTGCAACCCTTTGTTATGCACCAAATTCGAGTTTCGGTTTGAATCCAGCGGGAGTGGTCAACACCGAATATTGTACACGATCGTAGAATTCCAAAAGCCAAAAAGTGGCATCTTCCGTAGTCGCGCCGTAGTTGTAAACACATGAAAACACGCCGTCACCAATTCGGTGAGGACCAAAGGCCCCGTTGTCATTGAAAAACGCAACCCATGTATCAAGATCATCCTTGAACAATCGACCGACCCGAAAGCTGCAGTCTTGAGGCAACACGACCGAACGAAATGAGAAATAGAGACCGCGAACAATCAACGAGAACATTTCCATCGCGCGATCAAAGTCAAATGTCCCGAACACGGCAACATCGTCAGCGCCGGATTCGTCGCGGATTGGTAGTTCGGTCATTGAATCACTCATCGCGATACGACCAAGCAGAGATTTGTCTTGTTGGTGCGACCGGATTGTCTTATCAGCGAAAATTTGGCGGGCGATAGGGCTCTGCGAACCAGCGTAATCGGTTACCAACAGGTCGCGGAGAAAATCGTCGTGACGCGCCTTTTGGCCGTTGCAATCATCGCAGGCGGGAACAGTGATCATGTGTTCCGGCAGTGGTCGAGTGAACAAGCATCGGGGAATAACGTGATCCCGCGAAGACGGTTTAACCTCTCCACAATACGCACATTTCTTGTTGCGGCGACGTCCTTGCTTAGCCATTCAGATTAAATTCTCTGGGTGCATAACGGTTACGATCACCGAGCCGGAACGGAAATCATTGCTTCAATTTGCACACG
>CAYGUE010000243.1:0-5450 GCA_964352885.1 uncultured Pirellulaceae bacterium
TTCGTGGATTGGGTAAGTCGTTGAGTTGTGCACGAATGGTGGCTGGCCGTCAATAAACGTGATCGATTGAAGGCTAATGAACCACTCTGAAATACCTGATCGCGGCAAGGCACAAAGCGATGCGGGGGATCTTGAATCGGAGCCTGATCTCCAATGCCCGCTGTCCGCAGCAAGTTCCATTGGAATCGATGCGCTGACGCCGAAAGAGTACCGCGGTTTTTCGGAAGCCGGTTGCCCGCTGGCAGCGGATGTGAGTTATCGTCTGCAGTTTGAGATTTTATTGACGGAATTGTCGGCCAAATTTGTAAACGTTCCGACCAGCCAAGTCGATTCGCAGATCGAGTGGGGCCTGCAGCGAATCGTGGAACTCTTGGGAGTCGACCGCTGTGGTTTAGGCCAAGTGTCGGCGGACGGCACACAGTTCATGGTCACTCACTCCTATCAGGTGCCAGGCGTGCCCGCATCTGCAGGGCTTGTTCTTGAGTCACAATTTCCCTTTTTTACAAAGTCGCTTCGTCAAGGATTGGTTATCCGTATGCCGGACGAGTTGCCGCCCGAAGCGATACCTGAACGAGAGTATTGCCGCCAAACGAATTTGAAATCCAATGTGACCATTCCACTGATGGTGATGGGATCCACGGTTGGTGGGATCGGTTTTTCTTCATTCCATTCGCGCCGCATCCTGCCCGACGAACTGATTCCGCGACTCCGTCTCGTGGGCGACATCTTCACAAACGCCTTGGCACGCAAACGGGCCGATGAAGATTTGAATGCCAAAGAACACTTACTTAGACAAGCGAAAGACGGGCTTCGACGGCTCAATACAAAGCTCCTGGTTTCTCAGGAGGAGGAGCGAGCCCGGATTGCCAGAGAAATGCACGATGACTGGACTCAGAGGTTGGCCGTCCTGGGGATCAATGCCGCAACGCTGGAAAGTCAACTAGGCACCAATCCAGATGCATTGCCACTTGTACGGGGCATGCGAGAACAGCTGGTGAATTTATCCGAAGACGTTCATGCCCTTTCGCGCCAACTTCACCCATCCATCATTCAAGACCTCGGATTGGCTGAGGCCCTCCGATCCGAATGTGCCAGTTTCGAGCGGCGCGAGAAAATAAAAGTACACTATGTTCCGGAGAAAGTTTCTGCCAATCTGCCAAATGATATTGCCTTGGTCATTTATCGCGTTGCTCAGGAAAGCTTGCGGAACGTTGCCAAGCATGCAGGGGTGAAAAACGCATCGGTAAAGCTGTTGGTAACTGACGGAGATTTGATATTGCAGATCAGTGACGAGGGCGGCGGTTTCCAATTGGATGACGGCAATTCGCATCCCGGAATTGGACTATCGAGCATGGAAGAGCGAGTCAATCTGATTAACGGCAGTTTCTCGATTCAATCCGTACCAGGCCAAGGTACCAATGTCGAGGTGCGTGTTCCTTTGGTAAAATACAACCATGAATAAAGCTCGTATCTTGATTGCCGATGATCATCAGATTCTCGCCGAGGGGATTCGCGGTTTGCTCGATTCCGAATTTGAGGTTGTCGGCGTCGTTTCCAATGGCCGCGAGCTCGTCGCTTCGGCGATACAGCAACAGCCAGATGTCATCGTCGCAGATATCACTATGCCAGAGCTCAATGGCATTGATGCTGTCGTGAAGTTGCGAAAAGCCGGCGTCACCGCAAAGGTTGTTTTTCTGACCATGCACCGCGATGTTGCCTACGCCCGTCGGGCGATCGAGGCCGGGGCAACAGGCTACGTGCTCAAGCATTCTGTGTCGTCCGAGCTGGTTACCGCCATCCACGAAGCACTGAAGGGTCAAACCTATATCACGCCGGCGATCGCCGGAGAACTCCTGGATTCGTACCGCAATGGTGATGCTACGGCAGACACCGTATCGCAACAGTTGACTCCACGCCAGCGAGAAGTCCTCCAACTCGTTGCCGAAGGCCTCTCCGCCAAAGAAGTCGCGGCGACGCTCAAGATATCGGTTCGAACGGCTGAAGCCCACAAGGCTCACATCCTAGAGGCGCTCGAGATGCGCAGCACAGCGGAGCTGGTCCAATATGCCATTCGTAACGGCATCATCTCGATCGATTGAATCAACGCTTCCAAGGCAACCTGCGGAAACGCAATGCGCAATGCGCAATGCCGGGTTAGTACTTTTGCGGATCGCAGGCTCCTCAAACGAACGCTACCATGTGGTAAAAGCGGCGATCAGATTTCGTCGCGAAGCGTTCAGGCAGAAAACACTCACATCTCGATGCGGGTTCCGCTTGGCTTGGAAACGACTTCAGCACAACGCGTTCGTCACTGGTCAGGTGTTGACAACAAATAAACGGGAGCAAATCAATTATGTCGAAAGCAAAAAAGCCAAAGAAATCCGACACTGGCAAAAAAGGGAAATCGGAGTTGGATGGAGGGTTGGAAAGAATCGCTGAGTTGGCGGCAGCGCATCCCCATCTCGAAGAAGACCTTACCTCTATTGCCGCGCTGGTGATTGCCAAACTGGCTGAAAAGAGAACATCGCAACCACAGGAGAGCGACGACAAAAAGGCTTCGGAACAGCCGAATGTTGAAAAAGTGATACAAAAACAAAAAGGGAACAGTTCAATGACGGACAACGAAATCAAAGCGACCACGTTTGAGAACACAAAACTCAATACAGTCAAGCTGGATTGGAACGAGGTGTACTACACCAATTGCCCGCTTATCTCGGCCAGCAACGTGGACCAGGAGTTGGGTTGGACCCGGGAGGAATACAAGAAGCTCGGCGTGGAGTATGCATTCCTTCGTTCGAAACGCGAGAATGACTGGTACCCTCATTACATCCACAACCTCGACAATCTCATCCGCTTCGGTGGCTTGTTCCCACCGATCCAGGCCCACGCCGACTGCCGCCGGACTGTTCTGCTGGGCGTGACGCACGCACCCCACGAAGGCGGCTGCATGATGGTGCGTGCCAAGGACGACATCTTCCAGATGAGCGATTTGAAGGGCAAGAAAATCGGCCTTTCCAAAAGCATGAACAAAATCAAGAACGACTGGTGGCGCACCCAGGAGCACCAGGGCATCGAATTGATGCTCCGCTTGAACGGCATGACCATGGACGATGTTGAAATCGTCGAGTTTCCCTACGCGGATGACTGGTACAACGACCCCAAGATGCTGGAGCCCATGATCAACCCGTCCGATTTGTGGCTGCAGCGTGACCACAAGCACGACCTGGCATTCCGCCCCTTGGAGACCGCCTTGGAAAACGGTGTCGTGGATGCGATCTACTCCCAGAGCAAAGCCTTCCAGCATCTTCAGGAAGCGACCGGCAAGTTTGCTGCAATCGAGGACCTGTCACGGTATCCGGACTGGCGCCTGCAGGTGGCCAATATCCCCGCCGCCATCACCTGCACCGATGTGATGGCCGAGAAACACCCGGAACTCGTGGTTGCTTTCATGAAAGGCATGATCCGCGTGGGGCGTTGGTCGAACGATAACAAGCGAGCCGCCGCGGCGATCCTCGATCGTCAGACGTTCTACCTGGACCCCAATGACACCTACGAGGGTATCAAGCACATGGACCTCGTGCCCAACCTGTCGCCCCAGAACATGGCTTCCGTTGAGATCGGCAAGGACTTCATGTTCAGCCACGGCTACATCAAGAACGATTTCGATGTGCACGAATGGGCTGCTCCCGAGTTCCTGGAACAGGCAGCGCGCGAGCTGCTTGAGGATGAATGGAAGACGCAGACCACCGCCAAACTTCCCGAAGCCGCCACCCCACTGAACTCCGGGGGCTTGCTCGGCTAGTCCTTCAACTAAAGGCGACCGGGCCTCGTTCATGAACCAATCACCATCACCGCCGGTCCGGTGATGGGCAATGAATCAACCGAAAGCCACCACGATGTCTAAAGAAACAGACAAAAGCGGTGACCTGACAGCAAGTTCTGCCCGCGAAATCGGAACAAAGAACAACCCGCGCAAGGCGGGTGGACGAATGTTATGACTGACCACAATACCACGCGCATGCAGCGACTCGGTTATCGCAAGCCGGCCGACGTCGCGGAGCCCGATGAACTCGTCCTGGTCGAGTTCGTTTCTGATGCACGCGTGGCGATCATCACCCTCAATCGGCCGCATGCCGATAACGCCATCACAACGCAACTGGCCGCGCAACTGATCGAGGTCCTCGAGACGATCGCGGCTAGATCCTCCGTGCGCGTCGCTATTTTAACCGGCGCCGGTGACCGGGCCTTCTCCGTCGGCGGTGATCTCTACCAGCGCAAGGAGATGACCAAGGAACAATGGCTGCGGCAGCGCCAGGTCTTCGATCGCGTGCTCTACACGCTGCGCCAATTGCGGCGGCCCATTATCGCCGCCGTCCAGGGGATGGCCTACGGCGGGGGCTGCGAGATGGCCATCAGCACGGACTTCATCATCGCCTCCAACGATGCGGTCTTTGGCCAACCCGAGGCGATGGTCGGCCTGTCGGCCGGCGGCGGCTCCCCAGTGCTGCTTCCCCGCATGCTCCCCCCGGGCAAGGCTATGCAGATGCTGATGACCGGCGATCCGATCACGGCCCAAGAGGCACACCGGTTGGGTATGGTCAACGAACTCCACCCGCCAGCCGAACTCATGGATGCGGTGCTCAGCATCGCGGAACGGATTGCCAGCAACTCGCCGACAGCGGTTCAGGCGGTCAAGCGTGCCGTGCAAATGGGACAAGGGGAGCCTGTCGAACAAGCGGTCGCGATCATGATGGATGAACACTGGCGTTCGGTGATTCATCCCGACCGCGTCGAGGGCATCCGAGCCTTCACCGAAGACCGGGAGCCGACGTTTCCGGATCCTGACTTTTAAGGAATGAACCGTCGGACTCAATCAGCCACTCAACTATAAGCAATGAGACTATGAGCAACGAGACCAAGAGCAGTGCCTACACGATGGATACGATCATCAAGGTCGAAGAGCATCTCTGCATTACCTGCGGCAATTGCATCCGCACTTGCCCGGCTGGTTTGATCACGAAGGAGGAGTTCCCCGTTCCCATCGAGAAAGCGTGGGATCTTTGTATTGACTGCGGCCATTGCGTGGCCGTCTGCCCCACCGGAGCCCTGCATCAACGCGCGATGGGTCCGGAGGATTGCGATCCGATCGATATCCATCTGATCCCCCGATGGGAGGAAGCACGACAGTTTCTGGTCTCCAGGCGTTCGGTTCGCGTCTATGTCAACAAACCCGTCGAGAAGGACAAAATTCTGCAAGTCCTGGACGTCGCCCGCTTTGCCCCCTGGGGAGGCAACCGGCAAGCGGACAATTTGCGATGGGTCGTCATCAGCGACCCCGCGCAAGTTCATCGTGTCGCTCAAATGTCCATCGACTGGATGAAGAGCGTTGGGGAGTCGAACCCGGCGATGTACAAGGAGGCCAAACTCGAGGCTTTCACCAGCGCGTGGGA
>CAYGUE010000244.1:0-5421 GCA_964352885.1 uncultured Pirellulaceae bacterium
TTTGTCATCTCTGTCGTTGAATCGTTCAAAATCGCCTACTGGACGCCCGTCGTCGCGAATCATTCCGGTTAAATTCTGGACGCCTCAAACGCTGCGATTTTTTCTTCTTGTTGCAACGTCAACGCGATGTGGTCAAGACCTTGCAAAAAGCACTGCCGGCGAAAGTCGTCCATTGAAAACGTCGCGTTAAATCCTGCGCCATCGGTGACCGTCATTTTCTCCAGATCGACCGCCAGATGATAGTTTTCGCTTGTGGCGATGTTCCTGTGAATCTGCTCCACTTCTTCGGTGCTCAAGACGACCGGCAGCACACCATTCTTCGAACAGTTGTTGAAGAAGATGTCAGCAAATGATTCGGCAATCACGCATCGAATGCCAAAGTCATCCAATGCCCATACCGCGTGCTCACGGCTTGAACCGTTGCCGAAATTCTGACGTCCGACGAGAATCGACGCATCGCGGAAGGCGGGCTGATTGAGAACAAAGTCAGGCTTCTCGGTGCCGTCAGGCTCAAACCGCCAATCGAAAAACAAAAACTGCCCAAAGCCGGTACGCTCAATTCGCTTCAGGAATTGCTTGGGAATGATCTGGTCCGTATCGACATTCGAGCGGTCCAGCGGTGCGACGATGCCGGAATGCTGTGTAAAAGATTTCATGGCTACAAAGGCGTGACAGGAACGAGGAGCATCTAAGTTCGCTCCAGATAGTCCTCCCATCATATCGAGAAATCAAATTACAACCACGGCAGAAACGCTGACAACGAAGTCGAACACTACATCACTTGCGAATATTGACTGTTCAGAACAGTCGAGATCTGGCTGCTATACAGTAAGTCACCATCATCCATTAGGTTTGTCGAGTCGTTGACGTGACTGAGCGCGAGATTATGGGCGATTTCATGAGCGGCAACTCTGGCCACCACAGCTCGACCATTCGAGAATCCCGGCAGATTGTCGCCGGTGTGCATGGCGATCCCGTTGAAGTTTAGGAACGCGAGGCCGTTTGCCGAATTTGCAGACAACTCCTGGAATCCCGGAACACGTGTAACGAAGTACATGTCAAGAATGAGCTCGTCTGAGCTTCCGACACCAGAAGCGTCACCTTGGGAGATGATCGTGTTGAGATCAGATTGCGTGCGAGTCCCGCTGCCGTTTCCAACATTGAAGAAAGTATTGTTGGTCGATTTTGAGGTAAGCCACTCAATATCAACGCCGGCCTGAAGGTAAATTTCGTCAATCCGACGTTTGATGTCGAATTCTTGCGTGGCATCCCCAAAGAAAGATGCCGTGTTGGAGCCGTTGTCGTTCGAAACAACAATCGGCTGGACGTAAACGCGCTGCGTAACTTCAGCTGCTGCCGCTCGCGAACCATCTGCGAATAACAACGAGTCAGCTCCTGAGACCAAATCCTGACCGTCAGATCCAACCGTGTCACGCACAACCAACGTATCGCCACTTAATGTTACAACATAGTTCGAATAGTTTCCGGTGAAGACTGCCGCGTCGCCGTCGAGGTCGCTCAGCTCAAGAATGTCGTCGCCGGCACCACCACGAGCCGTGTCGTTTGAATCAGCGACAATTGTATCGACTCCTGCATCGCCGAAAATTGTGTCGCGTGCAGCGCCTCCGACGAGCCAATCGTCTCCTGCATCGCCCGCAAGTCGATCCGCATTGTCACCGCCTTCGAGCGTGTCGTTGCCTTCGTTGCCGCGGATGACGTCATTGCCAGCTTCGCCGTAGACTTCGTCATCGCCTTCCCCGGCAAACAGCAAGTCGTTGCCTTCACCACCGTAGACCATGTCGTTGCCTGATCCAGCAAAAACAGTGTCATTGCCATCGCCACCGCGAATCGTGTCACCGTCTTCGTCCCCCAAAATGCGATCGTCTCCTGCATTCCCATATAAAACGTCAGCGCCGATTCCTCCACGCACGACGTCGTCGCCATCGTCGCCTTGAATTAGATCGTCACCGTCTTGCCCAAAGAGTCGGTCGTTGCCAGCGCCACCAAAGATCTGGTCCGCACCAAGGTGACCGAACACAAGGTCCGCATCGTTGCCTCCATAGACAATATCGTCGCCGATTCCAGCCACGAGGACGTCGTCGCCGGCTTCTCCATTGAGTTCATCGTTGCCAGCGAGACCGTAGATCGTGTCATTTCCCGCACCGCCGGAGAGCGTGTCATTTCCATCATTGCCAATCAGCCGGTCGTCGCCTCCAGTCGAGACAAGCACATCATCGCCGTCCCCGCCAAAAAGTTGATCTGTACCGCCAGCTGTGCGAAGCGTGTCGTTCCCTGCATGTCCAACCGCGATGGTGTCAATTGAGGTGAAATTTTCAAAAAAGTCGTCGCCGGCTGCGCCAAAGTATTGAATCAGGGACACATCGCTAACGTTAAAATCAAAACTGTTGTCACCGGTCACCGACAGCACGCTGCCGGACTCTTGGACGTTGGTAACATTGGCGCTCGAATCTCCGAAGATACTTAGCGTGCCGCCGGAGAGAGAAGCAGAAACCGCTAACAACCGTCGGCCTTCAAGACAGCTGTAATCATGCTTTGAGATTTTTCGGTTTCGTTGCATTTTTTGTCTCGCGTTTTGGACCATTCAGTTGATGCTTTGCGATGCTGACAATCGGGCGACCGATGTACAACAAGCCATCGAAACCATACGTCGCGATGAGACGAAAGGCATTCAAATTCCATTCTCAATCTCATTTTTGATTCACGGAATTTCGCTGGACAAGCCGGCCAAATGTCGCCAGATTCAACGTTTGGTTTTTGCAACGTGCAATGTATCTTTTCTCAATCGTTTCCTTGACGCGTTTCCGAACGATCGAAGGACAACCCAAGAAATCGTGTCCAGTGCTTCCGGGCAGGTAAAGGTTGCGGGTACGATGGGGTTTTATGCCAGCAACTTCTCGAAACATTCCTGCGTTTTCGACGGCTGATTCGCGAACAAGAAAGGTTCTTCATGGGATACCCTTTGCCACTTAACGAATCAGACATAGTGATTTCTCCAGAACCTGATCACGGAGCAAACATGTTTCATACTCTTCACGTTGTCCAACGAGTCGCCGTCTGCGCCCTGCTGTTTGCCTCTGGTATCACTAGCCAATCACTGCTTGCACAGCGGACCGATCTACCCGACAGGCAAAAGATG
Source organism: uncultured Pirellulaceae bacterium (assembly GCA_964352885.1). Classification (GTDB taxonomy): domain Bacteria; phylum Planctomycetota; class Planctomycetia; order Pirellulales; family Pirellulaceae; genus Mariniblastus. The sequence continues at coordinate 3,158 of CAYGUE010000244.1, forward strand.
ATTGAGACGTTGAACACGGTCGTTGACTTGCTGGAGGCGAAGGACTTCGCGACCGTCGAGCAGTTCTTCTACCTTCCTCCAAATTTCAAACCCGAGATGTTTGACATGTTGCTCAAACGCAACGTCATCTCTCGCGATGGCGTCTTGGCGCTGGAAAAAGGTGGAACTTTCGGCACGCTAACTTTGCTCTACGGCGAAAAGCGTGCGTCCTCAAAAACTCAGGACACGAAGGCACCGGTTGAGGACTGCTATGCGATAAAAATGGAGCAAGGTGATACCAGTTGCAGCGTCATCGTTCATTGGAACGAAGGAAAGTTCAAGATCGTCGACATCGAACGCGTCGGCAAAATGGTCTCCGCGGACGTCGTGATCAAGGAGCCAGTAGAAATTGCCGCATGGCCGACTGGCACCGAACCGTCAAAAAAACTGATGCTCGATTCTCTCTCTGTGTTGTTACACCACATCGAGAACGAACATTATGAGCAAGCCAAGGCTCGAGTCTATGTGCCGGAAGATTTTCCGGCTGCGAAATTCAAGGACACAATCGAGCGTCGTGAGCTTTCGGCAAACGGCATCGGCGTTATGCGCAAGATCGGTAAGTACGGAACGGCCAAGGAAGTTTTTGGAGCAACCAGAGCGCAGTTTCTGTGCGAGCGAGTACAGGTCCCTGTAGACGATTGCTTTGGCGTGATCGCGGTCGCCGACGCACAAGGCGAAACACTGGCTCACTGGAAAGGCGATCAGTTCAAGTTTCTTCGTGCGGACGACATTGGAAAACTTGCCCCGGCGAAGATCGATGCAGCGGTTGAAACTGCAGAGCCAGTAAAGGAAATGGTCGAAGCAAATCCTGCGGCGACACTTCCCGGTTATGAAACTGACAAGACAAAAATCGCCCAAGGCCTTTCAGAGTTGTCGGCAGCAATTGAGGCGTCGCCTAAAGATGCGTTGTTGCGAGTCCGTTATGCACGGAGCATGTTGGTTTTGGGCAACACGCCCGAAGCTTGGAAGCAGTTTTGCCAAGCTCATGGGGATGCTCCTGAAAAATCAACTGCGAGACAGCAAGTCGTCCGTGGGCTCGACGATACGATTGCGGAATTCAAGAAACGGGGAGTCTTCGAACCCGGCGTACCTAAAGAAACGTTGATCGCTTTGATGGGCGAACCGATGCAGAAGGCCGGCGAAGGTGAAAAGCGATGGGTGTATCCTGCCTGGTGCATCGATTTCTCTGATGGCCGCATTTATCAAATCGCGAAATACTCCTCGGCGACGCCGTCGCTGATGGAGCCCAACGAATACACCTTTCTGGATCTCGACAGATCGTGGAAATGCACGCTGCGACAAAAAAAGGACGGCAGTGACGCCGAATGGTATCATCCGCTCGGCGAAAATGTCAGCAACTTCACTTCCGAAATCGTCATCGAAAGAATCGTCGATAGTGCCAAACAAGGTTCTCTTAGAAAAATCGCGATGCAAGTAATGCAAAGCGAGAGAGACACGCTAAAAGTTACTGAGCAAACAATTGTCAAAGAAGATCAGAACTCTCTGTATTTCACAACGACGACTCTCGCGGATGAAGAACGTACTAATCTCATAACCCGATTGGTCAAAGGCAAAAAAGACGTTCATCGCATCACTGCTTCTGTCCGTTCCACGGAGCCAATGACGAAGACTGAAATCGAGGAATGGACCAAGTTGATGGACTCAGCTCGATTCAGTGGATTTGAAATCGGGTCGACGGTATCTGAAACGCCATCCTCGTCATCGGACAAGCCTCCAGTCGTCGAAGGCAGGCCTGCGGCAATGCCATTGGCCTACGACGTCGTCCTCAAGAGCTTTGGCAACAACAAGATCGCCACCATCAAAGCACTCCGCAGCTTGCAGAAAATGAGTCTTCGCGATGCGAAAACGATGGTCGAAGCTGCTCCTACGACGTTTCAGTTTGGCCGGTCGAAAGAAGATGCCACGAACGCTAAAAAGGTGATTGAAGCGGCTGGTGCGGAAGTCGAAATCGTCCCCAGTTCTAAATGAACACGTCGGTCCAAAGCCCGCTGGACAATCCGTTTGTCTCGTTCTGCCGTTCGCTGCCATGCTGGCGTTTTAATTTGTTCAGCAACTGGGCATCAGAAGCCGCACCTTCCGATCCGTAGCTGGACTCATTCGTTCATCCTCTCAACTTCGCGGCCTGTTGATTTAATCAAGTTTCAATTTATAAAGCGCTGATCATAACCCGTTGCGTGAGTTTTGAAGTTGCACCACTACAAGCC
>CAYGUE010000245.1:0-5372 GCA_964352885.1 uncultured Pirellulaceae bacterium
CGACTGGCGCGACATCCCATCGACCGCAGGAACCAGTTTGCTTTCGCCCTATCTCGTCGCAGGAGTCATCTCTCCTCGCCAATGTTTGGCCACAGCGATCAAATGCAACGGCGGATCGCTCGAAGGAAGCGAAGGATCAACGACATGGATTTCAGAGCTGACGTGGCGAGATTTTTACGCACACGTGATGGTGGGATTTCCTCGCGTTTCCCGACATCAGCCCTTCAAAGAGAAAACAAACGCGATTCCGTGGCGCTACGAAGAATCTGATTTCGAAGCGTGGTGTCAGGGTCGAACCGGCTATCCAATCGTCGACGCTGGAATGCGACAACTGAATCAAACCGGCTGGATGCACAATCGCCTTCGGATGGTAACCGCGATGTTTCTGACGAAAAATTTGCTGATCGATTGGCGTTGGGGAGAGCGTTACTTCATGCAGAAACTCGTCGATGGAGACCTCGCCGCAAATAACGGAGGCTGGCAGTGGTCGGCATCGACAGGAACCGATTCGGTGCCGTATTTTCGCATCTTCAACCCGTTCAGTCAGAGCAAACGTTTCGATGTTGACGGTGTCTTCATCAAGAAACTTTGCCCGGAACTTGAGCCAGTGCCTTCCAAGGCTCTGCATGACGCGACGAAACTTTCCGTCGCCATCCAAGAGCATTCCGTGGACTACCCTTCGTTTGTTGTCGACTACAAAGAAGGACGTGAACGCGCCCTGTCGGCGTTCAAGTCGCTCTAATCGTTCAACGCAACTGGTCGTATGAGCGGGCTATCGATTTCTGCCTGGAGATGGGTTCGGGAGTTCACCCAGTCTTGACGTTCGCAGTCGCGATATGGAAACCACAGTTCGGAAAATTCGGGATAAGCCTTATTGATTAGAGCTCAACTGCACAGACTCTCGATTAGCACAACAAGCTCTGCAAACTGATTTGGCTTTTGGTAATAGGCATCCGCGTGCCGCGCTTGGAGATCCTTTTGCTGGAACGTCTCGCTATAACCAGAGCACATGATCGCGGGGATTCCTCGTCGGATCGATTTCATTTCTCGTATCAACTCTTCCCCGGTGATATGCGGCATGACCTGATCCGTGACGACAATGTCGAACGCATTTGGATCTTCAGCAAAAACTTTCAGTGCTTCGAGGCCATTGGTAAATCCTTGCGATTTGTATCCAGAGATTCTCAGCAATCCGGTCAGTCCATCCACGATGACGGGTTCGTCATCCACGACCAGAACTCTGATCTGTTCCTGCCGTTCCGGCGGTCGATCAACTTTTTCCGCAACCGTGTCGTCGGCTTGTTTTTGATCGCACAAAGGAAAATAAATCTCGATCGTCGTGCCTTCGTTTTCAATACTTTCGACATGAACATGACCGTGATGTTCTCGCACGATTCTGTAGACGGTCCACAAGCCCAACCCTGTTCCTTCTCCAACCGGCTTCGTGGTGAAGTAGGGATCGTGAATCCGGTCGTGCAGCTCTTTCGAAATGCCGCAGCCTTCGTCGGAAAGCCGCAGCGTTACATAGGAACCGCGTTTTAGGTCTAGTTGCTCTGCCTTTTTATTGTCAGCCTCAAACGTGGAAACTTCAATTGTGATTCGGCCACCTTTTGACTTCATGGCGTAGGCTGAGTTACTGCAAAGATTGAGCAGGATCTGTCCGATCTTGTTGGCGTCGGCCAAAACGATGTCTTCACACTCGACGGGTTCGAAGCGGATGTCGATAAATTTTGTTGCATAGGTCGATATCAAAGGAAGTGTATCTTTGACGTTGTCAGTCAACGAAATTGGCAACTTTTCGCCGCTCGAAGGCCGGCTCCAGTTCAATAGCTGTTGCACGATCAGTTTGGCAGACTGAACGGACTCTTGAATGTGAGAGACGGGGGTCGAATGCTTTTTTCCAAGCTGGGCATTTAGTAGTTCAGCCTGAATTTGAATGGCGCCCAAGACGTTATTGAAGTCGTGTGCAACTCCTCCGACGAGCTGGCCGATGGCCTGCATTTTCTGCGCTTGGCTCAAACGGTTTTCAAGAACCTGCTGACGCTTTCGTGCTGCCTGTCTGACGGTGAGCTCAACCACTGTGAGCTCCACAAGCTTTTGGATGGTCTCAAGATCGTCCTGAGTCCAATTGCGAGGGCAATCGTCGATGGCACAGAACGAACCTATCACGTTCCCGTCCGGCAATACGATCGGAACTCCGAGATAGGCCTGTACGCCAAGCTCCGAGATTGCCAAGTTGTCCTTCACAAGTTCGTGCCGCTTGGCGTCGGTAACGATCAGCGGTTCGTTGCGCTTGACAACGTGTTGGCAAAATGAATGCGTCAGTGGAGTCTCTCGATCGCTTGCCCAAGGTTCGCCAAGCCCGCAGGTGCTGAGAAAGAATTGTCGCTCTGTCGTCACCAAAGAAATCAATGCGACAGGCGTACCCAGAAACTTGTTGGCCAGATCAACCAACATCTGAAAACTTCGGCGAGATGGAGAATCGAGAACATCAAGGTCTTCGAGAGCCTGAAGACGCAGTTTTCCTCCAAGCGGAATGACCGTCGGCTTTACGCCAGCCGATGGCTCCAGTGGGATTTGCTCTGAATCTTCGTTCGAATCCATGGCGAGAGTCCGCAGGCAGCATGAAGGAACTGTCATGCTAGAGGTTTTGGCAGAATTTTTCTATCGTCAGCGCGACTCAGCGCGAATAAAGCCTTCCCCACGAAATTGCAGCGGATCGCTAGATATCGAGGCCGTGCGTGGTTCTGGAGCAACTGACGAACCCGTCATGTTAGGTTTGGTCTGTGCAAGCCAAAGCGCAACTTTATCGAAGGGAACATGATCAAAGGCGTGGTTTTAGCGGCAAGTGCAGCTCTCAATCCAGTTGATCCAGAGAATCGATTCCTACTCCGTCGCTTTTCTTGCAGCTCTGGATGAATCCCTCAATGGGTGCCGTTGTTGCAATCGAGCGAACGGATCCGTCGCAAAGTGCACAAACAACGATTCCCGGATGCCCATTGTCCAAGTTTAGGCTGGCGAGTGAATCAATCTCGATGTCTTGTGGCGAGCTCCATGGAACTTGCTGGGACATCCCAATTTCCATCACAATAACCGTGTTCGAAGATCCGTCTGTGATCGCCGAAAACTCAACTCCGCCGCCAGGAGCAAGGACACTGTCTCCGCTAACGGGGGCGACATAATCCGTTTGACCTGGCCGACCAATCGCGGACGGGTTTCGGAAAACGTCAGGCATCTGTTCCAGCAAGGCAATGTTGTGCTCGCTATCCCAAGGCTCGTCATGATGAAACTGGTCGAAGAGTGCTTGTTGTTCCAAATACGGCAATATCGCGACTCGCCAACTGAGCAGCGGATTGCCCTCTCCATCGACCGTGTAAGCGGGAGGAAAAGAACCGTTGGCGGCTTCATAATTAAGCAAAGCCAATGCCAGTTGTCGCTGATTGTTCATCGACTGCGTTCGCCGTGCTGCTTCACGCACTTGCTGAACAGCGGGCAACAGCATTCCAACCGCAATACCGGAAACGGCAATCGTCGAAAGTTCCATCGGAACGGGTGTGTCGTAGCGCGAGATCCCAGTGTAGCCGTCTGAGCTTTTGAAAAGCATGCTGTGCGTTGGACGCAAGCCCAGCAACGATTCGATCGGCGGAAAATCACCCGCACCAAAGTCGAAGCTCGCCCTTGCTTCAGGCGGAATGAACGCGAAGGCACCCTGAACCAAAGGCACGACGACTTCGATGATTTGGTCGAAGTCGTAATGTTGCATCGCGATCGGACCCTCGAGTCCCATCGTTTTAGATTCTGCCAAAATTTTTGATGCGAGTTCACCATCAAGCAAAGAAGCCTTGTTCCCTTGAGTGTACTTCCTGAGGTGGGATCCGATCGCACGTGCGTTGGTGGAGATGTAGAGCTCACCATCTTTGACGGCCCAATATGCGGAGATCCCAGTGTTCTTGATGCCGAACACTCGTAGTCCATTCTTCTCGTTGTTGGCGAATTCGAGACCCCTTTCGATCACCATGCCTTCAATCGTCTCGTTGATCTGCTCAAGTGACTCACGGAATTTGAGTTCGTCTTTGATCTTGATGATGGCAACTTGTTTCGGGTTGATGACCATGCCAGAGTTGTAATAGCGAACCGTGCCGTCGAGGTGATCGACGATGTCTCGTTTCAGGTCGAGCCCTGACTCTTCGGTGAATCGCGTCATCGCTTCTTCAAGTTGGTCCGGCGGTACCGCTGCTTCGACCAGTTTCATGACGTTTTCTGGTGAGAAACGAAAGGCAATCGCTGTGATCGCGTCCGCCGGTATTTCTTTCAGCTTGCTTTTTTTGATGGCCGGAACATCGAACACGGAAGTTAGCCCTTCCTTGTCGCATTCAAGATGAATGAGAGAAATGTTACTGACCGAGTCTGTTCCAAAGCTAGCCGACATGGACTTGATTCCCTCGAGAGAGATTACTTCGCTGATTCGTTTGAATTCTGGTTCCTCTGTTACCACCGGTGGCAGCTGTTTCATTACAGCAGAGATGCTTCCGAAAACGAATTGGCTGCGTCTTGACATTGGCAGCGAGGCCAATTGTTTCTTCAGCCAGTCTGGCGTTTCGGTTTCTTCGTCAATTCGATCCGTTATCGTTTTCCATTGGCCATTCCCTAAGGCAGCAATCAAATAGCCCGAATGAACGCCGACCACGATTGGAACGGACGCATTGGGCATCGGGTAAATTTTTGCTTCGCCGACAAGCTTGGCATCAACTTCGAGCTCGACCATCAGGTCATCCATGAATGCGGAGATGGCCTCTTCGTCGTCACCAAGCCGAACGATCATTGCTCCGTTGCCGGTTTGTTCTTCAACGCTGATTCTCTCAACGACGATCGTTCCTGCTTTGGAAAGCATCTTCCAGCCGATGTCGTTTGCGAATCTGGCGGCTGTCGGCGTCCCATTTTCCTTCGCGACTGTCGCGATCGCCTGCTTAAGCTTTCCAAGAGATTTTTGGAGACCGACATCGGCAAGCCACTGCTCGCTTGGGTTACCCTCGGGGTTAAGTGCTCCTGATTCGTTCCACATCCAGCAGGCGATCGGTTCATCTTCCGGCAACAAACCTGAGATTTCATTCCACGCAGGATTTCCTTTCTCTGCCGGTGGCATCCCGAACATTTGGCCAAACAACGAAGGCGCAAATATGATTGCAATCGTGAGAGAAAGCACGCAACGAGATAGCTTGGAAAGTGAATTGCGTCGCATCGTGGAAACTCCGATCTCGGTAAGTTAACCTTCACGATAAAGCAATTTCGCGTGCGATGCAAACATTGCGAATTTGGTCCCGGATTATTCACGAGGCGTGGGCGTCAAACGGGAGGCACCTGCTTCATTGCGG
>CAYGUE010000246.1:0-5312 GCA_964352885.1 uncultured Pirellulaceae bacterium
GTCCCGTAAGTCGTTAGCAGAAGATCAAAGTCATCGGATTCTTCCATTCGCGGTTTTCGATCGATACCGGTGAAATTGAAAATCCGCAGTTTCGGCGTGAATTTCGATGCTTCGTCCATCCAATTAAAGATCAGGCTCTTGGGAACGACGACCAGAGACGGCTTCCGCTCAAAGCTTGCGGTTTTGACGGCAATGTCGGGCAGAGACGATTTCGTCTTTTTCACTTTTTTCGATTTAGCTTGGCCTGGCTCAGTTGTTAACTTGCGCGTGCGGCGGGATTCGAGCAGCGCCAACACCTGAATCGTTTTCCCTAACCCCATGTCGTCGGCCAGGCAGCCACCAAATTTGAACTCACGCAAAAAGTGCAGCCAGCCCAGTCCATCCTTTTGGTAGTTCCGCAGGTCGCCCTTGAAACCGCATGGCGCTGACTTCGGTTTCACGCCAGAGAAAGATTTCAGCTTCTTGCAAACCGCGACAAAATCTCGATCCAGCGTCACGTTTTCACGCGCGTCCAACATCGCGTCAAGCAACATCGCTTGCGCTGGACGGAAACGAATCTTGTCCTCTTCGACGCTGCCGAAATTCGCCAGATTGGCGTACTTCGACAACATTTCCTCCGGCAAACGGCCTTGGGATCCATCGGCCAGCGTGACAAATGACTCTTTTTTCCGAACTGCTTGCAACAGGCTCGGCAATGGAACGGTTTCGCCGTCAAAGGAGACGGTGGCCGTCAAGTCAAACCAGTCTTGCCCGGTGTCCACAGAAACACTGAAACTCCCTGCCCGTTTGACAGGCTTCCCCTGAAGCGTGATCTTCCAGCCGGCTTCACCAAGCTGATCGACGATATCAACAAGGTGCTTTTTGTGAAACAAAATATCATGATCGATGTGATAGTGATCTGTCACGTCATCAACTGGAAACTTGCTCAACGCCGTCAGCAACTGTAACTCCGCATCTGCGTCACGTTGCACCCAACGATTTCGATCGGCATCAAATTCGAGCGCCCCCTCCGACTCAAACGGAATCTCTGAATCTTCGTACCTGAAAAAGATATTGCCTTGAAAACGATTCGATTTCTGCGAATCACTCAATTGAAGCACGCCCTGTGGTTTGAGGTCGCAGACCGTTTCCACGTTCCATGACTGGGGAATTTCGACCTTCAACCCGGGCAGAGCGGCCAGCCTCTTGAGAAACGCGACGCGTTCAGACTTCTTGATTTCGATCGGTACGTTATTTTGGGCTCGTCGCCACAGTTCAGCCACCTCTGGATTCGAAACCATCAACAGTGAATCGGTCGTCAGCATTGGCCCGTCGTCCGCAATCGCCACAATGTCATTGTTGTCCAATCGCTTGGCGTCACACTCGACCCGCACCGACATCACCGATATGGTCGTGGTTTTCGGCTTTGGCTCGATGTCGATCACGATGGAGCAGTGAGGCTGCAAGTTAACTTCTGTGATTTTTCTGAGGTCTGCATCGGGAAGTTCATCGTCCAGTCCCCACCACAGTCGTCCGCTTTCCACCAGGCACTTGCTGAGTTCCTGCGACCAGTCGCCATCGATATCAAACTCAGAAAACGATTCTCGAACAGGAGAGTAGCTCCACGACCTCGTAGTCTCGTACGCGCGTCCGGCTCCCAACAACAGTGTCCGAATCCGCCTGTCGATTTCGCTGTCATGGGATAAATCGTCGTCGTGGGAAAACTCAAGCCGCTTTCTTTTTCCCAACTGACCATCTTTTTTACGGACCTGCTGAAAAACTTGCAGATGGAAAATTCCGTCTTCTGCCGCGTCGGAAGCATCAATGAAATAGAGGATCTTACGTTCAGGAATTGAAACAGCTTTCAGTTTCGGAGTTTTACCACCTTGGTCGAGCTGACCGGCGAACGATAGTAAATGTTGCCACGCCGGTGACGCCGATTTCTTTTTCCCTTTGGAAGCTGCTTTTTTAGCAACGACTTCGAAGTCTGAACCGGTTTTGATGACGTAATCAAGTGCAACTGCCCAGATGTGCTTGCAATGAAAACCATCTGCAAATCGCGGGCAGCTGCAATAGCAGGATTCCGGATCCTGAAGTTCATTCAAGTCGATTTCGACTTCGTAGTCGGACCACGAACCCACGACTTCGGCACGCAACAAAGTACCGTTAACCGAGGCGTCTTGCACGTTGCCGCTGAGACAATAGTCCTGCCCCCGACGGCGATCTCCCGAGTCAAAAAATTTCGCGATTTTTTCCGTGAGCAACATTGGCCGGCATCCGCATGTACTTTCTGAGCTGTTACGAGCCGACAATTTTGTGCAAAAATGCCGTTTTAGGAAACCACAATTTGGAGCAAGCGGCAAAGATATCGATTGACGGCAAAGTTGATTTGCGGATCAGGGGGTTTTATTGAATAGTGATGCGTTGATGTTTGGCATGCGACGTATGAAAGCCATCGCCACGAAACATGCAAACGATTGCGGCTGGAAGCCACAACCACGATCAGACGGCTGCTGGTTCGGTGATTTTATCAACCCGGACGGCGCAGACCTTGTACTCGCCAGTTCCCGTTACGGCATCGCCTGCATCGTTGGTTAACAGGTTGGCACGCTGCTCAGAGAAGTGCATTGGCATCCAGACACAACCGCGACGAACGCGAGGTGAAATCCATGCCTCGGCTTCGATCGCGCCGCGGCGTGAGGCCACTCGAATTGTCTCGCCGTGAGAAATCCCCAGCCGTCTCGCATCGCCGCGGTGAATCTCAAGGAAGTTGCGATCCTGCTTGGCAACCGGGCCCGGATCACGACGTGTCTGCGTCGCGCTGTTGTAGTGATACAACGTACGACCGGTCGACAACACCAATGGATAATCGTTGTCAGGTAGTTCTGCGCTCGGACGATAGTCAACCGTTTGAAACGGAGCCGTTCCGATCAGCGGACCGTCCAAGTGCAATGTTGGCGTGCCCGGATGGTTTTCGTCGGGGCAAGGCCACTGCAACCCTTGAATGTTCTCATCCATTCGATCGTAAGAGATTCCGGCGATCTTTGGCGTCAACGAAGCGTACTCAGCAAACACTTCTTTGGCGCTCGGATAGTGCGGCATCGGATACCCTGCGGCACGAGAAATATCGCAGATAATCTCCCAGTCGGGACGAGCCTTGCCTGGCGGATCAACCGCTTTGCGGACTCGTTGAACACGTCGATCGCTGTTGGTGAAGACACCATCTTTCTCAGCGAAACAAGCTCCGGGTAATATCACGTCTGCGAATCGAGTGGTCTCGTTGTGGAAAATTTCTTGGCAGACAACAAACTCACACTGATTCAAACCTTTCTCGACCTTCGAGACGTTTGGCTCAGAGATCACAATATCCTCGCCCATCACGTAAACGGCCTTAATTTTACCGACAGCCATCTCCTTCATCATCTCGTTCAGATTCAGGCCATCGTCCGGTGAAAGCGGTACGTTCCAAGCAGATTCAAATTTTTCCCGAACGGCGTTGTCGGTAACTTTTTGATAGCCAGGATAGTAGATCGGCGTCGCACCGGCGTCGTTGGCACCTTGAACATTATTTTGGCCCCGAAGCGGGTTCATGCCGGCAGCTCGAACGCCAAGATGCCCCGTCATCAGAACCAGGTTCGCGAGGCAATAAACATTATCGGTGCCGTGCGTGTGCTCAGTGATGCCCAGCGTGTAATAGATGCCAGCGTGTTTCGTGTTGGCATACCAACGGGCAGCCGTGCGGATGTCCTCAGCCGGAACACCGGTGATCTTTTCGGCTTCTTCTGGTGAGTAGTTGGCGACTTTATCGCGAACGGCATCAAATCCTTCGGTGTGTTGGTCAATGAACTTTTGGTCATGCAACCCTTCGCCGATAATCACATGAGCCATCGCTTGCAGTAGCCAAACGTCCGTTCCGGGCTTCAGCTGCATGTGAATATCAGCCATCTCAGCCAACCAAATCTGCCGTGGATCGGCAACGACCAGTTTCGCACCGCGTTGACGGGCACGCTTCATCTCCATCGCAATGATTGGATGAGCTTCGGTCGTGTTGGAGCCAATCACGAACATCATTTCGCTATCGCGGATCTCATCGATCGCGTTCGTCATTGCACCCGCACCAAACATCGTCACCAGACCGGCGACAGTGGGAGCATGTCAGGTGGCGGCACATTGATGAATGTTGTTCGTCCCGAAGGCGGCTCTGGAGAGCTTCTGCATCAAGTAGTTTTCTTCACCCGTGCAACGTGATGAAGAAATGAAGCCCAGCGAATCAGCTCCGTATTTTTCTTTGACATCGAGTAACCCTTTCGCGGTTGCCGCAATGGCCTCTTCCCATGTCGCGGGCTGAAGCTCACCGCTGGCATCGCGAATCAGCGGTTCCGTGATCCGGTCCTCGTGATGGATGAAGTCATAAGCGAATCGGCCTTTGACACAAAGGTTTCCATCGTTGAGCGTTTCGCCGGGAGCTGGACTAGTGACTTTCACGACGCGTTCATTGCTAACATGAAGATCCAGTTGGCAGCCAACGCCGCAGAAGTTACAAGTCGATCGGATCTTTTCGCTGCCGAGTTGCACGAGATTCTTGGGAGCCTTCTTTTCGATCAGCGCTCCTGTCGGACAGGTATCGATACAACCGCCACACAGTTCACAGGACGTATCGATCAAGCTACGTTGACCCGCTGTCGCGATCGTCGTTTCGCTGCCTCGTCCGGAAAGCGTAATCGCATTGACGGCTTCAACTTCATCGCAATAGCGTGTGCATCGAGCACAGAGAATGCACAGGTCAGGGTTGAATTCGATGTAAGGATTATCGTCGCCCGGCCTTGATGCACGTGGAGCATCAACGGGCTCAAGGGCCATCGGCGTGATCGTTTCGCAGAGCTGACGAAGTTCGTTTGCGTTTGCCGTTTCAACGGGCAATCCGCTTTCATCGACTTCGTGATCCGCCATGTACATGCTGTACAGCACGGTGCGATGTCGCTCAATCGTTTTGCTTTCCGTTTTCACAACCATGCCTGGATTTACTTTCCACGCACAGCCCGGCTGCATACGTCGTTGACCTTCGACTTCGACCAGACATACTCGGCAAGCACCCACTGGATCCAAACGCGGGTCGTGACAGAGCGTCGGGATATTGATGCCGGCACGATTCGCGACTTCAACGACGGTCTCGCCGGTGTGGGCAACGCATTGCGTGCCGTTGATTTGAATCGTGAATTTTTCGTTGTTCGTTGCGTTCATGATTATCTCCGTGGTTGCTTACGTGGTTGTGGCTTCCAGCCGCAATCGTTTGCATGTTTCGTGGTTGTGGCTTCCAGCCGCAATCGTTTGCA
>CAYGUE010000247.1:0-5182 GCA_964352885.1 uncultured Pirellulaceae bacterium
TATATCATATAGCCATAATTCGGATAGCATCGGTTTTCGTTATTTGGTCGAAAAGTCGACGTGGTCGAGAATACCGTGATGTGAAGACACCCAAACCTCCTGCCGTCGCTTCGCGACTCCGGTTTAAATTGGACATGGGGCCATGGACTGGCGTCCATGGCTAATGCCTGCCGTCGCTCCGCGACTAAAAATCGGAAAATCGGAAAATCGGAAAATCGGAAAATCGGAAAATCGGAAAATCGGCATCGGCATCGACAACGACCAACCGATTCGAATATCGGAGCATCACACGCCTTGGCGAAAACGGCCGCACGACGTTTTTCTAAACATAATTCACCCGAGAGTGGACAACGCCGCCTCAATCACTGCCAATTCTTCTTCCAGTTTTGCCAACCCATCGCGTTCACGTTGAACGATCTCCGGCGGAGCACCGCTGACGAATTTGTCGGATGACAATTTGCCTTTCTTGCCGCCGATCATTTTCTCTTTGTTGGCCTTCTCTTTTTCAAGCCGGACCTTTTCAGCTCCCTTGTCGATCAGTCCATCAAGATCAACGAACAACTCAAGGTCGCCCCGAATCAACGTCGCATTGACGCTAAGTGGCACAACCGATGATCCAATATCGGTCAGCTCGGCCCTGGCCATGCTCTGAAAATATGAAGCCATTGGCTTAAGTGAATCACGAATCGCATCGCTACATTTGATCGAGAATTTGATTGGTTTCTTGTCAAGCTGCTGCTTGTGTCGGATCTCTCGAAGTGCACCCAGCGAATTTTGGAAGTACGCGAACTGGGCATTGATCGTTTCCGAATCAAACGCTGCATCAATCTCTGGCCAAGAAGCACGAACAATACAATCGCTCGCTTCCGAGGCATCCAACCCGCGCTTCGGAGCAACCTTGTTCAGGATTTGCCAGATTTCTTCTGTCAAAAACGGCATGAACGGGTGCAACAATCGTAAAAGCGAATCTAATCCAAACACCAACATGCGTTGAGCATGTGGGCGGCGACTCTCATCCGACAGACGATCTTTGACGATCTCAACGAAGAAGCTACAGAAGTCATTCCACGCAAAATCGTAAAGTACACCAACAGCTTCCGCATATCGGAAGCTGTCCATTGCTTCATTGACATTCTTGGTGACGTGGAACAATTGGCTCATCAGCCAACGATCTTCAATCGTCATGTCATCGACGCTGATCGGAGCAGCTTCGTAGCCTTCTAGGTTCATCATCGCGAAACGAGAGGCGTTCCATAACTTGTTGACAAAATTGCGTCCTTTTTCAAAACGCTCGCTGGTGGATGCGCCTCGTTGATGAGCCTTGTCCTCTTCTGTTTCAGCCCACTGCGTTGAAAACAACTTGCCACACTTTTTCTCTGTACATTGGACGACTGGAAGTTGGCGGTTCTTTTTCGTTTGATCGAACGTGTTTTCGCAATACGGGCACTCAAACTGAACCGGAAGCTTGACGTCCTGCGTATCGGTCGCCAACCCAGCCATGGCAAAACGCAATGCATCGGCACCATATTTTTGAATGATGTCCAACGGGTCGATTCCGTTTCCTTTCGACTTCGACATCGTCTCGCCGTACGCGTCCAGAATTTTTGGATGGATAAACACATTTCCAAACGGCACTTCGCCCATGTTGTTGAGTCCCATCAAAACCATGCGGGCAACCCACAAAGTGATAATGTCACGTGATGTGATCAGCGTGCTTGTCGGATAGAACGTCTTCAAAGAATCCGTTGCCTCAGGCCAGCCCAGCGTTGAATGTGGCCACAGCGCTGAACTGAACCACGTATCCAGAACGTCCTCTTCACGAACGAACCCCAACGACTCCAGTTCAGATTCGACTGGCGAATTCTCACCTCGAACACAGACGTGAACCGTCGCAAAGGGTAACTCAAGAATCTTTCGTTTCGCTTCGTCGGTCTCTTCACAACACTCAACCTGAATCGCGACGTTACTTGCGTCCCATGATTCAAGACCGGCAATCTGTTCGACTAAATCTTCACTTTCCGATTCGCTTTCGCAGCCAAGCGACCAAACAGGGATCTGATGTCCCCACCAAAGCTGACGTGAAATCGGCCAATCTCGCTTTTCGCCCAACCATGACATGTAACCTTTTGCGTAGCGGGCTGGCGTAATCGCAACCTTGCCGTCGGAAACTGCATCCATCGCGGATTGAGCAAGCTCTTCCATACGAACGAACCATTGGTCCGTCAAAAACGGCTCGATCGGAGTCTTACTGCGGTCCGAAATCGGCAATTCAATTTCTCGATCCTCGACTTTCTCCATCAGCCCAAGTGCTTCGAGATCCTCGACGACGTTCTTGCGACCTTCCTTCATCGTCAAACCGACATAAGGGCCAGCGTCCGCATTGAGCGTTCCATCCGCATTCATGATGTTGATCATTGGAAGATCACATCGAATTCCGACTTCGTAATCATTCGGGTCGTGAGCCGGCGTAATCTTGACACAGCCAGTGCCAAGTTCTGGTTTGGCCCATTCATCGCAAACGATCGGAATCTCTCGATTCATCAACGGCAACGTGAGCTTACGACCATCGTTGGCCATGTCTCGCAACAGTTCCAGATGCGAAAGCATCGATTCACGACGATCAGCGAGTGCCTTAATCTGCTCTTCGACGGATTCTTTTTCGGATGCGGCGCACTTCTTTAATTTCTCACGCAACTCCGAAGCAACTTTGCTCAGCGCGGCGCCGGGATCTGGATGGACCGCAACAGCCGTATCGCCAAGCATCGTTTCAGGCCGAGTCGTCGCAACCGTGATATGCGCAGGTTCACCGGGTTTCGGATCGATGACGGGATACATGAAGTGCCAGAAGTGACCCTGCTTCGTTTTGTTGAAAACTTCGTCATCACTGACAGTCGTTTGCAAAAACGTATCCCAATTGACCAATCGCTTGCCACGATAGATTTTCGACTTATTAAACAGATCGTGAAAGGTTGTTCGAACAGCAGTTGCGCATTTCTCGTCTAAAGTGAACCGGGTTCGCTCCCAATCGCAGCTACAGCCCATCTGTTTTAGCTGGCCGAGTATTCGCTTTTCGTATTGATCCTTCCATTCCCAAATCCGGGCAACCAATTTCTCGCGACCAAGGTCATGGCGAGTGAGGCCCTCAAGTTCCTTGATCCGTTTTTCTACCCGAGCCTGCGTGGCGATGCCTGCGTGATCAGTACCTGGCATCCAAAGCGCGTCGTATCCTTGCATTCGCTTCATGCGAATCAGAACATCCTGCAGCGTATTGTTAAGGGCATGACCAAGGTGCAATGCTCCCGTAACATTTGGCGGCGGGATCACAACCGTATAGGGTCGTTGAGCATTGTCGTCTACGTGAAACCAGCCTCCTTTTTCCCACATCTCGTAAATGCGAGACTCGGCGGTGTCGAAATCAAATCGTGTTGGAATTTCCTGATCGGTCATTATTTGCGTTCGTTATTCTTGATTGAGGCCCGCAGGCAGAGCTAATTCAAGGGCCACAGGTTCGGGAAAGCTGCACTTTATAGGCAATAATGCTGCGCGAGCAAAGTCACATGTCGATCTTCAAATGAACTTATGTGGGCTTTTAAGGGGGTTTTCCTGTGTGCAGGAATACATCGGCCGATTTCTCACTTTAGCGGAATGGACGGGGTTGATATGATTCGAACCAGAGGCATTCATTTGAATGAGACAAACAAACACGGAGAACCGATGAAACAGCTCTTACTTTCCCTTTCGCTGTTAGCGATCTTCGCAGTTGGCTGCAATGAGACCACAACGCCAACAGCCAAGAAAACGGATGGAGAAACTGCCAGCCAAGCTGCGAACGCTGATAGCGATCACAGTGATCTGCTGGAAGAAGTCAATAAAGCGTCCTTTGAATCAGTCATCAACGACAATTCTCTGACCTTGGTCGAATTTACGGCTGTGTGGTGAGGCCCGTGCAAAGCATTGAAGCCGTGGCTTCTAGAGACAGCAGAAGAGTTCAAAGGTAAAGTAAAGTTCGTCGCAGTTGACGTCGACAAGAGCGGTGATGTTGCAGAGGAATATGGCATTGAAGCAATGCCTACATTTGTCCTCATCAAAAACGGCAAGGAAGTTTCCCGCATCAAGGGCGGACGTAAGGACAAGATCCTGAGCATGATCGACGATTCACTCTAACGATTCACTCTAACGATTCACTCGTAATTCATCGAATGCTTAAAACTAGAGACCGCGCCATCTATGTGGTGGCGGTCTTTTTTGTTTGCCTTATTCGCAACCTCGCGTAGTACAAACTAACTGGAAAAAGTGAACAACTCGCCGCGTCCGCCGGCAAGCCTATCGCCATGCCAACACTCTGCTACGCTCGATTCCAACTTCGGCAGATCAATTTCATAGCGAGACGACATCTGCGAGACCCAGCGGATCAACATTGCAACGACCGGATTGTTCGAACTTTGCCCACGAGAAAACGTCGCTCCGAATGAATCGGAGACATCACACTGCGCCGCAGACTTCAACAGAATCGTTCCGCGTTTCATGTCGACTCCAACCGGACCAGAGCATGCCCCCATCACCATGATCGTTCCAGCACGCATTTGCCAACCGAGATGCTCGCCAACATCGCTACCAACCACGATCGTTCCGCGGCGCATGCGAGCGCCGAGCCCTTTTCCTGCCGAGCCCGCAATCAGAATCGTGCCGCGATTCATACCGTATTTTGCTCCAGGATAGCAGCCACCAACATGGTCCGCTGCGTCGCCATGAACCACGATCGTCCCTCCCTGCATCTCGTATCCCGCGTAGTTGTCTACATTCCCGCGAACAACAATTTCGCCTCCAGACATCGCGGCACCAAGGTGTCGCCCCGTCGAGCCGTGGACTTTGATCCGGCCCGACTCCATTGAGTGACCTATCGCATGGACACGGTCGATTGAACCCTTGAAGACAACTTCTTCTTCAGATGAATCGCCAGACACAGTAAACCATTGTGAAACCTGCACTGTCTTGTTGCCGAATCCAATCTCGAGGTCGCGAATTTGATCTAGGGACATGCCACCAATGCGATCTGGATTCATTCTGCGCACGTCGAGCGGCAAGTTTGGTACAGACTTGATTTCAAAAATGATAGACATGCGAGTACAATCTAGTGGTCTGTGACAGCTAAAGATTAGGGTTGGCTTGATTCGCTTTGGTG
>CAYGUE010000248.1:0-4898 GCA_964352885.1 uncultured Pirellulaceae bacterium
GAAGGGAAACGCAGGCCAGCCATTGAGCTCCGAAATCACCACTTCCGCGTGCCGACCTCGTCCTGACTTGGGGAAGGCCACATCGTTGATTCCGCTTTTGGCCAGGAAACATCGGACGCGGCGGAGTCTGCGAACCTGTGCATGTGTTTTAAATCCTAAACGCGAGAACCGGGAGGTCCTGTTGGTTCCATCCTCATGCCCACGCGCTGTCTGCAACGGCATCGATGGAACGGTCAGAAAACGTCTCAGGCGGTAATTCTGACATGAACGCCAACGGGATTTCAGATGAGTCCATAGTACCTGCGAAGCGGGCGAACTCCGATGCGACTGAAGCATCGCTGGAGCCGGTGGAGGAAAGGGACTCACCCAAGAGGAACGACGTGGAATCCGACTTGCCCCGGACTCAGAACCGGATCAGCCGCAAGTCACTCGGACTCCACGGCGTGCGTGAACTTGCCCGCAAGGACAAGCAGCTCGTGTTTGTGAACCTGCTACACCATGTTAACTACGACCTGTTGCACGAAGCCTTCTTCGACCTGAAGAAGACCGCAGCGGTTGGCATCGACGGTGTGACATGGCAACAATACGAGCAAGACGTGGAGGCGAATATCATCGATCTCCACGGGCGTATTCACCGCGGAGCCTATCGGGCCAAGCCCTCTCGCCGCGTCCGCATTCCCAAGTCCGACGGTCGTGAGCGACTGCTGGGCATCGCCTCGCTGGAGGACAAGATTGTCCAGAAAGCGTTGCTGTGGGTTTTGCAAAGCGTGTACGAGCAGGACTTCGTCGGATTCAGCTATGGCTTCCGGCAGGGACGAAAGCAACATGACGCACTCGATGCGTTGTCCGTTGCGATCACCAGCAGAAAGGTGAACTGGATATTGGACGCTGACATCGAAGGCTTCTTTGACAACATTGACCACGATTGGTTGATTAAGTTTCTGGAGCATCGTGTCGGCGACCAACGCGTTCTTCGTTTGATTCGCAAGTGGTTACACGCGGGAGTCATCGAGGAAGGTGTTAGGTCAGAGACAACGTCAGGTTCACCTCAGGGCGGGGTGATTTCACCTTTGCTCAGCAACGTGTACCTGCACTATGTGTTTGATCTTTGGATTGAGTGGTGGCGTAAGCAATGTCGCGGCGACGTGGTGGTTGTGCGCTACGCAGATGACTTTGTGATCGGCTTCGAGAACCATGACGAGGCACAATCGTGTTTGGAGGAACTCCACACGCGGTTTGCCAAGTTTGGCTTGAAGTTGCATAAAGACAAGACGCGTTTGATTGAGTTTGGAAAGTACGCGACAGAGCGACGCAAAGGAAGCGGCGACCGTCGACCGGAGACGTTTGACTTCTTGGGTTTCACGCACAAGTGCGGTGTCACTCGAAGTCACGGCTGGTTTACGATTGTTCGTCACTCGATAGCCAAGCGAATGCGAAGTAAGTTCCAAGACATCAAAGCGAAACTGCAAAAGCGGCGTCATCGCCCGGTTGGCGAAACAGGACGTTGGTTGCGACGAGTTGTCCAGGGATGGCTGAACTATCATGCTGTCCCAGGCAACAGTCATTGCCTGTGTCGGTTCGTCGACGAGGTCGCGAAGCTGTGGCTGGCGGTTATCCGTCGCCGTAGTCAACGTGGCCGCCGTGGTTGGACATGGGAACGGATGCAACGTCTTGCACGCAAGCATCTGCCTCGTCCTCGCGTCACTCATCCGTATCCTAATAAACGCTTTCGCGATCGACTTGAGGTAGGAGCCGTATGAGGTAATTCTTCACGTACGGATTTGTGCGGGGGGCCGCTGGAAACAGCGGTCCCTACCGTGATCTAGTTTTCTGGCTCAGAATACTTCGGCGTGTCGGACGTTTGTCGGACTTAGCGAGCGGCCCAATTTGTCGTCAGGATGCTGATTTTGAAGGCGAATCAACGGACCATCAGCGGTGTCCCATTCGTGTCTCATTTAATCATTCAAACGTTTTATGGTGTTTTGAATAGTGAGATGAGTTTTTGGGTCACAGTAGTCGCTATTCCCTCTGAACTTGGTGGTTTTGGCGATGGGGAACAAAAAACCAACGTTTTTTGACCCCTGACGACAAAGCATTCCAAGATTCTCGCTTGCCGCAATTGAGTCGGCTATCATATCCACATGGCCGACGTGACACGCATTCTCAATCAGATCGAACAAGGCGACGCCGCAGCTTCCGAGAAGTTTTTGCCGTTGGTCTATGATGAGTTGCGTCTTTTAGCGCGGCGAGAATGGTCGGGCGAATTGTAGCGGCAAGTTATAGCTTTCCATCTCGGTTGGTACGTTGACCGCCTACGAAATCGAGACGCCGATTTTTCTTGTTCTGCCCTTTAACTCGGTTTAAGGTGAACAGCATGTCTCAAAGAGAAAAGTCCGAACTGACTGAATCAGGAAGCGGAGTTAGTCTCCAGCAAATTGCGTATTTTGCAGGAGTGTTATGTTGGTTGGTCTTGGTAGTCGCAGTGTACCTCTACATCACTTCCGGACCCAGTTATTGGCATAAACCAGGTCTCGGCCCAACTGTCATCATGATTAGTCTGGGACCTTTGGTTATGGGATTCCTGGTCGCGGGATATGGTTGGATTTTTCGTGGTGGGTTTTACAACTTCTTTAGCTGGGGCACGTTTTGTGTGTCACTTGCTCTTTTGATAACCTACCCCGTGGCGATGGTCATGGAAGGTATTGCCGGTGCTGGTCCTGTCTTGATCGGCATGGTGCTGATAGCTGCCGCTGGCGCTGGCTTGCTGTTCGGTTGGGTGACAATTAAGTCAAGCATACGTAACGCATTCTGGAATTCATCCGGGTTCGTCACGGCGTCGGTCGGTTTGGTGATCACGGCCCTTACTTTGGTAGGTGTCGCGTATATTCAACTCGTGAACCCTGTCCCTCCTGAAGGCGTGTTTTTTCTTCTGGCTCTGGGAGGCATCCCGGCAGCTATTGCAATGTTGCTGGGGCTTTGGCAAGGCGTTCATGAGAAGAGGATGCTCTTGGCTCCAGATTCCGGTCCCATCAGTTCATCGGGCATTCGTATTGCCGGAGCCGGCCTAGGGTTACTGTTGCTTGGTGTTGTCATCTTCGCTGGGGATTGTTTGCGTAGACAAAGTCTGCAAAGACAGTGGTTTGCGGACGCTCAGGTCGCCGTTGAGGAGGTCCTGCATTCGGCAGATCGTATCCCGGCGGACATGAGGAAACGCTTAGGTCCATTTCAAGGTCTCACCTCCCGGGGCATTGGAGGATGGCAATTCCTCCGCACAGATGGAGAGGCCCAATTTAACAACGGGATGATACCGGTCAGGATATACGTCACTTGTTACGAGAAAACAAATGACAAAAGTCAAGAAGTAGTTGTACGAAAAGTAGAGAGGAATAATCAGCTTTACCCGTATTTTCGTGGGGAAACGACAAGCACGATGGGGGGGCTGGAATTCTGGGTATCGCATCCCGATTTCAAGGACTTATGAAACTCTGTTGACACGTTACATTGGCCGCCAGGGGATCCGTAGGTATCAATTCGCTGAAGCTGATGTGGCTATTATGCCGGCATTGGGGCGGCGCGTTTCGACATTCCATATGAACGACCGACCCAGTTTGCCCTAAACGATTGGTACTGGAAATGGCAGTTCTGCAACGGAAAATCTATGTGAGCGGCTTGATCATGTGGTTGTTGTACGTGTTTCTGTTTCCGACTTGGATTGGATATAGCCATTCTCAAGTGGTTGGTCTGGAGTGCAACCATGCTCCAATTTGGAACGCACCTTCCCCGATTCGATGGCCTTGGTCTATTGGAGATCAAGCCAGCTTTGCCAAAATTGCATTCGGTCGTGTTTTTGTTCGCTGGTCTATCGGTATTATTTTTTTTGGTCTTTTCCTCGGCGTCACCAGCCAAGTCTATCGGTCGAAGGTCCCGGATCCGGTCATCTCGACGGGGTTGTCCGTCACGCTTGGTCTTCTCATTGCGTGGATGTTCATTCTCGCACTAGGCTTATTCTCGATGGGACCTGCTGAAACGGAAGTGTTATTGATCACGATTCTTTCTGCCGGGGCACTGGGGGGACTCGTGAATGGTATAAGGCAAAACCAGAAAAGTCGCTATCGGCTCAAGTCGCGACCAGAAGTCATCGCTTTGTCCGCTGCCGCCACGAGGTTTGCTTTGAAGGGTCGCATACGAATTCTGTTTGTTGCTCGAGTCGTGGCTGCATTGGCACTAATAATCGCTTGCGTTTGCGCTGTTCTTAGTGGTTTGGGTCTCGACCCGAAGATTGCAGGAACATGGCTTTTTGCGTCGATTGCGGTTTTTTCGTGCATAAAGTTGGATCGGTGGCAGCCAGGCTGGGGTGGGATTGTTCTTTGCGGCTTGGCTTTGATCTCTGTTGTCATGATTTCATTTTTCTTTGTCCTTGAACCACCTAGATTTGACGTCTTCGCTTTAGCGTTGAGTTGTTTGTGCGTCGGGTTTCCGATGTTTGTGATTGGGACATTGCTGTTCTTGTCCGCCCAGCGGCAATTATCAAGGTTGGATTATGTATGGTGGATCGAGTTTGTTTTGGCGGCGATCGTTACCGGATATTTTCTTTGGCACACGGGTGCAACGATCGAAAGAATCGCGATTGAATGGCTCCACTGGAATCTCGGGTTAGACATTTAGCTTTGCGATAGCTAACAGCGACCTTCAGGACGATGAAAAAACATCCTACGCTGCCGATGACTCCCAGGACAAAATTCACCTTGCCGGATTGGTCGAGTTGCCCGGCGACGAAAACCGGGACGGGTCCAAGGCGACGAAAACCGGGACGGGTCCAATTAACCTGCACCGATCACATCGCCCGGAGCTTCAAAGGGATTTGCCTGTTGTCGGATCAATAGTACTTAACGGTATCT
>CAYGUE010000249.1:0-4853 GCA_964352885.1 uncultured Pirellulaceae bacterium
CCAGGACATCCTTCCGTTTCCACCAGCGCCGTCTGCGTCTCAGGCGGGAGTGACGATTGAAAGTTCGACTTACCAAAAGCGAGTTGAACCGAGGCGTCTTCCTGCTGATGCACCGAACATTCTGATCATCCTGATGGACGATCTGGGCAACGGAACGCCTTCGACCTACGGTGGCGAAATTCGTACGCCCACCCTGGACCGAATTGCCGGACATGGCATTTCGTACAACAGGTTTCATTCGACGGCGATGTGCTCGCCTACGCGTGCGGCGTTGCTGACGGGGCGAAATCATACGCGAGTCGGCAACGGTCAGATTGCGGCCATCGCAAACGACTTCGACGGCTTCAGCGGAGTGATTCCCAAGTCGTCGGCAACCATGGCAGAAGTGCTGAAGGCCTATGGCTACAACACGTCAGCGTTCGGCAAGTGGCATAACACGCCGGAAGAGCAGATCACTTCCAAAGGTCCGTTTGATTACTGGCCCACTGGTTACGGATTCGAATACTTTTACGGCTTCCTGGCCGGTGAAGCGTCGCAGTACGAACCGACCTTAGTTCGTAATACAACCTATGTCGAACATCCTCATACGTCGGGTGGCAACGACCACTATCATCTGTCCGAGGACATCGCTGACGATGCCATCCACTGGCTACGTGAACAAAAAGCGTACGCTCCCGACAAACCTTTCTTCATGTACTGGGCCCCCGGCGCTTCGCACGGTCCGCATCAGGTGATGAAAGAGTGGGCTGACAAATACAAAGGTAAGTTTGATGACGGTTGGGATGCGTATCGCGAGCGGGTCTTCGCCAATCAAAAACAGCTTGGCTGGATTCCGCAAAACACAAAGCTGACCGAACGCGCTGAATCGATGGCTGCGTGGGATTCGATCCCTGAAGAGGAAAAACCATTCCAGCGTCGATTGATGGAGATTTTCGCAGGCTTCACAGAACATGCCGATGCGCAGGCGGGACGTGTGATCGATGAAATCGAAAAGCAAGGCAAGCTCGACAATACCATCGTGCTTTATATCTGGGGCGACAACGGTTCGTCTTCGGAAGGTCTATACGGCACGATCAGTGAACAGCTTGCCCAGAACGGAATCCCAACCAAAATCTCCCAGCATATCGAAGCTTTGGAAGAGCTCGGCGGACTGGATGTGCTGGGTGGCCCCAAGACCGACAACATGTATCACGCTGGCTGGGCATGGGCGGGCAGCACGCCCTACAAAGGCACCAAGCTGCAGGGCGCGTATTTCGGTGGCATTCGTCAGCCCATGGCGATTTCGTGGCCAAAGCAGATCAAAGCCGACAAGACGCCTCGCCCCCAGTTTCATCACGTCAACGACATCGTGCCAACCGTTTACGACATCCTGAGCATCCCCGCACCCCAGGTTGTTAACGGCGTCAGTCAGGATGAATTCGACGGCGTTAGCATGGCTTATACCTTTGACGATGCATTGGCACCGGAACGCAAGACGACTCAATTCTTTGACATCATGGCCAGCCGCAGCATCTACCAGGACGGCTGGTTCGCTTGTGCTCGCGGGCCGCGTGAACCGTGGGTCGGCGGTATTCCGAAAGGCATCCGCGAGTGGTCTCCGCTGACAGACAAGTGGGAACTCTATAAGATCGATGAAGACTGGAGTCAGGCAAATGACCTTGCAGAAAAGATGCCTGCGAAGCTGGAAGAAATGAAGGCACTTTTTCTTACCGAATCCGCAAAGAACAAGAACCTGCCAATTGGTGGCGGACTGTGGTCGACGGCGCTGTACCATCCCGAGGACGCACCTGCTTCGTCGCTCACAGAATGGACGTTCGATCATCCGATCAGCGGCATGCCCGAATCAGCGGCACCGAAGCTCGGGAAAGTTGACAGTCTCGTGACCATAGATGTGGATGTTCCCAAGAATGCAAATGGCGTTCTCTATGCCCTCGCCGGTTTTTCGGGCGGTCTAACTTGCTACGTGAAAGACGGCTATCTTTGCTACGAGTTCAATCTGTTCGAAATCCAGCGAACCAAACTGAAGTCCAAAGAGAAGCTGCCTGTCGGCGAAGTGAAGATCGAAGTTGAATCGAAGCTTGCGGCAAAGATCGGCGGGCCCATGGATGTCACTCTTAAAGTGAACGGCGACGAAGTTGCGAAAGGCCGAGTTCCCGCAGCCATGTCTCTGCACTTTACCAGTAACGCCACCTTCGACATCGGCCTCGATCAGGATTCGCCCGTTTCTTTGGACTATTATGATATGGCCCCGTTTAGGTTCAACGGAACGATTGGCAAGACGAAGATTGAATATCTTAAAGAGTAACCGCCCAGCCAGTCTCCCTGATCCTTCAACCTGGAAGGTATCCAGAAGAAAATCGAAGCCTCGATGGGCGATCGCTAATAGCGGAATTCAATTAGGCGCCGTCCATGAGGGCGGCGGCCTTTGTCATTCCATCACCGTTGAGAGACCTGCAAATGAAACGGATCACCTTATTCTTCGTTGGCGCTCTCGTCGCCCTCTCGGGCGAATATGTCGTTCTCGCTCAGGAAGTTCCCACACCAACCCAATCCGTGGGCACTCCACAGATTTTGCCCCGGCCCGATTCCCAATTCGATGGCAACGTCGGTCGCACTTATCTGGAGTCTGATACGCCACAGTTTCCGCAACCCGTGAAGGCACCCGAGGGTGCGCCGAACGTCGTCTTGATCTTGATCGACGATGCCGGGTTCGGGCAGTTCAGCACGTTCGGCGGAGGCACTCCCTCGCCCACGATGGACAAACTGGCGGCCGAGGGTCTTCGCTACAATCGGTTCCATACCACCGCCCTTTGCAGTCCGACCCGGGCCGCGCTCATCACCGGCCGTAATCACCACTCGGTGTCCGCCGGCGTGATCGGTGAAATCGCGACCGGCTACGATGGCTACACGTCCGTGATTCCCCGCAGCGCCGGGACCGTTGCCGAAGCTCTCCGCCAGAACGGCTACATGACCGCGTGGATCGGTAAAAACCACAACACGCCCCCGTGGGAAAGCAGCGAGGCCGGACCGTTTGACCGCTGGCCCAACGGCTTGGGTTTCGACTATTTCTACGGCTTCAACACCGGCGACATGGACCACTGGAATCCGCGCCTGTATGAGAACCGCAATGCCGTTTTCGTCCCGAAGGACAAGGATTATTATCTCACCACCGACCTTACCGACAAAGCCATCGCCTGGGTGCGGAAAGTGAAGAGTATCTCGCCCGACCGTCCCTATTTCCTTTATGTCGCACCGGGCGCGACTCACGCCCCCCATCACGTGTCACAGGAATGGATCGACAAGTTCAAAGGGCAGTTCGACGAGGGTTGGGATGTCTATCGCGAGCAGACGCTGGCGCGGCAGAAAAAGCTTGGCGTCATCCCGGAGAACACCAAGCTGACTCCGCGCTCCGAGGGGCTGCCGTCCTGGGATTCACTCAATGCCGACCAAAAGCGTCTCTATGCCCGCATGATGGAGGTGTTCGCCGCATTCGGAGCCCAGACGGATTACGAAATGGGCCGAATCGTTGACGCTGTCAAACAACAACCGGGCGGCGACAACACCGTGTTCATCTATATCGCCGGCGACAACGGTGCCAGCGCCGAGGGTGGACTCGAAGGATCGATCAACGAAAACCTCTTCTTCAACGGCTTCCCCGAGAAGTGGCAGGATAATCTCAAGGCTATCGATGAGCTCGGCGGGCCGAAGCATTTCAACCACTTCACCGCTTCCTGGGCCCATGCGATGAACACGCCGTTCCAATGGACCAAGCAGGTCGCCAGTCACTTCGGCGGCACGCGCAACCCGATGATCGTCTCGTGGCCCGCCCGCCTCAAGGATCATGGCGGAGTGCGCGACCAGTTCCTCCACGTCATCGATGTCGCCC
The DNA here is from genome assembly GCA_964352885.1 of uncultured Pirellulaceae bacterium. Lineage (GTDB taxonomy): Bacteria > Planctomycetota > Planctomycetia > Pirellulales > Pirellulaceae > Mariniblastus. Next base: position 3,887 of record CAYGUE010000249.1, read on the forward strand.
CGACCATTTACGAGGTGACCGGCGTGACGCCGCCGACCGTGCTCAATGGAGTGCCGCAAAAGCCGATCGAGGGCATCAGCTTCGCCTACACGTTCGATGACGCCAAAGCCAAGGGGCGACGGACCAAACAGTATTTCGAGATGGGAGTGAACCGCGGGATTTATCAGGACGGCTGGATGGCGTCCGCCCTGTCCTTTCCGCCCTGGCAGTCTGTGCGCGGCGCATTCGACCCGGACAAGCAGAAGTGGGAGCTTTACCACATCGACGAGGATTTCAGCCAAGCCAGCGACCTCGCAGCGGCCACTCCGGACAAGCTGCGCCAGTTGCAGGATCTGTGGTGGGCGGAAGCCGCACGATATAATGTCCTGCCGCTCGACTGGCGCGCCACCGAACGGTTCAACTCCGAGTTGATGGGCCGCCCGAGTCTCATCGCCGGACGGAAAAAATTGATCTATTACCCAGGCGTGGTGGGTCTGCCCCTGAGCAGCTCGCCTCCGCTGCTCAACAAGTCCTGGACCATCACCGCCGATGTCGATGTTCCGGAAGGCGGCGGTAACGGCATGATCGTCACCGAGGGCGGCCTCGAAGGCGGTATCGGTCTTTACCTGCGCGATGGTCGCCCGACCTTCGTTTACAACTTCCTTAGCTTGGAACGGCCGACTTTCGCCGGGAAAGATCCGCTGCCCAAAGGACAGTCTCAGATCGCCGTGAAATTCGACTATGACGGAGGCGGCGCCGGCAAAGGTGCAATGGTCACGCTGCTGGTCAACGGCGAGAAGGTCGCCGGTGGTCGGATGGAAAGAACAGTCCCGGCCCAGTTCTCCCTCGGCGAGGGATTCGATGTCGGAATGGACCACGGTTCGGCGGTGGATTTCACTTACAAGCTCCCGTTCAAGTTCACCGGCAAGATCGAGGAAGTGCGAGTTGAACTCGAGTAGCTATCGCATTGATGATGACTCAAACACAT
>CAYGUE010000250.1:0-4801 GCA_964352885.1 uncultured Pirellulaceae bacterium
CCACCCCGTCCACCGGCTCCACCACCCCGTCCACGGGCCGGTGGAGGTGGTGGTGGAGCCGGTGGACGTGGTGGAGCTGGTGCGCGTGGCGGAGCCGGTGGACGTGGTGGTGGAGCTGGTGGACGTGGTGGCGGAGCCGGTGGTCAAGGCGGAGGAGGTGAAGGCATGGATCGTATGATCGAACATGCATTTGAGTTCGACAAAGACGGCGACGGAAAACTGACTCGTGAAGAGCTCATGGAATTCGCGAAGAACATGCCGCAACAAGGCGGTGGTCCTGGTATGGGCGGTGGCCCTCCAGGACGCGGCGGTCAAGGCGGACGAGGAGGCCCTCCCGGTGGCGGTCGTGGTGGACGCTAATCTGGAAGAATACTGACGATACGAATAGCCCGGCAAGCTGACTTGCGGGGCTGTTTTTTATGGCGTGGCAACGAATGAAGAATGCTGCACCGAACATGGTGGCAGAAACAGTGAAAGCAAGTGTCGTTTGCTGCGAAAAACTGGCATGGGGAATTGGCGAGTTGTCCCAAATCAATGGTGTCTTTACGCCTGCGAAAGCAGCTTCACGCAAGCGTGAAGCATGGCACCCATGACCTACTTGTGATTCTTGATCAGTTTTTCGTTGCCACGATCTGAACCCAAACGAAGTCGAGTTCCAGCCTTCCTCTCGATTCGAGCTGGTTCGCAAAATGTTGTTTTAGTGTTTCGTACTCTTGGCGAGACATCCGTCTGGACCGGGACGCCATCGCGTTGGTAGCGCCGAGGCGTTTTATCGATGCGAACATCGATTCGATGGAACCAAATGAAGTTGTCTCGCGGCACTCTTGGACAGCAACGGAGAAAAAATTGGCACTTTCAAAAGCACTTTCCAGTTCAGAACTTTCGGCCAGGGGATGGACCCGCGACTCAATGCCATTGGAAACGAACGCCTGATGCCATTGAGCGAGCGTTCCCGAAACGAAAGCCGTCAGAAAAGCCGTTCCGCCAGGTTGGAGTACGCGATGAATTTCACATGCCGCGACCGCCGGGTCACACCATTGGATTGCGGCGTTGGAGACGACTCCGGTAAACGATTCGTCATCCACAGGGATCGACTCAAGATCCGCGTGCAAGAACATGGCATCTGGTGTCTTTTCCTTCGCCACGTCGAGCATCTTTTCCGAAAGGTCCAGGCCGGTCAGATATTCGTGCCCCAGTCCATTGAGCTTTCGCAATAGCTCGCCGGTTCCGCAACCCAAATCAACCAACGAAGCATCCTTCGGAAAATCCGCTTCCAAGATCAGCTTCAGCAACGCATCGCCCATCTTTCTTTGCAGCCAAGCGACGCTATCGTAGGTCGACGCCGCATGATCAAACTGATTTTGAACCTGTCGGCGAGCCAGCAATGGTTTGGGCGAAATCAAAAAGTTGCTCCATGAATAGTTGTGGGCATTCTAAAAACGGAAGGTGACCGCAGGGCAGGACGGTAAACTGGCTGCCCGGAATCAAGCCGTTTAGTTCGATGGCTGCCGATGCAGGGATGATTGGATCATCATCGCCGCTGATCAGCCGCACAGGGACGTTTATCTTATTCACTTCTTCTGTTAAGTCAGCCCTGGAAAGGATATCCAAGCCGGCCAACAAGGTTTCTTTGCTCGCAACATGATGGTCACTCTCGCTTTTGGGAGGTTGAAGTTCGCTGAGCTGTTTTGCCACCGATCGTCGATTTGCTGAACTAGGCATCGATCGTTGAAAACGTGTCACTGCCTTTTCCGGATCGTTTTCAACCGCTTGTCGCAACTGAACCAAGGATTCTGCTTTATGTGGATCGCCACAAAACTTCGCCGTCGAACAAATCCCCAGCACGGCAGTGACCGATGATTCCATTTTAGCCGCAGCAGAAAGCGCCAGCATCGCTCCCAGCGACCAGCCAACCCAAATGGCATCAGTCGGCAGGTGACTAATCGCGTCGTCAACCAATGCGTCAAACGTAAGCTTGCCATTTTCTCCACGCCGCGATCCATAGCCGGGCATCTCGTAGACCGTCGCAGACATCGAATGGGATTCGATTTCTGTATGAACGGAATCCAAAAGGCCTGGATCCGTTGCCCAGCCATGAAGTAGTACAATTGTTGGAACGGCGCTCATGCAGTGATGATAACCGGTGAATTATGACTGCGAACATCCTAAATTTTAATCTGTAGAGCGAGCGCAGTCATTACTGCGACGATTTATCAATACTCACGGGAACGACAATGAAAATCAAGATCGTCATTCCGACGATGCTTCGACACGAATGCGACGGCAAGTCTCAGCTTTCGATTGACGTCGACACGATTGCCGATGTTTTGGTTTGGCTAAAATCGGACCATCCGAAACTCTACCGGAACGTTTGTCATGAAACGGACCAACTCCGTCCGCACGTGAACCTTTTCGTGAACAGCATGCTGGTTTGCAAACACACCGGTTTGGCGACGAAGTTTGTCGATGGCGATGAACTATATATTCTGCCTTCCGTTTCTGGCGGATAGGTTCAAACAGGAGAACACCGAAATGGCTAAGCGTGTAATACTGACGATCGGCACCAAGAAGGGCGTGTTCGTTTGCCGAATCGTCGACGTCTCGTCGCAAGTTTTCATTGAGAGGTCCGTACGGGGCAGGAGTTTCAGTCTATTCGGCGCTGATTGACCTCCGCGCAAAGAAGCCCCGGATTTTTGCTTCCAGTTGTTGTCCGTTTTTTGGCATGAAAGTTCTTCGTTCCAACGACTTGGGCATTCGTTTCGCGAAACGAAATCGGCGCCTGCCTTTCTTGACGGCGATGGACGTGCGTTGGCCAACATCTGGTCCATTGAAGCCGGCCCTGGAAAAAAAGATTTACTTTGCGGCGTCGAACCGGCTTCTCTGTTTCGAAGTTCGGACCTTGGGGATAGCTGGTCAATCGTTCCCGGTATTAGCAACCATCAGCACGCCGCAAACTGGCAACCCGGTAACGGGGGGCTCTGCATGCACACGATCGTGCAAACCGAAGGGCGATTGCATCTTGGAATTTCGACAGGAGGTCATTACGTAAGCGACGATGGCGGAGAAACGTTTGACGCCTGCAACCGTGGCGTCGGTGCAGGATTCTTTCCTGATGCTTATCCAGAGTTTGGTCAATGTGTTCACAAGATTGCGACACATCCTGATGCACCAGGAAGGCTTTACATGCAGAACCACGGTGGCTGGGAAGAGCATCCGGGAATCGGTGTTCATCGAAGCGACGACCACGGTGACTCCTGGTATTCGATCGCCGATGGCCTGCCGTCAGATTTTGGATTTCCGATTTGCATTCACCCGGACGATCCCGATACGATCTACGTGGTTCCACTGGTGCCTTCCACTCGCACTTGTCCTGACGCTCAACCCGCTGTCTGGCGCAGTACCAATGGCGGAAAAAAATGGAAGAAGTTGCGAACAGGCTTTCCGGCGAAAGACAGCTACTTCACGGTATTGCGCGACGCGATGGATTTTGATGACGCCAAGAATCCAGGGCTCTACTTTGGTACCACGACCGGACAGATTTGGATGGGTCGCGACCGAGGCGACGAGTGGGAATGCATTTTCGATTCGCTCCCACCTGTCAATTGCGTGAAGGCGGCGACAGTCAAAATTGACTGAGAAGCCGCGTTTTACATGGTGATTCTGACCTTGCCGGCCGGCACTGATTTCTTCAAACTGTTTGCCAATCTCTCGTAAACCGGCAAGCCATGTTTTGGAAACTTAATAACAAGTTATCACAGCGCGCGTTCATCGTTCTGATGATGTTGTGTTGTCTTTCCGGCTGCCGCGTGTTCTCAAGGTTCCAATCAACCGAGCCGAAACCGCAATTGGTCAGCCAGGAGATTCAAAACCCGGTTCAGATTCCGATGTTGGATCGATCCTTGGTGATGGACGAAATCAGTGATGAGGTCGACGACTACTTTCGTATCGCTCGCGAGGAACAGATTCGCGTTGTCGACAGCGTGATGACGGAAGGTTGGATCGAGACGTGGCCGCGAATTGGGTCGACGGTTCTCGAACCCTGGCATCACGATTCGACGAAAGGTTTTGAAAAGCTTCACGCTTCGCTGCAAACGGTTCGTCGTCAAGCGAAAGTGCGCATCATACCGACAGGCGACAGCTATTCGATTGATGTGAAAGTCTTCAAAGAGCTGGAAGACAATCCGAATCCGGTTCGCGGTGCTGTCAGTGGCAAGTATCTGCGGCACGACAATGCTCTAGATGTTGGATTCGAGGATCCGTGGCGTTCGAGACAGAATGATGGCTGGATTTCGATGGGACGCGATGTCTCGCTCGAGCAGCGAATTCTTGGGAACATTGTAAGTCGGCTTTCAGGTGCTGATGTGACTTCGGTCAATCGATAACAAAGGTGGTATTCGCCTTTGGCCTGTGCTTCACAGATGCCTCTGAGCAGCACTCTGAGTGATTGGCTACAACAGTTCGTTAAACGATTTGAGTTGGCCGTTTCCTCTGTCGCCTTTGTTTCCTCCTGCTAAATTAATTGACGGATCGGCTCTCACTTCTATCTAACTCTGTCGCTCATGTCCTTCCGTGAAAACATTCTTGCTCAACAAACTCAGCGCCGCGACCTCGGTTTGCAGCGCGAGCTTTCAACGCTTGAGTCGCCGCAGGGAATCGAAGTGAAACTCGATGGGCGTTCGCTGATCAATTTTTCAAGCAATGACTATCTTGGGTTGGCGAATTCTCCTGAATTGATTGCGGCGGCGCAACAGGGAATTGAGAAGTGGGGTGTCGGAGCAGGGGCTTCACATCTCGTATGCGG
>CAYGUE010000251.1:0-4644 GCA_964352885.1 uncultured Pirellulaceae bacterium
GTTTCGCACATCGGGAGACCGCTTTTCAAGTTCTAACAATGTTTGGGACGCTTCCAGTCAGTATCAACTTGTGGAAGCCCCGGCGGTTTCACCGATATTGTAATTATTTGACCAGGAACATGATGCGACACAGTGCCAGTGACGACGACATTGTCTCCACCAAAGATAGGTGACGTACCAAAATGCGGTGCACCAACTACAAACGGGCCTCCCAAAATCGGCGGCTGAGCCAATGTTTCAGATTCGAAACACGCTGACATCGCCATCGTTAATAGTAAAATAGGAATTACTCTGGACATCATCTAGCTCTCCGCAAAACAAACAATTTAGAAGTCGATGCCATGCTAGCAGTTTGACGCATTGTTGGGATTAAACTTCATCGTGTCTCAAGAATATTCGTTGATTTTCGCCTGAACGTCCACCCTCTCATCATTCGTATAAGTGAATTCAAAACTCGCCGGATTCGCGACTGGACTTGTGCTTTTGACTTCAAATTCGGTTCGCGACTAAACATCGGTGCCCAGTCGCCTCAGCGAAAGATCATTGTTATCACTGGTTGCCAAATCAGTTTCGTCACCCGAAAAGAATTGACCACGCGTGACCATGAACGAATTGGGCGTTACCACGACTGGACCAACTGATTGTTAAAACTGTCGCTGGGACGCCCGATAGCCAGCATTACGTGCGAGCAACACGCTTCGGTCGCATCGATCGATGGCTCGAATGGATTTTGCCAAACTGCGTTCGGCGTGAAACTTCTCAGCAGCGTCAAACGATGAAGCCGACGCAGATTCTTAGGTGTTTCTGCAGATACGAAAGAAGCCTAGCGGTTGCCTCGCTGCATTGTGAATTTGTTCGCACGCCGAAACACGACTATATTAAGGCATTCGTCAAGGCGATTGGCGATTGATCCGTTGCTTGTAAATCAATCATTTGTTAATTCTTGCGTGGCGCTCGAAATGAAATACTTCCCAATCGAGCCACTACCACCACTTGGCCGCTTTGTTGAGTCGATCTTTCACCTGAGCGACTACCAGCCGGAAAGTGCCATCGAAAGAGTTGTTCCGGACACGAGTGCCAGCCTCGTGATTGAATTGGATTGCCAAGACCGTTGGGTCGGTGACAACGAAACTCACGAGCCAATACAACATTGTCGCGGAAGCTGGGTTTCTGGGCCACACCGTCACTTCTTCAGCATTAGTGCGTTAAAAAACACCGAGCTTCTGGCTGTACGTTTCCGATTGGGAGGCCTGTATACGTTACTCCGATCAGGCGTGGATTCCGTCACCGACCGAGTTGTCGATGCCGAACTTTGGTTCGGCGAAAAAGCAACATCTCTCAGGTCAGCGATACTTGCCTTGGGCACATCAGAACAAAAGACGACCGCGGCGGCCAATTGGCTCATTGAAAACATGGACTTTGATCTCGCACCTCCGCCCGATATTCAGAACGCGATTGATGCGATTGTCGAAGACCCTTCAAATGCCACTCTCACGAGGTGCATCGCGCGAACGAAATACTCACAAAAACACATGATTGATCTATTCCGTCGGCACGTGGGCCTGCGACCACGCGATCTGCAGCGAATCCTGAGGTTCACAAAAGCTCTGGCGCTGATTGAAGGGGGTGAAAAAGTCGCTTGGTTGGCGTTGAGTGCGGAATGCGGCTACACCGATCAATCCCATTTCATTCGTGATTTCAAGCGATTTTCCGGGTTCACGCCTACGGACTTTCAAGCGACCCAAACAGACCGAAAGAATTTCATTCCGATAAAACTTGAGGACAGGTAAGTTGCGTCCAATACAACTGGTGCTTTAGCCTCTAAGTTGGAGGATTATTGAGATGTTCACGATTGCTAACTAAATAACTAAACACTGGACGAAAATATGAGACTCTTTTGCGCGACATTGATCTTACTACTGTTTTGCGCGACGTTGGCCATCGCCCAGGACACCGACGAGCGAATTAAGTCGACAATAGAAACAGCGAAAAATGGCGATATCTTTCTCACTCAAGAAGTCAGGATCGACGCGCCAGTGGAAAAGGTATGGGAGGCGTACACGACAAGCGAAGGCTGGCAGTCATGGGTTGCACCCGTCGCTGATGTTGATCTAAAAATCGGAGGTGTAGTTCGAACCAACTATCGCGTGGATGGCAAACTGGATGACAAAGACACCGTCAAGCTGCACATCATCAACTATGTCCCTCATAGAATCTTGACGATGCAGGCAGAACTTGGAGAGAACTTTCCGAACGTGCTAAAGGAACGTGAGAAGCAATTGTATAACGTTGTCACGTTCGAACGGATTAGTGCTGCGAAAACCAAACTGGTATCTTACGGTGTTGGCTACAAGGATTCCCCCGAACTTCAAAAGATGCTCCAGTTTTTCGTAAAGGCAAACGAAGATTCCTATCAGTCTCTACTGGACTACGTCGAAAAAGGGAAAGCCAAATCCTTCCAGAAAAAATAACTCTTGTTTGCGAATCTGCGTTCCCCAACCTGCGTCGGCGTGAAACACCGAGGCAGGTTGGAGGTTCAACGACTGTGTCGGCCCATTGTCATTTACTCAACCGTTTTATGTATCGAGCAAAATACGACCGTTTTTTGGTACACCCAAACCCTGTTCAAATAACGTCTGAAATAGGTTTCTGAGGCTCTGTAATGCCTGATCGTTACTCTGGCGTATCTCTTCTTTCTAGAAGGTTGTCCAAGATCTTGTTTCGAGGTCGTTCTTGGATCCAGAGGCCGCATAGATGGGCGGCCGCCGCCAGATAAATTTGTCGATGCGTAGGATCGAATGACCCGAGATCGAAACAGGCTCGCGTGTATTTCGCCAAGTGCTGGTCGTTGCGGATCGATGCCTGAGTTGCGAGAGTCCGCCTGATTGCCGTAAGCTCCGAGGCGTCGGCATGCCAAACGCGAGCAGCGGCAACAGTGGGTGAAGTATGAAGTGCTTCGTCGATACTCACCGTTGCGTCGATTTTTTCTGGAACCCAGTCAAAATCTAATGATCGCTTACTCCTCACTGATCGATAGGAGACAATCCAAACCAGTGTTGAAGCGAGTGCCAGCTTGCGATCAACATTAAGACTTGAAAGACCACAGGCTGCTTGAGGTAGAGTCAGGCAGTGACTCCAGCCGAATTTTGCGTCCTGCTGGTCGTCCTGCAACATACTGTGTGCACAAACTCTTAACACCGCTCGAAAGGCAGCGTCGATTTGCTCGTTGGTCAGATCGTGCCGAATGAAATCGCCGAACAGAGCATCAGCATTGCCTGTTTTCTCCCCCGCTTCAAACAACGTTTGCATACCCGATCCGGGAAGCTTACTTCGCTCGGGATTCGCGAGCTTGGTTAAGATTTCTCGCTCGATCTGAGCGGGAGTCAGGTTGAGCAATTTCGTTCCCAAGATATCCATTCCTGAGAAACTGGTTAGCTGGAGCTCAGGTTTTTCTGCTAAGCGACGCACGCCTGCGCGTAACAAGGTGGCATCCCCGACATCGCTTGTCGTGCCATGCCGCAACAATAGCCACAAACCGATATGTGAATGAGAAGCGCCAGTCAGCGTTGGCAGCGCAAGTGGCGTTAGTAAATGAACAAGACTGGCGGTTCCAAACTGGGCGGCTATTTGCAGGGTAAAGGCTTCCAGGGTGTCTGCGTCCGCGTTTTGAAACGCTTTGGTGAATTCCTTTTTGGCAACCGACAGATTTCGAAAAGGAGCAATTTGAGCAGGTGACGTCGCCGGATTGCCCCCAGCCTCAAACGCTGCCGCGCTGGCGACGATTTGCAATCTTGCTAAAGATCGCTGCTGAGGATCTACCAGCGGCAGCAAACCGTATCGGGCCATTACCTCCAGCGGCGCGTGCAAGGTGAAGCTAGTCTGCCCTTGGCGAGGTGGCTTAGAAATGATGTTCGCAGCTTGATGATACAAATCGGCATCGCTGACCTTGCTTAAACCACGGCGTTCGTATTCGTCATAGACATTTTTCGGATCGATGCCAGCTATCGCTCCCTCGTCATGTGCGCCAATCGATGGAGCTGCGTATGTACAGGAGCCTCCAAGGGCAATGCCCAACGACGCAGCAGATACTACGCTCGCTTTGGCGAGTGCGTCACGGCGAGAAGGTAATTCGTGCGAATGAGACATGTTCAACCAGTGCTTTTCGTAGGAAGGTGTAACGCAGACAACAATAACTTTAACGCCAGGCCGTTACACAGAGTAGAAAAACCGTTTCCATGACGACATTCGAAACAAGCAATCGAGATTACGCTAGGAAGCTTATTTCGATCCTCGTCGAGTCGTTTCAGGCAAGCGGTGATTGATATCGCTGCGTGGTCCCAAGCGAATCGGCACGGGACTTGGGTTGGCGATCGTGAAACACCTGACGCAGGCGTTCGGCGGATCGGTGACTTTGTAGAGTCAGTTGGGAAAGGGCGCGAAGTTGCATGTTCGCTTGCCGAAGTCAATGGCTTAGTTCGTGGCTGTGGCGTCCAGCCGCAGTCGTTTGGTTAAATTGGTTCCTCGCTTCGGGCTGAAATGGTTTTTGCCCGCCAATGGCGCGAATCAACACGAATTTTCACTCGTGGCCATAGGCGATGTTGGCCGGCGATCAAATCGACGATTCTTTAGAACTAACTGTCAGGC
>CAYGUE010000252.1:0-4567 GCA_964352885.1 uncultured Pirellulaceae bacterium
TGTGACGCAATAATCTCGTTAGCGTACAATTACCCCCAAATTATCTATGCACCCCTATTTGAGCATCTTGAAGCGCATGGCATGCAAGCCAATCAGCAAGTCACCTATTTATCTGATGGTGGTGAAGAAGCCCGACTGAACATTTGGAAATACGACACGAAAAAGAGAAAACGTTCGCAAATCACAGACTTCGAAGACTTCGATTGTAAGTGGCCAGCGATCGGTCCTGGCGAAGACGGCGAAGGCGAAATCGTATTCTCTAGTGGGCCTGATCTTCGACTCTTGAACCTTAAGACTGGCGAATCCAAGATCGTGGAGGTCACGATCCCCGGCGACCGACCCAAGTTGCGAAAGCATAAAGTAGACGCTTCGGAGTTTATCGAAGCCGGTGACATTTCGCCCAGCGGAAAACGCGTCTGCCTCCAAGCTCGTGGCGATATCTGGTCGGTACCAGCTGAAAAAGGCACACCTCGAAACCTGACTCGAACGAACGGCGTCGCGGAACGCGATCCGTCATGGAGCCCGGATGGTCGCTGGATTGCATACTTTTCAGACGAAACTGGCGAGTACGAGCTTTACGTGACACAGTCCGATGGACGAGGCGAGACGAAACAGCTGACCAAAGATGGCGAATGTTTCCGCAGCGATCCAGTTTGGTCGCCCAATTCGAAACACATCGTTTTCGTGGACAAAACTGGGGCCATCTATCTGCACACAATCGATGGCGACACGAAGCTCGTTGCCCGCGAACCGCACGCGAATCAGCCGGACATAAACTGGGCTCACGATTCAAATTGGCTCACGTATGCACTCAACAGCGATGACAAAGCCGCAATTCACGCCGTTTGGATTTACAACGTTGCGGAAGAATCGAAACATCAAGTCTCGAGTGGATTCTTTAATTCCAGCGGTCCGGTATTTGATCGCGACGGAGATTTTCTGTATTTCAAGAGTGCCCGAGCGTTCAATAAGCCCGACTACGAAGACGTTGGCGAATCATTCATCTACAAAGGTACCGAAGTCGTTATTGCTGTTCCGTTGCGAGCCGATGTGAAGTTGCCGATGCTACCTAAAAGTGATGAAGAAGAATGGGATGACGAGGATAAGAAAAAAAACAACGAAGAGAAAGACGACAAAGAAACCGACGACGCCGATGACAAGGATAAAGACAAGTCTTCAGACGGCTCAGAAACGGACTCACTAACGGGAACGTGGACGCTGGAACTCGATACCGAAGAGCTCCCCGAAGAATCACGAACCGCAATCATGAGTCTGGAATTGGCAGAAGACGGCTCTGTGACCGGTAGCGCCGACACGCCAGGTGGTGAAGCATTGATCACCGAAGGAACTTTCGACGCGGGCAGCGGAAAGCTGATGCTTGTGCTCGACACTGGCGAAGACGGAGAAGCCAAACTCGAAGCGACAATCAAGGACGGCAAGCTAACCGGCACCGTTATGCTTGGCGGCATGGAGATTCCTGTCTCCGGCGAACGTGGCACGGACGAGGATGCCGATCCGAAAGCCGGAAAGGCGAAGAAAAAGAAGGTCGAACCGTTGGAGATTGAGTTCGAAGGTATCGCCCGACGAAGTTTTCAACTTCCGATCCCTCAGGGCAACTTCAGCCGCCTGGCGGTTAACGACAAAAACCAATTGCTCTACGCGAGAAGCGGCGAAGGAGCGTCGATCATGTTGTACGACATGCATGCCGATGAACCCAAGCAAAAAACGGTTGTTTCCGGCACGGGTGTCTTCGCCTTGAGTGCTGACGGAAAGAAATTGCTCGTTTTCAAAGACGAGAAGGGCTACGTCGTGAACGCCGCCGCTGGACAGAAGCTAAGTGAAGCCGTTCCAACTTCGGGCATGCACGTCATGGTCGATCCGCGCGAGGAGTGGAAGCAAATTTTCACCGACGCCTGGCGTATCGAACGCGACTACTTCTACGATCCAAACATGCACGGCGTCGACTGGAAAGCTATCGGCAAGCAGTACGAGTCGATGCTTGATGATTGTGCCTCGCGAGATGATGTTGGCTTTGTGATCGGTGAAATGATTTCGGAACTCAACGTTGGACACGCGTACTACCGCGGCATTGACGATGAAGACGCACCCGACGGCAGCGACGTTGGCTTGCTTGGATGTACTTTCGAAGTCAAGAAAGGTCGTTATGTGATCGACAACATCTTCGAAGGAGCCGACTGGGATACCGACGCAAGAAACCCCCTGCGAGCCGTCGGCATCAAGGAAGGCGATTTCATACTTGAAGTCAACGGACTTGAACTGACCGATGAGTCGAATCCTTACGCAGCGTTCGAAGGCTTGGCAGGCACGATCACGACGCTAACCGTCAGCGAAGATTCCAAGCTTGACGATGATGACAAACGCGTGGTCATCAAACCTCTCAAATCTGATGATGACCTGCGGTTCCGACATTGGATCGAAAAGAATCGAGCCTACGTCGACAAGAAATCGAAAGGAAAGATTGGCTACATCTACGTTGTTAACACAGGCGTGCCAGGTCAAAACGATCTGATTCGACAGTTTTTCGGCCAAGCCGCGAAAGAGGCTTTGATCATAGACGATCGTTGGAACGGAGGTGGCCAAATCCCGACACGGTTTATCGAGTTGCTCAATCGGCCGGTGACAAACTACTGGGCGAAACGTGACGGACGCGACATGACGTGGCCGCCAGATGCTCATCACGGACCGAAATGCATGTTGACTAACGGCATGGCTGGCAGCGGTGGTGACATGTTCCCTGCACTGTTCAAACAAGCGGGACTCGGCAAACTGATCGGCATGCGAACGTGGGGTGGACTGGTTGGGATCTCTGGCAACCCCTCGATGATCGATGGTTCGGGAATCACGGCTCCGACTTTTGCATACTATGAAAAAGATGGAACGTGGGGTATCGAAGGGCACGGAGTCGATCCTGACATTAAAGTCATCGATGATCCAGGCAAAATGGTCGATGGCAAGGATCCTCAATTGGATGCCGCCGTCAAGCAATTGCTTGAAGAAATAAAATCCGATGGCTATGAGAAACCTGACCGCCCAGAGTATCCTGATCGCAGCAAAGGCGTCGGAATCGCGGACGACGACAAATAACGAATGAAGGAAACTGGACCTATGGAGTTTGCGAGAAGTTGTCGAAACGTTTTGTTTTCTAGCGTGGCGTTGTGTTTGATTCTGTTTGCGTCGGTGACGCACGCACAGGAGAAAACGCAAACGCCGGTAATCGAGCCTCGTCCTCAGATTCCGTCGTTCAGCGATGAGGACCTCGATAAGTTATCCAAACGGCTCGACAAAGCGCATGAACGAAAGCTTGTCAGCGGAACCGTATTGCTCGCTGTCGATGGCGAAATTGTCTTTGAAAAATCAATTGGCTATGCGAACGTCAATGACAAAACGCCTTTCGCAGAAAACTCTTCGTTTCGGCTCGCATCGGTCAGCAAGCAGTTCACTGCGATGGGAATCATGCTGCTGAAGGAAGACGGCAAACTCGATTTCGATGATGACATCACAAAGCACTTGCCCAAACTGCCATACAAAGGCGTCACCATCCGTCATTTGCTTCATCACAACGGAGGATTGCCAGATTACATGGGATTGTTCGGCAAGCATTGGGACAAAGATGCGGGTGCATCAGAAAAGAAAATTGCCTTCAACCAGGACATGGTCGACCTGTTCGTTAAGCATCATCCCAAGCCCGTTTTTGCTCCCGGTGATCGACACCAATACAGCAACACCGGCTACGTTTTGCTGGGCAGCATCATTGAATCCGCCTCAGGTCAATCGATTCAAGAGTTCTACAGACAGCGAATTTTTGAGCCGCTGAAGATGGCGGACTCTTACACTTTTTCGAACGACGAAAATGTCTTTGCTCCAACAAATCGCGTTTTTGGATTCCAGTATTTGGACGACGGCCACGTTGATGTTGACTGGCATTACCTCAACGGCATGGTTGGCGATGGTGGCGTCTATTCATCAGCACGCGATCTGTTGAAGTGGGATCAGGCGCTTTGTGGAGAGAAGCTTGTCTCTCCTTTGACGCTCAACGAAGCTTTCACGTCAGGCAAACTCAACGACGGCAGCGAAACTGGCTACGGGTTCGGTTGGTCTGTTGAGCGATCGAAGAATCGCGGACTCACCGTGGCCCACGGCGGCAGTTGGGTTGGATTTCGGACTTCGATTGCAAGACAAATTGATCGCAAATATACGATCATCGTGCTAACCAATAATTCAACCAACAATCTTGAGCAGGTATTGAACGCGATTGACGAACTTTGATGTTTTTGAACCAACCACAGATTTGCAAGTCGAACAATACGAAAACTCTCTTTCAAAACAATCGGACTGCCGTTGTTGATTGCTTCACTGCTTCCAGCAATATTTGCCAGTCCGGAAAATACACAAACTGTGAATCCGAAGTTAGAGGAATCAATGAAGGTTGAGTTCCTTGTTCAACTTGCATCTGGAAATAACTATTGAAAACCCAAAAACGCGGAGCGTTCAATACAAGCCCGAAGCGCCAGCGAGTGAATCGAAACTCTATGCAATTATTCACTCG
>CAYGUE010000253.1:0-4566 GCA_964352885.1 uncultured Pirellulaceae bacterium
GGAGAACTAATTCAAGCAATTATTGATCCAATCAATCGACGTGCGGTCGCCCTGCCGGGTTGGGTGGGAGCAATATCGGTGATGGGACGGGGGTTTTGGATCGACTAGGCGAACTCAAGCTTCAAGATAAACCAAGAGTGACGATCAACGTAACATTGGAAAGTGGAAGCTATGAGGCATCTGACGAGGTGAAGTATATTGTTACAAAACCTAAGTCCATTTTTTGGGAAATTCAAACACGTCCTGAATTAAGGGCCGCATTTACTTCAAAAGCAGTCTACGGATACAACCCGGACGGCGTCGATGACCCAAGTGATTTACCGTACGATCTGCCAAACTACGGTTTGGAATGGTTGGATAACGAAAAACTCGAGGAATACGAAATTCCCGCGGATCTTAAACAGTATTTAAACAAGAATGGTGGTCCAAGTGGATTTATTGCGGGACTCTACCGTGATTATGTAGAAGGGCCTGCTAGTTTCACTGTTGTCTATGGTGGAACAAACATGGAGTCGATTGACGATTGGATGAATAATTCAGCTCAATTTCTGGCCGGGGGGGCGCCGCAATTTTCAGCAGCGATGGAGCTTGCAGATGGCCTTAACGTCGAGATGCCGAATTTGCCAAAGATCGTTGGTAAACCCTTCAGGTTGAGAGCCAGCGGTCACTCATTGGGAGGTGGTTTGGCGAGTGCGGCGGCGTTATGGGCTAATCTTCCGGGAAGTCATACATACAATTCCTCAGGTTTGACTCGAGCAACATTAGTGAACTTTTCGAATTTGCCATCGATTCCTGATCGGCCGGATTCTTTCCGCCGCTATGACGCGGCTGCGGCTGAATCTCCAACGCACCTAAAGGCTTACCACTTGAGTTTAGATATTCTAAGTGTTCTTCAGGACGCGACGCCTCTATTGCAGAGTGCTGTTGGAAAGCGAATTCCCTTGCAAGGTCCTCATTCACTCGACATTCACGCAAACTGGGTCAAGAACAAGTTGCAAGAAATTGTCCGCAACACAATCAAGTTGGATTTGAATGGAAATGTTACATTTGACGACGGGCCCAAGTTGGCGAATCCAATTAACGATCTTTATGATATTTTTGTTGTCGGCATCGACGTTCAAGGGGGACTAAGTAAACTGCAAGTCTCGCACAGTTTCTATCAGCAGGCGATGCTGGGCGTGAATTCGCTCGGTTGGTTTACACCGCTTGACTATTACGGAAAGTGGTTGCTTGATGACGGGTCTCCAGACCCAAAATACCCCGTCGGTGGTCCACTTAGTAATGATCTTGGCAACTGATTAAAATAAACATGAAGTCCTAACGCAAATTAGAAATGCAATGACGAAAAAAACAGTAGCGATGTTTATTTTTGCTTTTTTGAGTGCGGTAGGATGCAATCGTCAAGAGCTTAGTGAGAAGGTTGAATGGCGTACTGCCTGGGACGTTGGATTGTCAAATGACGTTTCATACGACGAACTGAAATTCGTAAATGAGACTTGGCATAACCAACTAAATAGGCTGAAACTGAACAAATTCAGTTATGCAGATCTGGATCCGCCCGTATTTGATGTTGAAGACTATGATGAAGCGTGCCAAGCAATCAAAAATCGGGATTTAAAGCGACTGGAATTGCTCCTTCACCGAATTGGAGATATTGACCGAATCAGTACGGACGGCATGACTCTCTTGTATTGGGCGTTTCACATCACCGATGATCCTCGCCCATTTATTATTCTGTTGGATAATGGAGCAGACCCGAATATTCCAATATGCACTGAGCGGCGCGACATGCCATTGTCCTTGTGGAATGGAAGTTCGATCACCTACCTCGTTGCTACGAGTGAGTACAATCGGCTATTCAAAAGAGTCTTTGAGAGTGGTGGAGATCCCAATGTAGAGTGGGTGCCAAAACGCGCGAGGGGACTTCGTTTCACACCATTTCTTGCTCTCAATCAGGACGCTCCCGATGCACTTGAGCGGCTTGGTCTGTTGATAGATTCAGGTGCAGATTTAGAGTCGGGATTTGATGAAAAATCAAACTTTGCTGTTTATCAGTTACGTCCTTTCCAGGACCCGGAGAGTTTCGAACGCGGCAGTCGATTGGCATTGGCCGCAGTCAAATCCGGCGTCGAATTCAAAGGACCTTTCCAATGGACGTTTTACGATTCCGACAAACGAAAGGCTATCGAAGATCAATCTTTCCGCCTGATTCACTTTTTGGCAGAAGCAAAAAGATCTGTCTTTGCTGAGGAAAACGTCCAAGAAACTAGGCCGAATTTTGCCGCTATTGTTGACTGGCTCGAGTCGAAAGGAGAGTCAATGGAACTGGCAATTCGGGATTTGGAGGCATGGGAACAAGAATATGGTAAAGGTTCGGCCAGATCGACGGACTAGTTGTTGTGCAAAGATAATGGGAAACTGAATTGATCTATTTAATCAACGGATTCATTGTCTGCTACTTATTTCTTGCACTCTCTTGGAACCTGCCAAGCGACTTTTTCGCGAAGCGATGCATTTCAAAATTCAAGGTGGTCATTCTTTGGGCGGGGCTTTGGCATAGTTGGTCAATGTTCGCGCCGACGCCCGTGCAAGTGGAAAAACGATATTCCGTTCTGTTGACGATGAAAGACGGAAGCACCGAGTCACATGACCTTTTCCGCATCCATGAGGTTAGTAAATGGTCCGCATTCATCTGGGTTCGAGAAAGAAAATTTCAGGCAGTTCTTTCGCAGAAATCAAGCAAGAGCCAACGAGCTGCAATTTGCAAGTACGTTAGAAGAACGCTTGCCAGCGATCCTGACCTGGTTGCAACAAGCGAGTTGATAATTCGCAAGCGAAAAATCAAAGCGTTTACGGATAGCGATGATCATGAGATTGAAGAAAAAACGGTGTGGCAAATCACCTACTGATTGTAGGCTGACCAGGGTTTCCGACGTGTAAAGTTAACTTCCTTCCATAAACGAAAGTTGCTGTACTCGTTTTGATTTCTATCGAACAAATTCTCAACTTTTGGAATTGGTTCTTTCACGAACCGCAGTCGCTGTTTCCTCTCGCTGTTTTCCGCGCTGCGCTCGGTGTGCTTGTTTTTCTCAATGGCCTCTTGCTGATTCCTTGTGTGCCACGACATTTGGCTGTTGATGCCGTGGTAGATTTTGCCCGCTTCGAAAAGTTTGTCGGGCGGAGTCGTATGAACCTTCTCAATGTTCTTCCTGCGACAACCGCCTCGGTGTACTTGCTGATTGCGATGAGCTGTCTCGCTGGCATTTGTATGGCGACTGGATTTTGGGTGAGATTCGCTTCAATTGTTGCGTACCTGACGATCACCTCGTTGCACCATCGAAACTCGTCTATTTTTCACGGCGGCGACACGGTGATGCGAATCATGTGCTTCTTGATGATCTTTTCGCCAGCTAGTACTGGCTGGTCCGTTAATGCTTGGCTTACAGGAAATTGGGAAGTGACGGGAGACCCTTGGTGTTTACGCTTGATGCAGATTCAAGTTTCAATCATTTACTTTAGGACTGTTTTTTGGAAGTTGCGTGGGGCTCGTTGGCGAAATGGAACCGCTGCTTGGTATCCAATCAATTGCGATGCCTACACTCGTTTCAAGCTGCCAGCGAGATTAATGTCCCCTTTCTTTATTAAAGTCGCGACATGGGGCACGATGGTGGTCGAGTTGTCATTGGGTTCAATCATCTGGATTGAGGAATGCCGCTTTTGGGTTTTGGCCGTGGGAGTATTCCTACATCTGCAATTGGAATTTCTGATGAATCTACAACTGTTTGGTTGGACGATGATCGCTTGCCTGATGCTGTTTCTTTAAGAAGCAGAGTTTCTACATCGCGTCAACAATCGAGATGTCTTAATCGTCAAACTGCTCTCGGACGTAGGGAACACTGATTGGCGCTAATCGCACACTGATCCATACTGAGGATCCTTTAGTGCGCTTTGTCTATTCGCCCGGATTATTCACGAGGCGTGGGCGTCGAACCAGAGAGCACCTATTTTATTGGCGCACGAATTCTATGTTTGCGGTTTTGGCAATTCACCTACTGCGTGAATTTTCAAATCGAAATAATATTCACGTTACCCTTGAATAGATCAAAATGGTGAACGTGACACCCGTCGTCATGAATAATTCCGGATTAGTGTGCAATTAGAAATTATTCGTGTTTTAGAACTGAATCCCCATGCCCGATCTGCCAAACTGCCCCAAATGCGAATGCGAATACACTTGGCAGGACGGCATCATGCTCGTTTGCCCCGATTGCAACCACGAATGGGATCCAACGGCTGCAACGGAGGATGACGACACCGTTCGCGACGCCAATGGAAACGTGCTTCAATCGGGCGACACGGTCGTCGTGATCAAGGATTTGAAATTGAAAGGATCCTCATTGGTCATCAAGGGGGGCACGAAAGTGAAAAACATTCGGCTGGTCGACGATGATCACGACATCGACTGCAAGATCGACGGCATCGGTGCGATGGGGCTCAAGTCCGAGTTTGTGAAGAAGGCCTGAACTCTTTGGTGTGCTGGTCGTAGAAAGCGGATCTGGTAAAAAT
>CAYGUE010000254.1:0-4439 GCA_964352885.1 uncultured Pirellulaceae bacterium
ATCCTGCCGCTGGCCGACTTCTTTCGCAAACAGGCCAACAAGAAAAACGGCCGCAACGTGAAAGGGTTTTCGCAGGACCTGCGCCGCTGGTTGCTGGACGAGCAATGGAAAGGCAACGTTCGGCAGTTGAAAAATGTCGTCGAAAGCCTGGTCGTGATGGACATCGACGACTTCCTCGACATGGATGATCTTTCGCCGGACTTGCTGGACGAGAAAACGGCTGCGGAGGTCAGCAAGAAAGCCGGTTTGGCCGTTAGCTCAAATCCTTCGACGGCTGATTTGCTGGAATCGGGGTCCGATGACCCTGCAAGTTCGTCTCTGGTCGGCAAGTCGCTGAAGGAGATCGAGCGTTGGGCCATCGAGCACACGTTGACGTTGGCCAATCACAATCGCGAAGAAACGGCCCGAATTCTTGGCATCAGCGAACGGAACCTATACCGTAAACTCAACGACTACGGATTGAGGTAGGCCGATGGTCATTCGAAAACTCTCAGAGAGCGTTATTAACAAAATCGCGGCTGGTGAAGTCATTGAACGTCCGGCCAGTGTGGTCAAAGAGTTGCTTGAAAACTCGATCGACGCCGGTGCGACTCAGGTCGAAGTTACCATTGAGCAGGGCGGCATCGAGATGATCCGCATCACCGACAATGGCTGCGGCATGGCGAAAGAGGATCTTCCGTTGGCGGTGACGAGTCATGCGACCAGCAAGATCGTTGATGCAGACGACCTGTTTAAAGTGGGTACCTTTGGATTTCGTGGTGAAGCATTGGCTTCGATTACGGAAATCTCTCAGGCCATGATTCGCTCGCGAACGGCCGACAGCGATTGCGGATACGAACTGTTGATCAACGGAGGTCACGCGGAGCCAATTGAGCCCTGTGGTTGTCCGGTTGGCACGACGATCGAAGTTCGGCAACTGTTTTACAATACGCCCGTTCGGCAAAAGTTTCTGCGGACGGCTCAAACGGAAAAGAGTCATATCGCGGAAGCTTTTGCACGCGTGGCTCTGGCGAATCCGCAAGTTCAGATGACGTTGATGAACAATCAGTCGGTCGTGCATCAGTTGGCGTCAACCGAATCGTGGCGTGAACGCATTTCAGCATTCTACGGTCCCGAGATTGCTGACAACCTGATTCCTGTCCACAGCACCGAAGGCGATATTTCGCTCAACGGGTACGTTGTTGATCCGTCGATCAGTCGTTCCAATAAACGGATGCAGTATCTGTTTTTGAATCGTCGCTACATTCGCGATCATTCGCTGCAGCATGCGTTGAGCGAGGCCTATCGGGGGCTGTTGATGGTTGGCCGCTATCCGCTGGCCTTTCTTCGATTGGACATGCCGCCAAGTATGGTCGATGTGAATGTGCATCCGGCCAAGCTGGAAGTTCGCTTTCAAAATGGCGGTCAGATTTACAAACAGCTTCTGGGGACCATTCGGACTCAGTTTCTTTCTACTGATTTGACCGCAAAAGGGCATCTATCGCGACGCGATGGCGGGCAGGTTGCGGCCGAAGCTCCGATGCCACATATGACGGAATCCGTTGCCGTGGCTGCGGTTCAGGATCAGATCGCTTTTGCCAGGACGACCAGCAATGTCGACTGGACTGCGGCTCCTGGATCGAGCGGTTTTTCGCCAAGCGGATCAGGTGGATCAGGCGAATCGTTTCGCCCGTTTCCTACATTGCCAGGCGGCAACGTTTCAGGCGCCGGCGTCTCTATGCATTCATCGACGCCTTCCTCGATGACCACTGAGCAGCCGTTTGGGGCAGAAGCGGTCGCACAGCCGATGCCAACTCAGACGCGATCAGCACTTCAGGTTTACAACACCTATCTGGTTTCCGAAACGGCTGAAGGCATGGTGATCATTGACCAGCATGCCTTGCACGAGCGTGTGATCTACGAACAACTACGCGAAAAAGTCCTGGCCGGAAAACTGGAATCGCAAAGGCTCCTTGTTCCTGAGCCGGTGAGCCTTCCACCAGCGGAAGCAGCAGCTGTTCTTGAGCAGTCTGAGCTATTGACGCAGATTGGTGTCACGGTTGAGCCATTCGGTGGCGACACGGTTCTGGTGTCCTCGTATCCGGCGATGTTGGCGAATCACAATCCGGCCGAGATGCTCAAGAGCGTCATCGATAAGTTGATGAGTGAGGCAAAGAATCTCGATCGGCGAGACGTACTCGATGAGCTACTACACATGATTTCTTGCAAGGCGGCGGTAAAAGCAGGCGACAAACTGTCTCCCGAAGAAATCACGGCTTTGCTTGAGCATGGCGATCTATGTCAGGATTCTCATCATTGTCCGCACGGACGACCCACGGCATTGACGTTTTCTCGTGAAGAACTCGACAAAAAGTTCAAACGCATTTGAACCGGAATGATTCACGACGACAGGCAGGTAACTATTTTCGGTGCGAAAGCGCACAAATTGATTTGATGAAACTTTTACGCAACCGTTGAATTTTCGGTGTCGACCAAAATAGTTAACAGCTCGAGAAATGAGGTTCATTCGCAAACTCCTGCCCACGCCTCGTGAATAATCTGGGTTGAAAATGGCCGATTTCGGTCCAGAATGGCAATTGGTTAATCAATGTGGCTATATTCAGTTATCGGTCGAATGTAGTGGCTTGCATTTGATTTACGACAGCGAGCGCCGTTCTTCCACCAGAGTTAACTCCTATCTTTTTGGGTTCCTGAATGATTTGCGTCAGTGTTGGTCGCGGCCGTCATAAAATGATGATGGCAGAACACAAGCATCTTGCTGAGCAGGGTGCTGAGCTGGTCGAACTACGGTTGGACTACATTCGTCGCCCCGTCAATCTGAAGCGACTGCTCGAAGACAGCCCCTGCCCTGTCGTGGCGACATGCCGCCGACCGGCAGATGGTGGCAAGTGGATGCGCAGTGAATCCGATCGGGTCATGTTGCTGCGTACGGCGATCGCCGATGGAGCTGACTACGTCGATCTTGAGATGGACATCGCCGAGCAAATTCCTCGCTACAAAAACACGCAGCGAATCATCAGCTACCACAACTTCGATGAAACGCCATCGAACCTCGAAGACATCCATCACCAGATGACGGAGCTCGATCCGGACATCATCAAGATCGCGACGATGGCCAACAATCCGATGGACAACGTGGTGGCCTTGAGATTATGCCGCGATTCGGAAATTCCCACCGTAGCGTTCTGCATGGGGGAGATGGGCGTTACCTCGCGTTTGCTGTGTGGCAAGTTTGGTGCTCCATTCAGTTATGCGACCTTCAGCAGCGACCGAAAGTTGGCACCAGGAATGCTGACTTTCGAGGAGATGCGGGATTACTACCGTTACGGTTCGATCACGAAAGATACAAAAATCCTTGGCGTGATCGCCGATCCGGTTGCTCATAGCTTGAGTCCGATTGTTCACAACGCTTGTATTCGCAAGGCTGGTTTGGACTTCATGTACCTCCCGTTTCGCGTGCCACGGGAGTACCTCGAGCAGTTCATTAGCGTGTGTCCTGAGCTGGAAATTCACGGCTTGAGCGTCACGATTCCCCACAAGGAAAACGTGATCAAGCACATCAATGCTTTGGATGATAACGTTGCCGGCATTCGTGCCGCCAATACATTGGTATTCAAGTCGCCCAACGTTTATGGCTACAACACCGACTGTACCGCAGCTGTCGAGAGTATCGTCAGCACGTTGAAAGATCGAAAGAAGGCAGCTGTTCACGAACTCGAAGGGGCCCGAGTTCTCATTCTGGGCTCCGGAGGAGTGGCTCGAGCGATCGCGTTTGGACTCAAGCGAGCCAAGGCAAAGGTCACGATCTGTGCGAGAGATTTTCGCAAGGCCGATTCTCTGGCGACGGCGCTCGATTGCGAGCCAGTCGATTGGCCGAGCCGCGCGAACTTTGAATGCGACGTGTTGATCAACTGCACTCCTGTTGGGATGTATCCGGACATGGACGCAACGCCTTTCGAACCGGAGTGGTTCGATAAGAAGGCCGTGGTCTTCGATACGGTTTATAACCCTGAGCAGACGCTGTTCATCAAACAGGCTCGTGCGGCTGAATGCACGACGATCACTGGCATCGACATGTTTGTTCGGCAGGCTGCCAAGCAGTTCAAGCTGTTCACGGGTGAGAATCCGGATGTGGAATTGATTCGGTACGAAGTGAAGCGGGCGATCAGCGCTGCGAAGTATTAGAAGCGGTTCGAGCTTCATTCTGTGAGGTTTGAGGCTAGAGACAAAATGTGAGCATGAATGCTAGAACCGGTTACAAAACCACACTGCTAATGTGGCTGGGGCGTCTCGCCCCAGTATTGTTCGATCGAACTGGGGCGAGACGCCCCAGCCACAAGTTTTGAAACTGGCTCTAGGCTTTCCGGTGGTGTCGCTGCGCTCAACCACATAGGCATCAACTTAAGACATAGTCAAGTTTTTCGGGATTTTGCAACAAT
>CAYGUE010000255.1:0-4304 GCA_964352885.1 uncultured Pirellulaceae bacterium
GATTGACGTTCAATTGGATCCTAAAAATCCGGACAACTTGTTGACTGCAACCTATGAACGAAAAAGAGATGGCTTTGACGGAAACGATCCGGTCCAAAAATTTGGCGACGGGTCGGGGATCTACAAATCGAGCGATGGTGGCGATACATTCCAACGGGTCACCGAAGGGCTTCCCGCTTGCAAGATGGGCCGCATTGGTCTGGACTATTTCGAATCCGATCCCAATGTGGTCGTGGCGATTGTTGAATCCGAAAGAATCGCCAAGCGTCCAAAGACCTCTCCTTTTATTGGTATCCGCGGTGAGAATGCAGACGTCGGAGCACGATTGACCAATGTCACGAAGGACGGCCCTGCTGACAAGGCCGGCCTCAAGGACGGCGATATCGTTGTCGCGGTCGATGACAATATCGTGATGTCGTATAACGATTTTCTTGGCGAAGTCAGAAAGCACCAAGCAGGCGAATCGATCAAAGTCGTCGTGTCTCGCGATCGCAAGCAAATCGAGATGGAGGTTGAACTTGGCAAACGCCCTGACACAAATCAGCGCAGCGCTCGCAACGAGTTTACTGGCACGCTCGGCGGACAGGCTGCGAACCTTCAAGGTCAACAAGGAGCGGATGAGCAAGACTATGGCGGCGTCTACCTTTCGGAGGACGGCGGTGCTTCATGGAAGCGGATCAACACATTGAATCCTCGTCCGATGTATTACAGCAACATTCAAATTGATCCGGTTGATCGCAATAATATCTACATTTGCGGAACCAGCCTCTATAAATCCAAAGACGGCGGCGAGACATTCACTGGCGATGGTGGAACTGATGGCATTCACACCGACCATCACGCCCTGTGGATCGACAAGCGGGATCCTCGTCACATGATCCTTGGATGTGATGGCGGCATTCACATCACTCATGACCGCATGGAGCACTGGGATCACTTGAATCACGTTGCGATCGGCCAGTTCTACCACGTTGGCGTCGACGCAACGATGGACTACAAGGTGTACGGCGGGTTGCAGGACAACGGCAGTTGGGGCGGACCGTCCCAAGGCAAAGACAGATCAGGACCGGTGAATTCCGACTGGATTCGCGTCGGTGGTGGCGACGGGTTTGTGACGTTGGTCGATCCCAACGATCCCAATCAAATCTATTTCGAGAGCCAAAATGGCGGGATGGGACGCATCAACATTGCGACCGGCGAACGCGGTTTCATTCGGCCTCGTCCACCTCGCGGAACACGCTATCGGTTTAACTGGAAGACTCCCTTTTTACTCTCGCCGCACAATTCGAAAGTGCACTACAGCGCTGGCAACTTCGTTTTCAGGTCATTCGATCGGGGCAATGGCACGCAAGCCATTTCTCCAGAAATTACGAATACCAACAAAGGTGCCGGAAGTGCCATTTCCGAATCCCCGGTCCAACCTGGCTTGATCTATGTCGGCACGACCGACGGAGCTGTCTGGAAAACTGAGGATGGCGGAAACAACTGGTTGCCGTTGTCTTACCAGCCGCAAAAAGAAAAGCCATCAGACAAAAAGGAAGATTCTAAGGACGAAAAGGAAACTGAGAAATCCGCAGACGCAGCAGAGGAAGTTGCTGACGAAAAAGAGGAAGCAGATAAACCTACAGAAGTCATGTCCGAAGCCGACGAAAAAGAGGTCTCTGCCGAGGATCCGGTGACCGGTAAATGGACCGCCCGAATGATCTCCGATCGAGTTCCTGAAGATCGTGCCGCATTCAGTTTTGAATTGAAACTCGATGGAACGAAAGTTTCCGGAACGATTGAAGGGCGACGAGGTAGTCAGGATATTTCAACTGGGGAATTCGACCCGTCGACTGGAAAAATCTCCTGGACGATCGAGGGGGAACGAGGCAACCGCGAGTATTCGGGCAAGATTGATGGCAAGAATATGACGGGTGAAATGTCAGGCCGCGGCGGCCGTTCCCAAATCGAATTTTCGGCTTCGAAAAGCGATAGAGAAGATCCGAAAGCGAAAGTTGGCTTGAAACTTCCAAGCTTAACTATCCAAAGCGCCTTGATCGGTGTCTTGTTCTTAGACGATACGATTACGGGGCAATGGTCAGGCGTGATCGAAAACGAAAACCTGCCGGATGGCCCCATCGAATTCACCATTGAGTTCAAAATGGATGATAAGAACCAGTTGTCAGGAACGATCGTTTCGTCACAGGGCGAATCGAAAATCGTCGATGGCATGTTTAATGCTGAAACCAAGAAGATTGTGTTTGAGGCGGAGAACGAACAGTTCGGCATCGCAGTCGAAGCCGATGTGCAGGGCATGAAAATGTCGGGATCCATGTCGATCAACAATGGCGATTTGGAACTTGAGTTTGAGGCTGAAAAGAAAATGGCAGATGCGAAGCAGGACGTCACGGAGGAAAAGTCGAACTCGGAAGTCGCCGAAGAAAAGCCAGCCACTGAAATGCCTGCCGAGAAAATTGCTGAACCTCAGGAAGAAAAATCTGATGAGCCACAAGTTTTGGAAACGAAACCCAAGGGTGAAGAGCCAAACGATGAGGTAAACGCGGAAGATAAAGATGCAGCAGCCGACAAGCCTAAAACCGACACGCCCAAGGCCGACGATCCGGTCACCGGGCAGTGGGAAGGCAACATGGTTTCAGCTCGTGGCGAACGCGAAATGAAACTGTCTTTGAATTTAAAGTCAAACACCGAGATAACGGGTATTTTCGAATCAACACAAGGCGAGCGCGAGATATCCAGCGGGAAGTTCGACCCGGCCACAAAATCGCTCAGCCTGTTTTCGGAAACAGACCAGTTCACGCTCCAATTTAGCGGTACCGTCGAAGCAGATCAGTACTCAGGTGAAGTCGATGTTAATGATGGCAACTTCATGATGAAATTTGAGTTGAGCCGCAAATCAAAGGCGGCAGCTCAGAAAGAGGAAGCTGAAAAAGGCCAAGCCAAAAAAGACGCCGTCAAGGCAAAGCCGAGCTACGAACAACCGACGGGGGAAAAGTCACTTTCCAAGTTGATGCCTGGGCCGCGTTGGGTAAGTTCAATTGAAGCTTCAAAGTTCAAACAGGAACGCTGTTACATCACTTTTGATGGTCACAGAAGTGACGATGACGGAATCTACCTATTTGTGACAAATGATAGCGGCAAGACTTGGCAGTCGTTGAAAAACAATCTGCCGGAAACCGCTGGCTCGGTCAGGGTACTTCGGGAAGACACCAAAAACGAAAATTTGCTTTTCCTCGGTTGTGAGTTTTCGTCTTGGTACTCTATCGATCGTGGCACGACATGGGCGCAAGCCAAGGGAGGATTGCCAACGGTCGCAGTTCACGAATTTGCCATTCATGATAAACGGCAGGAAGTCGTCGCCGCCACCCACGGTCGAAGCCTGTGGATTGCCGACATCTCGGTATTGCGGCAGATGACTCCGGAGAATCTTTCCAGTAACATGCACTTGTTCCAGCCACGAGATGCCATTGTTTGGAGCCGTCGGAGTTCTCGGGGAAACAGTGGTACCCGTCGATTTGTCGGAACCAATCCTACAAGAGGAACGAACGTGGCTTACTCTTTAGGGAAGACCGCACGCAGCGTTCGGCTAACGCTTAAAGATCTGAAGGGTGATATTGTCAAGACTTTTGAGACATCCACTCAAAAAGGGTTTCACCAAATCAGCTGGGATCTATCCCGCGACAATTCGGGTGAGCAGGGACGCCGTCGATTTGCACCGTCTGTTCAGACTGGAAAGTATCTGTTGACCCTGATTGTTGACGGCGAAAGAGAACAGAGAATCATCAACGTTGTCGCCGATCCGCAACGGCCGGCTCAGTCGCAAAGTGCCGAAGTTGAAGATGCACTTTTTGGATATTAGGTTGGCACCAACGGATTGAGATGCATTACTTTTCAAGGTAGACGAGTTTAGCCGGGGCCAGACAATTGAATCTGATCGCGAAAAGGAATTCACTCGGAGACGCGGGATCGCTGCGAAAGCGTGAGTCCGTCACGGATGAGCTGCCGCACCCATTCGCAGGTAGCGATACCGGATTTCAGGCCAAGCGTTTTATAGTCGGTCCCAACGAGAGTTAGCGAGCCAAAAATCGATTATAGGATACATAATGATTTGGCAGCCAGGTCTGAATAAACCACCAAACTGTCTCCAACAACAATTTCACCAACTGTCTGAAATCATTGGTTTTCCGCCTGCAGGTCTTCCCCAGGGCGACCGCACGTCGATTGATTGGATCAATAATTGCTTGAGTTGAGTCTCCGTCAAGTCAGCAGAAATTTGCTGGCATTTTTTTCGCACGGAGGTCGGT
>CAYGUE010000256.1:0-4217 GCA_964352885.1 uncultured Pirellulaceae bacterium
CCGCCACCCATTCCGCCACCCATTCCGCCACCCATTCCTCCACCCATTCCGCCGCCCATGCCGGCCATCGGATTGCTTCGCGGAGCAACTAGGTCACCAACGTTGTAAACGTCTGTAACGAGGTAGTCTGGTTCGAGTTCGTCATCGATCGAGATAATCAACAGCACTTCGTCTTTCACAACGTAAGTCGCATCGACAGCCTTGAGCATGGTTCGAAGTCCTTTGCCCAAAGTAATACCGGACAGGTTTGACGAGACTTCAGTATCTTCATCAAGAATGCCATCGAGGTTCTGATCGATCACGATGTTGATTCCAAGCTCTTTTTCCAAATCGGCTTCCACGTCACCCCAAGCGTCCGCGTCATAAACCAAGTCGCGAACCGAATCAAGTTGATCGAGAATTCGACGTTCGTTCTCACCACCAGCCAAACGTACGTTTTGATATTTTGCACGATTTGCCTTCTTCTCAATCCAATCCTCGGCATCCGGGAACACCAAGGGAGGATTGCCAGAGATCGGATAAGATGACTTGTAAATTTCGCGAACCGCACTTGTGAAGAGACGTTCCTTTTCACGGCGAACCGTCAACAACTCATAGTGACTATGTGCAATTCGAGCACGAGCGGTTACCAGATTCGCTTCAGGGCGATTTGGGAACGCTTCGAAGACTGAATCCGCAACGTCTTCAGCAACGGCATAGTTGCCTTCCTGCATCAGAGAGTTGTATTGTCCAAGCAGTCGAGCGAGCTTTTCTTCATTTCGCTCGTAGTTTAGGATCTCGTTGCGAATTGACGCAACCGTCGCATTGTTGCGACTGGCAGTCTGCTGAGCCTGATCAAAAGCAAGTTTGCGGCGTGTGGCCGAAACGAGTGATGATTCGAGACGATGGCGAAGTTCAGAAACCGTTCCCTGAGTCAGTTCAGGTGTTTGGTCCACGACTTCCAGCATGTTCTTCAGTCGCTCAATTGCAGCTCCAGGGTCAGTTGAAGACTCCTGAAGAGCTCGCTCTGTTTCGTATTGAACTTGCTTGCGAAGCTTTTCGTTGATGATGCGATCGCGATCCTCAACGGTCATGATCTGTTCTTGCAGGTCCTGTCGTTCTGCTGCAATCAGCATTTTGCTGATATCGCTCTTGGAAGTTCCCATTTGGATTGGGGACATGATTGCATTGTCAGGAACCGGGACGACGTCAGCTGATTCAATGAGTGAACTTGGTTGCTGCTGGTTTGGCGCAACTTCCATGGCTGCGTCGTCGTTTTCAATTTCCTGAACGTCCTCCGCAGGCGTCTCAACAGGAGCGGCTGATTCGCCGAGCGGGTCCTCAACTTTGCCAAATGGGTTATCGCCTTCCTGAAGGCGATAGCGTGCGGCCAAGGCAACGCGGCTTTCCGATTTCGGAGCAGCTGATGCAATTGCTGCCGTGCCGGCAATTTGATTGTTACCGCCAAGCAATTCCAAGTCGATGGCGTTTTCGTCAACGATTCGGGCGAACTCGACCAAGCCAGCAGAACCAACCGTTGGTAGCGATACGCCACCGTCTTTGCGGACTTCACTGAGCATCTTTGGAAGGAATGAGAATTCCTTCGAAGCCGTTTCTGGCTGAATCGCCCACGACTTCGTGACCTGTCGGCCGTTCATGATACCCGTCAGCTCCAAGTTGAGAGCTTCGCGATTCGAAATCGATCCGACTAGGATGGTGTCGCGGTCAGTCCGCATCGGAGGACACTTGCTAGGATAAACCTCGACAAGGTTCTCAGGAAGTTTTGCTGTCTGAGGCCAGAACACAGAACCGTGAACTGCCTCCGCAAGAGCCATTGCCCCATTGCTGACAGAATCGGCAGCGTCGGTGTCGACAACGAAATTTCCTCCTGAGTGGTTGGCAAAAGCCGCCAACAAGGAGATGTTTCTTTCAGGGCCGATCGCAAAACTGGAAACTGAAATCTGCTTTTCAGCCAGTTGCTTCACTGCGTTGGTGAATGAGTCTGTATGCAGGATGCCTGCGCGGCTGATGCCGTCGCCGATGTAAACGACGTTGCGGTTACGAGTCTTGTCGTTGTCGAAACTCTCGACAGCGGTTTTGATCATCGAATTCATATCGGTCGATCCCAAAGCAACCCGGTTGCTGAGGTTTTCGATTGCGACCTGAACTTTGTCGTCCATCGGATTCGCGAAGTCACGGAACAGGGCAACGGATTCCAGATCGACAGCAAAGATCTGAATACGATCGTCTCCGCTGAGGTTCCGGACGAAACCGCGAAGCATCTCAATCGAGTCGCGTTTGTAAGCGCCCGTTTGACTAGCTGAAGTGTCAACGAAAACGAGAACATCGCTGGCTCGTTGTTCGACCTGACTTTCGGGTCCGATGCTCAACGCAAACGAAGTTTCGCCGGCGTCCTCAAATGTCGCCATGCGAGTCGGCGATGCATTTTCAATTTGGACTGCCTGAACTGCATTTGGGCCTGCCACGAATGACAAACCAACAAGTGCAACAAAAATTCCTCGAAGCGCGACTGTGGCCGTGCGTATCGACATGATCTACTCCAACACGAATTATTTAATGAGGGTTCATCTCCCTCACGATTACGCCTGTCAAAATTTGCAGAAACAGGCCGTCTCAAGTTTATTTGGGTCTCGAAGCGATGCGAACAAAAAATGTTCAGATTCCGCTTCCGAATTCCCAGCTCAGGGTATTGATGATAAGGTCGCCTGAGACATTCTCTCTAACATGCAAGCTCTGTGCCAAGAGCGATAGCGGGAAAACTGCCCGGTTTCGCGCCCGAATGCCCTGTTTTGAGACACCTGAAGGCACAAAACTGGGCAACTCTGCCTTGATCGGACCTTGAGAACGCTCCGACGCAGCCAAAAACTCTCTTGAAACCCGGATTGGACAGGCTGGCGTATGAAAAACTGATCAGCGAGTCGCTATCAACTGGAGAACCCTTGCGTGCTGTTCGTGTTGCAACAGTCCATAGCCGCTACGACCGTCATATTGGGGCGAAACCGAACGCGATTTCGGGTTCCGCCCCATCGGAATCAATAGACCGGGCGGAAACAGTCGTCAAACATTCGAGCCATCCTTCGCGGGATTTGCTCGATCGGAGCGATGCAAGTTTGCACAATCGCGTGGGCTTCCATACTCATCAAATGTAACACCAAGGTCATGCCTGCTACTGAATCCGATCCCCAAAATAGCACTGGAGCGATATGCTTTTTCTGGGAACGGACCGGAATGACCTTCAGGGGCGGCGTGCGAAACTGGACGTGGCCTTCGTGCCAAAATGCAATGACGCGGACCCGTCTCGCAATTGGCTGGGCCGCAGGCTGGTAGTCGAAATTCCAAGACCGATTACTTTTCGGAACGTAGACCAGTTGGCAAGGTGCAGGCCCAGAGGGCGGAGCTGTCACGGATGCGATGGATACCAGTTTCTCTGTCAGAGATGAAATACTGTTTGTCTCTATCGGCGTGAATTCTGCTTCGGAAATAAACTCACAGTATCCGGGCGGTAACGTATCACCGCCGCGCACGGTTGCAGCGTTGAGAAGAAAAGAAAGAGAAAAACAGAGTGCCAAATACGAGTAGCATATGAATGAACGCCTCATTGGACGGTTGTCTCCGTGTTTGATGAAATATCCTTTGGGGATACGAAACCAATCGACCACCCAGCGGGTTTGCCTGTTACGGAAAAGTTGCAAATCAGATAAAGGTTGATGGTCGCGTATGACTTTTTCGGTTTGGGTTGGTCGTGCCAGAAATGTGTGTCAACAAAGTCGCGGAACGGCTGAGCATTCTCATACGCAGCGACATCAGGCTGAATTGTCGATCCGTCTACTGGATTGATTTCAGACCGCTATAATTCAAGCGTCGCAAATTTAGCAAAGGAATCCGAATGAAAACGAAACTGATGATGTGTCTCGCCTGCGCGTGCATTGGCGGATTGATAGCCGTCTCGTTTGATCGTGGAGACCTGGATAACTCTGCTTCCGCACAAGTGTTGGTTGCGGCGCCGCCCGCTGCTCAACCTCGCGTCGCTGACGTTCGGCGGTTCAGTTCTGAAGAACAAAACAATATCTCGATTTACGAGAAAGTGAATCGTAGCGTTGTGAATGTCAACACGACAGCATTTCGGCGAGGCATGTGGTTTGGCGATCCCGTACCGCAGGAAGGCAGTGGATCAGGTTGGGTGATCGACAAAGAAGGTCACATCGTCACCAATCACC
>CAYGUE010000257.1:0-4128 GCA_964352885.1 uncultured Pirellulaceae bacterium
CGTGTAATGTATCTGGTCGCCATTTTTGCCGCCTGCCGGCGAGAGATCGAGCTGGTCGTGGAATACGAGATCACTCGGAATGTGCAGCTCGGAAGTTTTGATTTCGATTGGACAAAACCAATTCAATCGCTGTAACTCAAGCGAACTCTGACGGATTTCAAATTCCGCTTTCCGCCGGTTTGAACCGTTCCAGGAAACATCGGCCATCGGGATGACTCGAGGTAGCATCATCGTGTGCCAGTTTTCTTCGCGACCTTCCCACCATGGCATGCAGCAGCCGATCACGTTGCTCTGTTTCGGAACGATGACAGGTGTGGCGAATGTGGGAATACCGGGATTGAAGTGGGCGAATCGATAGAGGTCCAACGTTTCATAAATGTACTGCGGCGACGCCATCGAAAAATTGGTTCTTGGATAGTGATCGACAACGTACAGCGGATCCCAGGCGGCATTTACAACCGGATGGCCAGCCTCAAGCATTTTGTTGGCGGGAAAGTTGATCGTTCGCCAGTTGATATGGATGACTTCGGGATGAACTTTGTTGCCTCCTGTGCCTTGCGATGGCCCTTCCCAGACCAGCGTCTTCTTGCCTTTGTCTTTGAGGTACTGGTGAAGGTCGTTAATCAAAATCCGTTGAAGGTCATCAGGAACTCCATAGGCTTCATCGCCGCCGATATGGATCCACGGTGAAGACGGAAATACTTCGATCAATTCATCCAGCAGTTTTTTGATTGCGGCTCGTGCCACAGGGAGGCTGGCAAGCTCTGTTGTGGTTTTGCCGAATTGTTCGGGGTACTTTTGACGCAAGATTGTGCTGTGTCCAGGAACTTCCAATTCAGGGATCAGCGTGACGCCTCGGGTGATTGCGTACTTTTCCAGTTGCACAAATTCGTCCCAAGAGATTCTCGCTCGGTCTTTTGTCTGGAGTTCGGGAAAGTGTCTCGATGGGAATGCGAACCGCTGATCGTCAGTCAGGTGCAGATGCAACGAATCCACTTTATAAAACCAGAGAAAGTCGATCGTCTCGTAAAGGCATCGCAAGCTGTGCGGATTCCGGCCCAGGTCAATCATCACGTTGCGATAGTCACTGGTCGGCCGATCTTCGATCGTGAGAGCCGGAATCGATTGATTTTTGGCTTGGCCGATGATTTGAAGCAGCGTTGCCGTCGCACGGGCCAGCGACTTCAGCCCCGATACTGTGATGACGATTCCTGACTCAGAGACGGCGATTCGATATTGTTCAGCCGCAAAACGATCATCGATTTCTATTTCGATGTTCGGATCCGATTGTTTCAGGGCAAATTGCATCAATTCGCGGCGGTTGATCAGATTCGCAACGAATTCGAGGTGGTTCTCGAAGGATTCATTCTTGGTCGCGTTGACACGAAGGGAAATGTTTTGAAAAACGAAGGGTGCTGCTTCGGACACAAGCTGAAGCTTGCGCGGGGCAGGAATCACTTCAATGGGCTCGTCTGCACAAGACAGGTTGATGTTGCAAACACCGAACAATAAAAGGCAGATCCCAAATGTCTGTCGCAGCATGAGAGGATAGTTTCGTTTTGAGACGTTGATTGTTAATGTCGGGTTAGGAGCTTTTTTCAAATCGTTCTAATAGCGTTGTTCGGTTAATTGGGCTTTGTGGTCCGCAAATTGCAACGTTTCAAGGCGAATCCGCTAGGACGAGTCGTTCAAGTGTATTAAGATTGAGTCAGCGGCCGGATGAAGTAGTTCCTTTTGGGCGAGCCTTTTGTCGAACGAGGCTCAGCATATCAGGTCTGTTGCTATTCCACCCATCACGAACAAATCTACATTTCAGGAGCTTAAATGAGCATCTCACCCAAGAATTCGAAGCGTGGTTTCACGCTGGTTGAACTCCTCGTCGTCATTGCGATCATCGGCATCCTTGTCGGTCTGCTTCTTCCTGCAGTTCAGGCAGCACGTGAAGCTGCCCGTCGCGCAACGTGCATGAACAACATGCGTCAGGTCATGCTGGCTTGCACGAACTATCAGAGTGCCCAGATGCGGTTTCCTGCCGGTGCTAGTTCGACGTTGATCCAAACCGATGGTGCAAGTGGGAGCTTCCTTGTCGAAATTCTTCCTTACATGGACGCGACCAATACGTTTGAATTGATCAAGACAGGCGGCGGTGGCCTTTCTCCGAATCCGTTGGCTGACCCTAACATCGTTACTCCACAACCGATGTTTATCTGCCAGTCTGCAAGTCAAACGGATCAAGGCGATGACATTTTCGGTACGTCGGCTTCTCACTATGTCGGCATTTCAGGTCCAGCCGTAGCTGATCCTGATGGTGACATGTTTGTCGATTTCCGAGTCTATTTCCCTTCGGTTTCATCAGACGGTTATGGTGGCGGAATTGGGTGTGACGGTGTCTTTTCTCCTTTCTCAAATGACCGCGTCGTCCTGATGAACCGTGCTACAGTAACGGCTACTAGTTTTAATCCGGGGTCTACAGTCCCTGGAAATCTGTTCCGTGGCTTTAAGAACAACCGAGGCGTCAATTTTCAAGACATTGGCGATGGTTCGTCCAACACATTGGCAATTGGTGAATTCTCCGGTGGCGAATACCAGGCGTCGGACCCATCTCAAAGCTACGTTCCAATTCGTGGCGGATACGGCTATGGAGCGACGGCTGCGGTAACGCCCCCGCTCGTAAACGGTTTCTACGTTCCTCAGGTTACCTACCAGACTCGTAGTATTCCGGCGAATGGCAACCTCAACTCGCGTCAGGCCAACCTATACTCGCCTGAAAACTTCAACCAAGCTCCGCTGAACAGTTCTCACCCCGGTGGCGTCAACTTCGCTCGTGCAGATGGTTCAACTGCTTTCATCGACGATGGAATTGCAGTTTTGACCTTGATGGGCTTGTCCGGTATCGATGACGGAAACGTCATTTCTGAATACTAGACTTCTGAGATTATCTGATCCAAAGCCAGCTCTAATCGAGCTGGCTTTTTTTTGGAGTGAAGACATTGAAAGCGATCACACTAAGCGACGTCGAATCCGTCGAGACGATCGCCATGGTAGATCCGGGCATTGAGTCAGGTACTGATGCCATCGTTCGAGTCACAATGGCTGGGCTTTGTGGGAGTGACCTGCACCCATTCTTCGGCCGTGAAAGTGGACTCGATGCGAACACGGTGATGGGCCATGAGATGGTCGGTGAGATTATCGACATTGGCAGCGAAGTCGCTGCGTTTGGCGTTGGAGATCGCGTCTTCATACCGTTCTCTTCCAACTGTGGTGATTGTTTCTACTGCCGAAATAAACTGCCTTCTCGCTGTGAGGTTGGCAATCTCTTTGGCTGGGTTGAGGACGGGGTTGGCTTGCACGGTTGCCAGTCGGAATTTGTCCGCGTTCCTTACGCCGATGCCACACTGATGAAGGTGCCACAGGGTGTCACTGACGAAGCCGCGCTGCTGCTTGGTGATAACTTTTCAACTGGTTTTTACTGTGCTCAGATGGCACAGTGCGGTTCAGGGAAAGTTCACGTTGTGATCGGTTGTGGCACCGTTGGTCAGCTTTGCTGTATCGCTGCTCGATCCATGGGGGCAGAAACGATCGTCGCCATTGATCCGCTTGAATCGCGTCGCAAACAGGCGGAGGTGCTTGGAGCAAGAGCCATTTCGCCGGATGACGCCGGCGCAGAGATTCAATCGTTGACCAATGGCAGAGGTGCTGACTGTGTGATGGAGTTGGTCGGATTGCCGGATGCTCAGCGACTGGCATATCAGCTGATTCGCCCCGGCGGGATCATGTCAGTGATTGGCTGTCACTGCACACCGAATTTTCAGTTCGGTCCAGCTTCAGCCTACGATAAGAATCTCACGTATTGCACGGGCCGTTGTCCGGCCAGGCATTTCATGGACTTGCTGACGCCCCGCGTTGCTGCGGGGGAATTTGACCTAAGCGGTTTCGTGACGCACGAGTTTGGTATTGAAGAAAGCATCAGAGCCTATGACGTATTCTCGAAGCGGCTTGATGGGTGTGGCAAAGCGGTGATTCGGTTTTAGCCTAAAATTCCCCTCGCCCCGTGAATTCGGAGCGAGAAGTTTTGCGATTGGGATCAAACGTTATCCGAATTCACGGGGAGAGGGGTCGGGGGTGAGG
>CAYGUE010000258.1:0-4072 GCA_964352885.1 uncultured Pirellulaceae bacterium
GCCGCCGGCGTACCGTTTTCGCGCCCGGATTCTAAACGATTGCCGAGATTTCCCGCTGGCCCAAATTTGTCGTTTCGTGTCCTGCCGACTCATTCTTTCGATGCTCAATTGCCGGTAGAATATCGCTTTGGATTCAACCTCGATCTTAAATAACCCATGTGTGCTGAAAAAGCTAATTCGACAGACCCGAACGCAAGTGACCAGTACCAAGTCGTCGCACTTCGTTATCGACCGCAATCGTTTGGTGACCTTGTTGGACAAGGCCACGTTGCCCGCGCACTGTCCAATGCGATCGAATCAAACCGCGTTGGCCACGCCTACCTATTCACCGGAGCCCGCGGAGTCGGAAAAACTTCTTCGGCTCGAATTTTTGCAAAATGCCTTAACTGCGCGAAAGGCCCATCCCCGACGCCGTGCAATGAATGCGACATTTGCAATTCAGTTTCTGTTGGCGAAGACGTTGACGTGCTCGAGATCGACGGAGCCAGTAATCGCGGTATCGACGAGATTCGTCAGCTGAGGCAAAACGCTGCGATCCGACCTGGCCGTGGACGATACAAAATCTACATCATCGACGAAGTCCACATGTTGACTCAGCAAGCGTTCAATGCGTTGTTGAAAACACTGGAGGAACCTCCGGGGCACGTGAAATTTATTTTCTGCA
The DNA here is from genome assembly GCA_964352885.1 of uncultured Pirellulaceae bacterium. Taxonomy (GTDB): domain Bacteria; phylum Planctomycetota; class Planctomycetia; order Pirellulales; family Pirellulaceae; genus Mariniblastus. The sequence goes on from CAYGUE010000258.1 coordinate 665, forward strand.
CGACGGATCCGCAAAAGATTCCGATCACCGTGCTTTCGCGTTGCCAGCGTTATGACTTCTCTCCGGTTCAGCCGAACGAGATCACCGATCGGCTCCGCGAGATTGCACAAAGTGAAGGCGTTGTCGCGAGTGAAGAGGCCTTGCAGCTTTTGGCTCGTCGAGCCAACGGTTCGATGCGAGATAGTCAATCATTGCTCGAGCAGCTGTTTTCGTTTTGTGGCAAGGACATCACGGTTGAAGAAGTCCATCAGCTTCTTGGCACGACCGACATGAGCCGCATCGCGGAAGTCGCCAGTGCCATGACGGCTCACGATGCGACGACGACGATGAACCTGATCCATCAAAGCATTGCCAGCGGCGTGGATGCCGGTCAACTGGCTGGACAAATGTTGGGTTACTTCCGCGACATGATGGCGATGCACATCGGTTGCGGCGATGAAGTCTTGCAAAACTGCTCGGCCAGTGACGCGGAAAGCCTACGCGAAGTTGGTGGTCAATTGGGACTCCAGACGATGCTTGCGATCGTTCAAATTTTTGACACCGCAGTCGTTCGGATGCAGTCGAGCCTTCACGCTCGCGTCTTGCTGGAAGTCGCCGCAGTACGGATCTGCAATCTTCAGCAGTTGGAATCCATTTCCGACTTGGTCAACACGCTGACCAAGATGCCCGCAGGAAAAGCGATCGTTCAGGGCAGTCGCCCTGTAAAAAAAAACTTAGTTGAGCGGCCAGTTGCCCCGAAAGTTTCGGCTGAGGCAGTGAAAGAGGAGCCCCAATCCCCACCTTCTGTTGCTGAGCTTGAACCGGCTGGTGTCCCAAAAACCGAAGCTGATTCACCCCAAACGATATTTCCGCAGCCGAGTACAGTTCCTGACGCGTCTGAAGCGAGTCACAAGAATGAAATCTCTGCGGTTGTTGTGTCGCAGCCTTCGATCGCGGCGACATCGGAAAGCCCGGAAGATCAAGTAGAAGCGACCAACGTTTCCGTTTCCGTCGAAGCAGTCGCAAGTAACGACATCAAGAGTCAGTATCGGTCAGCATTGCAATCAATGGGCGATATTACGGCTGACATGGCTTCAAGCTTCGATACATTGACAACCAAGTCTCCCGATCACATCGAAGTCGCATTGTTCGATGCGATGCATCGCACGATGTGTTCTCGAACCGACCGCAAATCCAAAATCGAAGAAGCACTGCACACCGTTGCTGGACACCGAATTCGAATCGATTTTGTTGTTTCAAAAAATGCCCCGAATCCTGAGTCCATTACTCCGCAATTGACTCGGGCTCAGCAAATTCGAGAGCTGAACGAAAACGAGTTTGTCAAACAGGCCGTCTCCATTTTCGACAGCACAGTGTCGGACTACTTTGACCCAAAACACGCGAAGCGTTAGTCGACAAGCTCGACAGACAGTCGAAAACAGTCGTCCAAGACATCTAACCACGATGCAACTCATGAAGAAGAACAATCACTTTGCCATATTCGCAATCGCCTTGGTCGGTTTTTTCGGAATCCAAATCAACGATGCGTCGGCACAGTCGCACCCCAACGTAATTTTTGTGCTTGCCGACGACTTGGGAATTGGCGATGTCTCACCGACTAATCCTGATTGCAAGATCAGGACACCGAACTTACGGAACATGGCGAAGGAAGGAATTACCTTCCTGGACGCTCATTCGCCGAGTTCGGTTTGCACGCCTACTCGATACGGAGTGCTGACAGGACGCTACAACTGGCGATCGCGGTTGGCAAAGGGAGTTCTTGGCGGATCCAGCGAGCATCTGATTCCAGCCCAGAGAGCAACCGTTGCTCACTTGCTGCACAAATCTGGCTACCACAATCAGATGATCGGCAAATGGCACTTGGGCTGGGACTGGCCCAAAGTTTCCAACGGCAAAGACAAAGGCAAAGGGAAGAGAATTGACTTCACCAAACCTGTGAAGAATGGGCCAGACATCACTGGCTTCGATGGATATTACGGGCACTGCGGTTCTCTCGATATGCCACCGTATGTGTGGGTCGACACTGGCAAGGCGACTGCGATTCCAACACGCGAAGAAGGCGTGACGGCCAAACAGGATCCATACGGCTGGTACCGAAAAGGGCCAATTAGTCCCGATTTCAATATCGACGATGTGTTGCCTCACCTATTCGAAAAAGCCATAGTTCATATCAACGAACGAGCCCCTGAAGCCAAGCAGGGCAAGCCATTCTTTTTGTATTTGCCATTGCCAGCTCCCCACACTCCGATCGTTCCGATACCACCTTTCAAAGACGCCAGTGGAATAAACCCATACGCGGATTTCGTCATGCAAGTGGATCATCACATGGGCGATTTGTTTGCCGCGATCAAGGCAGCGGGCATTGATGACAATACGATTGTTATTTTTACCAGCGACAACGGGTGTTCGCCTGAGGGGAATTTCGACATCCTGAAGCAGCATGGGCATGACCCGAGTGCAGGATTCCGAGGGCATAAAGCAGACATCTACGAAGGTGGTCACCGCGTTCCTTTCATCGTGCGTTGGCCAAACGAGATCAAAGCAGGGCAATCAACGAACACGTTGGTTTGCCTAACCGACTTCTACGCGACCTTGCGTGATATCACGGGACAACCTGCTGAAGACCTAGGTGGCGAAGACTCGTTTAGCCTTGTCCCGATTTTTAAGGGCGGCACTGAAACAGGCAGGAAATCTCTGATCAGCCACTCCATCGGTGGCTCGTTTTCTATTCGCCAAGGTGATTGGAAGCTGTGCCTTTCTGCCGGCAGCGGCGGTTGGAGTGCGCCTCGCGAGCCCGTCGCCAAAAAGAAAAACCTGCCATCGATGCAGTTGTTTAACTTGAATGCCGATCGCGGAGAGCTAAACAATCTACTCAAAGAGCATCCTGAAGTGGTTGAAGAATTGCTTCTATTGTTGAGCAAGGAAGTATCGCAGGGACGCTGCACTCCCGGCAAACCAGTCTCCAACGATCGCGACGTCCAGTTCCTTCCCGCCGGCGTTTCAATGCCTGAGAAATAGTCATTACAACATCCAACTCTCGATGTACCATCTTATTTTCTCAAGAGCGGCAAGCGGGCTCTAAAAGAACTCAGCGAACACGATTACGTCATGGCACTTTCGGCATCAAACACTCTCAAACTTTTCTTCGCCGACAAACCGTCTACTGCTGAAAACGAATTAGGTCTCAGTGAGTGATCGCGCAACCAATCAGACGACCAGTGCTGCAGACTCTATTCTGAGATCAAAACGCCATCAATAATATGCACAATTCCGTTCTTTGCCCGGATGTCGGACACCACAAACATCGCATCCGAGTCAAGCACGATGCCATTATCTGTCAGCTCAACGTCAATTGTTTTGAAATCGCCACAGCGTTATCAGCGGGAAGCGTCCCAAACATTGTTAGAA
>CAYGUE010000259.1:0-4056 GCA_964352885.1 uncultured Pirellulaceae bacterium
AGTACGAACTGATCATCATCGATGAGGCTCACGAACGATCGCTGAACATCGACTTCCTGCTTGGTGGTTTGAAACGAATTCTTGCACAGCGACGTGACCTGAGACTGATCATTACTTCGGCAACGATCAACACGCAGCGATTCGCTGACCACTTTACCGTCGATGAAGACAACCCCGTTCCGATCATCGATGTCGAAGGGCGCACGTATCCCGTCGACATTCAATACCTTCCGCCGACCAAGCCCGATGGCTCGGAATCGGAAATGGAAATTTCTGATCATGTCGTGCAAACCTGTCGCGAACTCGTCCGCACCGAAGACGGTGACATTCTGGTCTTCCTACCAACGGAAGCCGAAATCCGAACGGTCAGCCGCAAACTCAAAGGAGCCTTCGGCGGTTTGCGAATCGATGTGTTGCCGCTTTACGCAAGGCTCTCGACCGCTCAGCAAAACGAGATTTTTCAACCGAAGGCAGCCCGAAGAATTGTGCTGGCAACCAACGTCGCGGAATCTTCGATCACCGTGCCGAGAATCATGTGCGTCGTCGACACCGGCACTGCACGCATCAGCCATTACGCTGCCAAGAGCAAAGTGCAACGATTGCCGATCGAACCCGTTTCGCAAGCTTCGGCGAATCAACGCAGTGGCCGTTGTGGTCGTATCGCCCCCGGCGTTTGTGTGCGGCTCTATTCGGAAGAAGACTATGAAACGCGTCAGAAGTTCACGACACCAGAGATACGTCGAACGAATCTTGCGTCGGTTATTTTGCAAACCTTGCATTTGCGATTAGGAAATATCGAAGAATTCCCTTTCATCGACGCACCACGCATTGAATCGATCCGTGACGGGTTCAAAACATTGTTCGAAATCGGAGCCGTGGACGAGCAAAAGCGCCTGACGAAGGAAGGTCGTAAGTTGGCTCGGCTACCAGTCGATCCTCGTATCGGAAAAATGATTTTCTCTGCCGACAGAGAAGGCTGTCTGGCGGAAGTTTTGGTGATTGCGTCAGCACTCGAGATTCAGAGCCCGAAGCTGCGACCCGTCGAGAGAAAACAAGCCGCCGACCAGGCTCACGAACAGTTCGCCGATGAAAATTCTGACTTTCTGTCGTTGCTGAACATATGGGACTGGTATCACGAAAGAAAACGAGATCTCTCCAAGAGTCGCCTGAAGAAGGCATGCGAGCAAAACTTCATTTCGTTCTCATTGATGAGACAGTGGCAGGAAATCTATCGACAGCTTAAGTCGATGGTTCAGCGAGAAGGTCTGAAAGCTGGCGACCGAAAGGACGACTACGCGGCGATTCATCGAAGCTTGCTTACTGGGCTACTTTCTGGCGTCGCGTTGTTGGGTGACAAACACGAATTCACCGGCTGTGGCGGAATCAAATTTCACCTCTGGCCAGGCTCCGATGTCTTCGGCTCAAAACCAAGCTGGATCATTGCAGCAGAAGTCGTCGAAACGACCAAACGCTACGGGCGAACCGTTGCTTCGATTTCGCCCGACTGGATCGAACGACTGGCTCCGCATCTGATCAAGAAGCGACACACCGACGCTCGCTGGAGCAAAAAGAAACAATCCGTGATGGCATCCGAACATGTCAGCCTGTTTGGATTGCCAATCGTTGCTGGCCGGGCCGTGCATTTCGGTCCAATCGATCCTGCATCGGCGCGAACGATCTTCATTGACCAAGGCCTTTGCGGTGAAGAGTTCCTGGCAACTCCTGATTTTTACATTCACAATCAGTGGTTGGTTGAAGAACTGGAAAAAGAAACGGCCAAGACGCGTGATCGCGATCTGGTGATTGACCCTTTCGTGACGCCTGCTTTTTACGAACAACACATCCCGGAAGACGTCTTTGACAACAGGTCGTTGCTGCAGAAACTCAAGTCCGACCCGACGCTCGATCAGAAGCTTCGGATGACCAAAGCCGATCTTCTACCCGGTGCAGATATTGGAAAGTCGGAGGTGCTGTTTCCCGACGAAGTTCAGATCGGTTCGATGGAGATTCCGATCGAGTACCGTTTTACGCCGGGTGAAAAAAATGATGGTGCTACGATTCGGCTGCCGGTCGAAGGCATCGGGCAACTGGATGATGTGCAAACCGGCTGGCTGATCCCTGGGCTAATGAAGTCGCGGGTTATCGAGCTGATTCGAAGTCTGCCGAAGCCAACGCGTCGCATGTTGGTGCCAGCACCTGAAACGGCTGATCGGGTTGTTGCGGAAATTGAGTTCGGAAACGGTATTTTCACCGAAGCCGTCGCTCGCGAGTTGAGCAAAGTCGCTGGCCATCCGATTTCGCCAAGCGAATTCAAGCTCGAGAAACTTTCGCCACATCTGAACGTAAACGTGGAAGTCGTCGACGAACAGGGAGAAGTCATCGCCGCAGGCCGCAGCGTCGCTGAGATTCGGCAGCAACTAGGTCCTCAACTCGTTTCATCGATCACCGAAGTTAAAGATGAAACCTGGACGCGAGATGGATTGACGGACTGGAGTTGGGGTGACTTGCCGGTCGAGGTTCCGATTCAACGTGGCGCGACAAAGCTGATTGCATTCCCTGCGATCATCGACCAACAGGACTGCGTCGGATTGCGGCTAACCGATTCAAAAGAGAGTTCAAAATCAAAGACTCACGAGGGCTTGAATCGGCTGTTTCGCATTCTCAATCGGAAGGCTATCAAGTCACAGGTGAACTGGTTGCCCGAGTTCGATCAACATGCACTTTTGCTTTCGCGATTCATTCCAGTCAAAACGTTGAAGGATGATCTTGGTGACCTGATCACGCGAATTGCTTTTATCGAACGCGAAAAGCCACCTCGAACTGAAGCCGCTTTTCGGGACCTCAACGGAAATGCAGCCGAACGAATCTCGATCGCAACACAGGCGATTGCGAAATGGCTGCCCAAGTTTTCCGCGGCGGCTCACTCGACGGGACTGGCACTGGGAAACATTCCCGGATCGCGAGGCACAACCAAGCACGACATTCAGAATCAACTTTCGGCTCTGACGGCAGATGGCTTTCTTGGTTCAACCGCATGGATGTGGCTCAAGGAGTATCCACGTTACTTCGAAGGCGTTGCTCATCGAATCGTGAAGATCTCCACCCTCGCCGCGGAAAAGGATCGCGAACTCGCTGACGAAGTTGGGTTCTTCTGGAGCAAGCATCAAGAACTCAAGCAACAACATGACGCAATCGGCATCGTCGATCCCGAGTTGGCTCAGCTTCGTTGGATGATCGAGGAATATCGCGTTTCTCTCTTCGCCCAACAGCTTGGCACCGTGATCAAGGTCTCCTGCAAGCGGCTGGAAAAGCAATTGGACAAAATTCGCCGAGTATAAAACTCAAAGCAAGACACATTCAGTGTCGTCTACTTCCGTCACTCATACACCTCAGCGAAACGCACGACATTGCAAACATGAACTTAAGTTCGGAACAAAATTACTTTCTGGCAATGATCCGAGCTTTCGTCGCTGGCGAGTCGCAGCTGCCTGCAGTTGCCGAAGATTTTCGCTGGTCGGATTTTGTCACCATCGTCTGCCAACACCCACGGACGCTGCAGCCACTGGGGGATCTGATTTACAAGTCGCCAGCGCCTTGGGAAACCAAAACCGAGCTCGCGGCACATGCGAAACCAATGCGAGAACATACGCAACGCCTGATTGACGAACTGCCAAAATTGCAAGTCGTTTTTGATCAAGCCGGGATCGACGTCATCACCTTAAAAGGCCCTGTCATCGCGATTGCCGCTTACCCGAGTCCAGATCTGCGTTTCAGCAGTGACATCGACCTACTGGTGAACCGATCGGATTTGAAGGAAGCTTGCGCTTTGGCGGAGAACTGCGGCTATGCGCGTCCGGATCTATTGCGGCCCGACGATTTTTACGATCAGCAACATTTTCATCACATCTTCCGGGACGAAGATTCGGGATTGCAACTTGAGATTCATTGGGACCTAACGGCTCCTGATGACTTCGTTCGTTTTGATCTGGCAGCAATCCGAAAAAACGTCCGGACATTGCCGCTCGGCGAGACCCAAATTTCTGCCATGGATGAAAC
>CAYGUE010000260.1:0-3961 GCA_964352885.1 uncultured Pirellulaceae bacterium
GCTCCAAGGGGTAACCCTTGCCGCCAACGGCGATATCCCGGTCTGGCCATGCGTCGATGACGCTGATACCAGTTCGCTCGGCCAACCGAGTCGCGTCGCAGAAACTGGTGTACGAGATGACGCCGTCAAAGTCCGTTTGCCAAAGCCCTGGATCTGTAACCGAGATCGCAAGAATTCGATCCACGTATTTGGCAGCCTTCTGTTTTAGCTTCTCGACGACTATCGCTTGAACATCAGCAAGTTCACTGATGCAGCTACGAAAGTCTAATCCAACGGCACCGGATTGTGAATTATCGAGACAGTTCTTGCGGATCATTGCCGGAATCGGTTCGCGAACGCTATCGCAAAACAGGACTCGGTTCGATTTGCCTCTGCCACGCGAAACCACCAGCGATCCAGAGACTTGCTCAAATTCCTTGTCAACGAACAGTCCCGCCATCAATCGTCTGGTCCGATCTAGCAGCGCACGCTCGATCCGAACCGCCGGGTTTTCCAGCGGCTTGCGGTTCCATAAGTCAGCGATGCGAAACAGCTTGAGCATACGGCGACTATAGGGAGATTGGGATGCCCAAGTCCAGATCACTCCGGAGTTCAAGCAAGCTTTGGGTTATGAAATCCGAATCGCGGGACTAGAATGGGGGTTTAGAATCTGCTGCTCCAGAGTCAACGTCATGAATCAGAAAAATACATCCTCTCCCGTCGCAATCGTCATGGGGAGCCAATCCGATTGGCCAACGATGCAATTGGCTCGCGATGTCTTGGCTGAGCTTGGAGTGTCCGCCCATTGTGAAGTCGTTTCGGCTCATCGAACGCCCGAAAAGATGTTCGAATTTGCAAAATCTGCATCGGACCAAGGCTACAAAGTCATTATCGCCGGAGCTGGTGGAGCCGCCCATCTTCCGGGCATGATCTCCTCCATGACAATACTGCCCGTCCTCGGTGTGCCGATCAAGAGCCGAGCCCTCAACGGAATCGATTCGTTGCTTTCGATCGCGCAGATGCCTAGCGGCGTTCCAGTCGGGACTTTAGCGATCGGCGAATCAGGAGCAAAAAATGCTGGTCTTTTGGCAGCGAGAATTCTGGCACTCTCGGATTCAGAGCTTGCAAGCAAAATTTACCAATACGCACAGTCACAAACGGACGCCGTTATGAGTCATAGCGAGCTCGAAGGGTAGACTTCATAGAGACGCCAACGACCGTAGCTGCCCAAATGCCCCAGCCTCTCTCTGGACGGCCGAATGTCCACAATATCAGTGTGTCTCGGATCATCCTTTTTTTTGGGAAAACTGGCATAGCTGCAACCTTCGCTAAATTCCCTACAGCTTAAATGGCGATGACTTGATTGGAACAGTTGGGTTCGAGCCCAATTTCTCCACGTGGAGCCGTTCCACAATCAACCCAGGGGGAAATCATGTCAAGCGAAGTCTCTTCCAGACGCCTTTTTGCAGCGACCATGTTGCTGGTGCTGGCCTTCACTTCACTCACTCAAATCGGATGCACACAACCAATTCGCCGGTTGGGCATCATCGATGAACTTGCAATAACTTATCGCGATGCAGTTTGGGCCAAGCGGGCTTATAACTTGCGTTTCGCAAATTGTAACCGCGAGTACAGTGATCACTTTCAAAACGGATTCTGTGCCGGATACTCGGACATGTGTAACGGCGGTGACGGATATCTTCCGGCACTACCGCCTGAAGAGTATCGAGGCTACGAGTACCAATGTGCCGAAGGTGCTAAGTGCATTGACACTTGGTTCGATGGTTTTCCTGCTGGTGTAGCTGCTGCTCGAGAAGAGCAGGCTGGTAAGTTTCACGAGATGCATATCTCGCGGATGATCGGCCAAGCTGTCACGCAGTCGAAAGCTCCCAAGGTGCTTCCTTCGGATGTGCCGGTTGCGAAGCCATCTTCCACGCTCTTGCAGTCAACCTCGACGGCCTTCCGGAAGCTTGGCAAGTCAGGCCTTAAGCCGCCAGCTCGATTCGCCGCAATGAAGATGCCGGCTCCGAGTTCTGCAAGAACCGTGACGCGAACTGCGATGCCGGTACCAACGCCGAAAGCGCCTGTTCGATCTGTGCTCGCAAAGCCGGCTCCGCCAAAGACACAGGTCAAGGAAGCACCAAAGACACAGGTCAAGGTAGCACCAAAGACACAGGTCAAGGAAACATCAACGCTTCCTCCGATCATCAAGGCTCCAAAAACAGTCGAGCCTGTTCAGCAGACTCCTGTTGCAAAACCAGCTGCGAACGGAACCTTGCCTCCGATCGTGCAAGCAAGCAAGTCAGTAGCGAGCACCCAAGAGCGTCCTCCGATTGTTCGTGGACGAAAGATTGATCCTTCGGCAACCGTCTCGAATAGTGAGATCCCGTTGCCGATGGCTGTCCGCAGTTCGTTCGACACTCGAACAGCTGCGTGGCCGGTCAACCGAAAGTAAATGTACGAGTGGTCGCAGGCTTGCCTTGCCAACTCAATCCAAATCAACATTGAATCGCTTGGTCATTCGTGGCCAGTTTTAAGGGAGTCCAAGATGGTGAATCGCCATTCAACCGAATTCATCCGAAACCGACAGCGAACCTTGATCCTGATGTTAGCTTTAGCTTTCGTTGGCATCTCGAGCACAGGCTGCACGGCTCTGTTTTCTCCGATCGATACGATTCCAGCTCGGCGTGTGCCACGGCAATTCCTTGCCGAGCCACAGGCTAATAAGGTGCCAATCGATTTTTCACGATTGCGTCAGGATAGGCCGGAATTCTACACGCTCGATGCGGAAGACGTCCTTGGCGTTTTCATCGAAAATGTACTCGGCGAGTTTGGCTCGGCTCCACCGGTCCAGATTCCGGATCCAAACAGCGACTTGCCTCCGGCGATTGGTTTCCCGGTCCCAGTCCGTGAAGACGGAACCGTGTCTCTGCCACTCGTCGATCCGATTCCAGTTCGCGGCCTAACGGTTCAGCAAGCTGAAGCGTTGATTACCCGCGCTTACCGCGAAGGTCCAACCCCGATCCTGATTAAGCGTGGTCGAATCATTGTGACTCAACTTCGCAAGCGAACCAATCGCGTGTTTGTGGTTCGTCAGGACAACTCGGCGTCTAGCCAAGGTATACAGTTTGCAGGTCGAGCACAGTCACGGATTGTTAACGACCGTACTGACCAGTCAAGCCGTGGATTCGTATTGCAACTACCCGCTGGTCAGAACGACATCTTCACAGCGCTTTCGCAAACGGGTGGTATCCCAGGTGTTAACGCCAAGGCTGAGATTCGCGTCCTGAGAGGCAATCGACTTTTAACTGCACAGCGTGACGCGAAAATGGCTGAGTTCTATCGGACGAACCAAGCGGATCAGTTCCCTTACGGAATCATTCCAACGGTCAGCGACGAGTCGAACACATTGAAGATTCCATTGCGTCTTCAGCCTGGCGAAATACCAAACTTTCGTCCGGAAGACATCATTCTTCGCGACGGTGACATCCTGTTCGTCGACACACGCGAAACAGACGTTTACTACACAGGTGGATTGCTCGGTGGAGGTGAGTTTCCGTTGCCACGTGACTACGACCTGAACATTCTCTCGGCTATCTCTTTGGCTCGCGTTGGTGTCGGTGCCGCACAACAGTCGTCTCTGGGCGGCCTTGGCGGATCCGTTCAACAAGCCCAACCGACGGAAGTGATCATACTTCGAGGGATCCCGGGCGAACGACAACTGGCAATCCGGATCGATCTTAATAATGCCATTAACGATCCGCGAGAGCGAATATTGGTCAAGGCAGGGGATACAATTATCCTTCGCTTCAAGCCGCAGGAAGAGATCTTGAACTTTGCGACAGCAACGTTCTTCACTTTCGGGCTGCGACAGCTGTTCAGATAAAATTCAAGGATATGAAATTGAAAGGCTGCGAGCATTTGCTGGCGGCCTTTTTTGTTTGCCCAGCGAAGCTGGCAAACCCCGTCGGTGCTTGCCACC
>CAYGUE010000261.1:0-3918 GCA_964352885.1 uncultured Pirellulaceae bacterium
CTTTAGGCGTGTCCCGTCGCTGCTTCAACTCACTGGCAACTTAAGAAATTCCTTTGCGTTACGGTAGCAGATTCTCTCAACCAAACCGCCCACCAACGCGATATCGTTGGGTAGCAGGCCAGTTTCCATTTCGGACCCCAGCAAGTTGCACAGAATCCGACGGAAGTATTCGTGCCGCGTGAATGACATGAAGCTGCGGGAATCCGTCAACATCCCGACGAATCGCGACAGCAATCCGGTGTTCGAAAGCGTGTTGAGCTGCAACAGCATGCCTTCCATTTGGTCGAGGTACCACCAACCCGATCCGAATTGCATTTTGCCCGCGATTCGCCCATCCTGAAAGTTTCCAATCATGGTACTGATTAGATAGTTGTCACTCGGATTCAAGTTGTAAACGATCGTTCGCGGCAATTGATCTTTGCGATCGAGTTCATCAAAAAACCTGCCCATCGTTTTGGCCTGCGGCACATCACCAATCGAGTCACATCCAAGATCGCGGCCAGCAAGCTCAAACAACCTTGTGTTGTTATTGCGAAAAACACCAACATGAAACTGGTTTGTCCAGTCCTTCGCATGATCGAGCTGAGCCAAAAACAGCAGCATAAAAGTAGAGAATGCATCATGCTGAGCACCGTTCGCTGCAGTGCCAGCAATGGCTGCGTCGAATATTGCTTTCGCTTCGGCCAGATCGCAGAACACCGACGGAATGTACTGACATCCGTGATCCGAAAGCCTGGCTCCCATCGAGTGAAAGAAATCATGTCGCGATTTGATCGCATCCATGAATTCTGTAAACGATCCTACCGACAGTCCGCTGGCCGACTCCAACTTCTTCACCCAATTTTGAAACTCTTTCGGCTGGTGAACAAACAGTGACCAGTCAGGACGGAACGCAGGAAAGACTCCTACATCGAAACTGTCATCGGCGGCAACTGCAGCATGGTGCTCAAGCGAGTCCGTTGGATCGTCAGTCGTGCAGAGAGCCCGAACATCAAACTTTTTCAATATGCCGCGTGTCGTTAAATCATCTCGAATTTTGATTTGTTCGTTACATCGTTCCCAAATTGATTCCGCATTCTCCTCCGACAGCAATTCATCAATATCGAAGAATCGCTTCAACTCAAGATGCGTCCAGTGATAGAGTGGATTGCGCAATGTGTGCGGCACCGTTTTCGCAAACGCCAGAAACTTCTCCTTTGCCGAAGCGTCACCTGTGCAGTGCGATTCTGGAATGCCATTGGCTCGCATCGCCCGCCATTTGTAATGGTCTTGATCGACCCACATGTCGAACAGGTTGTCAAAGCGTCGATTTTCCGCAATATCTTTGGGCGACAAATGATTGTGGTAGTCAATGATCGGCTGGATTGAAGCGAATTCGTGATACAGTCGTTTGGCGGTTGCACTCTGCAGAAGAAAATCGTCGTCAATGAACATAGCTACATCATCGGTTGGAAAAGATCACGGTGTTCGTATTTGACTCTACGGAAACGCGTGTTTCAATGTCCCATCGTCTGACGGCATTGGCAGAGTTATCCCTTTGGAGTCAAATGTTGCTTCAATGTATAGACCCTAAAATTAAGACCCGCGACATGCACAAATTTTTGCTTTTGTCTTTTGCAATCCTGACTCTCTGCGTATCCGGATGTGGTCCAACCCAGACAGCGCACAACGCGACCGGGGATGAAAATCAATCGACTGCGTCAACTGAGCCCGGCATAGATTCGCCTGTCTCCAACGAGTCCCTTGGTCAAAAGCCATCGGAAACCAAGACGGCTCGGGTCCCAGTCTCCAATTCAACCGCAAATGCAAAAAATCCAGCCATCGCAGGTGCTGCCGTCAATTCCGAGCCGCAAACAGCGATCCCAAAATCGACTGGTAACGTTCCGTTCAGCCTGAAGTTCCTCTCATGGAACGTTGAATCGGAAGGCTCCGATCCAGCAACCATTGCGAAACAACTCACGGAACTTGGGAGCTATGACTTGATCGCATTGACCGAAGTTCTACCCGATGCGGCCGCCGATTTTTGTGCAGCATTCGGCGACAATTACGAATACGTCTTATCCAAATCAGGGCGCAACGACCGCATGATGTTGATCTACAACAAGAGTGCGCTGAACCTCGTGCGTCAGTTCGAGCTCGATGACATCAATTACAAGTATCGTTACCGCAGCCCATTGGTTGGACATTTCAAAGAAGCACACTCTGGCAAGGAAATGCTGATCATGGTCAACCATCTTGCCAGAGGTAGCGAAAAAACTCGTCAGATCCAAGCGAAGGACCTTGTTAATTGGGCACGAGACCAAACGCTGCCAATCTTGGCACTGGGCGATTACAACTTTGACTACGTCTTCAAAACAAAGAAGGGCAACGAAGGTTTTCGCCTGTTCATGAAGGACAACATCTGGCAGTGGATTGAACCAATTGAGTTGATCGACACGAACTGGTACGACAACCCGAAAGAGCCCGATGGCAAAGACGACTATCCCGGCAGCATGTTGGATTTTGGCTTTGTTGCTGGATCAGCAAAGGAATGGACAACCAGCTGCAAGGTGATCGTTCGGGACGGCGATTTCCCCGACAATGAAATGACCAGTGACCATCGCCCATTCGAGTTGATTGTCTCTGGGCAGTAGTTCGGTTCCGCTGAATCTTGGGAGTGGATTTCGAACAGTCTAGCCTCGAACGCCGATGAGACCTTAGAAAAATGTTGAGCAACAAAGACTCATCAAACACCGTCCACACGATCCTGCTGATAGGTGCAATGGCTGTGCTGGCAGGTTTGGTTGGTTTTTTTCTTGGCGGAAAATTCGGACTTATTGGTGCCGTACTGCTGACGCTGTTTGGTTTGGCCACCGGGTCCCGAGTGTCCGCAAGTTTGGTTTTGCGAATGTACAAAGCTCAACCCATTCATCCACACCAGGCACCTCAGCTGTTTGAGATCTACAATGAACTCTGTCGACGCGCCGATCTTTCGCCATATCCAAAGCTCTACTACATTCCGACTCGAATGCCCAACGCCTTTGCAGTTGGTCTTGGAAATTCATCTGCCGTCGCGTTGACCGACGGCATCTTGCGGATGATGAATCCTCGCGAGCTTGCAGGAATTCTCGCTCATGAGCTTACTCATGTCCGCTGTCGCGATACTTCCGTGCTGGGAGTTGCTGACATTTTCTCACGAACGATTTCAGCACTCGCACGCATAGGCCTGATCATGATGTTCCTTTCGTTTGGCAGCGTCGCAATGAAGTCTGGCATCCCTTTCTGGACCACGGGAGCAATCCTCTTCTTTTCGCCAACTATCGCTGTGATGCTTCAATTGGCACTTTCACGGACGCGAGAATTCAACGCTGATCGAGGCGCGGCCGAACTGACTGGTGTTGCTCACGGCTTGGCATCGGCGCTCAAGAAGCTGGATCGAATGACCGAAGGCGGGATGCTTCAACGAATCATGCGGCCGGGGATGCGGCGGCAACAACCGGCGATGCTGCGAACGCATCCGCCCACCGAAGACAGAATTGCTGCATTGCTGGAAGTTGCTCAGGAGTTGGCAGCGGACATACCGCTTCCAGACAGCATGCTACCGGAAGAACGCCGAATCCCTGCTCCTGCTGATCAATCGCGAGTGCGGGAGAAACCTCGCTATCATTTCGTTAGCGGAATTTGGCGATAGCCGGAAACCATCAAACGGACGTCGCCTTTTCTCGACTGCAGCAGCGGCACTACGAAAACAATGGCAGGGTAGGGTTTTCACCTCCAAGGACCGATGCAGAATCGACGTCTAGCCACTGATCCAGAATTGTGGCGTAGACACTACGAAAATCGTGTTGGACTTTCAGGTCTCCATCGACCATATCAGAAAGGTCAGGTGCGTCGCCCAGCAAGCCTCCTTTGACCGGTGCTCCCGCCAGAACCACAGGA
>CAYGUE010000262.1:0-3855 GCA_964352885.1 uncultured Pirellulaceae bacterium
ACTTAGTCTTGCAGAAGAAACAGCGTCCGTTGGCTACTGGCATTGGGACTTAACGACAAACGAAACCGACTTTTCAGACCAACTCAAACGTATCTGCATCCTGCCCAATCTCAACCAGATTGACACGTTAATCGACAGATTTTCCGGTCCGGATGCCCACAAACTTGGAAATGCGATTCAGGAAGCCGCGAACTTTGGCTCATCATTCTCGCTGGATCTATCATTTTTTCACGATAGCCAAGAAAAACACATGGCCTGCCAGGGTTTCTCAGAGCTGGGGAAAGACGGAAAAGTCGAAGCAGTCTTCGGTGTCATTCGCGACGAAACGAAGCTCAGGGTTACAACGCAACGGCTGTCAAAGAAGGCCGAAGAACTCAACTTGCTTGCCAACGTTGACACGCTTACAGGCCTCTCAAACAGACTGTGCTTTCGAGTTCACCTTGAGAGCATGATCGAAGAGGCAATTTGCAACGATGAGAAGGTCGCCTTGGTCATGTTGGACATGGATGGATTCAAAGAAATCAACGATACACTTGGTCACGCAGTCGGTGACCTCGTCTTGATCGAGACAGCCAAACGGATTCGAAGTGTCGCCGGCGATGAAGACGTCGTCTCAAGGCTTGGCGGCGACGAATTCACTGTCATCATTCGTCGGCCAAAGTCTGTGGAGCATGTCGTCGAACTGAGCAAGCGGATTGTTGACGCCATTCGCAAACCAATGCACTTTGAAAATAGCAAAATGCAAGTTGGAGCCAGCGTCGGGACAAGTATCTGTCCGGACGATTCTCGTTCCGCGGAAGAGCTTTTCACTTTCGCTGACACCGCGATGTACGATGCAAAGTTCAGCTCACAGGACGTTTCGCGTTACCGAGCATCCATGACGGCAGATCTTGTTAATCGCAAAAAAGTGGAGAGCAAGCTTTCCGAAGCAATGAACCGCGAAGAGTTCTCGCTGGTCTATCAGGCTCAATTTAAGGCACGTGGACGCGACATCGTCGGGTTTGAAGCACTGATCCGTTGGAATCACGATGGGAAAGTCGTTTCGCCCAACGAATTCATTCCGGTGCTCGAAAGCTCTGGCCGAATCATTGAAACGGGCCAGTGGATTCTGGATCAAGCCTGTCGCCAACTCAAGGAGTGGCAAGCCGCCGGTTTGAACACTCGAATCGCCATTAACATTTCCCCAGTGCAGTTTCGAGACACTTACTTCTATTCACGTGTCGTCGAGACATTGAACCGTCACAAAGTCGCCCCTGAGTGCATTGACCTTGAAATAACCGAAGGAGCGATCATTTCAGACGTCATTCGGACTGCCGAAACCCTTAGGAAGCTTAAGTCTCTGGGCTGCCGGATCAGCATCGATGACTTTGGCACCGGTTATTCGTCGCTGGCATATCTGAAGAACTTCCCTATCGATCAGCTCAAGATTGATCGTGCCTTTGTACGTGACATTCCGTCAATGGACGACGGGACGATCGCCAGCAGCATCGTGGTCCTCGGCTTGAGCCTGGGCATGGAAGTGCTTGCTGAAGGCGTTGAAACCGAAGAACAGCTCGAATTCCTGCTCATGCATGACTGCGAGTACTTCCAAGGGTTCCTTGGGAGCAAACCATTGCATCCTGACGATTGTTTGAAGCTGTTCGACGATCAAAACGCCATGCAGGGTCGAAGTTTCGAGATCGCCTGAACCAACTCTGCTTAAAATCTGGCACCCCTGTTGATCGTCGGTCCCCTGATTGGATACATTATGAGTTTCTGAAGTGACTCCTTCGAGACTCAAGAATGTCAACGGATTCAACTCCGTCGGCTGAATCGGAAGCATTGATTCAAGCTGACTCACTTTGCAAGTTCTATGGCCCATTCGCGGCCGTGACCGACGTCACGTTTTCCGTGCCGCGAAAGCAAGTCTGTGCTTTCCTGGGTCCCAACGGAGCCGGAAAATCAACGACGATGAAAATGCTTACCGGCTATCTGTCCCCGACCAAGGGCTCTGTCCAGATTGGTGGCAAGAGCATGCAGACGGACCGCATCGAAGCCTCCACCCACATCGGCTACCTTCCTGAGAACGGACCGCTTTACGACGAGATGACCCCTAAGGGTGCACTTAAGTATCTCGGTCGAGCCCGTGGATTGAGCGGAAATCAGCGAAAAGATCGCATGAGCTTCGTGGCCGAAAAATGCAATCTCGAGGAAGTCTGGAACAAACCAATCAGCAAGCTGTCTCGAGGATTTCGACAGCGAGTCGGGATGGCTCAAGCGTTGCTTCACGATCCAGATGTGCTGATTCTCGATGAGCCGACCAGCGGACTCGATCCGAATCAGCTCGTTGGTATCAGGGAACTGATTATCGAACTTGGCAAAACGAAAACCGTTTTGCTTTCGACACACGTTCTTCAAGAAGTAGAAACATTGTGCAGTCGTGTTGTCCTAATTGACCAAGGTCGAATTGTTTTCGATGGTCCAATCGGAGACATGGGCCAACGTGAAGCGATGGCTAGTCGCTTCCATGAACTGACCGGTTTTCAATCGGTCTAGACTGAGGGTCGGCGTGCCTACCGACCGCTTAGCGACATTTTCCTTTGGCACTATTACGATTGTTTGACGTTACGATTTTATCCTTTCACGGAGACCGACGAAGCATGTTTCGATGGCATGTTATTTCCGCAGTATTCTGGCGCAACCTGAAACAGTATTTCACGGGCGTGTTGGGCTATCTGTTTATTGTTGCCTTTGTGATCGTTTGTGCGTTGCAAGCGTTCTGTCCGCAATTTTTTGCTGACAACCTTGCCAACCTGGATCAACTCAGCAAATTCTATCCAGAACTGTTGTTGCTGTTCGTTCCTGCGATCACGATGCCTTTATGGGCGGACGAACGCCGGCAAGGTACGGACGCAATTCTGTTTACGCTGCCGGCGTCCGACTTTGATGTGCTTCTTGGGAAGTACTTCGCAGCGGTTGCCGTTTACACGATTGCGCTTCTGTTTTCGACAACACAACTTCTCGCGCTTGGTGCACTTGGAAACCCCGACTGGGGCATCATTGGGACAACTTACCTGGGCTATTGGCTCAGCGGTGCCGCGCTGATTTCCATTGGCATGTTCGCATCTTCGCTGACCGGCAGCACGACCGTCGCGTTCATTCTCGGTGCCGCGTTTTGCTCGATTCCGGTTCTGGGCAGCTATCTCGGCGACAGCCTTGGCTTGAATCGATACAGCATTGGCTGGCACTTAAAGGACTATACGATCGGTCAAGTCTCCTTAGTGTCGATCGTGTATTACGTTGGCCTGACGATCGTCATGCTTTACTTGAACATGGTTGTGATCAGTAAACGTCACTGGAACCGTGGCGACGCAGGGAACATGGGCTGGCAATTTATCGTTCGAGCCATCGCATTGGCCGTTGCCGTGTTTGCGATTTTCAACATCGTTGATACGTCCCCAATGACTTCGACAGCACAGCTCGATTTGACGAAGGAGAAGCTGTTCACGCTCAATCAGGCGACGGTTGACACGCTGAAGAAGGTCAAGGACTCTGATCGCAAGATCACCATCCAAGCCTACATCAGTAAGGAAATTCCGCAGAAGTACACCAACGTCAAAAAGAACTTCGAAGGAATGCTGCGGCAGTACGATAGTTTCGGCGGCGAAAACGTTAAGGTCATCGTCAACACAGTCACGCCAAACAGCGATCTTGAAATTGCGGCTCAGAAACTTGGTATCGAAGGACGCGAAGATCGTTCAGAAGAAGACGGAATCACGATCCAGCGGGACGTCTACCTCGGAGCTCACGTAACCAGTGCCGCTGGCGAGACGACGTTGCCTTTTTTCGATTCGAACAAATCGATCGAATACGAGC
>CAYGUE010000263.1:0-3826 GCA_964352885.1 uncultured Pirellulaceae bacterium
CGTGTGCAAATTGAAGCAATGATTTCCGTTCCGGCTCGGTGATCGTAACCGTTATCCCGCGTGGGTTTGCGTATGGTGACGCAATCAAGCGTGCACACTGCCGATGTGGCTTTCATGCATTTGCGAACTGTGATTTCCCGTTCGGTTTTTGATTCGAGCCTTGAATTGATCGCAGTTTCAAACAGATTCGACGATCGTCGCGCCAACTTGCATTTTGTGGCGACCATGAATTGAAAATGGCTGCCTCCATTCGATTGAAACTCGGGCCGCGCCGACATGCATTTTGTGCGGTGCGTCAAATAGAATGGTTATCTCCAGCCAATTGAAACGTGGGTCGCGCCGACATGCATTCGATTGTTCTTGCATTTGACTCGGTGCCACGCAACAATGGATCTGTTAACCAAAACATCGGCGAGGTCGCTCGATTGGAACGCGATCCGCTCAGAAACTGGATAACAAAACGATGCACACGGAGCCGCGAATGGCGCTGTGGGGAACTTTGTTACGCGGATGATGCTCGTTCCTCGCATTTTACCATCCACTCCACTCAAATTCACATTTTCACTCGCGTCCCGGTGATCGTGACCGTTATCGTGCTTTTTCGGCTTCGCATTGCACAGAATGTTTCGACGGTTTGAAATCGAACATGCTACGCGTGCAGAGATTGGCTTTGGGCCACATCAAGTACGCTGGACTTCATTGCGATCGCGTGTCGCTTTGATCACATCTGAAACGCTGGACTTCATCGTCGACATGAGGGCAAATCCAAATCTGTCCTGCACTATTCCACTTCGCGTTTGCCAAACGGTTTCGTGCGAAGTGATGATTCAAAATCACTTGATTTGCAAAACTTGGAGCCACTTCGTCCATCGCGACCATGGCGAGTTGTCGGATCTGAGACTTGATTCACTGCTCCAAATCAATCACAATGGCAAAATGAAATGTGATTCACAATGTGTGGCTCGCAGGCGAAAACAAATCGAAACGAAGTTCACTTCGCTCGATAACAATACGATGCACACGGAGCCGCGAATGGCGCGACGGGGCACTCCGTTACGCGGATGATGGTCGTACCTCCCATTTTATCATCCGCTTCACTCAAATTTACACGTGTCATCGCGTCCCGGTGATCGTTGACGTTATCCAGACTGAGCTTAAAGGTGACAATGGGAGAGAACTCAGACAATCCGTTTGTGAGCCCAAATGGTCAGGCCGGAGACGGCCACGCAGTCCACACTCCGGCAGCTGTGCTGGTGCTTCCCTTGATTTGCTTGCTGATCGGATTGGTTGTTGGCGTCTCAAATCTACAAGGTGTGCAACATTCCGAGTTTGAAATCGAGCGTGGCATATTCGTGACTTCCGGGCATGCGCGTGTTGCATCTCTAGGAAACTGGATTCTTGCATCTGCATGGATCGTGGGCGGCGTGATCGCAAGTGTATGCAGTCTACTTTTCTTGATGCGTCGCCACAAACGTACGTCCGCCAATTGAGCTGGGCAATACTCGACTTCGCCGGCTCAACCCGCTATCATAAAAACAGGGTAAATCACTCCGCTGTCCGGATAACAAAGCGTTGAACCGAAGCGTCCATTTCGTTAGGGTCGGCCAAGTCGTCGGATGGTCGTACCTCCCATTATATCCGACGACTGTTTTCACAACTTCAATACTTTGACACGCCTCGGTTAACGCGGGCGTTATCCCACTCAATGAAATACATCACACTACTTTCCGTTGTTTTGCTTTTTTCCGGGTGCCATCGAGCGCAAACGCAGACTTCGCCATCGACTGAATCGCCTGAGATGCAAGTAGAGAATTCGCCATCGACTGAATCGCCTGAGATGCAAGTAGAGAACTCGAAGCCTGATGGTGACGAAACCGATGTGCCAATTGCTAAGAATTGGAAAGAACGATTTTCCCATGGTGCCGAGCCCTTACAAAATCAGCCGTCAATTACATCCACGTCATACGGTGATACTGAAACCCGGGTCATAGTGAAAAACATTGGCTCGACTACGCTTCAGTACTTCTCAGCAGGCCCTGAGAATATCCAGCTGTTTCAGGAAATATTCGTTGCTGATGGCTGGCAGATGGCTGGATGGGATTGGTGCGGAACTGGCAAGGAAATGTATGAAATTCCTCCGAGTTCATCTGTTGAACTCGTGGTCAATTTTTGGGATGGCGATAATCGGGAACGCATGCAGGCTTCCTTCTCCGAGAAAGGAACCAACCGTTCTGGCTTTATCGTACTCGCGATTGAACCGGAAAATTGAATCGTCCAAACGCGGGATAACAATCCAATGCACCCGAGCGGCGAAGTCGGGCGTTTTCAATTGGACAATCTCTCGTCGCCGCCGGGTGATTGGTAACGTTATTCGCTCACAAGAAATCAGATGCCAAGATTCGGACTAAAAACAATGCTCGGGTGCTTTATAGGTCTCGGTGCATTGTTGGCGATGGCCGTCCCCGCGATTCAGCAAGTTCGCGAGGCCGGTCGGAGGGCAACCTGCAAAAATACAATCCGACAACTGGGGCTCGGAATGCTCAATTATGAATCGGCTCATGGCCATCTTCCCATTGGCATTGAAGAATCCTCGAAAGGAACACCTTTTGCGAGTTGGCGACCGCTTGTAAATCCATTTCTGGAATCGGCACAACAATTCTATGATCCGAATTTCGGATGGGACTCACCGCAGAATGCCCGCCTATATGATGGGAGCCAAGTAGTTGCAACCGACAAAGGTGGAGGCAATCCTCGGAAAGTTGTTTTAAATTCGTGTCCCCATTGGTTTTGGCGTTGCCCATCAGATTCAAAGATTCAAACAAATTATGTTGTAGTTGTTGGCAACGAAACCGCCTTCCCTCTTAATCGTTCAGTTGCCCTTGCTGAGGTAACCGATGGGCCGGAAAACACAATCCTTGTAGTAGAAACGCTATCAAGCAGTTCAATTTGGACTGAACCCCGAGATATCCAATTCGATTCAATGAAATTTGTGATTGATCGTATTGCCAATGGGGAGTTGGCGAGCAAACATCCAGATGGCGTCAATGTATGCTTTGCCGACGGCCTGGCTTATACTATTACGGATTCTATTACCCCAGCTGAGTTGCGCGCCCTGTTGACAATTTCCGGTGGCGAATCGGTAACGCGGCAGGACTTGCTTGACCGGGGCATCCTCCACTAACAGCAAAACGCGAATAACAATGCGATGCACGCGAAGCCGGGCTTGCGTGCGGATTTTTCTGCTTGCGAGTCTATCGTTCCGGCTCGGTGATCGCGGACGTTATCCCGCTAACACAACTGCCATGGCTCAACACCAAACGATAATTACAAACTAATGCCAGATGATGAAATAACTGACTTCGAACGCGAATCCCTACGCATCTACATGCTCAGCGAAGACACCACTCCCACGCCATTATTTGCATTCCAGTTTTACATCCCACACCTGAAAAACTGGGCCTTCATTCTTCTTCCTTTGTTGGTCGCGATTGCATGGATCCCACCGGGTGGCCCCACTCTCTCACTAAAGGCTACCCTAATCGCAATCGTACTAATCCTATTTGCAGGCATCGTTGCTTGGCACGTCCGTCTTGCTTACACTGCTGTTTCTCACTGGAAATTACTCCGGCGCATCCTTGACTGGGATACAATACACCGCTTGTGTGAACTTCATGACTCAAAAAACGCGGGATAACAAAACGATGAACCGAAGCGGCGGATTTTCGCGGCTTTGGGATGGAGAATTTAATCCCGCCACTCGGTTATCGTAGGCGTTATCCGCCACCTAACAAGAGCACCCACACATTAATGAATGAAATGCGATCTG
>CAYGUE010000264.1:0-3795 GCA_964352885.1 uncultured Pirellulaceae bacterium
CAGTTCGTGGTGTGCCGGTCCAGAGAACTTCGGCGGTAGGTTTGGAATCGTCCAGCTTCAACATGACGGACTTGCTGCCTTCACCGCTGGTGAAAAGCAGGTTGCCTTCCTTGATCGGCGGCAAGATTGACATGCCGTAATCAGGCTTGAGAGGCTGCTGCCAATAGACCGTTCCGTCGACAGGATTAAGGCTGCTGATGTTTTCCGGATCCCAAACGATAAGCTGCTGGACGCCGGCGTGGTTGATAATGGTAGGCGGGCAGTAGCCGGCATCCTTTCCGCCGAGTGCACGCCAGCGCTCGTCGCCGGTTGCCAGATCAAACGCAACGACCATGCTGTCCTTGCCTCCGACCATGCAAACAAGCATGTCGCCATGAACCAAGGGTGAAGCAGCGTGCCCCCAGATCGGCGTCGTCGCACCGTACTGCTCACTGAACTGACGATTCCAAACTTTGTCGCCCGAGTTGGCATCCAGGCAAGTCAAATCGCCTTCGCTGCCAAGCACATAAAGTTTTCCATTATGGAAGCTGGGCGTGGCGCGAGGACCGCCTCCGAATGAAACCGAGTATGGACGATCGTAGGCGTATTCCCAAAGCAGTTCTCCTTTGTTGGCGGAGTAGCATCGGACACGCTCGTTACCGGTCAACTCATCACGCTTGCCGGGATTGTTAATGATGTCCCCCGACTTTTTGTCGTAGTCCAGCACGAACACTTTCCCGTCGGCAACAACGGGGCCGGCGTAGCCAAAGGACACAGGTTGCCGCCAAAGTGCCGTGAGAACCTCGGCTGGAACGGCTGTCATCAGGTTCTGCTGCGGAACCGTGCCGTCACGTTCTGGTCCGTTCCATTGCGGCCAGTCCTGGGCCGTGAGGTTGGTCGAGGTGATCGCCACAAGAAAAACAAACATCAAAAACTTCATCGCAACCATCCCCAAAGATTCAAAGGTAATTCCGCCTGTGACCCGATTCTATCGTCCGCGAACTGGTCGTACAGCTCTGGTATCACAATTCGCATCTGGCCATGGTGACTTTTGTATGACGAGTGAACACAAAAAACGGCACCTCGGCGAAGTCGCCGCAGTACCGTTAGGAGTGATGAACAGAGAGATACTGTCTACTTGAGGTTGGTCGATTGCTCGGCCTTTTCGTCGATTTCCACAGAACCTTCAACCTGAGATCGAGAATCATTCAGTTTGGCAACGCGTTCGATTGCGTCACCGAGGCCAGCTTTTGATGATCAGAAACTCCTTGCTCAGACGACAGGGAAACTGCTGGGAAGCGAGTTTTGGGAAAACTACAAGAGGAACATGGTGTCATGAACGATCTCTCGCAATTGTCGCCTGTTCGGCAGAAGGTCATCGACCGACTTTACCGTCTGCGTACTGGTCATAGAGCTCTCGCAGAACAAACCGAATGTTGCCGCGATGCTTTGAGAACAGCGTTTCGGCCGCCGCGACGATGTCGGGTTGGGATAGCTGAAGAGATTCCAAAACCGCCATTAAATTCTGCTGCGTCGTGCGACAGTGAATCAAGGTGCGCAAGCGACTTGAGCGATGCGTCGTCGCGATGAAGCCGGAGAACGATTTGGAGTGGTGCAGCAATCGTTGCCGAGACAGAAATGGAAGTCGCTCGAGTCCGTCGACTAGGACGATGGCTCCGCTTTGACCGCGGCGGACCGTGGTTTCGATTGCGAGCCGTTGAAGGTCTCTTTCGCGAGGCAGAAACACGAGCTCAGAATCGATGTCTTGATCAGAGATCCACGAATTCAGATCGCAGAGTAGCGTCGTTTTACCGTTGCCATGTCGTCCGAGAATCGCGCCGTGAAAGTTGTATGAATTGGTGTGCATTGCGAACGCCTTCATGTTCGCGAACGGCGTTTCCTGAAAGTCGAAAGGGATCGCACCTGTTTTATGAACGGCAAATGGGTTGTCTTTTGCGGAGACGCGTCGCAACGTCGTTTTGTCTTTAAGGTTCATCCTAGGCCTTCTTCAGGAGATGAAAATAACACAACTTCTTTGCCCGTTTTTGAAATCGCCAGCGTGATTCGCTCGGCAGACTTGTCAGGGAAAATAATCGCTTCAACTGCCCATTGAAGCGAAATGTGCTTTCCGGAAAAACTTTGTGGCCGCGAAGGAGCGATGAATTCGAAGTTTTCACTTCCAGACGGTCCAAATGCAGCTACTTTGTGAGCCGCAACGAGCTCGAAGTCGCGGTCCCCTTTCCCAACGGTGTACCAGATCAGACGAACCTCCATGGAAGTGCCTTCGGCCTCGCTCCACGCGACGATTCCTGCGATGGTTTCCGCGGGAGCGAAAGTGGGCTCAGGATTTACCAGTTCAATCTTGATCATGGTTTGACTCGGAATTCGTAAGTTTCCTTGATGTCTGGCCAGAAGGGTATGTCGCCATGGACGACGATTCGCCAAGAGATCTTGTTTCGGTCGGCGGTAAACGTATGCATCGTGTTGCCCGGTATCGCTACTGTTTCGCTGCCGAATTCTATATCTTGCGCGTCGGTGACTGCAGCGATTGGGATCGTGCAGAATATGTTCGTGGCGGTAATCGTGTCGGTTCCGCGGCGGTAAGTTGCCGATTCTTCGCCTTCAACGGTTACTTTAAGCGACTTGACGCTGGAGGTTCGGCCGGCCAATTGCCAAGCCACATCGACGGTGCCTCCGCGTTCGATGGCGCCGGTGGAAAGAGCCAACTCGACGGTCGGGTTGAAGATCGCTGCGAAGGCATACAGGGCTCCCACTGCGATCGCGAAGCCAATTAAGATGAAAGGAGTTATGAACAGCAACGGAAGAATGGCGAAGCCACCTTGTGGTCCATCGGTGACGATGGCGTAAACGAAAAAGCTGACGATCCCGTTCCAGAATATTCCAACGCAGAGGGTCAGCAAAAACGTCGTCATTCGCGCTTGCGAAGGCTTTAGCTTCTGGGGTTCGTCCCAACGTATGTCTTCGATGTCGCCTGGGTGGGACGTGGTGGTCAAATTCGATCCATCGCTGGCGTAACTCGACACGGCGAGTCCAGGGCCGGGCTTTGCGGTGGACGCGTTGGTTGATCCTGAAATGGCGCTGGACTTGCTGCCTTTGCAAAAAATCGGTCCCAGCATGATGGCGAGACCGATCAGCGAAAAGACCAAAGGGAAAATGAATCCAAACAGGGAAAAGTCATACTTTCGTTCGATGACGGCATCTTCGTGATTGTCCGGATTGAAGAAGCAACTGGTTTGCATGCCAACGGGATTGGCGGCGACGATCTCTCTGCATCGGTCTTGGCTTCGATTCAGCTCTGTGAAGTCATACGTTTCGGACAGGTGGATTTTATTGTCGACGGTATATTCGAATTCGACGCGGGGGCGATAGATTTTTCCGCCGTCGTCATGTTTCACGTCAACAGCACTGGTAACGATCTCGCATGGCGTTTCTGCCCAGTCGGATGAGCCTTGAGTTTTTAAAATCGGGTTGAGTGCAGAGAAATAGAAGAAGATCAGCCCGGCGAGAAAAAAAACGCCACCGAAGATCAGCCCGATTACCACGCCGCAGCCCTTTTTTGGCTGCTCCGAAATTGGCTCAACGTTCATCGGCTCTTTCGTGATCAGGAAGTCATCGCCGCGATTGTACGGCAGATGACATGATCCGCGGAATAGCGATCGAGCTCGAACCGGTTTCGGTACTGGGCGTGAAAGTTACGTGTTGAAATTACAGTAGCCGGATTGGCCACAATTCGGGGAGCTCGAAGTCTGGTGACATCAGCTGATCAGCTAGATGCCTCTAACGTCCCCCACGTTG
>CAYGUE010000265.1:0-3726 GCA_964352885.1 uncultured Pirellulaceae bacterium
GTCCCAGACTCGCGAATCCTGATTTTCACGGTCTGGGACAGACCGAGCGACTTTTCAAACCCGGTAGGCGAGTCTGTCCCAGACTCGCGAATCCTGATTTTCACGGTCTGGGACAGACCGAGCGACTTTTGTATCGCAGTTTGAAACCGGCTTGAACGAATCCGCTTGCAATCGAGAAAACGTAGAGCATCACGATCGGAATTGATGGAGCGATTGAATCTATGTCGCTCCCAAAAATACCTGAGAATTTCCTTGCCTGCCTGTCGTCGTGAAAAATTCCGGTTTTTGACGATTTGCAATCAGCGTCGCTTATCTGAAGATCGAATGGTTCACGGCAAGTAGATTTCTATCGCTAAAGTCTCTCAAAAAAAAATCGAAATTTCCTTGCATCCCGAGTTTGAATTTCTTCCAATGGAAAGCAGGAAACCCGTCTGTCCGAGGAAGGACCCAATGATTCATTATTCTTGCGATCGATGTAACAAGACGATCAACGCACGTGACCAAATTCGCTACGTGGTTCGAATTGAAGTGCAACTTGCGATGGGAGACCGCGAGAACGGGCAACTTGACGATGCCAGTCTCGAAAAACTCGAACAGATGCTCGACGAATTCGCTGACGGTGACGATGAAAGTTCGGACGGTTCAGCCAATGAAAAAACGTTCGATCTGTGCAGCAAATGTTACGGCGAATACATCGACAACCCGTTGGCGATTGAAACCATGGGCATTGGGTTCAGTAAAAATTAACGCCGTACGATTCGGGCATTAGCTTGCGAACACTTCTTGTTCATTCGCGAACGACTTGAACTCAAGTGGATTGCCGCTTGGGTCGAGCACGAACATCGTTTTCTGCTGACCTTTCTTTCCCCTATATCTGGTCTGTGGTTTAACGATGAACGAGACCTCCGCTTCACAAAGCCGTTTTTCAGCGTCTTCGAATTGCTCGGGTGAGAGCAGACAGCCAAAATGTGGAATCGGGACGTTGACTCCATCGACGACGCCACAGTAGTCCAGAGCCGGGCGATCGCTGCTCACGTGCGCCGAAAGTTGATGCCCAAAGAAATTGAAATCGATCCAGGTCTCAGTGAATCGACCTGCTTCGCATCCGAGGACATCGATATAGAACTGTCGTGTTGATTCGATGTCGTTGACTTTGAATGCGTAATGAAATGAGTTCATGTTTCCTCTGTGCTGTTTTGTTAACTGCAATGATTCACGACGACAGGCGGTTGTACTAATACAAGCCCGAAGCTCATGAGCGCCAGCGAGTGAATCATTGCATGGCTTTTCGACTCACTCGCTTGCGCTTCGGGCTTGTATTGAACGCTTTGCGTTTTTGGTTTTTCAATGATTATTTCCAGATGGAATCTGAAAATTTAGGCAAGGAGTGCAACTTCAAAAAGCGCAAGTTTTGAAGTTGTACTAATACAAGCCCGAAGCTCAAGAGCGCAAGCGAGTGAATAATTGCATTGCTTTTCGATTCACTCGCTTGCGCTTCGGGCTTGTATTGAACGCTTTGCGTTTTTGGTTTTCAGTGGTTATTTCCAGATGGAATCCGAATTTTGCTACGATGTATTAACATCAAAAGCGCGGCCGGAAAAAATGTTAGTTTCTTCCCGATCATTCAGGAAATTGTCTTTGTCGATCTGATATAGCTTTTGACCCATCGGCGTTGGGTACTCGCCCGTCAGACATGCTTGGCAAAGCCCATCTGCAGGAATGCCGATTGCGCGAGCGATTGATTCAATCGGCAAGTATCGCAGCGATTCACAGCCAAGCTTCTTCGCCATGTCATCCTGCATGGCGTCGGTTACGTCTTCGCCCGGCGGGCAAAACTTCGGCGCGAACAACTGGCGAATGGTTGACATGTCGATGCCGTAATAGCACGGAGCCATGATCGGCGGACAGGCCACACGAACGTGAATCTCTCGTGCACCGCCCTCATCGCGAATTCGTTGCAACAGCGCTTTCATGGTTGTTGAACGAACGATGGAATCCTCGACCAGCACAACGCGTTTGCCTTCCATGACCTCACGCAGTGGCGTGTACTTGATTTTGGCCTTATGAGCGCGCGTTTCCTGCGACGATTCAATAAACGTTCGACCGCTGTAGCGATTTCGGATCAGTCCTTCCCGAGATGGAATCTTCATATGAAAAGCCATCGAATCAGCGGCGGCTTTCGAAGTGTCAGGAACCGGAACGACGATCGTGTCTTCATCAACTTCGAACAGTTTCCACTTTTCGCGTTCCAGATCAGCCAGTTCACGGCCGAGTTCCGTACGTGTCAGATAAACGCCACGATCATCAAGTCGACTGGCGACGTTGGCGAAATAAATCCATTCGAAAAAACAGTGAGCCTGTCCCGGATTGTCTGCGAATTGGGTGATCTCGATCTTGCCGTCCACGATCGTGATCGCATGACCGGGTTTGAGCGATTCAATTTCGCTGCGGTCAAAGCCTAAATTGACCAGCGCGACGCTTTCACTGGCTGCCGCAAACAGTGTCCCTTTCACGGCATAGCACATTGGCTTGACGCCCAACGGGTCGCGCGCGATCAGCATTTCGCCTTTCGCATTCACGTAAGCCAACGACCACGCTCCATCGAGTCGCTGCGATACATTTCGGATCATGTCGACCAGCGAAATCTGCGAATCCTGCATCAGCTGTTTGGAAAACTCATGCATCAGCATTTCAGTATCTGAATTGCGGACTAGGTGATTGTCCGGTTCTTTGAGCAGTTCCGCCGCCAGTTCGTTGAAATTCGCCAGCTGCCCATTGAAGGCAAACGAAAACCAGCAACGTTGATTGAAGTTGTGGTTTTCAAAAGGCTGAGCGTAACTTTTGTCGTCGGCGCCGCAGGTGGCATATCGCACGTGTCCGATCGCAACGGGGCCTGCATACTTGCTCATTAAGTTTTGAGCTTTGGCTTTGTGCGATAGTCGAAAGACTTCCTGCACGCTGCCGATGTCTCGATACGTGTCCAGCAGTTGACGGTTTTCGGCCTGCGTGTTGAATCGCGTGATGCCTGCCGAAAGCTGCCCTCGGTTCTGCATGTCCAGCAACATGCGAACAATCAGCGAAGACGCTTGGTCGGGGTTCGAACCGGGGCAGAGTTCACTGGCTTCGCCGTCAGGCAGATGATAGATCGCCGCAACACCACATTCGTGGAAAAGTTCACTCATTGACTCTTTGTCCCGGATAGTTCACGAGGCGCCAAAGTTGATTAACATGCCCCGAAAATTGGGGGCTCGATCGCGAGAGGCCGCATCTTAACCGGAATTATTCACGACGACAGGCAGGCAACTGAATTCTCAGCTATCTTTTCGGTGCGAAAGCGAACAAATTGATTTGATGAAACTTCACGCAACCGGTGAATTTTCGGCTTCGACAGAAATAGTTTACAGCCTGAGAAACAAATCCATTCGCAAAGTCCCGCCCACGCCTCGTGAATAATCCGGGCATATGATGCGCTGCAAAAGCCTCAACCGGAAGAATCGCGATCTTGGCGGACAAGTCAAACTTGAATCGCGACAGTACCGTAGTGGGACGGGCAAAAATTGAATAGCATGGATCTACATGAATGATACCCCGACGCGTAAGTTTTGAAGTTGCACACTTTGCCTGAAAATTTGGATTCTATCTGGAAATAACCATTGAAAACCGAAAACGCTGAGCGTTTCAATACAAGCCCGAAGCGCCAGCGAGTGAATCGAAACTCCATGCAAT
>CAYGUE010000266.1:0-3723 GCA_964352885.1 uncultured Pirellulaceae bacterium
TCAAGACATTCGCGGACCATCTTGAGCGAAGAAATGCAATCCAGATTGGCCTGATGCAACGCGTTGTCATCACATCCCAGTGTGATTTCAGAAACGTCGCCCAATCAAAATGCCGATCGAATGATGGCCGGTATCATCGTTGTTCGCCGGTTGTATCAGATTTGGCGATCGTGCTGCGGAATGCGACCGGCCGAGTTTAATCCAAGCATTCGGCAATTCAAGCCGTTTGTTTTTTGCTTTTTCGGTTTGACTGAGTATTTTGACCACTCGAGCTCATCACGCCTCATGATCTTGGTTGAAAATCTGCCCCATCAGCTATGGAGATCGCGGTTTTCGTTCGGCTCCAAACGCGAGCCGAGTATATTGACCCCACGGGACGAGCGTCGAAAAAACGGGTCCCATGGACTCCTTGGATATTTTTACATGTCTCGACTTCCATGAATCACGCGTGAGACTTCGATGCCACCGTCAATTGGCCGGAAGTACACGATGTATTGTCCAACGCTAAATGACCGGCACCCGGCAACACCAAAACCTTTGCGTCCCTCCCCGAGCGCCGTCTGGGCGGCAAGTGTTTCACACGTCTCACGAATCTTCAACAGCCACTCCCGGGCGGCCCTTGGCTTGTCCCGTGCAATGTATTCCACAATCGCTTCGAGATCGTCATCTGCCTCAGGTGCGTAAATGACGTCTGCCACTATCGTTCCCCACGTTCGATTTCCGCAATTCGCTTTTCCGCTCTGGAATAAACTTGCTCGGCTTGAACGCCTTTTCCTGAATCGAGACTCGCAAATCCTTTCGCCACTTCTTCGCGCAATGTCTCACGAGCCTGTAGCATACGCAGGCCTTCGGTAACCACATCTTGTTCACTCAAAAACCTTCGTCCAGCAACCATTCGCTGCACGAACGGCTCCATATCTTGTGGGATACCAGTACTCATTATTTCTCCTGCTCGATTTCGCATTGCCGTTAATCGTCCAACATGGATTTGCCGAAACGCCGCGGGTTCCACATTGGAAATACCACTATTCATTTTACCTTTTGGGCTTCGGTCACGTCCACTGGAAATTTAACCCGCGGACGCCATTATTGCTTCGCAGCGTTTTTCGGCAGTGGTGGAATCTATCGCGTCGCTTCGTTCCAAACGGCGTGTGTTTCAATGACGCAATCAACTCGTTTTCAAAGCCTGGTGCGGTTGTTCGCGGTAATCACATCCGCTTAAACCAAAATCCACTAGCCCCGTTGTAAGTCTCGGCCGCCGCCTCCATACAGAGCCGAGGTAAAACCCGGCTCGACGAAATTCAGGCCCGACAGTCACCAACTGTCGGGCTTGTTTTTTGCGCAACCCCTCGCGGGATTTTGTCACCCCGCGGATCCTCTCTATTTCAAAATCGCGTGACTCACCCCCGCGCCAATCTCGCTTCAAAAGGGCTCGAAGTGCTCAAAAGGCTCGGAACGACGTGACCCACCCCAAGTGAGTCACGTGAACTTTCACCCATGAATAGCCGGCATTTCGCAAATTGCCTTTGAAGGCCTGTTTTAGCCCAAATGCCAGTAGATGTTGTGAATGCAACCCGCGTCACGCAATCGCTGGGGCCGTTCCCAGTCACGCGGTTGTTTCCAGTTACCATTCGGTTGATTCGCCAGTTTCACGCACGTTGATTTCGGCGATGAGTTCCACGGTAGCGGGAAATTGGAGTTCTCGCTTGCAAGGGTTAGAATAGAAAAACTCGAGAAAACGAACGTTTCTTCAGAACAGTTCAAATCCAATTGCCCGACTATCTTTCCAAACAAGCCCTTTAGCCAACAGGTCAAAGGGCTTTCTCATTGTGGCGCATAGGTACGTCAACAAGAGTGCAGTTCAAACAGATGATTTCAAGGATTCGACGTTTGGTGGCGTAATCAGCCGTAACCCACTTAGCAAGAAGGGTTTGCGAAAGTTCAAACGCTTTCACTGCGATGTCGATAGTTTCGTTCCGGCCACGGCTGCAACGCTCGATTTCAAGCCGTAACTCAGCTTCTTCGTCACGCAACTCTCGTGCTTTTTTGGCGGAGGTGTCAGCGTTGATCTCTTCAAGCAGGCGAAGGTTGTCCGAGGTTAATGTCTGATTCGTCGGCATCACTACTTCTTCATCAACGGCAACAACATGACCACCTGCGTCTTTGTCGTCACGCTATGTTTCAAGTTTGGCCATGATGTTCAAGCTCGCCCAATCCGCTGCGAAGAAATGGAGGCGTTTACGCAGCTACGAGAAGATCAGACTCGTCAACGAAGGACGTTCCTTCCAAGACGGAATCATGCAGGAATCTGCCGCTTGAAGACTTCCTCAACCCGGATTATTCATGAACACATGAATGCAAGCAATTCTTCATGCAGCAAATGCCAGTGAATTCGAACGTTTTCAACGCTGAATATGCTTCACCCAATTGGTCGCACGAAGGTGAAGCCACAGAATTGCAGGAAATCCAGCATTTTTCACTATGGAAAGATGTCAGCGGGAGGTCGATTTCGATCGTTCATGAATAATCCGGGCTCAAGAACACTAAATTTGAACAAAATCTTGAAATCTAGACATCAAGCGATATTTCAGGCGTAGAGTTCCGAAATGGTGTGTTGTATTCATTCACTTTAGGAATTGGTCCGTGAAACGTATTCTTCTTGCATTAGTTATTGCGATCTCGAGTGTGAATTTCGCAACCGCAGACATCGTTGGATTTGAAATTACCGGAACCTTCAGTGCATCGACTGTACTGAATGGGAATTCTCTTGGAGCTGATCGAACATTCATCGCAATTGGTGACATTGACAACGCGACGAGCGCGGGTGGACCTGTTGGGATTTTCAAGCCACTTTCACTTTCTTTTGTTATTGCTGACGAGGGCACCTTTGATTGGGTGGGAGGCGATGATCCTTTACGCCTGTACGTCGCCGATAATCCGAGCAGCAAAAATCTGCTGTTTGTTGATCCATCTATTAGCACCCAAACATGGGGCGTTGGTTCATCTGTGTGGAATGTCGGAAGTGATATTGACCAAAACGTACCGGTTGCCGGAACGTCGTTGGCGGGCACCCCGGTGGGTGTACATGGTGGTGGCGTGTTCGATCTCAACTTGGTCGGGGGGGGCAGTCTCCGAGTCGATATTGCGCCATCCGGTCCGTTAAGCGGAAGATTTACTGTCGCTGTGCCAGAACCATCGTCAACAATCTTGTTGCTTGTAGGGATGGGAGTGTTCGCTTGTGGTGTGAGAAAAAGGGTTGAACGCCCTTTTCCAACTGATCGATGATATCACGGTGGATGGTTTCCCGGCCTGTATCTGGGGTTATCACTGGTACTTCTGCGTTTACGATGGGCCGCAAGGAATCAAACGTCTGGAGCCACTGGCTCAACGGTTGCATGTAGACCTCCAAACCGATGCTCGGTTTGACATCCCCGAGCCGTGCAGCATCGGCTCACGACATTCAGTCACGAACGATTGGTAGAAGTTGAAACGAAGGTGCGTGACCAGTTTGCCACCAACTGCGAGTCGCCGGATCGAGTCAGACGGCTTGCAAATGGCGAGTACATCGACACGTTGATACGTTCGATGACCGGGAAACTCGTTGCCGACGAAAACCGTTGCCGACGAAAACCGGGACGGGTCCAATTAACCTGCCTCGGTCACATCGACCGGAGCTTCAAAGGGATTTGCCTGTTGTCGGATCAATAGTACTTAACGGTATCT
>CAYGUE010000267.1:0-3543 GCA_964352885.1 uncultured Pirellulaceae bacterium
AGCGAGGGATTGCCGATGCAATCGCATTGGCGATTGGGAAACTTTCCGCAGCAGATGGTTTATGATTCCCTTGCGCGGGTACGCTAGGGACGATCCCTTGCTCACGCAGCGGATTATGATTTGCTAAGAACCGTTCCTCATGGACCCGATGTTCCCTGTAGTCGCTTCAGCAAAGATGTTCTGCAACGATCGATAACTGGCACGGGGCCGATGCTTCTGGCTTTGGGGGCCGGCGGAGCGGAATCATTCTCGACTATGGAAACGTTTCACAACTGATGCCGATTCGGTACAGGCAGCGTGAGGTCCGCTACTCGCCGTCTTTGATCTCGCGTAATCCTTCGCGAAGGAACGTGACCAAATCTTTCTTGTCCCGTTCTGACATTCGTGTGAGTCCTACGTTTGTGATTGCGTTATCCGTATATTCGTGTGAGATGCCGCCTCGATCGTAGTAGTCCACGACTTCTTCAAGTGTCGCCAATGAGCCGTCGTGCATGTAGGGAGCAGTTTGATCGATTCCCCGAAGCGATGGCGATCGGAACTTGCCCCAAAATGCCCATCCTTTGGTGTGGTGAAAACCCCAATCAGGTTCGGCTTGATCCATGCCGATGCCGACGTTGTAAGGGTCTTGATCGGTAAACATTGGCGCTGGATGACAACTGGCACAGTTGGCCTTCCGCCTGTTGGAAAACACTCTTGCACCGCGAATGGCTGACTCAGACATCGCCGTTTTGTCGCCTGCCAAATAGCGATCGTAAGGAATCTCTTTCACGTAGATCGTCCGTTGAAACGTAGCCAATGCTCTGGCGACATTGACTGCCGTGACTCCATCGTCGAACGCTTCTGCGAAACAAGTTTTGTATTCTTCGTCGCTGTTGATGCGTTCGAGTAGCTGTTCTTCGGATTTCATTCCCATCTCAGTCGCCTCGAAGACCGGAATGAGGGCCTGTTGCTCAAGCGTCTTGACTCTCCCGTCCCAGAACAGGTGTTTGTCGTAGAATCCTACATTCAGGATCGACAATACGTTGCGTTTTCCTCGAACCCCGCCGGCCCCTTCCGCGATTTTTTGTCCGTTGCCCCATCCCAGTTCAGGATCGTGACAAGTCGCACACGACATGGAACGGTCCACGGAAAGTGCGGTGTCGAAGAACAGTTTCTTTCCGAGCGCGATCTTCTCTGGCGTTATCGGATTGTCTACTGGAACCTTCATCGGCGGCAAGACACTTCCCATGTCGACCTCGACGTACTCAACCGGTGTTGGAGCAGATTTAACCGCGCTCACGCCCGAGGTGTCCTCTGCGGGAACGCTTGCTTTGAGTGGTTGCGGTGACTTCGCCACTTTTTCCTTGCAGCCGGTTTGCAGCGGCAGGGACAGTAAAACAAACGTCAGCAGGATGAAACGCGTTGATTTTTTGGAGCGACTTTTCATGGTCCCAGTTTACCATCCTGGCGCCAGAGATCGATGCCCAAGACATTGAGTCGCATTTTGTCGTCAAACCTACTGGCTGACGTTCTCGAATGCTCGGCTACGCGAGATCGTTTCGTAGATGGCGATGCTTGCGAAGTACTTGTACTGCGCCTCCAATAGCTCAAGCTTTGCGTTGGCGACGGACGTTTCGTAGATGTTCAATGCGAGCAGGTCGATGTCTCCCTCTCTGAACAACAATTCCCCCAATCTGAGTGACTCTTGATTGAGCCGAACAGTTTCTTCAGATTGGACGATTTGATCAGCGGCCGCATTGACAGCCGACGCGGCATCCTGAATCTCAGCACGAATCTTGTCAGAAACGTAACGATACTTGGCGTCGATCTGAGCGATCTTTCCTTGAGCGACCTGAATCTTTCCAGCTCCCTCGCGACGCTGAATTGGAACTTCCGCGAACACGCCCAGCTGTAGTTCGAACGGAGTCTTGTCGCCCTTGGAGCTGGTTTGACCGCCAACGTCCTGCCCCGCAAACCCCTTGACATCCAATTTGGGCAGCAGCAGGTTGTTTGCGTATTGCATGCTCACGCAAGCTTCTTCACGGAATGCTCGCAATTCGATCAGCTCAGGACGGTTTGAGAGCGCTGTTGCGATGTCGGTTTCCATGCGACCGTCGATAATGGAGCCAGTCATTGGGAAACTGCGTGGCAACAGACCGATTTCAGGGATCACCGGCCGACAACTTTCGTCGCGGAAGAACAACGACAATTTGATCGCGGCTTTCACCAGATTCCGCTCTGCTTTTATAAGGTCGTTCTTTCGTTTTGCGATAAAGCGATCGTTATCGATCTTGAAGATCTTCGCGAGGTCACCCTTCTCGATACGTTCGTCGATCTGGTCGATTCTCGTTCGAGCGAGCTCGATTAATTGTTCCTGGATCTTGACGACTTGGCCAGAAGCGACCCAGTCCCAATATGCCAGAGTTGCAAATCGCTCGAACAATAAAAGGCGCGTCTCAACGTTGGCTTGAAGCTGATCTTGATTCAATTGTGCTTTGCGAACGGCGGTCCGTCGTTTATCGATGGCTCGATCTTTCAGCAGCGGTACGGAGAATCCCGCTTTCAATTCTCCGCCTTCATTGGTTTCGCGTTCGCCATACCAAGGCTCGAAATTTCCGTCGCCGATTCGATAGCCACCGTAGACTTCGCCGCCGCTAAACAACGGCTGACTAACACCGACGCCATTGCGATACGTTTGGTAAAAGCCAACCGGTTGGGAGATGCTGTGAGCGGAGAAGTACGTGTCGAACTCGCCCCATGAAGCAATCGTTTTTCCTTCAGCCGATTCAATTTCGCCAATCGCGATTTCAATCT
The DNA here is from genome assembly GCA_964352885.1 of uncultured Pirellulaceae bacterium. Classification (GTDB taxonomy): domain Bacteria; phylum Planctomycetota; class Planctomycetia; order Pirellulales; family Pirellulaceae; genus Mariniblastus. Next base: position 2,794 of record CAYGUE010000267.1, read on the forward strand.
CGGGGTAGCATTCGGCAACGCGATTCAGGACAAGTTCCAGCGTCAGGCTTTCGTTTGTCAAACGTTCGTTTGTTACTGAGTTAGGAGAATCGTCCGCGGTATTTGAATTCAGATCGATTTCGGGCATCGGAGGTTGATCTTCAGACTCCTGAAGACTGACAAGGCCAATCGTCGGTTTGTCGTCTCGTTCCCTTGAATTCGCTGAGTTCGTTGACGCAGTCTCAGTCAGGTATTTCTTGCCGCGGGCGGTTGTGATTAAGGAGCTATCGACCAAGGCTTTATTAACGGAAGCAGCAGTAAACGTTGGACGCAGTTTGATTGCATGGTTGCCGGTTTGGCAGCCAACCATTGATAAAAATGCAACGGCCAGCATCGCCAGCGAGCAGAGTGCCTGCGTTACTTTGGCAGTTTCGGCACCTTCGATTTCTCGTCTTTCGACTTCGGCTCTTCGTCCGATACGATCACTGGGAATCCGTTCAATTGTCGCCATAATTCGTAGCCAAGGGAAACCTTTCGCAGCATCACCCATCCGTTGGCTCGAACGCCCTGTCGCAAATATCGGTCTGTTGGCCAAGGTTCGTCTTCGTAGGGAGTAACCAGAATTCGGAACTGTCCTTTGCCATTGTCCGTCGAATCGACGGTCGCGACCCGGCCGCTGAATGTTCCGACCGCGACCGATGGCCATCCCGGAAATTGAACTGCTGGCCAACCTTCGAATTGCAATCGTACTTCCTGTCCCAGCTGAACCAG
>CAYGUE010000268.1:0-3415 GCA_964352885.1 uncultured Pirellulaceae bacterium
GAATCGTTCAAAATCGCCTACTGGACGCCCGTCGTCGTGAATAATTCCGGTTAAGTGCCCGATCGCAATTTGTCGTTTAACGTCTAGCCGTCGTAGGCGATTGCGTTTGCATGAGGCACGGTCGCCTGCGTATTGCCGTTAATCAATAGGAGGCAGGCATGACTATACTGATTCAACGTCCACGACGGCTTTAATACGACGACGGCTAGACGTTAAACGAAGAACTAAATCTATTCTTGCGAATCTAGTTGATCACGAAGTTCGGCTGCCTTCTCGTAGTCCTCGTTCTCAACGGCTTTGTCCAGTTGTTCTTGAAGCGTTAAACCAATTTCATATTTTTCACGAACCCCTTCACGGAATTCGATCAAGCGAATGACCAGATCGTCTTCTTCGTACTGCTCTTCGGCTTCGTATTCGATAAACAGTTTCCGCATGCGTTCGAGTCCGTCATTGACTTCCTGAATCGCGCGGTCGGTGTCTACTTCTTCATCACCCTCAAGCCACGCCAGAGCCGCAGCTTGAGTTCGATGATAGATCACGAACGGGCGGTACTGCTCATGATTGTTTGTCCAATCGTCGTCGGTTGAGAAACTTTTGCAGAAGTCCATCAGGCCCAGTGTGTGATCTGCATCGGCAACAGCGTTGCGGAACTTCTTCAGTTGCAACCAGCAAACGCGACGATGGTAAAACTGAACAAATTCACGGTCAACCTCCAAGCAGTTTTGCTCGTCCAACGAAAACTCGTCAGCCTCGATGGACTTGGCTTTGAGGAAATCGTAGTACGTCGTTGCACCATGTGGCGTTGTGCCATCGGGGCGACCCTCGGTTTCGAGCTGGAGAACTCCCATATCGACCCGCATCTGCAAAACCTGTCGCTGCCGCGATTCGAGCATGCGGACGTTGATCGCAAAAGGATCAAACGGCCAGTGTTTCAGCAGTTCGTCAATATCTTGTTCTTTGTCCATAGTCGATTGCCAAATTGAGTGCGGAACCATCCAGTCTCGGATACGTGTTGCGCTCGCGTTCGGTTTGGTTGCCTTTCGTACAAGCCCGTCCAATTAAGTCGTCATATCACTTGATGGATTTTAGCGATTCGGCAGATTTTTGCCTCCCACGCGAAGAGAACCATTCCGGATTATTGCCAGAATGTCGCTATTTCAGCTAGTCGTCCAATCGCGGGGTCCGCCTGCCCTTTTTTACCGATGACTTTTTCTTTTTCAAATCAAGACGCCGTAACTTGGAACCTTTCGTTGGCTTGGTCTTTTTTCGAACCGTTGGAGCTTTCCGTACCGATTCAATCATCTCACGCAATTTCGAAAGGCAATCGGCGACATTACGTCCTTGATCCCGGAAACGGTGGCTCATGACGATCAGATCGCCTACTTTTGAGATCCGACGTGCGAATTTCTTCTTGAATCGCAACTTCACGGCGTCTGGAAGGTGGGTAGTATTAATTACGTCCCACTTCAAAATAACCTTCGTGTTCACTTTGTTAACGTTTTGGCCGCCCGGTCCTGGTGAACGCACATAGCTAAACCTGAACTCAGTTAGTGGAATCTGAATGCCCGGAGTGATCTTTAACATGTGGAAACTCAAAATTCTTGTTGGCGTTGGCATCTCGACATTCGCGATGCAAACGGTGTCATTGTTGGCACCGCCCACTTTTGGACAAGCCACCGAATCGGAATGGGCTCAGTTTTTGGGTCCCAATAGAAACAGCATCTCCTCTGAAACCGGAATTCTGACGGATTGGTCAGAAGGAAAACTCAAGTTGAATTGGACGCTGCCGGTCGACGAAGGGTATGCCATCGGGTCTGTTTCGGGTGGAAAATATTTTCACTTCGATGTCACGGATGGCGATAAGGGAAACGTTGCCAGACTTCGCTGTATTGATATGGATAACGCCGATATCGTTTGGACTTTCACGGCCCCGTCTTCCTACAGGGATCTGTATGGATATGACTCCGGACCGCGAACGAGTCCACTGATCCACAACGGGCGGGTTTACGTTTACGGTGTCGAAGGAATCCTGTGTTGTCTCAATGCGGAAACTGGCGATTTGATATGGGAGACTAACACGATTGAAAGGTTCGGCGTTATTCAGAACTTTTTCGGCGTTTCCAGCAGCCCAATAATTTATGAGGATATGATACTGGCGATGGTTGGGGGTAGTCCGGAGGAGTCAAAGAAGATTCCGCCCGGCAAGCTGAATCTTGTGAAGCCCAACGGTTCCGCGATCGTTGCCTTCAATCGAAAAACAGGTGAAGAGGTTTATCGTATGGGCGACGATCTTGCAAGCTACACATCGCTGCGGATTGTCGAAATGCATGGCCAGAAAGTAGCACTCGCGTGGATGCGGGAAAATCTGCTGGGCTTCCGGCCACAGGACGGATCCCTGCTTTTCTCATTCAAATGGCGTGCGAGGAAGTTGGAGAGCGTGAACGCGAGCACGCCGGTCGTTTCGGGGAACCGTATCTTTATTGGCGAGACCTACCAAAAAGGCGGCGTGCTACTCGAAGTCAACAAGTCTTGGGACACGAAAATTGTTTGGAGCGACGACGGCAAGCGAGACAAGTCGATGGCTCCGCATTGGAACACTCCAGTGTTGCATGACGGATTTCTTTACGGCTGCGATGGTGAGCGACTTGCCAGCGCTGATCTTACCTGCGTCGATTTCCTGACTGGCGAAGTTCGTTGGTCGGTGCCTCGTCTCGGTAGATCATCGGTCACGTTTTGCGATGGCCATCTGATTGTGATGACGGAAAAAGGAGAACTGTTTCTCGCTCTCGCCACGCCAGACAAGTTTGAGCGAGTGACTGCTTATAAAGGCGACGTGACGTTTCGTTCTCCGTGTTGGTCAGCGCCAGTTGTGGCTAGCGGTAAGCTGATTGTTCGCGGCAAGAATAAGGTCGCTTGCTTCCAGCTGAAAGCCGAGTGATTCGTAACGACGGCCTTTATGTCGTTCGCATAATTCGTTTAACGGCAAGCCGCAGGCGACTGCGTTTGCATGAGGCGCCGTCGCCTGCGGCTTGCCGTTGAACCATCTGAGGCAGGCTTGGCGACATTCAGCCGACGCCTGCGCGGCGAGAACGATCCCCAGCACTCATGCGCCGCAGCTAGTTGAATACCCAGCGTCCAATTGTGCCGTCGTCCAGATCGACGTAGTACATGTTTCCGTCAGGACCCTGAACCATGTTCACAACGATCCGGGCGCCCGTCGTGAACGTTCGCACAGTCGTCGCTTGTCCATTGGTATCCAACTGCACCGCACGAACCAGTCCTTGGCCAAGATCATTGATGAAAATGCTCCCTTGGTACTCCGCTGGATACGTTGTGCCTCGGTAAACAGACCCAAGTACGATCGCATTGATGCCGTCGGTGCCATGATTGAGCGCGTAGATCGATGGTGTTGTTG
>CAYGUE010000269.1:0-3371 GCA_964352885.1 uncultured Pirellulaceae bacterium
GATGAGTTTTTGGGACTGAACAGGCGATATTCCGGCTGAAATATGGGAACTGCTGCGGTGGAGCGAAAAAAGGAACGTAATTTGGATTGGCAAAACCGACCGGCTCGCTGCTTCAATCGATGAAGGCGACGCGTCTTCAAGGGATTCCGACTCTGCGAAGTGTGTCACTCCGACCCGAGTTAACTGGGGAAGCTAGTCACAACGCCTTGAAAAGATTTGAATTCATTTATTCTTTTTTCGTTTCTTTTTCTTCTTTCCACGTTCCACCTCTTTCGCTAACGCTTCAAACTTGGGCTGCCAGAATTGTCTAAACGGTGCCAGCCATTGGTCAATGTCCTGTAGACCACGCGGCTCCAGCGAATAAATACGCCGTGCACCGTCGACACGCACGTTCGCGAATCTGTTTTCTCGGAGCACCTTGAGATGTTGGGAGATTGCTGACTGCGAGATGCCAAACTCTTCACCAACAGTGGCAACGACCTCACCAGAGGACAGCTCCTGAACACACAAGTCTTCGAGGATTCGCCGCCGCACGGGGTCGCTTAAAATTGCAAATGCCTGCATAGGTCCCACGCTCTTAATGTTGATGTTACTCGCCACGATAAAACGCAGCGGTTTCTGCAGCCATCGACTCGGCAATAGCTCGGTCTTCCCCGGCGCGGATGTGGACCTCTCCCCATTCTCTGGCAGACTTCTTGATGAACGACTTTCCATCCGGAGTCGCAGCCCAAGCGTTGGTCTCGCTTTCAACAACCGGTTCTCCGCTCTTCAAATAAAGTCCCAGACCCAAGAATCCAAACTCCCAGCCGACACCCGTCGCTCCTGGACCATACTTTTTCCAGTGTTCCTCACTCGCTTTGTCCTTGCCCATGAGATGCTCTAAGGTTAAGCGAATGCCATCATTGACAGACTCAAGCCGCACAGTCACCCAACTAACGTTGCCGCCGCATTCCCACGTGATGTCCAAAGCTGTCGGGGCGTCACAGCGAGTAATCTCGCCTCCTGCGTTGCCTTTCAACTGATAACGACCACCCAACTTCAATTCTCCGGTAATCGGTGCGAACCAACGGGGAATGCGTTCGGCGTTGGTGACCGCGTCCCACAACTCCTCAATCTCAGCATCATAGGTGCGAGCCCCGCTAACGACACGCACCTGTTGACCCTGATACTCCGCGTCCTTGACGACACGATATTCGATTCCAAAGGCGTTTCTGTAATCCACTTCAAGTGTCTCCGGTTCTAATTTTGAGCTTCGCTTTATCAACCCAAACCATCCGATGGCTTTTTGTGTTTAGCATCAGCTTATATTAGCGTTAGTTAATATGCAACAGCGAACATCTTTTTTGTCACGGGAAATCCGCAGCCCCTTGATTCTCCGCGTGCAGTTTGGCGTTTTCAGAACTTGCTGAAGCCACATCAACCGACTGCAGAACGCAAGGCCGCTATACTGCTCAGGTCCAATAGACCGACCATTTTTGGGTTTTCGCTTCGTGCGTTCGGAGTGAAACTTCGATGGGACTTACTAACTCACATCAAACGATGAAGCCGACGCAGTTTGATACGGGCGATTCGCCAACCCATGACTATTCGTAGCATTCAAAAGCGAGTGAAGAAGTAGTTGGCATCGATGACGCCATCAGCGTGCATTCACTTCGCGTGACGGCAGCGACCGAAGCTCATCGAGCCAAGGTTCCGCTCGTCGACATCCAGCACTGGCTCGGACATAAAGATCCGCGGACGACCTTGCGATACATCCGCGGCGTTGAAGACGTGGACAACAGTCCGGCGTACATTTTACGTTACGGATAAACGAAACCGTTAGGACCAGTAAGACCATCACGTCTCATTAACAAGCGGCGTAGCAAGCTTTGACTCAAGCAACGCCCGTTGCCGACCAGTCAATATTCCAAGCAATTCGTTCCGCAAATTTTGTTTCAGCTTCCCAAGCTTTTCGTCCGTCTCGTCAACTAACTGCTGGTATTTCCTGACCAAATCTGATTCTTCCGAACTGGAAATCATCAGAGAGTCTTTGATGTCATCCAACAGAAGGACGTTCAATGGACTGACATGCCGCATCAAGATCCAAAGTGATTCTCGTTTTAGGGTTTCAACTTGCACAGGCAAGAGTACAGCAAGAATACCATCCTCATAGGAATCTGGATTCGATTGCCGATCGTCCAGTTTTCTTGAAGTGTTTAACAGTGTTCGAAGCTCTTGTTCCTGCTGGACAGTAAGTTCAAGATGATCTTGAATTCGTTCTTGTCTTGCAAAAAAAACAACATCAACGTGGTTGTTCTTAATTCCAGAACATTGCACAGAAGGAGCATACTGCCTTGTTTTCTGAATTTGCAGCAGGCTTCTTGAGAGCGGAGCAAGTTGCATAAACTGTTCCCAATCCAAGGCAAGCTTGATCTTCTCTCGCTGAACAGGAGTAAATAGGTCGAGTAGATCCACCATTTCTTGTTGCAGGATCCGATGGGTCGCGACCTGCATTTTATCTCTCTGATTCCGAACGAAAGCCTTAATATCAACTTGTTGCTTTTCACTTAAACTTAGTTCATCGATGAATTTCGGATAAAGAAGAGTTTCACCCGCGGGGTGCGATTCAAAGTGTCGCTGAAAAGTCTCCCGCCCTAACTTAGTAACGATTTCTTCGCCAATAACCTCGCAAGCACTTCGTCTGATGGCAGCATTACACTCGGATTCTACAATCATTAACGCCGCTACGTTGCCGGGCGTGGTTCGATTTATTTCCCGCACAGCCGCAAGTTTTATTCTCTGTTGGTCCAGAACAAACGATTTGATATTCTCTCGTTCGTCGGCTGTAAGATTACTGTCCTTGTTCCAAGCTTCAAGAATTAAAACTCTCTCCCAACTTGGAGATCCGTCAGCTTCAAAATCATTTGAACCTATAGCTACCAACGTGTTTTGTCGTTCATATTCCGGTACCGTTTCTTGTACGACAAGCGACAACCAAACAACAACGAACTTGAGGATAATCATTGAACAGATCTTTTTCCGTAGAGGACTAAATCAATAGCGGTGCCGCTGAAAATAGTCGGCACCGCTTTTTTTGTTAATCTCTAAGTCCCAGTGCCACCGACTGGTGGTGGAGGGGGTGGTCCACCACCAGCTGGTGGTGGGCCTACTCCGGGAATAGCCAGCTCCGTTGTATGTATTATCCCGCTACCGTCAAGACTGACTCCGACGCCAACCACTGTCCCTGGCGGAAGACCGACTACAGGAACCGCAACTTGGATTGGATATGGGTAGTCTGGATCAAATCCCGCTGGAGGAAGACCTACCACAAAGTCAGTAGGGGATGTCCCATCTGTTGTTAAAACTCTGACTCGGTCTCACGCTCAAAAAGG
>CAYGUE010000270.1:0-3335 GCA_964352885.1 uncultured Pirellulaceae bacterium
CACTTGGCCATCGCATTCATCAGCTTGCCTCCCGTGAATTCCAGATGGCGTCGGCAGCCATCTACCTACTCTATCCGGCGATCCCAATGATCTTCATGGGAGAAGAATTTGCATCAGATGATCCGTTTCTATTTTTTGTGGACTTCAAAGATCCATGGGTTCGTGAGGGTGTCGAAAAAGGCCGAGCTTCTGAATTTCCGGAACTGAATGAGAAGCTTGGCGGGCTTTCACCGTTGGACCCTGAGTCGTTCCGAAAGTCGACGCTTCGCCCTCACGCTGAAGGTGATACCGAAATGCGAAACTGGTATCACGAACTGATCTGTTTGCGAAAACAAATGCGAACCTGTGGATTGCTTGATCAAGCCAATTTGAAGGTTGAATCAAAAGTTGAGCACGGATTGTTCATCCTCCGCTACGAAGATGAAGCGAACGGAAAGCTAACGGTTGCAGTCCGCCTCGCTGAGCCGAATTCAAAAGGAAACCGGCAGCTCAACTTCGACACAGAGGGTAGCCTAAAGCACAATTCCCGAGCTGGACGGCAAGCCCCAGAGGCCGATCTCGGCAGTCAGGCCAATATCGAGATCAACCATGCGTTGATCTTTATGGATCCCCGCTAGATCCGGTCTCAAAACATTGAATTTGGGTGGTACTTGGTTATAGTCCGTGATGGATTCTCCTCGAACCTTAGCCAATTGCCGTGTATCCATGTCATCGTTTAGCCGCCGCCGATTCGCCACTGATCAAAGCACCCCCTCAAGCGAACCTGAAACGCTTTACATCGAACGCCTCGAAGATCGCCAAATGCTGTCGTCGGTGCAGATCATTGCTGCAGGTGTCGAGAACACGGAAACGATGCAGCTGCAAATCGACAACGATGTTGTACAGTCATGGAATAACGTTGGCGGGAACGCCTATGACGGTCAGTTCGTCACGTTCAATTACACCACTGAAAACGACATCACACCGGGACAGGTTCGCATCAACTTTGTTGACGACATTTACGCCCCGGAAGATGGCATCGATGAGAACATCCGTATCGATGCGATTGTGATCGACGGTGTACGCTACGAAACGGAAGACCCGAACGTTTTCTCAACAGGAACCTGGCTCCCAACGGACGGTATTCAACCCGGCAACCGTCGTAACGAATACCTTCACGCAGAGGGCTACTTTCAGTTTGCTAACACCGATACTCAGGGAACGCAAATTACGGTGAACGCTCGTGGCACCACGGGGGCCGAGTCTTTTGCAATTCAGATCGACGGCAATACGGTACAGACATTCGACAATGTTTCGACCAATCTCCAGTCGTACGTTTTCAATACCAACAGCGATGTAACTGCGGACCAGATTCGAGTTGTCTTCCTGAATGACGTCTACGACCCCGCCAATGGCATCGACCGAAACTTGGTTGTTGATAATATCTTTGTCGGAGGGACACAATTCCAATCGGAAGCGGTCGAAGTATTCTCGACAGGCACTTGGCTGACGGCTGATGGAATCACGCCTGGTTTTGGACGTGGAGAAACTCTCCACTCGAATGGCTATTTCCAATACTCATCCGATTCGGCTCCGATCAATGGAGGAAACTTCTCGATTGAAAGCAGCCAGTACACCGTCAGCGAAGGCGCAGGGCAGGTTCAAGTCAAAATCGTTCGAACGGTTGGCTCAGACGGAACCGTAAGCCTGAACTACCTGACTGGCAACGACACCGCAACGGCAGGTCAGGATTATTCAGCTCGCAGCGGAGTCGTAACATTCGTCGATGGCGAAACCGAGAAAACGATTTCGATTCCGATCAGTGACGACAATACCGTCGAGATTGATGAGCAGTTCAGTTTTGCGATCGACAATTTGGTTGGCGAAGGAACCTTGTTAGCGCCTCGAACCGCCTTGATCACGATCGATGACAACGACTCAATTCAAGGTACTGGCGACGGACTACAGGCCGAATACTTCGACAATCAGAACTTGACGAACCGGAGATTTACCCGCATCGACCCAGTTGTCAATTTCAATTGGGCTGCTGGTTCTCCGGATAGTCGAATCGGAAACGACACGTACTCTGTCCGCTGGACGGGTGAAATCGAATCTCGTTACAGCGAAACTTATACGTTCAACACTCGAAGCGATGACGGCGTGCGACTTTACGTCGATGGTCAACTGGTCATCGATCAGTGGAACGATCACGCGGCCACCGACCACACCGGCTCCATCTTCCTGCAGGCTGGTGTCCGATACGACATTCGACTTGAATTTTACGAAAACGGCGGCGCCGCGGAAATGAGATTGCGCTGGTCGAGTGTTAGCCAAGATTTCGAAGTCGTGCCAACGAGCCAACTGTACGCTGCCGATGCACCGTCGAACACGGGTGCCGACTTGATCAGCGAAACCATCGTCAGCGGAATCGCACAACCGACGGCGATCGCGTTCTCTCCCGACGGCCGCAACATGTTTGTGTCGCAGAAAAGCGGCGTTGTTCAACTCGTTCGCGATGGTCAACAACTGTCGACTCCTTTCGTTGACATTTCGAGCCAAGTAAACAATACTCGCGATCGCGGCTTGCTGGATATCGCAGTTCATCCAGACTTTGAAAACAACCCATACGTGTATCTACTTTTCACCTACGATCCACCCGAGGTCTACAACAACACGGGAGACAGCTTGGCGGGTCCCGACCAACGTGGGAATCGCGCGGGTCGACTGATTCGAGTCACTGCTGACGCAAGCGATCAGTATCGGACCGCCATCGCCGGTAGCGAAGTTGTTCTGCTCGGCACCAACAGCACTTGGAACAACTTCAATGCGTTCGCGAATAGTACGAATGACTTCACAGAGCCGCCTGCAGGAATCCTCGCAGATGGAACCAACCTTCGCGACTTCATTGCGAGCGATAGCGAATCACACACGGTAGGTGCACTTGCGTTTGGCATTGACGGTAACCTGTTCGTTTCGATTGGCGATGGCACGTCTTACAATCGTGTTGATCCTCGAACCGTCCGCGTTCAGGACATTGACAACCTTTCAGGCAAAGTGCTTCGCATTGACCCGATCACGGGACAGGGCGTTTCGGACAATCCGTTCTTCAACGGCGACGCAAATGCGAACCGCTCGAAGGTCTACCACTACGGTTTGCGAAACCCGTTTCGCATGACAGTTGATTCGGCAACAGGTGAGCTCTACATCGGCGATGTTGGCTGGACTCAGTGGGAAGAAGTCAACTCGGGACCAGCTGGCTCGAACTTTGGTTGGCCGTATTTTGAAGGCGGCAACGGAGCCAGCTTGCGTACTGGTCGTTATGAGGATCTTCCAGAAGCTCAGGCGTTCTACAGTAG
>CAYGUE010000271.1:0-3308 GCA_964352885.1 uncultured Pirellulaceae bacterium
ACTTACGGGACGATGCAAAAAGACATCGCCGAACTGTCGAAGATTGAGTTCGATTACGCAATCCTCGACGAATCGCAAGCCATCAAGAACTCGAACACGCAGTGTGCCAAAGCCAGTCGGTTACTGCGGGCGGATCACCGTTTGGCAATGACGGGTACGCCCATTGAAAATCATTTAGGCGAACTTTGGTCGTTGTTTGATTTCCTCAATCCGGGCATGTTGGGTGCTTCTTCAAATTTTGCCCGCTTGACGCGTCAAAAGAAAAACAATGAAGAAGAACGAGCCGAGACTCTCAAATCGCTTTCCAATGCGCTGCAGCCCTACCTGTTAAGGCGAACCAAAGAACAGGTTTTACAGGACCTGCCGGAGAAGACGGAACAAACACTGTTCTGTGATATGTTGCCGGCGCAGGAGAAGAAGTACAAAGAATTGAAAGAGTACTATCGCATCAAGCTGTCCAAACGGATTGAAACCGAGGGAATAAACAAGTCCAAGATATATGTGTTGGAGGCCTTGCTGCGATTGCGACAGGTGGCTTGTGATCCACGGCTTGTCGACGCCGCTGCGTCCGCCGGCGCGAAGCTGGAATTGATGCAGCAGCAGATCGCCGAAGTCGTTTCCGAGGGTCATAAAGTTTTGGTGTTCAGTCAGTTCACCAAGTTGCTTGCTCTCGTTAAGCAGCAGTTTGATTCAGCGGGCATCGTGTATGAATATCTCGACGGAAAGACTCGCGACCGAGCAGGCTGCGTTGATCGGTTCCAGAATGACGATTCGATTTCGACGTTTCTGATCAGCCTCAAAGCGGGCGGTAGCGGTTTGAACCTGACGGCGGCGGACTATGTGTTCCTGCTCGATCCTTGGTGGAATCCGGCAGTTGAGGCCCAGGCCATCGATCGGGCTCATCGTATTGGCCAGCGGAATCCGGTGTTGCTTATCGAATGATATGTCGCGACACGGTGGAGGAGAAAATTATCGCTTTACAGGATTCCAAACGCGAACTGGCAGACAGCATTCTCCGCGGTGACGAGTCCATGATTCGCAGTCTCACGGCAGAAGACTTGCAGGTGCTGTTGACGTAGGGATTTAGGAGCCGCAATGATCCGCGTGGTGATGCGAGTTGGCTCGGTTCGTATTGAGAAGGTTGCTCCGAACTTTGCAGCCATCATGTCGTGGTTGTGGCTTCCAGCCGCAATCGTTTGCATTCATTGTAGTGACGGCTTCCAGTCGTCGCCCGATTACCTCCGCGGTACTGAAAATGAAGTCATCAAAGAGAATTTCCTTCTCAATTGCTGCATACAGTTGGATCGAATACTTGGAAGAACTACAAAGGCCCTGCTCAACTGGGCGATTCACCGTGGTCAACCATTACAGAGCCGTGTTCGCGAGTCGTCTTGTTGATCTAGTCTGAAGAAGACGTTGCTCATCTCAGTCCGGCGAGTCAGGAATCTGCAAGCCGAAGATCGTACCGATTCAAGATCTGGCTGGAGCCGCTCCCGCAGTAGCAGCTGCATGTCAACGTGGTTTCGAATCGTAGAGCGGCAGCGGAAAATCGGGCTCCACGGTCCGCGTTTTTAAGAACGCTTTCTCGAGCCGCGCTACGACTTCTGGATGCCCACTCGCGATGTCAGTCGTTTCGTTGCGATCTTTATCCAAGTCGTATAGTTCCCATTTGCCAGGCTTCTTTTTCTGCTTTGTTTTCGTGCGAACGGCTTTCCACTTGCCATCGCGAATCGCAACAATCCCTCCGTAGCCAGCGAACTCCCAAATCATCGGATCGGTTCTCTTTGGTGCTGTATTCCCACGTAAGACGCTTGCCAAATTGATGCCATCAAGCTGTTGGCCATCGGGTTTCCTTCCGCCGCCAACTTCGGTCAGTGTTGGAAACCAATCGGGGAAATAAGATGGCGTTTCGCAAGTCGTATCCGGTTTGGTTTTGCCTGGCCAACGGACAATGCACGGTATTCGGATTCCGCCTTCGTAGCAGCTTCCTTTGTAGCCTTTCATGCCATCATTTGAATTGAAGAATGTACAAGCCGCGCCGCCAATGTGAAAGTTGGGGTCTTTCCCACCGTGCGTTGGGCCGTTGTCTGAAGTGAAAATCACGATTGTGTTTTCCGTCAGGCCATGTTTCTCAAGTCGGTCGAGTATCGTACCCACGTGTTCATCAAGATCCGAAATCATGGACGCGTAGGCTGCACGCGGACGGGGGTGTGGCAAGTAGCCGTTCTGGCCTCGGTAGGCTCCATGCTCCTCGTCCCATTCCTTTGGATACCGATCAAGCCACGCTTGTGGTGGTTGCATGGCAACATGAGGCTCAACAAAGGGGAGGTAGAGAAAGAAGGGTTTCTCTTTGTTTTCGTCGAGAAATTTCAATGACTCTTGGAGAATCAGGTCCGGCGCGTACTGTTTGGCTCGATAGGATTCAGCAAGCACTTCCCCTTTGGGTTGACGATGGTGGCCGGGGATTGGAAAACCGTTCACTCTGACTTCTTTCTCATCGCTATCGAGAAAGGGAGGATAAAAACTGTGGGCGTTGCGCTGGCAGTTGTAACCATAAAAGCGATCGAACCCTTGCTTCATTGGCGAGCCGCTTGTGTTGGAAGGGCCCAGTCCCCACTTCCCAAACGCGCCGGTCGTGTAGCCGGCTCCCTTGAGTACTTCTGCGATCGTCACCGCCTGATCAGTGATTGGCCATTGTCCGGGATAAATTCGACCATTTCCTGAATCGCGATTGCCCCGGATTTCGGCGTGTGCCAAATGTTGGCCCGTCATCAAAACACATCGAGCCGGCGCACAAACGGGTGCACCGGTGTAATGCTGAGTAAACCGGACGCCTTGTTTCGCAAGCCGATCCAGATTCGGTGTTTTAATTTTATCCTGTCCGTAACAGCCAAGCTCTCCGTATCCCAAATCGTCTGCAAGGATGAAGACGATATTTGGCTTGGCGACTGGCAGATCGTTTGCATAGACGTTGATAGCAGATTGGCAAACGAAAATAACAAGAAAGATCGAAGTGTAGATAAACGGCTGGTTCATTGGGCTCTCTTTGGAATTAACGGTCCAATCTAAGAAATCATTTTACCTGAAATTCAGATTCGTTTTGAGTTGGATGCGGCAAACTCACAATTCGTTACAATCACAGCACCATCTCAACCATTTTGATTCCGTTTTGGAGACTACCATGCGACGTCGCGAATTCCTGAAGACTACGGCTGCTTCAACTGTTCTTCTATCGGCGACGTCCGCGTCGAGTGCGTTTGCTTTTGATGATGAACAGGCCGCCTGTTGTGATCGGACTTATGCGACGC
>CAYGUE010000272.1:0-3126 GCA_964352885.1 uncultured Pirellulaceae bacterium
GCGCGTGCAAATTGAAGCAATGATTTCCGTTCCGGCTCGGTGATCGTAACCGTTAGCTCTCATCTTTTATGGGTCTTCGAAATGCAAAAGTTCATCAAGAAAAACTGTCTGACTCTGGCTTGTTTCGCGACGATCCATTTACTCGTTCATCCGCTTTACGCCTGCACCGGCTTGACTCTCAGGGCGAAGGATGGTGCAGTCGTGTTCGGCAGGACTCAGGAATGGGGGACGTTTGACCTTCGCTCGCGGGTTGTCATCGTACCCCGAGGGTATGCGTTGCAAAGCTCGACACCAGACGGTCAGCAGGGACTGGCTTGGACGACTAAGTACGGCGCCGTTGGCATTGATGTGGTGGAGAAGGACTATCTGATCGACGGCATGAATGAGCAGGGGTTGTGCGTTAACTATTTCTACCACGAAGGGTTTACGGAGTACCCAAAGTATGACGCGGCCAACGCTTCAAGGACGTTGGATATCCTTGCGGTTTGTCCGTTCGTGTTATCCAGCTGCGCTAGCTCTGAGGATGCGCGGAAGGCCTTGGCAGAAGTGACAATTTGCGGCAGCGTCGTCAAGGAAATTGGTGGCGTACCACCATTGCACATGATTATCACGGATCGGAACGGTTCGGCGTTCGTGCTTGAATTTACCAACGGGGTTGCGACGATCCATGAGGCACCGCTGGGCGTCGTCACGAACGGCCCAAACTATGATTGGCACATCGGGAACCTGCTCAACTACACCAACTTGGACACGCCACTTCCTCATCGGAAGGTGGAGAACCTAAAATCGTTAAAGTTCGGCGGCGGAAACCGGCTGTTCGGTATTCCTGGAGACCTTTCTTCCCCCTCCCGATTCTTGCGGGCGGCTTCCTATGCGGCGACCGCACGCGAGACCCCAGATGGCGAAGAAACGATGTATGAAATGTTCCGCATTCTAGACAACTTTAACCTTTCCGTCGGTGCGTCGGCCGAAGGGTCTGGGGAATCGGATCCAGAGGGGATGCGTAGTTCTACGATTTGGACAACCGTCTATGACACCAAGAACCTAGTCTTACAGTATCACACGATGCACAACCGTCGCGTGCGGCAGATCGACTTCAAGAAACTCGACTTCGACGCCAAGGGTGTCGTCCGCATTCCTCTGGATCGCGAGAAATCGCAAGACATCGACGACGTCACCCCAACACGCTAACTTCATCAAGCGAGCTAACCATCGCATGCACCTGAGCCGGGCTTGCAAGCGTTTTGGCAATGGACAATCAACCTTCCCGGCCAGGTGATGCGGGACGTTATGTCGCTCAAGGATCATAGGAATCGCTATGCTTGGCAAACTGTGGCAAGAACGAATACCGACAAGAAGACGTTCGGCAAACGAACATCCGCTTCAATGGTTGGTTGATGCGATGTTTGCCCTGATCCTGATCGTCATCGGATCCGTGTTTGCCGGAATGCTAACCGCAATCATGCCGTTTCTCGGAAAACTTGCGTACCCTACCGCACTTTTCATTTCGTGGTTTCCAACCTTGCTTTGGATGCACTATTGCAGAGTCGGATTTAATGGAATCAGAACAACAAAACCGGCGATCATATTTACAGCGATCTTTTATCTTTGGGTGATATCAACAACAGTCATAATTGACGTTATCGAGAACGGAACAAACATCATTTGGCAAATACCCGTTTCTGCTTTCATAATTGCGATTGCCTTGCCCATCGAGACGTTGATTGGGAAACTCATACTGAGTAGACTCCCTAATTCAAATAAAACGTCGGCCCAACACCACGTGACACACACAGAGAACGCGACATAACAAAACGATGCACACGAAGCCGGACTTGCGCGTGTTTTTCAATGTTTAGTATTTCCGTTCCGGCTCGGTGATCGTAACCGTTATCCAGCGTGGGTTTGCGTGTGTGGCTTCGCAGATGGTGACGCAATCAAGCGTGCACACTGCCGATGTGGCTTTCATGCATTTGCGAACTGTGATTTCCCGTTCGGTTTTTGATTCGAGCCTTGAATTGATCGCAGTTTCAAACAGATTCGACGATCGTCGCGCCAACTTGCATTTTGTGGCGACCATGAATTGAAAATGGCTGCCTCCATTCGATTGAAACTCGGGCCGCGCCGACATGCATTTTGTGCGGTGCGTCAAATAGAATGGTTATCTCCAGCCAATTGAAACGTGGGTCGCGCCGACATGCATTCGATTGTTCTTGCATTTGACTCGGTGCCACGCAACAATGGATCTGTTAACCAAAACATCGGCGAGGTCGCTCGATTGGAACGCGATCCGCTCAGAAACTGGATAACAAAACGATGCACACGGAGCCGCGAATGGCGCTGTGGGGAACTTTGTTACGCGGATGATGCTCGTTCCTCGCATTTTACCATCCACTCCACTCAAATTCACATTTTCACTCGCGTCCCGGTGATCGTGACCGTTATACAGCTTGCGTTGACAGCATGCTGACATTGCCGGCTGTGCAGATCCGACCCTATGGCCAAATACAAATCTGTTTCAATCCGCTTTTTACTGGCTCTGACGCTGGTAATCGCGATTTGTCTGGGTTTCGATCAGCGTATGTCGACTTGGCGAGCTGCTACCTATGACCAGCTCAAAAACGCTCCGCACGAACTTCTTGAGCTGCAAAAATCCGAATTTGATTCCGAATACTCGGTAACAGGAATTCATGATCTAACATCAACAACAGACCGGGTTTTCCTTCGGCGACGAATTCACATTGACTACTTTGTGAAAACTCCGGCCGTTACTCCAGGCTGCTTCGTTACAATTGCACGTCGACTTGAAATGACGGCTGGGCCATTCACCACCGGCAGAATTGAAATGCCAATGGAATTTGCCGATCAGATGCGAACCCTTACATTCGATAACCCAAACCGCTAATTTGATGGTCAGCAAATCAATCGAATGCTGTATAACAATACGATGCACACGGAGCCGCGGTTTAGGTTTTATGGACGTCCGTTTCGCGGATGATGTGCTCGTTCCTCGCATTGTATCATCCGCTTCACTCAAATTTACACGTATCGCCGCGTCCCGGTGATCGTTGCCGTTATCGTGCTTATTCGGCTTCGCATTACACAGTACGTTTCGATGGTTTGAAA
>CAYGUE010000273.1:0-3121 GCA_964352885.1 uncultured Pirellulaceae bacterium
ACTGAGTTCACTATCGGTCATTAGAGAGTATTTAGCCTTACGGGATGGTCCCCGTTGATTCAGACCCGGTTTCACGTGACGGGCCCTACTCAGGTGCTCTACGAGAGGCTTGTGGTTTTCACTTACGGGACTCTCACCCTCTATGGTCTGCCGTTCCAAACAGTTCTGTTAACCAAAGCTTTGTAACTCTCATGTGTAAAGTCCTACAACCCCACAGGGGAAACCCCCGTGGTTTGGGCTGTTCCGCTTTCGCTCGCCGCTACTTACGGAATCGATTTTTCTTTCTCTTCCTCGTGTTACTTAGATGTTTCAGTTCACACGGTTTGCCACAAAGTACCTATGAATTCAGTACCCGTTAATTCAGGAATCCCGGGATCAATGTTGGTTTGTCAACTACCCCGGGCTTATCGCAGACTTACACGCCCTTCATCGCCTTCTAATGCCAAGACATCCCCCATACACCCTTAATAGCTTGACCACAAATATCCAATTCTTTCCAAGTCACCAACCGAAGTTAGTAAGCCTGAAGCGAACCGTTTATCGTGCTCAATGCCACATATACGATATTCTTCTTAATTCAATCTTTCGACACGTGCTTCCAACAAACTGTTTGACCAGTAAGTCGTTAGCAGCGCTGCTCAAAAGTGGTTTTTATGTTTGATACATCTCAGCCAGAACCGGAGTCCGAACCTTGATGAATCATCCATATAGATGCCATCTACTTCACAAACAAATTGTCAAAGATCAATTCGATGTCTTGGCACTGAAGAACTAATGTTCTTCAATAGCCGAGGTCATCATGACTTCCGATATACGGTCGTCAACTCTCTTTTCACTGACGTGTTGGAGAGTGCCTTTGAGCTGAAGGGCCGATCGAATTCCGAGGCCAACGCATCGGCAAACGGATAGAACGGTTTCAACTCAAAGGCAGTCCCCATCAACCATAATCAGTTGATTGGGATCGGGATTCTATGACTTTTTCGGTTGCTGTCAACCGTAAGTAAACCCGATTTTTAAAGAAAGGCAAAATTTGTGGGCAGTGCATTTGATTGAGCCTAACTTGGTCAACCGGCAACACCCTTTGCGTCTTCCATGCTTCGCTTCTCAGCGGTGAGGCAGAAGTATACGAATCATCGGGCACACCTCAAGGGGTAATCAAACATTTCTGAGAAATTTATCGAGAGAGTTGTTCCTCGTTTGCCTCCATCGTGATTTCACTACGGTTTTTGTCGCGTGAAAGTTTAAGCTCGATGCAACGTTAAATATTACGGCGCTTCGATGTTCGTGCTCGTTTTCGATCTTCATGCCTTTCGTCTAGTGGATTTTTTACGATCCCAAACAGAAGATCGCAAATCGGCGACCTGCCGGTTTTGTTAATTCCGAGCCGACTTGAGTTGCTCGGACGTGGCGTAGAAAGATGCTGCGGACGCAAGAGTCTGCCATCGACTTGCCTATTTTGGTTCGCAGACAACGCTTTCGGGTTATCATTTTTTGAAGGGCTGACTGATTTCAGAGCCTGTTTGTTAATGCTGATTCGGTTTCAGGTTTGTGATGCTGAAGAATCCACTTCAATATTCAATCTCCACTCTGCTGGTCGTAACCTTTCTTATCGCCGTGGGAACCACTGCCGGCGGCGCGATGTGGTACGTGATCGCCGTCGTCGAATTCCTGCTGTTTTGCATGGTATTGAACGTTTTGAGCGAGAATATCCCTGCAGTCATTGAGCAGCAATTGAAAGCCAACGCGGTGCGGGCCGATGGCAGTCGCAGTTCAAACCGAGAGAAGATCGAAAAACTGGAGCGCCGTCGATTCAAGCGTAACTTATCGATCCTGCTGCTTGTTTTTCTCGCGGCGAGCAACCTTCTGATGTTGACGCTTCGTGTTGACCGCCTTTTTGAAGGCGAAACTTACGTCGTTAAGTCCCCAGAGGTGACACTGCGTGTCAATCGAAAAACAACAGAATCGCAGTACGCTCGAGAGCTTGGAATTGCCCAGCTTAAAGCAGAAGGCGTCGGTGGATTGGAAGCGGCATCGCCGGGATCTGTGCGAACGATGTTCCTCTTTGTCTTTGGGGCGATTTGGTCTTTGACGTTATTGTTGGTGCCCGTCGGCTACCTCGGAATGCTCCGCACTCTTGCGTCAGAAGCCACGGATCGTTCCGAGTTTTACCGCGCTCTTGATTTCCGGGTCTATTCCGCTTCACAGAGTTCGAGTTGACTGATCGCGGCAGCGAGCTTGCCCCAAGTGTCATCCTGTTGACTGCGACGTGTCGTTTTGGGGCGCTTTTCTCTGTCGTGGAGGGGATGCGTTCGTAGCCGTGAGCGAGCGGCTTGATCTTTTTCTTGACCTGCGTTTTGCCACGCCAAATCGAATGCTTTGTTGATTATTGTTCCAGATTGCTTCGTTTGGAACGCCAATTGAGTAGAGGAATTGTCATCAACAAGGCCATCACGGCCTTGTGTCTGCTGCCTATCGATTTTCTGGCACCTCATCTCTGGTGGACTTAATGTTCGGATTTTATACGACGTTGGATGCTATGCCGGCGATCTGTTTTTTAGCAACGTACTGGATTGCGAGTTGCTTTCGACTTCGGGGTTGGGAATTTAGAGTCTCCAAATGGGCATTCACTTGATCAAAAGTCCAATCTAGCGCTGCACGACCTGCCCGTCGCGGCGGTTGCCGAGCAGTTGAAAGACCTCTCTGGAAACGTCGTAGTTCATGAATTGCACGCTGCCGTCAACATATGACATGTTTAAACCTGACGGATGCGCACTGCCAAACGAAGTGTAGTCGTGGACGCTGCGACTATCCGGTCGTGGTGCATCGGCAGTCCAGCGATGCAAGTCGTAGTCGTCTCCGCTGAGGAAATTCTGGTCGTCGCCAAAGTCGAGTCCGTTCTCGTAGTTCTCGATCATCAGATGCTTTTCACCCAAAAGAATCGTGTTGGATGTTCCGTCGGTGACGTGCACGAAACCAATTTTGCTACGTTGGAATGAAATCCCTGTCGAGTTCCGCATGTCCGAGAAGCCCTTCCCTTGGTACGCCAAATCTGGTTCAGGACCGCCTCCCCAAGTTAAAATGTTGTCTCAAGCGATTGCGGCATAGTCATTTCTTGCCTCGA
>CAYGUE010000274.1:0-3054 GCA_964352885.1 uncultured Pirellulaceae bacterium
ATGTTGACGACAGACGTTGCCCTGTCCTTTGGTAAGCCGCTTGGCGGGTTGGTCATCTGGTCGGGTACACTCATCTGCGAAGACAAATGGGAATCTTTGGTCGGCAAAGTGAGATTTCCAGTTTACCAATCGCATGGAACGCTCGATCCCGTGCTGCCATTTGAGAATGCGGTTTCTCTGTGCGACCTGTTTGCTGATGCGGATGTTGACATCGATTTCACTGAATTCGAAGGTCCGCACACGATTCCCATTAGCGGGATGATGGGCGCGGTGAAGATGATTCGCAAAGCAATTCTCTGAGGACGCGGAAGAACTGGCTGTAAAGACTGCGGCTGGAAGCCATCGCCAGGTTTCAACAAGCGGTTAGTCGTTGAGTTTTCCCGCGGTTTCCCATATTCTGGTCTGCTGAAATTAACTTCCCTCAATCAACACTGATATGCCCAAAGACTTTCTCAAAGGAGCTGCCGATGAATACGACGTCGTCGTAATCGGAAGCGGTCTGGGCGGACTCACCGCCGCCAATATTCTTGCCCGTGACGGCATGAAAGTCCTGCTGCTCGAGCAACATTATAAGCTCGGCGGATTGGCAACTTGGTTCAAGCGCCCCGGCGGTCACATTTTCGACATCTCGCTGCATGGCTTTCCATACGGAATGGTGAAGAGCTGTCGTCGATACTGGTCCAAAGAAATTGCGGACTCAATCGTGCAGCTTGAAGGAGTACGCTTCGACAATCCGATGTTCTCGCTGACGACAACCTTCGATCGCAAGGACTTTACAACTTTGTTGACGTCCCAATTCGATATTCAGGAAGAAACGGTCGATCGGTTTTTCGATACTGCTCGTGGGATGAATTTCTACGACGATCAGGATCGTACGACGCGCGACCTCTTCGAAGAGTTCTTTCCCGGTCGCGAAGATGTTGTGCGACTGCTGATGGAGCCGATTGTTTATGCGAATGGCTCGACACTTGAAGATCCCGCATTGACCTACGGAATCGTTTTCTCCAACTTCATGTCCAAAGGCGTGTTCGTCTTTCAAGGTGGTACTGACAAACTCATCAAGTCGATGGAAAAAGAGCTCAAGTCAAACGGAGCTGACATTCGAATCAACTGCGACGTGGAAAAAATCAACGTCAGCGTTGATGCGGTTGAATCAGTCGTCGTCAATGGCCGCACGATCAAATGCAAGGCAGTCGTCTCCAATGCTAACTTGCGTTCAACTATTTTTGACATGGTGGGTGAAGAGCATTTCGATGGGGCATTTGTTGACGATGCGAAGGAAGTGCGTCTTAATAACTCAAGCACTCAGGTTTACATGGCGATGAACCCGGACGACACGGTGCCGCGAGAGACTGGTGACCTTTTGTTCTCCAGCACGGCGGAGCGATTTCAAACAGACATGCTCCTCAGTCGCGACATCACCAGTCGCACGTTCTCGTTCTACTATCCGGACACGCGTCCGGATAAGAAGGAGCGTACTCTGATTGTTTCCAGCACCAATGCGAACTTTTCCGACTGGAACAACATGAGCAAGGAAGAGTACGAAGTGAGCAAGAAAGATTTGATCGAAACGACCTTCGACGCGTTGGAGAAATACGTGCCTAACTGTCGCGAGCGAATTTCACATGCAGAAGCAGCGACGCCGATCACGTTTGAACATTACACCAAACACATCAGCGGTGCTTCGTTCGGCACGAAATTCGAAGGCTTGGCAGTGAGCCGAAAGCTCCCCCAACAGATCACTGGACTGTACCACGCCGGTAGCTGCGGGATTATTATGTCCGGTTGGCTTGGTACGATCAATTATGGTGTGATCGTCGCCAACGATGTGATCAATCAAATTTCCAGTGCATCGATGCCTGCGTAGGGAGTCGGGCCGATGGCATTCTGCAGTTGCGTTGAGATTGATTTTTGACCAATCTGCACGACTCATCAAAATTACTGCGGCTCAATGCCAACGTCGCGACGAAGATTCTCATTCCGATATCTGATCTCTGATTGCCAATGTCTCTCAAAGCTATTCACGCTGCTATTCCACACCGCGCTCCGATGCTGCTTGTCGATGAGATCGTGAGTCAGGAAGAAGATTCGATCGTTTGTCGTAAAACGTTTGGGGCAGACGAGTTTTTCTTCCAGGGTCACTATCCAGATCAGCCAATCGTGCCCGGTGTGATTCTTTGCGAAGCCACGGTTCAGTCGGGCGCCATTTTGCTTTCCTCGAAAATGAAAGAACACACAGGCGTGCCGGTTTTGACGCGAATGTCAGACGTCAAATTCAAGAACATGGTCAAGCCCGGAGATTCGATCGAGATGTCGGTAAAGATCGACGACATCGTGTCGACGGCTTTTTATCTCACCGGCGTCGCAAAAGTAAACGGTAAAGTTGCAGCTCGTCTCTCGTTTACATGCACCGTCGCAGCAGCAGGATAGGCTCTATGGACTTTTTAAAGCTCAACGAAAAATCCGTGGTCGTTTTTGGCGTGGCCAATAAGAAATCGGTCGCGTGGCATATTGGCAAAACACTAGAACAGCATGGTGCGAAAGTCATCTATGTCGTTCGCAGTGAAGCTCGAAAGGAATCGACGGCCAAACTGCTCGCTGATCGTCCGGTCTACGTTTGCGATGTTGAATTTGAAGAACAGATCAATGCGGTTCGAGATCAGATCGCGAAAGATCATCCAGAGCCTCTGGTGGGATTGGTTCACTCGATTGCATTCGCGGCTTATGATGAAAGCGGCATCAAGCCTTTTCATGAGACTGGCAAGCAGCAGTTGCTACGGACTTTCGACATCTCGTGCTTTTCGTTGATCGCGGTCTGCAATGCGTTTAAGGACTTGCTCGCGGCGGATGCTTCCGTGGTAACGATTTCAATTTCGACGACCACGATGGCCAGCGAAAACTACGGTTTCATGGCGCCAGTAAAGGCAGCTCTGGATAGTTCGTTGGCGTTCCTAGCGAAGAGCTTTTCAAAGTTCTCCGAAGTTCGCTTCAATGCGGTGGCACCGGGGTTGCTGAAGACGTCGGCTTCGGCGGGCATTCCTGGATATGTGGACG
>CAYGUE010000275.1:0-3037 GCA_964352885.1 uncultured Pirellulaceae bacterium
TGAACTTGCTGCGGGAGCGATCTTCAATTTTCCGTACAGTTTTGGCGGCGGTCTCGAAGCAGATGCGGGCTTCCTGATGCACAACGACTCGGGTGAGATCTTCTTTTTGGTCGGTGATCCTTCCAGCGTCGAGTACGTCGGACTTCAGCAAGCGGCTCCAACCGCGACCGACGCGACCGGTGACGATACTGCGAATGACTTGATGGACTTCGGAATGATTTAGAACTTGGAGTCAATTGTTTAACGGCCGTTAAACATACGATCAGTCGCCATGAATTCAAGAAAAACCCATGACCGAACAGATTCGACACAAGCCAGGCATCGATCTTGAACGTCCGCGAGAAATCGTTGTCGTCTGCCCGGCGCTTCGGAGTAACGTCAATCTTTCCCGCATGGTGCGGTTGGTTTCCTGCGCCGGCATCACGAAGATTATTACTTCCGGCAATCCGAAGATCGATCTCAAGATCGCTCGCGACGGCGCTAAGGAGGTTGAGATCGTTCACAAGCGCACACTGCTGCCAGTTCTCCGGCAACTGAAGTCCGATGGCTTTCGAATCGCTGGCTTGGAACAAACGGACGATTCACACAGCCTTTTCGAGTACCAGTACGAACGTAAGACAGCGTTGTTGATCGGCCACGAACGAAACGGCATTCCGGATGATGAATTGGCGCTGACTGACGATTGCATCGAAATTCCGGTTTACGGTTTGCCATACAGCTACAATGTTGTGACGGCGACGACGATGGCAGTTTACGAATACTGTCGTCAGTTTCCGTTTGGTTAACGAAGACACAATCAAGGATTGTTTATGCGCTGGTTCACAATGTTGCTGTTTTGTTCGATTGTCACTCCGTCGCTTGCGGCACAGGATCGGATTACTGGCAAGCCCTTCGCGACTCGCAGCGAAATTATTGCTCGCAACGGGATGGCTGCCACTAGCCAGCCTCTGGCAACACAAGTCGCCATCGACATTCTCAAGTCCGGAGGCAATGCAATCGATGCTGCCATCGCTGCCAATGCAACGCTGGGGCTGATGGAGCCGACAGGTAACGGAATAGGAGGCGATCTCTTCGCGATCGTCTGGATCGAGAAAGAGAAGAAACTCTATGGGCTTAACGCGAGCGGTCGCTCGCCGAAGAGTTTGACTCTGGAGAAATTGAAACGGGAGATTGGTGATCGCGAATCCATTCCGGCACTTGGTCCGCTTCCGGTTTCCGTTCCGGGATGTGTTGACGGTTGGTTCGAGCTCCACGGTAAGTTCGGCAAACTTTCGATGGCGGAGAATATGGCGCCTGCGATTCGGTATGCGAAAGAAGGCTTTCCCGTCTCGGAGTTAATCGCTTACTACTGGAGTCGCAGTTCGTTCTTGAAACGCTACCCTGGTTTCGAGGACACATTTCTGCCAAACGGTAATGCTCCGTTAAAAGGTGAGGTCTTTCGCAATCCTATGTTGGCTGCGACTCTGGAGAAGTTAGCCATTGGGGGCCGAGACGAATTCTACAAAGGTTCCATTGCTAAAACGATCGACGCCTTTATGAAGAAGCATGGCGGTTACCTTTCCTACGAAGACCTTGCGTCTCACAAAAGCGAATGGGTCGAGCCGGTTTCGACAAACTACCGCGGGTACGACGTTTGGGAGCTGCCTCCGAATGGCCAGGGTATCGCTGCACTTCAGATGTTGAATGTTCTGGAAGGTTACGACTTCTCAAAAATCAAATACGGCAGCATGGAACACGTTCACTATTTCGTCGAAGCAAAGAAACTGGCATTCGAAGATCGTGCGCGGCTTTATGCCGACATGGAATTTTATTCGACCCCGGTCGAGCGATTGGTCTCAAAAGAATACGCCGCAGAGCGCCGAAAACTGATCGGGCAATCGGCTGCAAGTCGATATGACGTTGGTGTCAACGATGGAGACACGATCTATTTGACGGTGGCTGACAAGGATCGAAACATGGTCTCCCTGATTCAAAGCAACTATCGCGGAATGGGCTCCGGCATGTGTCCCGACGGTTTGGGTTTCTGTTTGCAGGATCGTGGTGAGCTGTTTGATCTGACACCTGGGCGTCCGAATTCTTACGCTCCCGGTAAGCGTCCATTTCACACCATCATACCGGCTTTCGTGACCAAAGATGGAAAACCGTTTTTGAGTTTTGGAGTGATGGGTGGAGCGACACAACCTCAAGGCCATGTTCAAATTGTGATGAACGTCGTTGATTTCGATATGAACACCCAAGAGGCCGGAGACGCACCCAGGATTCTGCACACGGGCTCGTCGCAACCGACGGGCGAGCGAATGACCGATGGAGGCATGGTGTCTCTTGAGTTCGGCTTTGATCAGGCGGTTCTTCGTGAACTCGTCAAGCGTCAGCACAAGTTGACACGAAATGTTGGCTCTTTTGGCGGTTACCAGGGTATTCGATACGACGCAGTGAATGACGTTTATTTCGGCGCATCGGAATCACGCAAGGACGGACAAGCGGCAGGTTACTAATCCGCTGGTGCTTTGGGTAAGCCGCTGCACTCAGTTATTTATTGGGATACGAACGTTTTTGCTGCCAGATTATTCTGTTCGTGGAAGAAAGGCTGTTCGAATAGCTCGAATTGTTGGTAAAATCATGACCCCTTCCGACGCGGTTCAGGTCCCTCGAAAGAAAACCGAACCCCCTGGATCATCCCCAAATGGGTTATCCCAAGATGATTGATATTTCAATAATTGCTCGCGACTTAAATTTACCACCCGAAAAAGTTCAACGAACCGTTGAGCTATTGGGTGAAGGAAATACGATTCCATTCATCACTCGTTTTCGTAAGGACGAAACGGGCGGGATGGACGAGGAGCAAATCCTCTCCGTTAAGCAACAAGCGACTTCCCTTCGGGCTCTCGCTGAACGAAAAGCATTCGTTCTCAAGTCGATCGAGTCGCAAGGGAGGTTGACGGATGCACTCAAGGTCGCCATCGACAAAGCGAGCACAAGCCGATCGCTCGAGGATGTTTACCTTCCTTTCAAGCCGCGAAAAAAGTCACGTGCTCAG
>CAYGUE010000276.1:0-3035 GCA_964352885.1 uncultured Pirellulaceae bacterium
TTGCAAGGGATGGAAGAGCATGTGATTGTGATCGATTCCATTTCGAAACGTTTTTCTGCTTGCGGTGCAAGAATCGGTTGCTTAGTAACTCGAAACGAAGAAGTTTTTCAAACAACGCTCAAAATGGCACAGGCTCGCCTCTCGCCTCCCACATTCGGCCAACTCGGCGCGACTGCCGTCTACGATCTTCCAAACTCATTTTACGAAGGCGTCTCAAAAGAGTATTCGGCGCGGCGTGATCTTTTGAAATCGACGCTGGACGAAATGGAAGGAGTCACGTGCCCAAACATCAACGGGGCTTTCTACGCAATGGTGCGATTGCCGGTCGAAGATTCGGAGGATTTCTGCCGCTGGATGCTGGAGTCGTTTGATCATAATGGCAACACGGTCATGATGGCACCAGGTGCGGGATTCTATGCCACCGAAGGGCTTGGCAAAAGCGAAGTCCGCATCGCATACGTTCTCAACGAGACCGACTTAGGCAAAGCGATGGATTGTGTTCGTGAAGGCCTGAAAGTTTACAACGCATGAATTTTCGCAGCCCACATTTACTCGATCGAAACTCAAGCGCCCTGTTGGTGGTTGATGTCCAACAGAAATTAATTCCAACCATCGATTCGGCAGAACAAGTTGTTGCCAAGTCGAAACAACTGATGGATGCGGCAAGAATCCTTGGCGTGCCATTGCTGGTATCTGAACAGTATCCGAAGGGACTCGGTGCGACGGTCGAATCGCTCGACGTCTCACAGGCATCCGTTGTCGCCGAGAAAACCATGTTCAGCTGTCGCGAGTGCGATTCGATCATGGATTTCCTAATCAACGAATCAATTCGAACGGTTTTACTTTGCGGGATCGAGGCTCATGTCTGCGTGACCCAAACGGCCTTCGACCTTCTTGCATCCGGGTTCGATGTGCACGTTGCCGTCGATGCAATCGGATCACGAAATAGCATGGACCGGGAAACGGCAGTTTCCAGAATGAGCATGCACGGCATCGTAACGACGACGACTGAAGCCGCCATTTTCGAATGGTGTGAGTCGGCATCGGCCAGTGAATTCAAACAGATCAGCCAGCTCGTAAAATCGCAAACGAATAGGCCTGTTCGCGTTCCGCCGCCTTGATTTGGTCGGACAACCAGCCGGATCGCTTTGGGAGTCTCACACAAAGCCCGGTAATTCGTCGAATGTACGCTCCCAAGCAGCCGGTGGCCTTCAGAAAACCCGTCTAATCCCCTACACTGTGGGTTCGCGCGAGTCGGCCATTTCAATTCGCCCCACAATGTCGCGCCCAAAACAAAACATCTTCAGCCCAGAAGCTGAAACGGAGAAACTGTGAGTAATATTGACGATTATTTTGGCGGCAACAAGAAACGCAAAGTCGAACCAATCGACGAAGATGTCGACGTTTCTAGCAAGGCAGGCGACGATAGCGATGATAACCAGCCCAAAGATTCAAAAGCGGGCAACTGGGACTTCCTTGCGAACATGTTCGGAATCGCTGGCGGAAAGAAGAAAGAAAAGTCATCAACTGAGGAAATGAAATCGGTAGAGCCGATCTCCGATCGCCGTGACAGCGATCCACGATCGATTGCTTCCGATGAGGCTCCGAAATCCAAGAAGACGCAGGCTCCAATTATCGAGAAGGCAACGCCTCGTGCCGTCGCAGATCCTGTGAAGGCACTTGAAGAGATTGCCAATGCTCCAGCTAAGGACAAGGCAGATCTTCTGACTCAGATCTTTAGCGCTGGCTTCGGCGACGACACCGCATCCGAAGAGCTTGAACCGGTAGTCGAACCAGCTGCAGAAGCAGATGCGTCTGGCGATGATGACGAGCCTCGAAGCCGGCGTCGTCCGCGTCGCCGAGGTGGCCGCAAGCAGCGGGAACAAAGCGAAGAGTCAACATCTGAAGATCTCGTTGATGAGGAGGAAGTTTCCTCTGAAGACAAGAATTTTGTTGAATTCGAAATTCAGGAATTGGACACCTCGCCGATCAGTGAAAAAGAAGCTGACGCGCGCGGCCGATCACGCCGTCGTCGCGGTGGTCGTGGCCGTGACACTTCAAGCCAAGAAGAAACGTCTCGACCGAAACGGTCTCGCTCACGAAACCGGGATGACGCTGCAGACGATTTCGTCGAAGACAAGCCGGTAATCGAAACTTTTGATGAAAAACTGGATCCGCGAGACGTCGATCCACGTAGCGACGAAAACAGCAAAGACGACGAAGAGTCCCGACCCCGCAGCCGAGGAAGAAGTCGGAGTCGTGGCGGGAGAGATCGCAACCGTGATCGCGATGAATCCGTCGCTCCAGAAAGCAAAGAAAATAGCCCGCGTGGCCGAGGAGGGCGTAGTCGCGGACGCGGCGATACGGGTCGCGATAAAGTCGTCGCGACAGAAAGCAATGAAAATAGCCCGCGTGGCCGAGGACGTGATAACGCTGAAAGGGACAACTCTGACAAACCAGAAAGACCTCGACGCGGTCGAGGTCGCTCACGCGGTGATACAGATCAGGATCGCGATGACGTTTCCGTAAGTTCCGACGAAGCTCGTAAGGGCAGACCTCGCCGAGACTGGGAACTCGAAGCTGGTGATGGAGAGAAATCAGTTTCAGAATCTCGCCAAACCCGCATTCCTACTTGGAAGGACGCGATTACCGGCATGATCGAGAACAACATCAAGTCACATTCCTCGTCACGTTCTTCCCGCGGTGGTAACGGCGGCGGAAGGTCACGATCATCTGGCGGCAACAGCGGCGGCGATGATCGTCCTCGCGGTCGCGGCGGGCGCAGTAGCAACGGTGGGGGCAGCCGAGGAAAAGGTCGCGGCTAACTCGTAGACTCGTAGACTCGTAGGCGAGTCTTTCACGGATTCGTTTACAGCGTTTGCAAAGCTCAAAATCGACAGTCTGCTTGCCGGTTTTAAAACCGTCTCCAAGGGCTTGTTGATTTAATGAACACCCGACGCGTGAGTTTTGAAGTTGCTCACTTTGCCTGAAAACTCAGATTCCATCCGGCAATAGCCGCGGAAAACGGAAAAATC
>CAYGUE010000277.1:0-2997 GCA_964352885.1 uncultured Pirellulaceae bacterium
GATCTCGGCGGTCAGGTCAGCGGTGTCAGCAAATTCGACTGCCAGCGAGCCAGACGTGACTTTGCTGAACTCCAACCCGAACGCACGATTCAGAATTTCAAGACAATTATCGTTAGCCTTCTCACTCGTACCGCCCAAGTACACGGTCTCCGTCGCGGCATCCCAAAGTACTGAAGTCTCGCTCATGCGAAGGTAATTGCCTTTTTCCGCTTCGGCGATGCAGCGAGCTTCGACGGCTTCATTGGCTTCTTCACGCTGCGTCTTCGATGGACGTCCGCCTTCGTTATCTTTCATGATGCCTGCCAGTTCGATCGCAGTCCAAGCCCGTTTCATCGGTCCGGGAATCTGACACGCATCAACGCGGACTCCGAAATGCATCGCTTCACCGATGAGATTCTTGGCAGCATCGAAATCCGTGTCCAATAAATGAGCGCCACCGGAGAAACCCGTTGCTGGCTTCTCGTGGAGGTTCGTGCTCAACTTGCCGATGCGGTACTTCTTGAGCTTTTCAATATGCGAATCGCCGAATGCACCTGTTTGATCTTCGGTCACTCGATATCGTTCAAACGTGACACTTCCGTTCAGAAAACCCATGTCTTCGACCCGTCGCTGAGGATTTAGTAAAGTTATGGTTTCGGCTGAAGCACGTTGAAACTTGAAGTTCGCCCCGACGACAGGACAACAGGTGGCAGCCGTTCGAATGGATTGGGAAACGTGACGAACCTAAGCCGAATATCTCCACATTGAGGCGAAATTGCGTTTGCAGGGCGGTTTTCCTCAAGCCTCGCCCTAAAAAGAGCCGTTTTGAGCAGTATTTCCCCAGTTTTGGCTCTTAGCGCGATTTCCCGGTTTGACTACAATCCGGAGCTTCAAATTCACGGAACACTTAAAACAACACAGTAAAAATGTACGCAATTATCGCAGACGGCGGACGCCAGTATAAAGTCGAAGAAGGTCAAATTCTGGAAATCGATTTCCGCGAAGTCGAGACCGGATCAGAACTGAAATTCGAGCGAGTTCTCGCAGTATCTGGAGACGCTGGCCTCAAGCTGGGCACGCCAACTCTCGCCGGTGCAACCGTGACCGCCAAAGTCCTCGAAGAGACCAAAGGCGAAAAGCTCGTCGTTCAAAAATTTCGTCGCCGTAAGAATAGCAAGCGACGCAACGGCCATCGCCAAAAGTTCGTCAAAGTCAAAATTGGCTCAATCGCTGGCTAGGCACAACTGCTTAACAGCTTGCCCTGAGTTTGATCATTTACACCCGCCACGTCCATCGACGTGGCGGGTGTTTTCGTTCTTGCAGCGATTTCTGCTTCGCTCAACCGCTACCGCTCTGCTATGCCTTCTTTTCCGGCACACGTGCCTTCCATCTAAGCAAAAGCATCGTTTCTACCCTTGTCTAAAACGGCTGGGCTGCTGAAATAGGTGAACCGACCATCGCTAGCGCACCATTCATGCCAGTTAACCCTAAATCACGATTCAAAAATGTGGACGATTCGCCCCTTGAAAGGCTGATCGGCGAGTCCACTGCTATGCGCGAAGTCTATCAGTTAACTCGCAAGTTCGCAGTCAGCAGGGCATCGGTGCTGCTCATGGGCGAGACTGGAACCGGCAAAGAACTTATTGCCTCGTCGTTGCACCAACTCAGCGATCGAGTCAGTGGTCCTTTCGTTCGTGTCAACTGTGGAGCACTGACCGAGACGCTGCTCGATAGTGAACTCTTTGGTCACGTGAAAGGATCCTTTACCGATGCGATCCGCGACCGAACGGGACGATTCGAAGCAGCTCACGGCGGCACGATTTTCTTGGACGAAATCAACTCGACTTCGCTGACGCTGCAAGTCAAGCTTCTGCGTGTACTGCAGGAACGCGAGTTCGAACGCGTTGGCGACACGCGTACGATTCCCGTGGATGTTCGGGTTATCGCGGCCAGCAACTGCGACTTAAATGAACTGGTCGCTAAAGGCAAGTTTCGTGAAGACCTGTTTTGGCGGTTAAACGTACTGCCAATCCGGTTGCCAACACTGAGGCGTCGCGAACGCGATGTTGAGTTGTTAGTGAAGCACTTTCTGAAAGTCTACGCCGAGAAGAATGTTAAACAGATTACCAAAGTAGAACCTTCCGCGATGCAGGCTTTGCTGGACTACGCTTGGCCGGGAAACGTTCGCGAATTGCAAAACTATATTGAAAGGGCCGTGGTTTTGTCTGAAGATGACGTCCTAGAAAAGAAACTATTGCCGGCCGCTGTCACCGGCAACACGGAGGCGGCTCGCGCGTCAGTGTTCCGTCCCACGGATGACCGATCGTTGATTCAAGAGTTCGTCAACAGCCACATCAGCAAAGCGACTGCTGAGGCCGAAGACTTGCACAAACAGATCGTCGATCCGGTTGAAAAGGAACTGTTGAAGCAGGTCATGGAGGGCTGCAATCAAACACAAACCAAAGCAGCCCAACGGTTGGGCATCAATCGAAATACACTTTACAAGAAACTGGTAGAACACGGCCTCGCAAAGCAGAACGGCAAGGCCCAATCGCAATAGCGGATTTTCAACGTCGCACTGCAATCGTTTTACCCACGCCACGCACCATGAACTGGCTCGAAAAAATCTCGATCACCTGCTTTGCCGCCAGCTATCTGGTTGTGTTGGGCATCGAACTGCTGCGGATATACGTTCCGCGGTCGGCGGTTCGTTCGACGATCAAGATCGGATTTGCGATCGCTGGTCTTTTTGCCCACACCGTTTTTCTGGCTTACCACACGAATGTCAGTTTCGACCAATCGGGGCTCTGGCTTGGCAGTTGGTTCGGCTGGTCGCTGGCAGGAGCATGGCTGTTAGCAGCGGCCTATCTGTGGCTCGTCTTTCAAAAGTTCAGTTCACCGATTGGAATATTCCTGCTTCCGGTGGTTCTGGGACTGATCGCATGGGGCAGCTACGTCGGCAGCGAAACGCAGTTCACTGCGGATCGCGAGAAGTCCATCTGGACCATGGTACACGGC
>CAYGUE010000278.1:0-2919 GCA_964352885.1 uncultured Pirellulaceae bacterium
GTCCAACTACGCGGCATGCCGTTCGCTTTCGATTTCGATTTCGCAACCTTTTTCTTCGTCGTTGACACTTTGGTTTTCTTCTTGACCGTTTTTGGTTCGTCCTCTGCTGCGGCCTGTCTCCTGGCTTCTTCTGCGTATTCGACAACCATCTCAGGAGTTCCAGCGATGATCACCTCGCCGCCAGCAATACCCGCTTCCGGCCCCATGTCGATGACCCAGTCAGCACACTTGATCAAGTCAAGATTGTGCTCGATCACGATAACCGTGTTGCCAACATCAACCAGTCGCTGGATCACTTCAATCAGCTTCTTCAAGTCCTCGAAGTGCAAACCAGTCGTCGGTTCGTCCAACAAGTAGAGTGTTCGCCCAGTGTCGGGTCGGGAAAGCTCCGCCGACAGTTTCACACGTTGCGCCTCACCGCCAGAAAGCGTCGGCGCACTCTGACCAAGCGTCACGTAATCGAGTCCAACATCGCAAAGCGTTTTCAGCGTCCGTCTGATCTTGGGCACTTTCCGGAACAGTTGCAGCGCTTCGCCGCAAGGCATATTCAAAACGTCTGCAATTGACTTGCCGTTGAACTTCACCGCCAACGTTTCATCGTTGTAACGTTGGCCCTTACATGTTTCACACGGAATCCAGACGTCTGGCAGGAAGTGCATTTCAATGCAGTACATTCCCTGGCCAGAACACTCTTCGCAACGTCCGCCTTGAACGTTGAAACTAAACCGACGAGCAGTGTAGCCACGAACTTTCGAGTCCGGCAAATTTGCAAACAGGTCGCGAATCTGCTCGAAAACACCGGTGTAAGTTGCCGGGTTGGATGACGGCGAATTACCCAGCGGCGTCTGATCGACACGGATGAC
The DNA here is from genome assembly GCA_964352885.1 of uncultured Pirellulaceae bacterium. Taxonomy (GTDB): domain Bacteria; phylum Planctomycetota; class Planctomycetia; order Pirellulales; family Pirellulaceae; genus Mariniblastus. The sequence continues at coordinate 864 of CAYGUE010000278.1, forward strand.
TTTATTGATCGCCTCCAGGCCACGAATACCCTTGAACTGGCCTGGCGTTTGCGAAGAACGGTGCAATCGCCGAGCAAGCGCCTTGTATAGAATTTCGTTGACGAGAGAACTCTTACCACAGCCCGATGGACCGGTGACAACGGTGAATGCTTCCAACGGAAACTTGACTTCGATGTCTTTCAGGTTGTTGTGTCGTGCTCCAACAACGTCCAGTGACAGCGCCAGCGATTGATTCGCCGAAGCACTGGCCATTTTCACAGCTTTTTTCTTCGCCGCTTTCTGTTTGTCGACCGCGGCCGCGTCCAACGAAAGGGCAGGGCGGCGGTTGGTTGGAATCGGAATACCAAATTTTCCGTTAAGAAACGGACCCGTCACACCAGCACCGCTTTCCGCAATTTCTCCCGGCGGTCCATGAGCCACAATCTCGCCTCCGTGGATTCCGGAGCCGGGACCAAAGTCGCAAATCGCGTCGCTGTTCTCGATGACTTCACGATCGTGCTCAACGACGATCAACGTGTTACCAAGGTCTCGCAAACGATGAAGTGCCGCAAGCAATCGTGTGTTGTCACGAGGGTGCAAGCCAATCGTTGGCTCGTCGAGTACGTACAGGACGCCACAAAGTCCGCTGCCGAGCTGACTCGCAAGGCGGATACGTTGAGCTTCTCCGTTGGAAAGCGAACCTGATGTTCGATTCAGCGTCAGGTAGCTCAATCCAACGTCGTTCAGGAATGAAATGCGACTATCGATTTCACGAATTAGCTCACCAGCGATCTTCTTTTCGCGTTTGTCGAGCTTCCACTTGTTGAGCGTTTTCGTCATCTGACCCATCGACAATCGGCAGAGCCCATCGATCGTCAGATCACGGAACCGAACGGCAGCTGCGTCTTCGCGTAAACGGCTTCCTCCGCAAGCACCACATTCGACTTCGCCAATCAAGGATTGCAAACGCGTCCGCAGTGTTGCCGATCGTTTCGAGGCTTCTTCCATCGTTGGATAGAGCCCTTTGAATTGGAACGAAAACTGAACATTGCCTTCTTTGTCCTTAACTTCAAACCAACGAGTTCCCGTGCCGAAGAACACCATTCTTCGTTGTCGCGCGTCGAGCTGACTGAACGGTTTGTTGTCCGGAATTCCGGTTCCTGTCGTCCAAGCTTTGAGCATCGCGATCGACATTTTCGATTTGAGAGACGGCCAGATCGTGATCGCTCCACCTTTGATCGAAAGTTCCGGGTCGTCGATGATCACCTTGGGATCGGCACCGGTTTGCGTTCCAATTCCTTCGCAATCCGTACACCAACCAAGTTGACTGTTAAAGGAAAAGTTATGCGGGCCAAGCGTCTCGAACGATCGACCACAGCAATGACAGGCCAGATGTTGCGAGTGTTTGACGACGTTCCAAAAGGCTTCCGGAACGGCTTCGTTCGGCTCGGCAACATGACAAACGCCGACTCCGATCGATAAAGCGGCTTCGATGCTGTCCGCGATTCGAGATCGAGCTTCTTGTTTGACGACGATTCGATCGACGACAATCTCGATCCTATGTGCCCCGCGAGGATTGAGCGCTGGCAACGAATCGACTTCGTGAGTTTCCTTATCGATGCGAACTCGCTGATAGCCGTTGGCCCGAATGTCATCCCAAAGTTGCTCGTAGCTTTGCCCAGTCTCAGGGACGACAGGAGCCATCAACAGCAAACGCGTGCCTTCGTCGTAGGCCAAGACCTTGTCGACGATGTCATCTGAGGTCTGAGTTCCAATTGGCTTGTCGCAATCAGGGCAGAAAGGCGTGCCCAAGCGAGCCATCAGAATTCGCAAGTAGTCGTAAACTTCCGTGACCGTACCGACGGTGGAGCGAGGCGTCGAACCGAGTGTCTTTTGCTCGATCGCAATCGCGGGTGAAAGTCCTTCGATCTGATCGACGCGAGGTTTCTCTAGCTGGTTAACGAATTGCCGAGCGTACGAACTGAGACTCTCGACGTAGCGACGCTGGCCTTCGGCGTAAATCGTATCAAATGCCAACGATGACTTCCCTGACCCTGAAGGACCTGTAAACACAATA
>CAYGUE010000279.1:0-2803 GCA_964352885.1 uncultured Pirellulaceae bacterium
GTATGGGAATGGGGAGCGGTATGGGAATGGGTGGCGGTATGGGAATGGGTGGCGGTGCGGGAACAGCGATGAGTGACACGCCTGCTGAAAAATCCTCAGAAGATGAAGCGAAAAATCAACTTAGACAAATCGTCCTTGCGGCACACAACTACGAATCTGCCAACCAGTGCTTGCCGCACAACGTATTGGACGCCGACGATAAGGCGTTACTCAGTTGGCGAGTCGCAATACTGCAGTTCATGGATGACGAAGAGCAAGCGTTGTACAAAAAATTCAAGCTTGATGAACCTTGGGATAGCAAGCACAACATTCGGCTTGTTAATGAGATGCCGATTATCTTCAAAGATCCCAGCTATGACTCCACCATGGAAACCACTTATCTGGGCTTTGAAGGCAATAAAACCCCTTTTGAGCCCGGCAAGAAGTTGAAATTTTCAGACATCACGGATGGAACTTCCAACACGATTTTTGCAGCTCGAATGAAACAAAAAGAGGCGATCGTCTGGACGAAACCGGCTGACATTCCGTTCAAAACAGGGACGGAAATAAATCAGCTATCCCAAACGATTGAGGGCATGATCACCATTGCCATGCTCGATGGTTCTGTGCAAGACCTTCCTCGTAAGGACCTTACTCCCAAAGATCTCGAACATTTGATCCAACGCAACGACGGCAACGCCGTTCGGGCACCGAGGTAACGTCGCGGGAGAGTCAGCGGAACGAGACGTTAAACAATTCGAAACTCAATGGGCTTGTTCATTTCAAGGGCAATTGGCTCGTGCAAGCACTGACGAGTTTCGAATACATTGAAACAACTCGCCTTGACGAAACATCGCCGATATTGAGAATCCTTATCCATCAGCAAGGATGCTGATTCAAACGCTTCTAGGCGTTTGAAATTCGTTTGAGATCGCAGGCAAGGAGGCCTTGTGAGTACCCAAACCGCTAACTACGTCGATGGGATTCCAATTCGTGAAATTTTGCCTAACGCAAAATTTGTTGGAGCTCAATCTGTTAACGTCAATTCCTGCTGTGGTCAGTGGGATGAGTGTCAGCCTGGCGACCTTTATGTCGCCATTCTTGGCGCTGAAGTTGATGGGCATGACTTCTGTCCTCAAGCGATCGAAAACGGTGCGACTGCGGTCATCACTGAACGACTCGTCTCAACCTCTGCGCCGCAAATCCTTGTGCAGGATTCGCGACAGGCATATGCCCGAATCTGTCATGCACTTGCTGGTCGACCAAGCCATCGACTTACGACCATTGGCGTCAGCGGCAGCGTCGGAAAAACGATCACCAGCCACCTCGTGCAGTCGATTCTTGAAGCCGCTGGACATGCGACGGGGCGGTCTTCGTCCTTGGGCGTTTCCGTTGGCAAGAAAGTCCCGACCATTCCACATAAAGAACTCAACCCGCCGCTGATCGCCGAACAGATGGCTCAAATGGCGATCAACGATTGCACTCATGCTGTGATCGAAGTTTCCTCTCGCGACCTCGCAAAGCGAAACTTTTCAGGTGTCGCACTTGACGTTGCCGTCCTGACAAACATGCGTGACGAGGACATCGACTTCCACGGAACGCGTGACAACTACAAGCGATCGCAACTACGAATTCTTGATTCGCTTAAGCCAACCGGCCTAGCGGTTCTGAACCTTGATGATCCAAGCAGTCATTTCCTTGTTGAATCATGCAAAACTCCGGTTCTTACCGTGGGCATGAATCAAGACGCTAACGTCCGAGCCCAACTTCTCGAACGACTCGATAGCGAACAGTCCTTCATGGTCATCACGGGTTCCGAATCTGTTGCCGTCCGAACACGAATGATTGGTGACGAGCACATTTACAACTGTTTGAATGCTGTCGCAGTCGGATTGGCTCTTGGTATCGACCTCCAAACCATGGCCAAAGGTCTCGAAGCTGGCTCGAGTTTGCCCGGCAGAATGGAACGAATTGAATGCGGACAGGAACACGGAGTTTGGATCGACACCGCGAAAACTCCAGTCCAGTTGGCGACAGCCCTTCGCACGATCAAACAGGTCGTCAAAGGCAAAGTCTGGTGCGTTTGTTCGATCATCAACGGTCAAACACGTGAGCACCGAAAGCAGATGGGCGAAGTTCTCGACGTTGCAGCCGACAACGTTGTCGTAACTCGAGACTCAGTCGATTCTGTCATCGACTACGAACCGATGCACCAAATGTTCGACGGCTTTGAGGAGCCGCACAAAGTCCAGCTAATCCCAAACCGTTTCCGGGCAATCGAATGGGCACTTAGCCAAGCCGGACCAAACGATGGCGTGTTGGTAGCCGGCTGTGGCGAGAGACCGTTTGCTCTTTTGGGTGACGAAAATTGGACGATTGCGGACCAAGACGTTTGCGAAGCGTGGCTGTTTGACAATGCTTCGATCGACAGCGACATCACTTCTCCAAACATCTATCGCATTGATGACTACCGATAGCGACATGCATGTACGCTGGCACATTTTCTTTTTCGGCCGCGTTCAAGGCGTTGGATTTCGATTTACGTGCAGGGAAGTCGCCGGGCGTTACGAAGTTTCTGGCTGGGTGAAGAACGTGCCCAATGGTAGCGTAGAAATGATCGTTGAAGGCGGGGTGACTTCGGTCAGAAACTACGTTGCCGACGTTTGCGATTCGACTCACGGGCATGTCAGTACTAAAGAAATCACCAAGGGCGATGCGTCCAATGAGTTTAACTCAATGCAAATTCGCCACTAGTGGTCTGTGACAGCAAAAGATTAGGGTTGGCTTGATTCGCTTTGGTGGTCAGGATGGGAGGATTCAATTT
>CAYGUE010000280.1:0-2743 GCA_964352885.1 uncultured Pirellulaceae bacterium
TCAAACGGAATCGCAAGACAGAGCAACTCAAGAGCAATGATCTGCCCGATGCGTTTGAGCCAACCTGAACTGCAGTATAATAACAGGTGAAAACATGTAACCGAATCACGACTACGCGATTTCAGATTCACATAACGACACCGATGACCGAGCGGTGGCAAATAAATTCTCCATCCGGAAGCGGCCGATCCACCGCTTCGGTCCATCGGATTGATACTCATCATGGCCTCCTTGGGTCAGCAAAAGTCTTTCCATTACAGTCAAGCTGTAAAATTCGTCATCCGCTGTTTGTGCAACGGTGCGAAAGACGTCACCCGAGAGAGTGCGTCAAATTTGGCTAAGTACTTCACCAACCCAAGGAAAACCGATGAACCTGTATCAAACTCAACATCCATTCTATTGCGGAATCGACTTGCATGCAAAGCAGATGTACGCCTGCGTCGTTGATCAAGCCGGACAAAAACTCTTGCACCGAAACTTCAAAACGCGACAAGCTGATAAATTCTTTGAGCAAATCGAAAGCTTCGGCCCCGACATCGTCATCGGCTGTGAATCGACATTCAATTGGTACTGGTTGGCGGACGCTTGCCGTGAACGAAAACTTGCCTTCATCCTCGGCCACGCGTTGTATCTCAAAGCCATCCACGGCGGCAAAGTCAAAAACGACAAACTCGACTCGGAAAAACTGGCGTTACTGTTACGCGGTGGTAACTTCGCCACCGCCTACGTCTATCCCAAAGAACTGCGGGCCACGCGCGACTTGCTCCGCCGACGCACGCATTTAGTTCGACTCAAAGCCCAGACACTGACGCACTTGCAAATCGTCAACCACCAACACAACTTCGAACCCTTCGAAAAGAAGATCAACTACAAAACCAATCGAATTGGAATCGACGAACTCTTCGACGACCCCAGCGTCAAAGCGTCGGTCGGACTGGACGTGCGACTCGCTGACTTTCTGCAAGATGAAATCCGCAAACTAGAACTGCACATCGAGCAGTCGGCTAAAGTCGACAATCCTCAGTCGCTGTTCCGCCTGCAAACGATCCCAGGCGTTGGCCGAATCTTGGCGTTGACGATGCTGTACGAAATTCACGACATCAAGCGATTCCCAACCGTCGGTCAGTTTCTCTCCTACTGCCGCCTGGTCAAAGGGAGTCACACTTCGGCTGGAAAATCCTACGGCAGTCCAGGAAAGAAAATCGGCAACGCGCATTTGAAGTGGGCGTTTAGCGAAGCGGTGCCGCTGCTCAAACGCTGCAGTCCCGAGGCAAACACCTTCGTCGATCGGATTGAAAAGAAGCGAGGCAAGGCACGCGCGTTCAGCTACTTGGCGGTCAAGTTGGGCCGTGCGGTTTACTACATGCTGAAACGGGGCGAAGCTTTTGAACTGGACAAAATGCTGCGATAACGATCCCCAGCAATGAGTGCTTTAGGTTTTTTAAGGCATGACAGGACAAGAAGAATATCGAATACAAATCCAGTGAAATACAAATCCAGCGAAACGGAGTCCAGCTCTGCTGAGGAGCAACTGGGCAAGGGATAGCTGGTCAGGGCGGGAAGAAAATCTCGCGAGTTACAAACAAAAGATCACACAGGAGACCGAAACAACGCTGGCGTCAGCCGTACGGATAACTGAACCGACCGGTTAGATACCGGGATCAAGCCAAACTTAAGAGCTGAAACGAATTAACTTTGGAGCGGGCGTCTGATTGAACTCAGGCGTTGAGCATCCAGTAAGCTCTCATCGGCAACGATCAGGCTCAAATGCATTGATTGGCGGCGTCAGCGTTTTTAACATCTGGTAAACGACCAGAGATGGAACAATTCAAATCATGAAATCGAGGTTAAAGCTTTGTCGAGATTCAGAACGAGTTCATCCGAAACGTTCTGTTTCCCATCGTAAGTTGCACCGCACCGAAAACCGCAGAATAACTGGAGACTGTTGACGAGACTTGCTCGTCAATAACGCAGTCAGCCAAACGCATTGAATGGATTGGTGTCGGTCAGAATGAGTTTCTACCGCCGCTTCGCGCCACAGTCGAACACTTGGTTCACTGGCGAAGCACTGATCGCTGGGCACTGGTACTTGACCGGGTCTGATGATCGGCAGAGCGTTGATAGATGTTTGAAGCAACCGACGGGTAAATGAGCCGCAGAGGCAAAACGGAATTCAACGGGGAGCGGAAAAAGGTTCCCTTGGTTGAATTGCGACCCGACGAGTTGGAATTCAGTTGAAAGAAATCGCAAGACAATCGCTGCAACAAAGCCAAACCAAAATTCACCCAAGGGAAGATCAATCACTCGCAAAAAGACAGTGCGAAAAAATAAAAGATTTTTACCGCGCTACCGGAACGGACTACTTGACCCAAAAGGCCATATAGATGTTATGTCGCGATCACGAGTGGTTGTTCCGCCAAGCTGGATCGTGAACCTCTATAGATTCTAGTTGATTCTCGCAGAACGATGCAATTATTCCATGATCCAATGATTCGACGTCCTGATCTCCCCACCCATCTGGTTTAGCAGTTCTGACGTTGCATTGTTTGCCAGCGAGGAATTCGGCGAGTTCGGTCGGATTCATCGAATTGATCTTCGTGTCCCAAAGCGAAATGGATGTTTGTTCGGCCTCAAGCATTATCGAAATGACTCCAAGTTCTGGAGTGGTGAGAAAGCCGCGGTCTACATAGTTCAATACGCGTCGCGACTTTGGGTGCGTGTCAACATCACCAAGTGTTTCTTC
>CAYGUE010000281.1:0-2691 GCA_964352885.1 uncultured Pirellulaceae bacterium
GTCCGCTGCCGAACAGCAAACAAATCAAAAAAAAGCAAATCACATTATCGATAAATATTACAATCGGAAACGAAGTTTCCCAGAGTTTCTCGCTTGCTGCAGCTAGGCCGTATCGGCAAATCGCACCGGCGAATCCGCCAGCGCCGATCAGAAAACATTCGAACAGAACGGTTTTCATTTTGATCCTAAATGGTCATTGCCGCATAGCCACCGTCGACGATCATTTCGATGCCGGTGATGAATGACCCTGCACCGCTAGCCAACAGTAGCGTTGCGCCGATCAATTCGCTTGCTTCGCCGAAACGGTTCATTGGAGTGTGTCCCATAATTTGCTCAACGCGTTCCGGCGTCAGCACTTTCTTGTTCTGCTCCGCCGGAAAGAAGCCTGGCACCAGCGTGTTGACTCGAATGTTCTTCGTCGCCCATTCTCGCGCAAGATTCTTCGAAAGATTGTGAACGGCAGCTTTCGTCGCTGAGTAAGTGAACACTCTTGAAAGTGGAATCACTCCCGACATGGACCCGACGTTAATGATTGAACCGCCGTTCTTCTGCGCCAGCATTTGTTTTGCGAAAATCTGACAGGCGAGAAAGACACCTTTCATGTTGACTTCGAAAATGCGATCCCATTCTGATTCTTCGATTTCCAGAAACGGCTTCGCACTGTTCATGCCGGCTCCGTTGACGAGGATGTCAACGCTGCCATGTGCTTCGATGACTCGGCTTAAAAGTGATTCCATATCTTCCTTTGAGTCGACCTGACATGATTCGAAGCTGGCTTTGCCGGCCGAATTGGCGATCTTGCTGATTCGAGCCTCTGCTTTTTCAGCAGATCGGCCAACCAGCACGACGTTGGCCCCGGCAGCAGCGAGCCCTTCGGCCATCGCGCCGCAAAGCTCTCCTGTCCCGCCGATGACGACTGCAGTTTTGCCAGACAGAGAAAAAAGGTTCTCGAGGTAGGTCATCGCAAATATCGTGTCAATTGACTGTGAATCGGAATACTGTAGATGGAATTAAACCCGATAGTTGATCTGATGGAAGTGGGCGTTATCCTTCGTGGAATCCAACGATCTTACACTATCTCGCGTACGAATACTTTTCAGGAACTTTTTGATGAACCGCCCTATTATCGCGATCGGATTCTTAAGTACGGCGAAGCTGTCGACAGATTTGCCGGGTTCGACAAAAAGACGCCAAGCAAGACTCGCGAGATCTCGATGAGATGATCGAACCGTAGTTTTCGTTTTGCATTTTTGGAGCCACGATAGTGGTGTTCGCATCTAGCCGTGGGCGGAAGCCCACGGAATTGGTTAGCTCCCCTGCCCTGAGCCACGATAGTGGCGACCGCAAACGATTAACTACATATGCGATCGCCACTATCGTGGCTAAGACGTAGGTTGAAACAACGATACTGTGGGCTTCCACCCGCAGCTAATTGCGACCGCTCCATTCGGAGCTCCAGCGTTTGTTCAATATTTGGTGGGTGTCGTATGTCACGACACCCCGCAATAATTACTAAACTCTTTGATTTATGTGGTCTTCGGTGCTCAAAAAGTGCAAGTCACGAACTTAGGATGTCAAGCCAATTGCCAATCAATCCATCAACTGCAACGTGTGCCACAAGCTTGGATCTTCTTCAATCGGCATGTCTGGCCCCAAAGCCAAAGTCTGGTATCCCAATTCGCTGTCGTTGACCATGAAGTTAAACCCAATGTTGCGATGCTCGGCAGGATCCCAACCGTTGAGAGATGCGGCAGGAATCATCGCAGACAACTTATAGCTTTCTTTGTCGACCTTGCTTTCAATAACAATCTTGGCCCGATTGAACGCGGGTGACGATTCACGAGCACGATTGATCTTCACAGGTGTTGCGACAGGCTTGGCTTTCTTTGCGCCAGCTCCCGCGGGCATCAAAACAAACCAGTGACAGAATCGTGTTGCCCGGTGCACATCATGCGTGTCTCTTGTGTCGATCCAAACATAGAGACTATCGCTGTCCATGATCGCAGTCTCGCGACACTCAAGCGGAAGCTCACGGCCTTTCACCAAAAGCGTCACGTATACGCCAAGCTCGGACCAACCGACGCGCACATCTGCAAACTGAAATTGTTTGTCGAACTCGCCAAAGTGCGGCAAACGATAGCTCTCATCGAGCTCGATCGGCTTCGGCGTCTTCGACTTTGAATTCGAGATGACTTTCTGGCACGGGATACGGTACCGGAACATCAGGTTGTTGGGGATCTGTTCGCGAATCGCTTTATTCATCGGTTGCTTGGCCGCTCAGGTCTTTGATCGAAACGTTGCGGAATTCTACAGGATCGTTGTGACCTGCGAACCCAAAGTGTCCGGAAGTTCGATTTTTTCCCGGATGTGGTTTATCGGCAAGGTAGTTTTCGATCTTGTTGAGGTCTGTATTGAGGATCAGATTCCCGTTAAGTTCAACTTTGATCGTTGAACCGACAACGGTCACTTCTTGGAAATTCCATTGCCCCTGAGGACGTAAGTATCCTCGTGCCGCTGCGGCCATCCCGTATGCCGAGCCGTGATATTGTCGCGAGTCGAGTTTTGCGTAATTCTCGGAAGTGTTGTCAAGCACCTGAAGCTCGCACATGCCGGCGTAGGCTGTATCGCCGCTGCCAGGATAGCGGATTGCCAGTCCGTTGTTGCCGCCGGGAGGAAGCTTGAATTCAAAGC
>CAYGUE010000282.1:0-2691 GCA_964352885.1 uncultured Pirellulaceae bacterium
GAACGGACGAAGTTACAACCACAATGGTTGATATTTTGACGCCTGTTCCTGCCGATCTGGCCATCGAAAAATTGCGGGGATTCATCGCCGATCACCATGCCGAAATCGTCAAAGTTTCGGAGAATCAGCTTTCTCTGAAGGTTCTGTCGGGTTCAACACCCGGTGGACGTCGCCGCGTCGATCACCGAATTGCGTTCCACGCCGTGCTGACACTAAACGAAGCACAGAAAGACGAGATGCTGAATGAAAAAGCTAATCCCGGTTGCAGCACCAAAGTCCACTTGGAACTCAAACCCATCCGAAATCGTGATCGTCGGCGTCGAGAAATGAAGGACGCCGTGACACAGGTGGTCTCGAGTTTCCGATGCTACCTGATGGGAGAAATCATCAGCAAGACGGACTAGTGCTCCGTCCATATTTAATATGGGGGTTGCCTTCTATGAGCCGTTTGGGCGATAGCCCCGGTTATTGCCGTTGGAACCGTGGCTATCGGCCTGTTGATTTAGTGCATCCGCATCTCGGGGCATTTGGACTTGGCTATCGCTGGGGATGCGCTATGCTAGCTGCTGCTGTTTCGTGTAGGCGATGATGATCAAGGAGAAGTCGATTGAGCCAACGAAAACCTAAGACGAGCTACTGGCGCGACGCGCCCATCCCGCGTCAGCAACTCGTCTTGATCCCCACCGCACTCGAAGAAATGATCCCCGCTGATCATCCCGTCCGTTTGATCGACGAGATTCTCGACGGACTCAATTGGAGCAAGTGGGAAGCGGCCTACCACGGTTCCCATGGGCAACCGCCCATTCACCCTGCCGTCTTGGCCAAGACGCTTCTGTTTGCACTGATTCGACGAGTCCGTTCGAGCCGACAGATCGAATATGAAATCAAACATTCCATCGATTTCATCTGGCTCACATCCGGCAGACGCATCGACCACACCACGCTCAGTGAATTTCGCCGCAATCATGCCAACGAACTCCGCGACATCTTCAAGCAGATGATCAAGTTGGCGATCAACTTGAAGATCGCCAACCTCGCCGAATTGTGCATCGACGGAACTCGCGTGCTGGCCGACGCGAACAAGTACAAGAGCTGGACCACCAAAAAACTCACCCTTGCCTTGGAACAGCTCGACCAACAGATCGCCGAGGCGCTGGCGAACATCGAAGTCAGCGACGCATTGGACGAGGACTTGATCGGCCAAGACATCTCAGCGGATCGCTTGCCGGGCGCAATAGCAGACCTAAAGACTCGTCGTGAACAGCTTGCTGGCTACCTCGAAACCACCGAAGCGATGGATGCCGATCGTAAGAAGAACGGCACGAAGGGGCCTGCTCAAATGCCCAAAACGGATCCCGACAGCCGGATCCTTCCCAATAAGGAAGGAGGTTTCGCCGCGAACTTCACTCCGATGGCAACGACCGAAACAGGCATGGGCCTGATTGTTGATGTCAGCGTTGTCATTGGCAATGTCGAACATGACCAACTGCTCACGAGCGTCGAAACGGTTCAAGCCGATTTTGGTGTCGATATCGAGCGTCTGTTGGCTGATTCAGCGTACACTCGGGGCGAGAACCTCGTGGCAATGGAAGACAAAGAGATCGATTTGATCGGCCCGCTCGCCGAGACGAAGTGCAAAGACAATCCAGCGATTCGTGACGATACGCAACAAGCCGTTGCACTAGAGCGTGTAAAAGATCTGCCGATTCAACCTCGCACGAAACGCTTCGATAAATCCGCCTTCATCTATGACGAAGCGAGCGACAGTTATCGTTGCCCCGCCGGTCAAGCCTTACCGCACCGAATCACCTACTCGATCGGCACGCCAGCCGAGCGAAAGGTGTACACGTGCGAGCACTGCGAGGGCTGTCCCTTGGCCGAGAAGTGCGTTCGCAAATCCGACACCAGTGGTCGAGAAGTGATCGACAATGTTCACGAAGCTGCTCGCCGTCGTCACCGAGAGAAGATGCAGCAAGAGGCGTCGGTGGAAGCTTACGCCCGCCGTCATCATTTGGCTGAGACACCGTTCGCGGTGATCAAAATAATGTTCGGCCTGCGTCGCTTCTTGCTTCGCGGCATCGAGGGTGTGGGGCAAGAGTGGCGTTGGATGGCGACGGCTTTCAATTTGAAGAAACTGATGCGAATGTGGGAGACGCTGCGCATGTTGCCAAGTGAAACAGCCGCGGTAGCGGTGATTTAGGGGTACAGGCGGCTTTTTGACCTGATTCACACGCTCTCACGAGCGTTTCGTGCCAGAGAATGCCGTTTGACCCCCAACGAAAACGTCTCCGCCAGCATCAGCCCGAAAATTCAATTTCAAACAACTCAAACAACACCGAAACGCGACTAAATCAACAGGCCGCTATCGCCAAAACGGCTCACCCGAAACCAAACTGCGATAGAATACTAGCGGCGTAGGCTATGCCGTGAATGACGGAACCAGAGACTTTCAGCCACAGCCTGACCTACACGAAAAGCTTTGCGACGGCGTATGCCGGTGCAGACCTGGAAACATCCGCACCCAGCCGCTCGACGAGACTGAGGACTTGACGACCCTGGCCCACGGGCAACAAATCGCCACAGTGTCCGGACAAGATGATCGGACTGGTCGATTCGAGATGAAAGATTGATTCCAGTTTTCCAATCGCGTTTCCAATCCTTTCCCGCGCTCGCTCGTGCACTTGTCGGGCC
>CAYGUE010000283.1:0-2644 GCA_964352885.1 uncultured Pirellulaceae bacterium
ACGATGGCGAGGACCTGGCTGAGCGTGACCGGGCGGGTGGCAAACAGGTAGCGACCCACCATCCGGTGCAAAAGTACCATCAGAGTTCCGCAGGCGTCCGTTTGCATGCCTGAATGTCCCATTTGGGACTACGCACTAATTGCTTGATTCAAGCATCTCTCACAGACGATTGAAAGCTCCTTATGCCATGCAGGGTATTCATCAGGCAGATCGAAAAACCCACCTTTGCCAAGTCCGTGTGCAGCTGCAAATGATTCCGACACAATGATCCTTATGTACGGCTCATCATCATAGTTGTAGACAATTTCTTGATACTCTTGGATCGGAGCCCTTGACGTCACCAAGGGCCCAAGGTCTGGGGAAACTTGAATCCCCGCAGCATTCTCGTGATGCTCGCACTCGACCAACATCTATTCAGTCCTCCTAAGCAGGTCCAATATATACCTAGCTTGATCTGACCCGCTCGCACTTGGCGTGTCTACGCCACCCGCGCCCAGGACGTCGCACACGTGGGATACGCAACTGTTGGTCACCCTGTCGTAGGGGCCCAGGTTTCCCTGTTGCAGCAACTCCTGTTGACGCCGAGATGCTCCGGCGGCGTCTGGAAGTCGTACCGTTGTCGTGGCGGTTACGGGTCCCGGCGGAACATCCGCCGTACCTACGATTCTCGTGCTGCTCGAGCCCGTGATGACTTGGTGCGTACCGTTACCTTGGACTTCGACGCTGAAGTGATCGCGGCCATGCCGATTGATCGTTGCTGTCCTGTTTGGGACATTGCCTAGCCGAGCTTACTAGCGAATACCATTCTCCGCATTGCCATAAGAACCAAATCCATCAATTCGTCCCCCATAGCGTTGCGCTATAGAGTCTATCTGTTTCTCGATTCTGACTACCGTTTCATAGCGAGGAACAATGCTCTTCGTGCAGTAGCAAGTCCATTGATTGGTTTCTTCGTCGTACTCAACACTGGCATCAAACCCCAGGTAACGAACATCGCGAGCAACGAGACTTCCAGCATCTTCCGAAGGTACTTGCGCAAAAAAATCGATGGACATTGGTCGGTGTAAACTTGAGCCCTGCATCAAAAACTGCCTCAACGCGTTTCCAGTGGCATCGTCAGGTAGAAAATCAATCGTAGTCATACTCACCCTTTTCGAACAAATACTCTGGCAGCTCTTGATCCGGCAAAGGCTCATCGACATGGCCAATGAAATAGTCGTACAAGTTACCTCCCCTAGTTTGAATAGTTGCGTCTTGCAAGAATTGAAGCCTCTCCTTTCCTACTGACAGACTATTCTTGACGCTGCGTATCGCTGGATCATTTAGAAAATTTCTCAACGCAACTGCAACTTCATTGTCGCCGCCCTGACTAAACATGCCGAAAGACCTCGGCAGCTTCGAATACTCATGCCCCCAAACGAAGAATCGGTTCAGCGTAAGATGAATCGCTTCACGAACGTCTGTATCCGTCAATTCATCAAACCGAATCGAAATATCTTCGAGCTCCAAATAGAATCTCAGCAAGGATTCTGCTTCCTCACGCTTCGGCACTACTAAGGCTCTCCATCTTCAATCCGGTGCCGCCGTCCGGGAGATTCAATTTGATTGTAGTTGTCTGGACTAGAAACGCCTCCGTTCTCATCAATCCGCCGAGACTCCTGTTTGAATGCGTCCCGATCGTTGCGCGCAGGCGTAAAGTCGGTCGCAACATGCGGATCGTCATTCGCACGCGCTTGTCTACGCCCAGATTGCTGCGAGCGTTGGCGAGATCCCTTACCCGAGTATGTGTTTCCACTAGCATGAGTATTGGTGTACGAACCCGTTTCCCGCAGATCTGGTTTCGCTCCCCCCGCCCCGTTTGGGACAACAGCCCATCACGGGATTTTCGCCGCGTACCGCTTTTCTCCGGTGCGCGATGCAAGTTCGATCGTATGGTCATCCAACCAAGAGACAGTGCCAAAATACTCATCGAAAATGAATTCATTCGGCTGATCAGATACCAATGGCAAAATACCAACGACATTACCGCCTCCGTTCCTGATGCGTGCCGATAGCGTCGTAGCTTCGACCTCGTGACTCACCAAGATTTCCGCAGACATCGTCTTCGATTTGTTGGAAATTTCAGATCCCCAAACCCACTCGTTGACGAATCCTCGCCTCTTTACCTCTGCTGCGGCCTTCTCAAAGGGTGCCATATCAAGAGAAAGCGCTTTGGCGATCTGCTCGATGCCATTCATCAAGAGGTCCAGAGTCTTTGGCTTTTTTTCGGCATTCTCTAGTCTTAGAAAACCATCGATATCGCCGTCTATTTGTGTGGTCAATACGCCTAAAAGGTCTTTGTAACCAGATCGAGCATCCTTGTCGGCAACTTCTACGAGGATCTTCCAAGGCTTACCGGTTTCCTTCGAGGGCTCGTAACACCTCTCGAAAAGAGCAGTGACACATCGCGTTTCGTTACGAAACTGCAGTCGCTTCGGCTTGCCCATATGTGGAGCATCTAGATCGAATTCTTTGATCATCATGCGACTCCCTTACTGCTGTGGTCGTGGTCGTTGCTGAAGCCGCAGCGTGTTTCCGTCGCGCGCCAATTGATTCGTTGCCGCGCGCTCAGCGTCTAGCGCCGATTGTCGCCCCGGAATATTGG
>CAYGUE010000284.1:0-2598 GCA_964352885.1 uncultured Pirellulaceae bacterium
TGCACAGATCGAACGAATGAAAAGCGATCGTCGATTTAAGTCTTTCTATCGCAAGTTTGTAGGCCAGTGGCTGCAAACGCGTGACGTCGAAGGAGTTTCCATCAATGCATTCTCGGTTTTGTTAAGGGAAAATCCAGACCCGGAGATTCAGGACAAGTACGAGCGGTTTCTTGAGTTACGAAAAACGCAAAAACGGAAGCTCGATGGAAAAGGCCAAAAGGAACGGAAGGAACTCCTGACAGCATTGCGTCCGATTTTCAAAAAAGCTGGAAAGATTGAGCTTGGAGATCGTTTACGCAGATCAATGCGGCAGGAGACCGAGATGCTCGTTGAACACATCTTCGACGATGACAGAAGTCTGACCGAGTTGATCGACAGCAACTACACGTTTCTCAATGAGCGGCTGGCCGACCATTACGGAATCGACGGCGTCGACGGAAACATAATGCGTCTTGTCGAGTTACCCGAGGGCAGTCTTCGGGGTGGATTGCTCGGACACGGTTCGATGCTTGCCGTGACCTCGAATCCAGATCGAACATCACCGGTAAAGCGTGGTTTGTTCTTGTTGGAAAATGTGTTGGGTATGCCAACGGGTGCACCGCCGCCGAACCTTCCGTCGCTCGAATCATCAGAGATCACCGAAGATGGCAAACGCGTTTCACTGCGTGAAGCACTTGCGATTCATCGGGAAAGTTCACTCTGCAGTTCCTGCCACAACCGAATGGATCCGCTTGGGTTGGCTTTGGAAAACTTTGATCCGCTGGGCCGCCAACGTCCCGATAAAGAGATTGATGTTTCGGGCGAGCTTGTTACCGGTGAAGCTTTCAATAATTTGAACGAACTTAAGAAAATCCTTGCGACGGAACATAAGGAAGCGATTTATCGCTGCGTGGCCCAAAAAATGCTGACGTTCGCGTTAGGTAGATCTTTGGAATTCTTCGATGTTCCGACGGTCGACAGGATCGTTGAGCAGGTTCAAGAAAAGGGCGGTAGTGGAGCTGAATTGTTGCGTGCCGTCGTAGATTCAGTCGCGTTTCAGCGAATGCGTCATGAAGACGATGCAAGATTGTCGAAAAAGTAACCGTGTCATAACGTAAAATATAGTGTTTTAGAGACGAGTCATTGGAAACGATTATGAAACAGAACCGACGAGCATTTCTTCGAGGCGTTGGTGCGGCCATTGCCTTGCCGACAATGGCTTCATTGAAAACAGGATCTGTCTTTGCATCAGCGATGCCGGCTAGCGTCGAAACGGCATTGGCTCGGACAGCGACAGGGGCTCCGCTTCGAACGGCGTTTCTCTATTTCCCCAACGGGGCGATTCCTTCCGCGTGGTGGCCTGAGTCAACGGGCAATGAATACCAGTTCAGTGAAACGCTAGAGGCCCTCAAACCGGTTCGAGATTCGATCCAGATCATGGGTGGACTCGACAACGTCTCCGCTAACCCAGGGGCTGATGGCGGAGGAGACCATGCTCGCGGCGGTGGAACT
This sequence comes from uncultured Pirellulaceae bacterium, assembly GCA_964352885.1. Taxonomy (GTDB): domain Bacteria; phylum Planctomycetota; class Planctomycetia; order Pirellulales; family Pirellulaceae; genus Mariniblastus. The sequence continues at coordinate 1,492 of CAYGUE010000284.1, forward strand.
TTCCTGACCAATGTTCGATTGAACAAGAGCTCGACCGATTTGCGAGCGGGCGTTTCCATCGACCAAGTCATCGCAGAGAAGGTAGGCCATCTCACGCGATTGCCTTCGCTGGAACTCAGTTGCGAATCCGATCGACGTTCCGGCAGTTGTGATTCGGGTTACTCCTGTGCCTATCAGTACAATATCTCGTGGAAATCCCCCACGACTCCGATGGCTTCTGAGTCGAATCCGCGTTTGGTATTTGAACGCCTGTTCGGCGCGGGCCGGCCAGACCAACGTTTGGCGAACTTGGAACTCCGTCGAGCCCAACAGCGATCCGTCCTCGATTTCGTGATGGACGACGCGAAGAAGATGCAGAAGCGGCTGCAGCGGTCCGATCGGATGAAGCTGGATGAGTATTTCAATTCGGTGCGCGAAATCGAAACACGAATCGAACGAGCTGAGCGTTTCGGCGATGCGGAAACAGAAGTGCAAACACCTCTTGGAGTTCCGGTGTCTTACGCTGAGCACATGCAGATGATGTTTGAGCTGTTGATGCTCGCATTCCAAACAGATTCGACTCGCGTTGCAACGCTATGCCTAGCGCACGACGGCAGCAACCGTTCATTCAGCGAAATCGGAGTCGTTGAAGGCCATCATGAGCTTTCGCATCATCAGAATAAACAGGAAGCGATCGACAAAGTCAAAACGATCGACCGTTGGTACGTTCAGCAGCTCAGCCGTTTTCTGCAGCGAATGGACCAGACGAAAGATGAGGACGGCAATTCGTTGCTACACAATTCGATGATCATGTTCGGCAGCGGCAACGCCGACGGAAACCGCCACACGCACGTGAACTTGCCAATCATCATGGCAGGGCAGGGCGGAGGCGATATGAGCACTGGGCGATTCGTTGATTATAACGAGACGCCGCTTGCCAACATGCACATGACGTTGGCTCATCGCATGGGCCTAACTGATTTGGAACGGTTCGGCGATTCGACCGGCACCGTCGGTGATGTTTAGCGAAATTCGTTCGTTACAGATCACAACCCGTTGCGTGAGTTTTGAATTTGCACTACTACAAGCCCGAAGCGCCAGCGAGTGAATCATTGCATGGATTTTCGA
>CAYGUE010000285.1:0-2508 GCA_964352885.1 uncultured Pirellulaceae bacterium
TCGAATTGGGTGCCAACGAACAGCTGTACGTTTCCAATCTCGGTGGCCGTCGACGAACGGATGATGACAAAACTGCACCTTCGGCTGACACCGAAACGGTCGTTGATGAACGTGGCGTGGCGAGCAGCGGAACCGTTTCTGTGATCTCGCTTGAATCTTTGGAAGTTATTGAAACGATTGAAGTTGGCCGACACCCGACAGTTTTACTGCCGCTTCAGAATTCAACTCTCGTTTGCAATACCAATGAAGATTCGATTGGTCAAATCCTTAACGATAATTCAGTCCGTGAGATCGACGTCAAACCGGATCCAAAGCTCCCCTTTGGCTCAATGCCCAACGGGATCGCATCTTCCAGAGATGGCAAAACCTTGTTCATTGCGCTCGCTGGGAACAATGCAATTGCGGTTCTCGACTCGGCCAATTTGAAATCAAAACCAGTTCGTGGACTGATTCCGACGGGCTGGTATCCAGTCAGCACCGTTTGCAGTGACGAGTACTTGTATGTAGCCAATGTGAAGGGCGTCGGCTCACGTTCCACTCGCCGCTCTGAGGAAAAGGGTGGAAACTCTCACGATCATCGCGGAACCATTCAACAGATTTCACTTGCTGACATTGCCAACAAGGAAACGCTCGACAGCTGGTCCAAGACGGTTGCCACGAATGGGCATTTTCCACAGATCCTGCGTTCGAACATGATGGCAGAGGGAACCGATGGCGAAGCGAAGCCAGTTCCAGTACCCGTAAAGCTGGGACAGCCGAGCGTATTCAAACACGTGATTTATGTGATCAAAGAGAACCGTACTTTTGACCAGGTGTTTGGCGACATCAAGGAAGCTCGAGCCGAGCCTGCGCTTTGCCTCTTTCCTGACAAAGTAACACCAAACCATCACGCACTTGCGCGGCGATTCGGAGTGCTGGATAACTATTATTGCAACGGAGTCCTTTCCGCAGATGGCCATTCTTGGGCGACAGAAGGAAATGTGACTCCCTACCTTGAGCGTGCATTCGGTGGGTTCGCTCGCAGCTACACGTTCGGTGACGACCCGATCACCTATTCATCAAGCGGCTTCATCTGGGATCGTTTTCTGGATGCCGGACTGTCATTCCGGAACTACGGCGAGATGAATTACTCGAAACCACCAGAAGGAATGAAGTACCAAGAACTGTTTGCGGCCCATGTAGCCGGTGAGCCTACCGAGTTCTCGCACAACATTGGTGTGGAACGCGTCAGAAACTATTCTTGCCCCGACTATCCGGGTTGGAATATGATGATTCCGGACGTCGTTCGAATGAAAAGGTATCTAAAAGAGTTTCGTGAATTCGAAAAGCAGGGCGCGTTGCCGAATCTGAGCCTTGTCTATCTGCCGCAGGATCATCTTGGTGGCGGTGTCACCAGCAATGCTCACATGGCGGACAACGATCTGGCACTGGGGCAATTGGTCGAAGCCGTTTCGCATTCAAGGTTCTGGGAAGAGACTCTCATTATTGTCAACGAAGACGATCCGCAAAATGGATTCGATCATATCGACGGCCATCGAAGCATTTGTTTGGTCATCAGTCCCTACAGTCGCCCCGGCATTAACCACAGCTTTTACAATCAAACTTCTGCTTTGCGGACGATGTTGCATTTGTTTGGCTTGGTGCCGCTCAATCAAAAGGATTCTGCCATGCCATTGATGCGAGATTGCTTTGCGGAAACGAAAGTGAATCTCGAGCCCTACAAGGCACTGGCCGCCAACTATCCGCTCAACGAGACGTCGAAGCCAAAGGACAAGCAGTCAAACCTTGAGAAAAAATGGCGTGCGACGTTAGCCACGGTGCCGATTGAACGCACGGGTATGAAAACGGAGAACGACGAAGACAACCTGAATCGATTCATCTGGCATGATGTGAAGGGTTGGGAAACTCCCTACCCCAATGATTATTCCGGCCCCCACGGCAAGGGGTTATCGAAGCTGGGACTGGAATTCGATGCCGCTGCTCGGGAAGATTGAGGCGGGTTGAAATGAGGCAGGCTGAAGGCCTGCCTCACGCAATAGCAATTTCCTATTCATGTCCCGCGCCAACCGGCTCAACCGGAGTCACTCGCTGCGACAGGTACTCAACCAGATCCCGTAGTTCATCGCGAGAGATCAATTCAGCCAGGCCTTCGGGCATCGAAGACTTTCCTTCCTTGCGACCTTCGATCGTGTCGACGTCCAGCCAGACAACGTTGCCATCTTTGTCCATCAAGCCAAGTTGCGTATCCGTTTCTTGCTTGACGACGCCGGTATGCATTAAGCCATCGTCCGTCGCGACGATGATCTGGCCGTGCCCCTCGGCGATTTTAAGGTTGGGGTCGACAATCGACTCCAAAACGCCGCGGCGATCGTACTGTTTTCCGACGCCTGAGATGTCGGGACCGACTTTTCCGCCGGTTCCGTCGATGCGATGACAACGAACACACGAAACTTCTGTCTTCTCGCGAAAGACTTTCTCGCCCGCATCGTGATTGCCACCTTTCAAAGC
>CAYGUE010000286.1:0-2492 GCA_964352885.1 uncultured Pirellulaceae bacterium
GGGTGTCGCTAGGAAGCGAAGAACGCATGGCAAGCCGCGATTGCGACGGTTGAAAGCCGTCACTACGAATAAGTCGCCTTTCTGCTAAAATCGTCAAAACCTCCTCAGATTCAATCACCTCGAAACGCAACTCATGAAGGCACTCGTAACCGGAGCAAACGGTTTCCTAGGCTCGTACCTCGTCCGTGAGCTCGTCGCCAATGGCCACGAAGTCACCGCGATGACGCGGCGGCGAGACGACGGTGCGATGGGACAAAACGTTCGCCACGTCAATGGCGATGTCCGCAACGCGGAAGCTGTCGAGGAGGCTTGCCGCGATCAGGATGTTGTTTTTCACGTTGCTGCGATCTCTGGCATCTGGGGACCGTGGAAGCTCTATCACGGCACCAATACTGTGGGAACGAGGAACGTCGTTGAAGCCTGCCTCAACCAGGACGTGAATAAACTGGTTTACACCAGCAGCCCCAGCGTGACCTTCAACGGAAAACATCAGATCAACGAGACTGAGTCTGCGCCTTATCCACGAGAATGGCTGGCACACTATCCGCATTCAAAAGCTCTCGCGGAACAGTGCGTGCTGGATGCGAATGACGATCGCAAGATAATGACATGTGCGCTTCGGCCACACTTGATTTGGGGGCCGGGTGATCGCCATCTGATTCCTCGGTTGATTGAACGGGCCCGAGCCGGCCAGCTACGTCGCATTGGCGATGGCACAAATCAGGTTGACAGTATCTTCGTCGAAAACGCTGCATTGGCTCACGTCATGGCAGCAGAAGCAATGGAACCCGGTTCGCCCGTTTGCGGGAGCGCTTACTTTATCTCGCAGGACGATCCAGTGAATCTTTGGGGATGGATCAACGAAATTCTTGAACTCGGACGAGTCCCAAAAGTAACGAAATCGATTTCGTATCCATGGGCCCGTCGATTGGGTCACATGCTTGAGGCTTGGCATTCGATTCGCGATTTGCCGGGCGAGCCTCGGATGACCCGATTCCTTGCGGCTCAACTGGCAAAGAGCCACTATTTTGATATTGGACGAGCCAAAAAAGACTTCGGCTATTATCCGCGGGTCTCGATGAGCGAAGGAATGCAAAGATTGGGTGAGTCGCTCGGGGCGGGTGGCGCTGACCGGCCGGTCGGCGAGCGAGCGTAAATTTGCTACGATGAACGTTGCTTAAGTCGTTTAACGAACAACTCACTCAAACTAAACGGAGTTACTTCAATGTCGATGGTCGAAACCGAACAGGTCATGGTCGTACCAACCTCACTCTTTCATCAGTGCGGACACTTCCAAGGTTTTAGTGCTGACATGGATCAATACTTGAGCGTTCTGCTGGATCCGGTTCAAACTTCGTATCGTCCACGTGGCGAAATGGAAACCGACCCTTCGTTTAAGCAGCTAATTCCGTACTGCATATTTCGGCACACCGACGAAAACGGAGTTGTCTCGATCTATCAATACACTCGTGGCAAAGGGCAGGGCGAAACACGGCTGCACAGCAAACGCAGCATCGGCATCGGCGGCCACATTTCTACGCTCGACGCCGGCGAAGCTCGCCTTACGAGCAAGGTATGCGGCGTGAACTGGAAGAAGAAGTCAAGATCGGCACTGAATTCGAGCAAAAATGTGTTGGCTTGATCAATGACGACGAAACAGAAGTTGGCAAAGTCCATCTTGGCGTCGTGCACATTTTCGACGTCGAAACTCAAGACGTGCGGGCCAACGAAGACGACATCATTGAGGACGGCTTTGTTCCTGTGGCAGAGTTGTTGGCGGACTCCGATCGATTTGAGACTTGGTCTCAGATCTGCTTGAATTCCAGCTTGTTCGATTGACAACGTTTCAAACGCATCTATTTTGCCAATTTAGCCAGCAATTACCGCGTTTGACGGCAAATGCTATGGACAATTGATCGCCTGCTACGAAAAATGACGATACGAATTCAGATGGATTGTGGCTCTGCGATTGGCGGGCATCAATTCGGTTAACTTTCTGAGAATAACTGAGGTAAGACCGGATAGGTTGGACCCTCGAACAAACATAGGTCGGTAACTTTGCCGCCTGATATTTTGGAGAACATTATGAGCGTAACGGTAACTGAACTTGCTGCAAAAGAAGTGAAGCGATTCATCGAAGAAGGTGACTACGAGGATGACGCCGTATTGCGTATCGGCGTCTCGAGTGGCGGTTGCAGTGGATTCAACTACAGCCTCAATATCGTGGCTGGTTTCGATGAAGCCAACGACATGAAGATGAGCCAGCACGGTGTCACCGTTGTCGTGAACCGGAAAGAGGCCTTGTTCCTCGAGGGCACGACTGTTGATTACTACGAAGGCATCGAGCAGCGTGGTTTTCAGTTCCTCAACCCACAAGCCAAGCGAACTTGCGGTTGCGGTAACTCCTTTGGCGTTTAGCAAACGCCAATCATGAATTCGTTTAGCAAACGCCAATCATGAATTCGTTTAGCAAACGCCAATCATGAATTCGT
>CAYGUE010000287.1:0-2469 GCA_964352885.1 uncultured Pirellulaceae bacterium
GGTAGAGCGCTGCGTTCGGGACGCAGAGGTCGCAAGTTCAAATCTTGTCGCCCCGACTTGAAATCAAAACAGCTCGTCGCATTATTTTGCGGCGAGCTGTTTTTCGTTTGAGTGCAGCGACTAACGTGATCTTTGCAAGCCAACGTGGTCGGTTCAAACAGTGCATCCACTTCAGACGATGAAGAGGGGCAATTGCTCGAACTAACTGCCGGATCGGAATTTACGGAGTTCAAATCCTGTCACCACTTTTGGTGTCCGTCAGCTTGGTTCGAGAGGGCGCAACACTCGCCACAAGGAGATTGTCAATTCAAGCGGCCTTGTCTCACTCCGAATCTTTAGTGCCAGGATTGTCCGCTTCGGGATCGCCGCCATGGTTGTTCTTCTTGTCGTCATAGTCAGGGTCGGCATGTTCATGGTGGTCATGGTCGTGGTGGTCATGGTCGTGGTGGTCTTGTCCGCCAGGGCCAAACGACCCGCGACTGCTAAAACTCTGTGGCCCCTTCGCGTCAATGGCGAACGTTTTGTAATCGAGTTTCAAGGCGGCGGCGGCAATGCGCAGGGTTGCTTCATCCATGGTGGCCCAATGCGTTACGTGAACTTTGCCCTGCTTGAGTTCCCAGGCAACCAGCACGGGTTGCGATTCGACCGGCGGTTGCAGCGAATTATCCATCCAAAGGAAACTTCCTACCGGGGCGTTGTTGGGGAGCTTGCCACGGAAATTCGCTGACAAAATGGCGACGTGTTGGCCCTTCTTGAGCGGCTTGGTCTGAGAAATGACATTGCCTTTCGCGTCGAAGACCGTAACGCCGACCCTGCCGTCCACCACATCAACGGTCGCCAGATTTTCGGCATCCTGGACGATTTTGAAGAGCGGATTCTTTGCAGGGTTTGTCTTCGCCTGATGCAGTCGCACGGCGTCAGCATGTGTGCGCTGTTCGATTGCGATGACCGCGACCTGGAGAATGTCCTTATCCGCACGGCCGAGATAGGTTTGCCGCTCGCCGAAACTTTGAGCAAGTACGTAAGGTGTCGTTTTCAGATCCGCATCAGCCACGCGACCGAGGTCGTAGGTCTCGTACTTCGTGGCAAACTGCCTATTGATGTATAACGATTGGGTTGGGCAGAGCATCCACTGGAACTGCGGAGGTAAGTTTTCTTGATCAGGACTCGAGGGGACCGGGCCTTGCTCCTTCGCCACTTTTCCGACGACGATCAATTGCGCGTTGTAGAACGTAGTATACGATTCATGCTTTTTCGCAGCGGCGATCTGCTTGGGGGTGAACTGACTCTTTAGAACTGGCGGTGCGGCTTTGGCATTGTCCGACTGTTGAGCCACAGCGAACGGCCCAGTGCTGCTGACTGCCATCACCAACATGATTGCCAACAGGACAGCGACGCCCCCTATAATAATCGCCAGCGAACTACGGTGAGAATGGGTAGCCGTGGCTGCTTGAGTTTGAAAGGAAGGTTGTTGATCGTCCCGAGGTGTGAGCTGCTTAGACATATCGATGGCCTCCGCCGTTTCGTGTAGTGACTTGGTTGAAAGTGGGGACGAGACGGGTTGTGAGAAGTTCCTGGGTATTTGAGAATTCCCCAATTCCGAATGGAATAGATGTGACAACCAGCCCTGCTGTTTGTCACGACATTCTAAATGATTGTGTCTGAGTTCTCGGACAATTCCTGCGGTCGCTCAGTTGAGAGCAGTCTCCATGTCGTATGAACTCGTCATCATATTGCGGCGCTGAGGTGCCCCAAACATCAAAACTAAGGTGACATGTACGCTTCCAAACCTCGAGTAACTGTCGTAGGCCTTTAGGCGCCAACGAACTCAAACATGCCAGGATGAGAGCGCGCTCCTAAGAACGTCTGCCACGGGGAGGGTACGCAACCCGTTTTCCATTCCACATGCACGATTACTTGTCCTCTGCCGTAAGCAACTTGAGGGCTTCCGTTCGCATACGCTTGCGTGCGATGTCGATCGGCGTCTGGCCTTTATTATCCTTCGCTGTCGGCGAAGCGCCCGCTGCCAGAAGTTCGCTGATGACGTTAGGTCTTTCGATTAAAGCAGCCAAGTGGAGAGGTTGTTTCCCACTGGAAAGAGTTGCCGTTGGCGATGCCCCAGCCTTGAGCAGCAGTTTGACCATCTCAGCGTTATCATGATCCCAGGCGACAAAATGGATGGGCTGCCAATTCTCAGCCGGATCCTCAGCAATGGGTTGAAACGAGATCGTTCCGTTGACGTCAGCACCCGCGTCCAAAAGCAATTTGGCCATGGAGAGGTGATCGACCTGGACCGCCGTGCAAAGCAAACCTGTCAACACTGTCTTCGGATAAAGCTCGGTCTTCATGTCGGCTCCGTCTCTGTTGAGCAAGAACTTGGCAATTTCCACATGTCCTTCGACGACCGCCAGATCGATTGGCCTTTGCCCAGGCCCAGTCCCTCCTTCAATTCGCTCGTAAGTAGAGGCA
>CAYGUE010000288.1:0-2417 GCA_964352885.1 uncultured Pirellulaceae bacterium
GCCGTCGCCGAGCACAAAATTTGCAACGCCCGGGTGAGCCGATCCCCAAACGGGATGTTCACCAGGAGGGAAAGCAGCGTCAGGTGCTTTCGCCATCTGCAACACGATGCCGCCAAGACGTGTAAATGTCGCCGGCTGGTCGCCATTGTAAATACTGCCGTCAGCCCAGCCATCGGGTTCACCCAGATGCTTTGGATCAAGATGCTTCTCACCGACAAAAATCGTGTTCGACATTCCATCTACGACGGACGAAAACTTGTAACGACCCTTGATCCGATTCACCAGAAAACCATCGACGACTGGATTATCTTTTGTCAGACCAGAATTAAAAATACCGTCCGCTTTGCCACTGAACAACGTCCAACCAAAATCCAGAAAGTGAACGTGTGATCCGGCATTACCCGCGTAGTCGCCGACGGCACCGACGGGTCGACCTTGTCTTTCGGAGCGACTGACTTCAACGCTTGAGCGACGACTCGGACAAATCATCACGTCAGCCCCAAGCTTAACGATCTCTGGATCCTGCATGTAGTAAGGAGCACGCATGTCAAAGTTGCTGCAAAGATTTTTCTGTTCCATGTAAGGAAGCAGCAACGTTGGCCAAGTCAAAAATCCATCCGCTGGTCGAGACGGAGGAATCTGCATATGCGATCCCTCGTACATGTGGATCGCCAGTCCCATTTGCTTCAAGTTGTTGAGACACTCCGTTCGCCGAGCAGCTTCGCGCACACTTTGCACTGCAGGCAACAACATGCTGACCAGCACACCAATGATCGAAATAACGACGAGGAGCTCGACGAGCGTAAATCCAAGTTTTCGTTTCATTGGCGTGGGGTTGGGGGAAATGTAGATGACTTGAAGTTTCCTGATGATTATAGGTTAACTCCGGGTTTGGGCTTCTACAAGAATTAGGGTCCCGATGCGTACACGAAATGTCCAATAACATGACGCATCGAGCAGTATTCTCGATTGGAAGAACTGAGACAGAATAGCTAAAGTTCCATCGTGAACCTGCCGAAGACGAACGGCTTCAGACAGAACAACGAAGGTGAATGGCTTAATGAATGGCTTAAGTCAGCGCATAAAAAAACCGCAAAGCAATTGCAATGCGGCAAATATCATCCGGCGAATAGCGATGGGAGTCGCTGGGAGAAAAACGAAAGTCGGACGTGCTAAGCACTAGCCCTGATGACCCCGGTTAACCCAAAAATTGGTCCCTCAGCCTTAGTTGCCAGATGACGGTATATCTTAGGTTATCTATCGACGTTTGCAAATATTAACCTACTGATGATATCGGTTGCGAGCCATCAATACTTAATCAAGCTCCTTGCAAATGTTCCTCAAGAAATTCCTTAAATTTTGAGTTCTTCAACTGATTGACTTCTTTAAACGAAAGTTTCACTACTTGCACGTCACCCGACTGGGTGACTTCTGGGTCGTCAGCAAGGTCTGCGACACGTCCAAGCGTTACGGATTCGTCTGAACTGGACAGTTGAAGCGTCAGCGCCTCAGCTTCCTTCGTCTGAATACTGGCCCACGGTTCCGCACGATCGGGTAAACGGAAGTGAACAACCTGCTCGTTGGTCCACTGGAATTCTCCTTCGGGCGCCGCTTCTTGCAGGATGTCTCGCAGCGTCTCCAAGACATTCATGTCCCAGTTGATGTCGCCGGCAGCAAAGCCCTTTTTCATAAAGTGCCATTTCTGGCCAAGCTTGGCCCACGGAGTCTGCTCACTAATTGGAGTTTCAACACGTTCCATCTTTTCGGCGTAGCTCTCGATGCACTCGTCAACGAACTTCCAGAAATCCGGAATGTCAATCTCATCCCATGAATGGGCTTTGATTTCGATTTCTTGCCAGCCACCACGTGTGTTGTTCACCTGAAGTCGCGGTGAATTACCGTAGACCGGGAGGTCCTCCATTTGATTAGGCGTTGGAAGCGGAATGCGATCCTGAAGAACCTCCTGTGTGAAAGTTCGAGGGCGAACCCGAAATTTCAGTTTCACAAACCAAGGATCTCCCGTAAGAGCATGGAAGAACCAGCCGTTCTTTTTTTCCTCGCCATAGATCTCGACCGTTGCTCGTTCGTTCCAGCTGGTGTCGCTGAATCCTTCGCAATTCTCAATTCGATCAACGACTTCGTCCAGAATTTTGCCGCTCCAGTTGATGATCTCCCCGTTGCGACCGACGCGACCACTCGTGTGCCAAGTTCGCCCATCGGATTCCCAAGGCATCTGCACCGCTTCACCAACTTCGTCGATGTCCATGTCTCCTTCGAGCCACTGGTCGTCTTCCTCAGGATCGTAAGCTTCGCGTTCGAAGAATGGTCCTTCGGCAAGCGTAGGTGCCAATGCCTCGCCTGTCCAACTACGCGGCATGCCGTTCGCTTTCGATTTCGATTTCGCAACCTTTTTCATC
>CAYGUE010000289.1:0-2338 GCA_964352885.1 uncultured Pirellulaceae bacterium
GTCTATATTCTGCTCGCCAGCCAAGTTGAAAAGCGAAACAAAAAGATTGAAGCGATTCGACAAGCAAGCGACCTGACTCAGCAACAGATGGTCAAACTCGATCGCATTCAGCTCGGCAATCACCAGCTGCTGATTGAAAGAATGATGATCGACGGATTCGATTCTAGCCAGGAAGAGGCAGCCTTCAAACAATTCTCTACTTCTTTACTTGAAAGCCCTGACCAAGAACTTCGTAACTCAGCAGGTTTCGCGCTGACGATGGTTGCGGCAAAGAAATTCGCGAAATCAACTTCAGAGGAAAACTTCAAATCAGCAATTGAAACTGCAACGAATCACGAGAACGTTTATCTGGCCGATAAAGAAAGGTGTGATGCACTGCTCAAAACTTTCACCTTGGCCAACACAAGAAATCCCAATAACGCTTACACCGAAGAATGCATCAGCGCTCTGGGTGATATCTTTTTAAAAAGTGAATTACCGGAAATTCAAGCGAAGGGAGTTGAACTGAGCGAGTTCGTCCTGTTCTCAAAATTCAAGCTGTCGACACTCGAAAACAGAATTCGTTACAAGGATCGCAGTGCCATCGATGATCTTGATGGCGCTATGCGCGTCCTCGAGAGCCACCCGGAAGTTCAATTGGAGAGTTGGAGTAGTTTGATGCGATCCTATGAAGCATTTCTTTCTACGGATCGAATTCAGGATGCGAAAACAGCGCAAAACATCCTAAACGAAATCGTCTCCAAACTTCCTGCTTCAGATGCAAGAAAACCGGACCTAATGAAGCGACTCGAGAGGCAGAAAATGCGTATTTCGGCAATTGGAAGCCCATTTGATTTATCCGGCACAACGATAATGGGCGACCAAATTCCTGGTTCCAGCGGGGAGTTCACCGTTCTCGTTTTGGCGAATCGCAACGTAGCTTCCAAAATCCTCTTGCAAGAGCTTCAACAAACGAATCTCGGGTCAGTGAATCGTTTCCGCCAGATCATCGCATTTGTCGATGAATTCACCGAACTTGATAAAAAAGCATATGCAGCCGTCCCAAGAGAACTTTCCGTGGCCGATGATGAAACATCGCAAAAATATTTCGCTGCGTTGCCAGTGGACTTTTTCCCATATCTGATTCTGATCGATCGCGAAAGAAATCTGAGCTCCGCGAACGTGTCACTAATCCAAGCTGCGAATCGAATTGCAGCTGTGGAATCAAGAGAACGCAAAGAAAAGAATCAACTTCTTAATGCCCAGTAGCGATGAACATTCGGCAACAACTTCTCAAAAAGCACTCGCGAGAGAATGCAGACTTTGTTGAGGCACACGTCGTAATCACGCCAGGAGCCGTCGTGGAACTGCTGGCCTGCTTCCTGTGCGAAGAAACCAAAGTTGCCCAACGATCTTCTCAAGTCGTAGGGAATCTTGGGAGAAATCATCCGCAAATGCTCCAGCCGTGGTGGCAAGAGATGATCGATGCAGCAGACGATCCCGTTCACATTGCAGTTCGCCGAAACGTCGCCAGATATTTCAGCGAGCTTGAAATGTCGATCCCCAAGAAACTTGAGAAACGAATCGCTGAGTCATTCACTCGTTGGTCGACCGATCCAGAAGTGCCTGTCGCCGTAGCGGTGTTCGCCATGCAGTTCGTTGCCGATCGCCATCAGCAGTTTCCCGAACAAGCGAACGCGATCCGCAAACAAATTGAATCTCGCATCGATTCCGCTAGCCCCGGATTTTGCAATCGCGGCCAGAAAATTTTAAATCAGATGGCGCTTTAGTATCGATTCAATGCAATCTCAGAAGCACGCTCGTAACCCCTGAGATTTGCGTCATACTGGTTCTTATGTTGACCAAGCAGGCATTAAAGCGGCATTCCGGTTTCACGCTCGTCGAGCTTCTCGTCGTGATCGCGATCATCGGTGTCTTGATCGCAATGCTTCTACCGGCAGTTCAATCGGTTCGCGAGGCCGCACGTCGGGTCGTTTGTGCGAACAAGGTACGCCAAATCACGTTGGCGTTTCATCTGCATCACGACAGCCACAACCTACTGCCATCGGGGGGCTGGGGATGGCATTGGGTCGGCGACCCGGATCGGCGTCGCGGGAAGCAGCAACCCGGCGGCTGGGCTTTTGCCAGCCTTCCGTATCTCGAGCAGAACAATCTTGTTTCGTCGATGCGAGACGGAAATTCGTCTGAAGTCACTCAATTGCAACTCGACCGGGCCAGCGAAGCGTGCCAAACACCGCTCGATGCTTTCTTTTGCCCGTCCAGACGGCGTGCATCAAATCGCCCTCGCGTCATGGAAGCGGCAACGCAAAACGGCTTTGCTCACAACGCGGGCCCAACC
>CAYGUE010000290.1:0-2336 GCA_964352885.1 uncultured Pirellulaceae bacterium
AACTGGCGAACAAAAAGCTGCTGCACGAAGCTTCGTCGGCTGCGTCGTTGGTACATCCTTCAATTGTGCAAGTTTTCCAGGTTGGGACCAATGCTGACGATCCGTACATGGTGATGGACTACGTTGACGGCGGATCGTTGGCCGAAAAACTTCAGCAAGGGCCACTAAAATCCTCTGACGCTGTCGCGATTGCAACGCAAGTATCAGCTGCTGTCGAATACGCGCATGTAAACTCGATCGTGCATCGCGATCTGAAACCGGGAAACATCCTGCTCGATTCGAAGGGGAATGCTTTAGTCGCCGACTTTGGACTCGCAAGAAAGCTTGACGGCGAATCACTTCATGCGACAGGCGATGTGTTGGGAACGCCAGCCTACATGTCACCCGAACAAGCCAAAGGAGAACCTGCGGACGCTCGTTCCGACGTTTACTCGATCGGAGCCGTGCTCTACGAGATGCTTTCCGGTCGATCGCCATTTGATGCGGCGACTCCGTGGGACATCCTTCATCAGGTGACGACGACAGACGCGGTTGCGATTCGACAACTGAATGCTTCCATCCCACAAGACCTCGAAACGATTTGTCAGAAGTGTCTGGAGAAAGATCCATCCCGCCGCTACGAAACGGCTGAGCTGTTGGAACAGGAATTGAAGCGGTTCGAAAATGGAGAACCGATTTTGGCTCGGCCCATAAACTCATTGCAACGTGTGACGAAATGGTGCCGCCGTAAACCGGGAACTGCCACATTAGCGGCAATTTCACTGGGATTACTGGTAGCACTCGCCGGTGGATCAACTTTCGCCGCGTTTAAATTTGCGGCAGCAAACAAAGCCATCTTCCACGAACAGGAACTGACGAAAGCAGCTCAATTGCAGGCTGAAGAAGATCGAGAAGCTGCGGCAGATTCACTTTGGCAACTCGTGAATTCGCTTTACGAAGATCTTTCAGCCAACGCAGCAACCATTGAGACTCGTGAACAGGTTCTCGACGCCGCAATCGACGGGCTTGCTTCGATCGGCAAACTCAGGGGAACAAGAAAGTCTGATCGCACTGCCGTGGTTGCCCACCAACGAATTGGCGAACTTCATACATTGCGTGGCGACAACGAAGCTGCCGTCAAGGAATATAGATTGGCGATTGAACTAGCGCGAAAGAACGCGGCAAACACACTCGACGACATTGACCTGCAGCTCGACTTAATCATAGCAATCGACCATCTTGTTCTGCACCACGTTGGGTTAGGTAACTATCCGGAAACCGCCAAAGGCAAAGAGGAAGTCAACCGCCTGTTAGGTAAACTTCGCGAGCAACACCCGGATGACGTGAGGGTACTGCAAAGGTCCGTTCTCGCCTACAGTCGAGACATTGATTACCTCTGGCAGACCCAACCGTCCTCGGAATCGGTCAAGCTTGGGGAAATCGCAGCTGCCGACGCAGCAAGACTGATTGAACTTGAGCCCGAAAATGAATCCGCTTATTTGATAAATTATCATATTCATTCTCGGCTCGGTCGCGCCAGCATCGAATCTGGCGACCATGCGTCTGCCCAAGGTCACTGGAGTCTTTCCAGAGAGTTGATCGAACACTTGCTGAGCATTCAACCTGAGAATCCAAGCTACATCTACTGCAACGCAGTACTACACCGAATGGAGTCAACCGCGTTGTTGGCAGATGCCGATTTTGATTCATCAATCGCTTCACTGGATGCGTCAATCGAAATGTTTGACATGCTGATCGAATTGGACAAAAGCAATCTGAATTGGATCACGAATCGAGCCAATTCTTTGACCATGCGTTCTCAGACTTTCACCTCAACAGGCAGATTCGAGGAGGCGATGGCCGGATTCGACGAGGCTGCGAAAATTCATCTCAGCAATGCTGCAATTACAGGAAACACGGCGGTCATCCGTTTACTTCTCGCACAGATCAGACTCAACCAATTGGACATTCAGCTTCGGCAAAGAAAGTGGGCTGCAGCGAACGCATCCGCGGTCACAATGTTGGAATTGGTCAACGGGGAAGGCGAGCAGCCGATGCCTCAAAACGGAGTTGCGATCTACAAGTTCTTCGGCCCATTGGTTTTGGAAACCACGGATATCATGATGGGCAAGCCAACAGAAATATCTAGCGTCGATGCACAAGTTACCGCCTTGACTATCGCCGCCGCCTTGGAGGCCGAAACAAATACGGAACGCGAGTTTTCGGAAGAAACATTGGATCGTATTCGAAACATCAATCCGGAATTGAATTGCACTAACTTCGACGAACTATTCACGCACATGAAAGGCTTGGAAGGCTGCCACCCCGCGATTTCGACCAACATTCATTTATACTGC
>CAYGUE010000291.1:0-2261 GCA_964352885.1 uncultured Pirellulaceae bacterium
TGGTTTGTATTCTTCCGGCTAAAGGCGGCTTTAGCCGGTTTGTTACGCTCGATTCCACCTGAAGGCGGGAAAGGAAAAGGAGACGCAGCCAATAGTGTTCGGCACGGTTGTTTCGTTGTGTTGAAATCGATGGTTTGCTTTTTTTGAAAACACTTTTGGCTGGAATAAACTGGGTAATTGAACCGTTATTCCAATTGAAGTCTTCTGAATTGCGAGTTACCGGTGTGAAGCTTCGGTCAGAGGTTGGAACTGCGCAGCGTAAAGGGGCTCAGGCAAACACGACAAGATTTGCCTTACGCGTTTTGAGTTTTTAATTTTTCGATGTGCGCCATCAGTTCGTCTTCGTCTGCCAGCCCAATAAAGTAATAGCAGATCATTTCGTAAGTTCGAAGCGTGGGCTTTTTTCCTGTCCACAACGCAATCAACATGCAAGCGATGATCGCGCAGTAAGTCTGAATCTCAATACCGTTTTGATTGTGACTGAGCAAATGGCGACAGCCTAACATGTGCTTGAAGAATCGAAAGAACGTTTCAATCGCCCACCGATGAGAAAAAATCAGACTGATTACATCAGCCGGAACATCGAGCAGATTGGTCGCGATTCGAAGGATGCCATCGCTATCAACTCCGCTGGAGCCACCTCGGTATTTCCCGCGAGTGGTGTGCGGGCTGCAACGAATGCAAATGATTCGTGCCTTGTGAGTGAGCCCCGAATTCTTGGAGAACTCGACGACTTCATCACTAATGATTTCGCCAACGGCAGCATCGTCGTTGCGATATTTTTTTTCAACCACAGTCCATGCGCTGTTGTCCCGAAGCCGACAAACGTAGCTGCTGTTTGCGTCGACGATTTGGTTGAACAGTTCAAACTTGGCATAGCCGCGATCGGTTACGTAAAGCCGATCGGACTCGACCGTGGCCGACAATACCGCACGTTCATCGTGTTTGCCACCGCCGTTGGGAGTGACATCGATGCGAGCAGGAACGCCACGCAGAATTTCAAAGTGCGTATGCAACCGCCACTTGATCATGCCGTTTCCATCGTTCGCTTTCCGCCATGAGGCTTCCATGATTTTGGGAAGTGCCGAGATCAGCGTGCCATCAACAAGCGTGATTGTTTGCTGAATTTCGCTGAGGCGTTTGTCTTGTTCAAGTGGACGAAGTTGTTCACCCAGTTCGGCAATGATCTCTTGAATTCGCTCAGCATCAAAAACAGACGTCGCCTCTGACAAAGAACCAAGCGATGCTCGCTCGCAGCCAAGTTTACTTTGGACTTTATTGAGTTCGCTGGCTTGTTGGATTCCACGCAGCGACGTTACAACCGGATTGAAAAGATAGAGCAGCATCAGCATGCAATATTGGTCATAATGCAGCGTTCTGTTATTTGATTTGTCACGATCGCAGCCATCGTCATGCAGTCGCTTCAACAACGGCCCAAGCTGATCAAAGAATTTTAGCCCGGTGATATCGGGCTCTTCAATTTTCTTTTTGGGTTGGGGCGTACGTGTCATGAAATACAAAATGACATATTTCACGAGGGCTAGCAATACCGACTCAATCTAAAATCCGGCTAGCAAATTTCGTGCCGAACACTATTGAGAATGTCCCAGTCATCTTCCGCCAATTCTGTAGAATGGGCAATTTGCGTTGATGGCGTTTCACAAATCCACGCGGTAGCCAAGTGCGTGCAACCCTTACTGTGCTTTCATAAGAAATGAGAATGAATTTGAAAAAATTCCGTTTAACATGCGTTGTTGCAGTTTCCGTGGCGATTGTTGTGTCATGGATTTGGACAGCAACGTATGGTGTTGAGTGTTTAAGAGAAAATTATTCTAGTCGATTGCGAAACGCGATACTGGATGAGTTCCCAGATTACAGACCTGGAAGCATCGATTGGTCTGATGATTGGTTCGATGAATTGGACACTAAGGGGTTGGTCAGCAATGCATGGGCTCCTGCCCCTTTCGTTATAACGTTTGTATCGAATGAGATGCACCAAACACCAGGGTTGACGTCGGGTATCAGGAACCGAAAGATTTGCCTGTTCTTTTTTGGGTACATTGTTGACGTGATGTAATAGCGCATGGGGGACATGAAACGGTTTGGGCGATGCTCGGTGGCTACATCAACAAAAAAGCACAAGGACCACCTGGATCAAAAACTATTTGGCGGGGCATGGCAAGATTCGAAACCATCGTGCAAGCATTTGCAGTGTTTAACCAGATGACTTGAGGGGTACAAAAAGGCTAGAAGCCTATGCC
>CAYGUE010000292.1:0-2199 GCA_964352885.1 uncultured Pirellulaceae bacterium
CCGCTCCACTCAAATTTACACTTTAAGTCGCGTCCCGGTGATCGTAACCGTTATGCACCTAAAGAATCATGTCTAAACTCGGCGACGAAATAACTGCCACGCTGCTGCCCGGCATGACCATTCCGGAATCGCTACAACAACTCTTCGATTGGATCGAACAACAGGGTTACTTCGTCGATACTGAAGATGGGCGTATTGGCTCGCTGTTTCCAGACGATGAATTGAAGGCTGGCTGGACTGACAACGAACGTCCCGGTGGCACAATCATTGAGTTCGCCGCGGAAGGAAACGTAAACCTACACTATTGGTTTGGACACGAACGTCGGGAAGTACTTAATCGACTATGCGTCTTTGCGCAAACCGGTGCGGAAGGATCAATGGCGGCGTTTTGGATTGACGATGATGGCAAACAACGGATTGTTCATCTGGGTTCGGGATCGGGATCAACGATGTGCTGCGTACTGGCTGACGATCCAATTGAATTCCTGCGGCTTCTAGCGATAGGCTACGATGAAATATGTTGGAATGAGGCCTTCTCTGAACCGCCGAATACCGACGACGATATGATCGTGCATCCCAACATTGCGTTCCAGAGTTGGGTTCAACAAACATTTGATGTTACAATTCCTAGCACTGCACTAGAGATCGTAAAAACCCCGGCGGAAATGGGCGATTAAAACTCACCCGATGAATTTTGCCAGTGGGTCGAACGAAACGGTGCATAACAATGCGATGCACTCGAAGCCGGACTTGTGCGTGTTTTTTTCTGCTTGCAGGTCTATCGTTCCGGCTCGGTGATCGCGGACGTTAGCTGGCAATGAATCCTTCAATGGCATCACCATGGGCATCCAAGTCATCATCTATGTCGTGATCGGTCTCGGCGTCACGATTGTCGTGGCACTTCTGTTCATGATGGAAAACGCATTTGACTCCCTGGGCAATTGGTTATTCACCAAGCTCGGTTGGTCATCCGGCCACGGTCCATTACTCGTAGAGGCTAAAAGGAACGGGGACAAGCTAACTCTGATATTGCACAATCGAGGTCAAACAAGAATTAAGCTCGCTGCCGTGGAGGGGCGTGACTCCAACAATCGGCGACATTTCCCGAATCCGTGTATCGCCGAGGACGATCAAGATGGAATTCAGACAGAAGAGCATTCCCTCAGACGTTTTTCCAAAATCGTCCTTGATCCCCAAGGTTCACAGACGGTAAGCCTAAATATGACTGACTTGTTGACCGCAGGGTGCTCCTCACTCGCGATCATTGACTCGAATGGCAAGTCCTGGCCGGTCCAGCAATTCAACGCCAACGAACTGAAACGCGAAAGCTGATCCAATTAAAAGCTTCACGGTCGACAGCCCAACTGTGACAAGTCCACAACAGCCAGCTAACAATGGGTTGCACACGGAGCCGCGGGCCGCGCGGGTCTTGAAAACAATGTCGTTCGCCGCGGCCCGGTGAACCCTGACGTTATGCACCTCCACTGATTGTGAACCACGAAAAGACAAAACGATTTCTTAACTTGCTTGAACAGCAGGATTCCGGCAATGAATCGGTGCGCGATGAAATCCGTTCACTTGGGGTCACTCAAAACGACGGCCAATGTCTGTTTAATCTGTACGGAGAATGGATGGGTGCATTCTCGTATTCACCCGGCAGGCTGGACGCTCTAGAACTGCTGCTGGCACTGACACGGTGGCTTGTTGATAAAAAGCGTGACTACGTAAACCAAAAGTACGAACTAACGGAATGGGCAGAGTTGGTGGCAATGAGAGGCCCTGTCGAAACGGTGATTGTCAGGAAATGCACTGAATGCGACCTTGAAATGGTCTCCATGGGTACCAGCGGTTTCTATGATGCGAATGGCCTGATCTGCTCAGAATGCGGCAATGTCTACTTCAGATCGTATTACGATGAATCAGAACTGCTTCGCTGTAACTGCGGCGGACAATACACACAGACACAATCAGGTTGTACGATAGAGGGTCACAGAAGTAGTTGCACCGAAATTTCCCCCTACGAGTACTTTGCGAGCCATTCGTTTATTCGCGGAGACGGTGCATAACAATGTGATGCACGCGAAGCCGGTCTTGCGCGTGGTTTAGAAATGGATGATCAACCGTCCCGGCTCGGTGATCACGGACGTTATCCTGCCTGAGGAATTCGCTTGATGGCATATGCAATCATTGTCCTCTTTG
>CAYGUE010000293.1:0-2109 GCA_964352885.1 uncultured Pirellulaceae bacterium
TAGGATTGTGAGATCAAGCGATTCGTTCGCCTCTGACAATCCTCCCATGTCATCTATTTGCTCTTCTCAGTAGTAAATGACCGATTTGGGCAACAGCCCCTCAAGACGTGACGTCATTTTGTTTCCCTAGTGGCGGTGTTTTGCTGGAACTGCGTTTGAGCAGTTAGCGAATTACCATCGGCAGCGACCACGATTTTATCGACCACAGGCCATTCGATGACGACTTTGGTTTCTCCCGTTTGTTGCCACGTTCCGTGGAACGGACCGGCGGTGACGGTTCCATCTTCTTCGAGTGACAAAACCGCGCCGTCGTTCCGCTGCCATTGACCTGCGGCAGACGATGAGTCACCCGATGAACGTCTGCCACTTTGCTGCATGTTCAGGCTGGTCGTAGCAGTGAAGCCGTTACCATCAGCCGAAAGCGTCCATGTGTCTCGAATACCTGGCCATTCGATCACGAAGTGGCGTTCGTCATCACCGGCGCTCCATGTCGTCCTGAATAGACCCGCATCAACGCGTCCGTCTGCAAAGATTTTCACGAAGACACCGTTGGACCACTGCCAACGCCCGACGAAAAGCGGTGAGTCGGGTCCGCGTTCAGGAATTTCATCCGACGTAGACATTGATACGAACGGATTAGCTTCCTCATCGTCATCTTCGTCGAATTCGTCGGCAACTTCATCAGCTGGCTTGCGATTGCGTTCGGCGCGCTGCTTTTGAACGCGATCGAATTCTTCCTGGGAAACATCAAGCAGCGAAACCCATCGATTACTTTGCGCAAAGGTGAGGTTGCCCTTAAATTGAATGAACGAGCCGTGGAAGTTTCCCGAAAGATAAGTCGGCGTCGGAAAGTCGGGCAGGGCGGCATCGTCGAACCATTCGCCATTTTGCCATTGATGAAAGCGTGTGTTGGCGGGCGTCCATCCGTCGGTTTGATCGTGCGACATCGAGTAGGAGATAACCCAGAGGGTACCGCGTTCGTCGGTTTCGATGTGGCGCGCATCCGGCACCG
Organism: uncultured Pirellulaceae bacterium; assembly: GCA_964352885.1. Lineage (GTDB taxonomy): Bacteria > Planctomycetota > Planctomycetia > Pirellulales > Pirellulaceae > Mariniblastus. The sequence goes on from CAYGUE010000293.1 coordinate 1,013, forward strand.
CGGGCATTTCCTGCCAAGCATTTCCGATGCGGCGGAAAATGCGACCCGGTCGATCCTCAACCGAACCATCCAAAGCGAGAAGCCAGAGGTGCCCTTCGGAATCAAACGTTATAGTTTTGAACGGAACGGGGATGTTCGCGAGGTCGATCCAACTGGTGCCATTGAACCACTTGGGGTGAGGATTTTGTTGCATCCAATCGGAGTGCTCATTCTTGCGCTGCCAGGTCGCCGGTCTAATCGACCATGCAACGAGTTGATGGCCCGGGCCTGAGACGATCTCGGACGCCATGATGGGTTCGCGTTTCCACTTGTTGGCGACGCCGCTGAAGACACGGCCGTTGGAAGTCGTCACCCAAAAACGTCCACCCGAATCGATGGCGAAACGCTCCGCGATGCCAATCATGCGGTCGGGTTCAGCCATGCGAATGTAGACGCCTTGGGGCCGTTCGCCGATCGGAGAGGTTCGGCGCCTCGCAATGTAGAGGTTTTTCTCCTTTTCCCAGCGCAGCGGTTCAGAATCCCGGTCGACCGTGAACCAACGGTAGTTATCCCACCGCTGAAGACCACTGCCGGTGATGGCGTAGATGACACCGTCCGCGCCGACCTCAATGTCACTGATACCGGGCGAATGAAGACGGTGGAGTTTTTCGTACTCGGTGACGGGGACCTTGCGCCAGAGCTTGGCGGCATTGGCCGGGAGCAAAAAGAAGCCGGTGAGTAAGATGGCGGCGGTGGTGAATGATCGGGCAGACTTGGACATCATGATTCGTGCGATTCGATGCAAGGGTCGCACGGAATATTCACTTTTGCCAAACAATGCGTTCAATGCGCGGGAAGAGGTCGCGCCGGAGGCGCGGTTGTGACTGATAGGAATTTGCTTTCTAGCGGCGAAGCCGCCGAGGTGGGGTTTTTAGGGGGAGGATTGGGAACTGGAGGCACTGATGGGACGATTTTATAATTTTTGTCTTGGTGTGAACGACCTTTGGGATCTGAAGCCTATCTTTGGCTTAATATCGTCCTGAAAGTCAATCATTCTGGTAAGTTTTAGTTTTATTTGAACGGATGCGTACACAGATAAACAAAGCCTTTGTCGTGAA
>CAYGUE010000294.1:0-1041 GCA_964352885.1 uncultured Pirellulaceae bacterium
GTACCACAACCTGCCAGTTGGGGCGATTTCTGGTCGTAGTGTCTGACAACATGGTTTTTACGCAAGGGCCTTTTCTAAGTAAATCAAGGGCATTTAAAAACTTTCTTTTCAAGGGTTAATTGCGCAACGATATTGTTGTTTTTTGAAGGTCTCCAAAAAAACTTCGCTGCGTCGCTAGATTGCTTCGTTGTCGGTGCTCGGTGATGGTGAGTATGGAACCTTATCGAATAACCGATTGTCGCACAGGATTAGGTTGTAATGCCTTTGACCTTTTACCTCGGATGTCCTTGCTCGGAGCGGCATTTTGAGAATAACGCCGTGTCTCAACGGAAGGCATCAAATTGGCTTCATCGAAGATTGCTTACAACACTGTGCTTGGGGACGCCTCGATACTGCGGCCGAGAATCACGTCAGACGTTGAACTAAGGGCCCGAAAGCGGAGGTCGTCCCCAAACAAACAGCTTGATTCAATACAGTTCGTACTCGCTGGCTCCTGAGGATCGTGTGTTAGAATGAATTGGTAATGAACTTAATCAATGCGACGGGTGGCGAATTTAACTCTGGGACTTTGGTGTGGTCGACCGTTTGCGATATCGCCTTTTACGCTTTTCAAGCGGTTTCCCGGGGAAGACTTTCGCGTAGTCGAATTCCAGCTCATGCTTGTAGACGTACCACAGCGAACGACAAAGCTTGCGCATCATCGCGATCAGGCCTTTCATTTTTCGATACTCGGAGTTGTTAGATTTACTTTTGCCGACCTTCTGGAACGATTGGTACCACGGCTTCAGCGCCGGTGTCTGGACCGCCCGAAGTGCCCAGTAGTAGAGCAGTTTACGCGCCAGGCTTGGACCTCGCTTGGTAATGGCAAGCTGACCATTGCGTTTACCGCTGCTCAGTTCTTTCAAGTTCAAACCAAGTGCTTTTAAAAACGCTGAACTGCTGGTGTACTTGCGGGGATCGCCAACGGTCGACCAGATTGCACAGAGTGTCACCGCACCGACGGCGTCAACGTATGGCGACATCCCTTGGTCCGCCAGAGCA
>CAYGUE010000294.1:1051-2080 GCA_964352885.1 uncultured Pirellulaceae bacterium
TCGAATCGCTTCTTCGGCGATCTCTCGCAACCAGACTTCTTCATGGCTACCAATCGGAACGCCTAACGTGTGGGCCGCCGATTCAATGATCGCAGCAATCTTCTCAAACGAAAGGCGACCGCGTCCCCAGCTACGTAGTTGTTGACGAGCGTTTTCATCGGCCGATAACTTCGCTGGGCTGCTGTAATGAATGCAGATGTTCAAAAGCGTCGCACTTGGAAGCTCAAGATGGCTGGTCAGTTCAGGCCAGTGTTTGGCAAGCACTCCTTCAAGACGACCGAGCCACTGGTTGGCTTGAGTTCGAAAAGCATCAAGACGAAGGACTTGATGACGAATCTCTTGTTCTGATTTCGTCGCTGGAACATACGGCCATGGTGTTCCTTTCCCAAAGAAAGTTAACTCGGCGATCATTGCTGCGTCTTTGCCATCATGTTGACTCGGAACGCCGTCGAAAATCTCTTTGTAGTCGGCAACGCCTTTGCCGCTGAGACGATGGACTTCAAGGAAAGCCTCCGTCAGCGAAAAGCGGATCGACTCACTGTAGTTACCGGTCGACTCCAAGCCTATGACAAGGTTGCCACAAGCTTCTTTTAGCAACAGCAATCGCTCCACCAACAAGTTGATTTCAGATGGATTCCTGACCTTCCAGGGGCGTTCGAACCGGCCATCGTTCCAACGGATCACGACGACAATTTCTTCTTTGGCAACATCAAGACCGACCGTCGCCCCGCAACTTCCATTTGAAACTGCAGTTTCACGAAACGTTTCAAGGCAAATATCCTTGACGGATACTCGTTGGTAGATTCTTTTAGTAGGCATGGGGACGACCTCCGATTGACTGGGAAATGTTGAAAAAGCAAATACTCAGTTTTGAGGCGTCCCCTCTATTTTGAAAACCGGTCATACTTCTATCTATAGCCAACTTCGGCACACCTTGGCTCTTTGGCAACGGGCCATGGCCTTGGTACAATTTCCGTAGTTCAGGCATCGTTCGCTTCGTTTAGGGCGGTGTCGTAAAAACCTTCCGTT
>CAYGUE010000295.1:0-2053 GCA_964352885.1 uncultured Pirellulaceae bacterium
TTCGTCGGCAATAAGCTCTGCCGCTACACGCGCCGCTTCGACTCCGGCTGGCTGCACTACCTCCAATATCAGTTCTCCGATTCGTCGTTCAAAGTCCGTGGCTGGAAAGCTGAAGCAGCGTTTCCGCGAACGTTCTCGTTGCTTGGCACCACCACGGCAAACATACACGACCGTGCCCTTCGGATATGTCGCATGCAGAATGCTGCCGCAACGGCGGCAGCGCAATAGCCCGCCAAGTAAGTTCGCACTTTCGCGACGGCCACGCGCAGGCGTCGCGTTAGGTGCGTTAGCTGTGACCTTTTCCACGTTCCGCTCCCAACGTTTTTGGTCGATGTACGCCTCGTGGTGATTTTCCAGGAAGACGTCCCATTCGCCATGGCGCACGCGGCGATTCTCTTTCTTCAAGCGACCCGCTTCATCCAGTACGGTATAAGTCTTCCGCAAGCCACGCACATAAATCCCAGCATATACTGGGTGTTTCAAGAGGTACACCAGTTGGTCGTAACTCGGCGTTGTCCACTTCACGTCCCGCCAGTCGCCGCCGTGAGGTACTTTCGGCAACTTGTATCCTTCAGCCAACAACTCGTCGTACTGCTGTAACACACTGGTGCATCTATCAAAGTGGTCGAATAGCTTTTCGACTGCCCGCCGAACGCGATCATCGGGATGTTTTTCAAAGACCCCGCCCCTCAGTACATAGCCGGTAGCGATGTGGTCATATAGCTCACCACGTGCTGCCTTCTGCCGCCGGCTCTCCTGCATGCGGTCGATGATCATGGCTAACTCGAATTCGTTGAATGCGCCAGCCACACCCAACACTACCCGATCCTGTGGGTCGGCTGCGTTGTAGACGCGATGTTCGTCCACCAGTAATACATCTTGGTGACGGCACAAGCGGACAAGTTGATTCCAGTCCTGGTTGTCACGCACTAGACGCGACATTTCGCGCGCGACGACGGCTCCGACTTCACCATTCAGGACGCCTTCCACGATCAACTGGTAATCTTCGCGTCCATGAAGCGTGCTGCCACTATTGCCGGTGTCACCTCCAAGCAACCTAATTTGTTTCGCCGGCCAGCCGAGCTCCTTCATGCGATCTTGCATCTGCCGCTGACGGCGTGAACCTTCGACGTTCCTTTTGACTTGTGTCGGGCTACTCTGCCTCAAGTAGACAAAGGCCATCTTCTGTAAGTGATGTTTCTTAATCGTCTCGTTCGACATCGGTTTGCTCCTGTTGAGTGATTGCGGGTTCGACTGGCCCAGTGAGAATGCCATGACAGACAGCTGCCAGACGTTCCACCACTTGCTGTTGAATCTGTTCGTGAAGTTGATCCCAACAGGGACCCTCGTGAAAGAGTGGTCGTTGACGCGAAGATGAGCGATTGTCCATAGTTCCCTCCGAGAGTTTTTGAGATCAACTCTCGTAGCCTTACCGTTGCATTGCCAACCTACAAGTCCTTTGCCTGCAGCAAGCTGGCAAGTTGCAGCAATGCGTTTAGGGAAACACGAGGTTCGTCGCCCGCAGTGAGTTGACGACAGCGTTCCGCATCAATCATCCAAGCGCTTACGACTAGCTGACAATCTTCGGCCAGTAATTCAAACCGCAGTGTTTCACCGCTACCGTAGCGTCTTGAAACCAGAAACTCTCGACCATGAAGAGGATGGAGGAGGTAGTGGATAGTAACTTTGCCCGGATAGTGGGCATCGTTGTGGTGTGTTTTCAATCAGGCAGTTTGTGGCCTACGGTTCCTCTACGAAGTAACGCTGGAGAAACCGTGGCAAGTTCGCCATATCCCGTTTGGCAAGCGACCTAAGAAGCTGCCCACCGTGCTGGACGATTCTGAAGCCCTCAAACTACTGACATGTGTCCCACACCCCAAATATCCCACAATTCTACTAGTCTGTTATGCAGCCGGACTGCGACTGGCCGAGGCGTCTGCATTCGGGGACACTCAGCGCTCCTAGGTGGTTTGCCGGCCCCCCGATTAATCGCTGTGTCCCCAGGCCAGTGCGTGCGCCGCTGGGCCTTGCATGTCCTGCCCAAGGGCTTCAC
>CAYGUE010000296.1:0-2051 GCA_964352885.1 uncultured Pirellulaceae bacterium
CCATGAAGCCTGCGTTGTGAAGCGTGGCTCGCGAAACATTCGTTCCGGCCAAGCGAACCGGATCGAAGATCGCGACCGCGACGATCTTTCCCGTGCGGCCTGTCTGCCATTCGATCTCCCGGATCGTCGGAGTGGCCTCTTCTTCACGGAACTTCCAAGCGATCTTTCCTTTCGGGTTCCCGGTCAACGGATCGCCGCGTCGACCAAGTTGTTCGTGGTCTTCGAGACGGTTAACGCCGATGATCACCCCGTCGACTTCAAAGTCGAGCGTTGGAATGCTGTCTTCGTATTGCTGTAAATCCTCGAAACGGAAAAACTTGGTTTCAACATAAGGCACGCCAAGTTGGTCGTTGCAAAACTTGGCTCGCTCGATTTCCGTTTTGTAAGGCGGGTTTGCGAGGCCTTCGATTGCGTAGGCGACGAAGCTAAGCCGCATCAGTTTCGTTTTCTCGGGCAATTTGAATTGGCGGATACCGCCCGCGGTATGATTGCGCGGGTTGGCCCGAAGTTTTTCACCGGACTCTCCGAGCGACTGTTGCACTTTTTTAAAATCAGAAAGCTTGCAAATCAGTTCACCTCGAATGGAACACGTTACTTTCTTTTTTAGCCTCGTTGGGACACCGGAAACGTACTGAACCTGTTCCGTGACTGCTTCTCCGTTGATTCCATCTCGCGGACGGAGGCCAGCTCGATCTAGTTTTCCGTCGATGTAATATAGAGCAACCGCAACCCCATCAAGTTTCCAAGCTTCGTAAAACGTGTCCGCAGGGTACTCGACAGGCTTGTCTTTGTAGCTCTTATCTTGAGCTTTCAAGACATCCCCGGAGGCTTCGCCGCCAAGGTTCTCCAGTGAATCATGGATCCATTTGAATAGCTGTTCCTCTTGGAATGTGATGTCTTCGTGGCTGGCCTTGTCGATCGAAGTCAATGGTGGATCGTGAACGATCTTTCGCGCCGAGCTAACCAAATCTGAAGCAGTCGCCGAATCGAACAGATTCGAATCCCCACGAAGCGACTTGAGCGCCCGTCGAAACGCATCGTATTCGCCATCGCTGACAATGATTTTGGTGTCTGGATGGAGGCAATCATCGCCTCGTTCGTAGGCCGTATCCAAATGAGCAATCACGCGCTCAAGATCATCCGCCAGATTCTTTTCGATTGCAGTCAGTTTCGCCAACGTTTGACTCCGCCTGGTTTGAAATATTTACAAAGTGCATTGTACGAAAATTGCTCTTTACGAGCGATACGGCGTTTTGGTAAACCGCCAGCCCACTCAATATTGAAGAGAACCCTTCCGATGAAATCCAACCAAATTTGTCATCCCGCTGTCATTCTGACTGCCGCTGTTTTGTTTGCCGGTTGTACATCCACTCGGACCACTGATACGGCGCGAACAGGATTGGAACAACTTCTGATTTCCAATGCCATTGATCAAGCGCTTGACAAAGTCGCATTGCCAACGGTTGCTGGTCGCAAGGTTTTCGTTGACGATAAATATTTGGAAGCAGTCGACAAAGGTTACATTCTTGGTTCGCTTCGGCAGAAACTGATGGCCAACGGCGCTCACGTCGTTGATGCCAAAGAAGGCTCAGACATGACGCTTGAGATTTTCTCTGGTGGCGTCGGAACGGACAATGCTGAGAGCTATGTCGGTGTGCCCGGTCTGACAGTTCCAGGCTTGCCAGTCGAACTTCCAGAAGTTCGCATCTACGAGAAAAAGAGCCAATTTGGTACCGCCAAACTGGGCATGGTCGCTTATGCAACGACGACCGGAGATCTGCTCTACGATAGTGGCAGTACGCTCGCTCGGGCGAACGATAGCAATTGGAGCATCATGGGCGTTGGCCCATTCCAAGAAGGTTCTGTTCGTGAAGAAGTAAACCGAAGCACCGGAGCCACCGACTTTACGGCTCGTGTTGCCAACGTTGCGGATGACTTGAGAATCCGTTAGTCAAACACGTGGTTGTGGCTTCCAGCCGCAATCGTTTGCACGCTTCGTGGTTGTGGCTTCCAGCCGCAATCGTTTGCACGCTTCGTGGTTGTGGCTTCCA
>CAYGUE010000297.1:0-2049 GCA_964352885.1 uncultured Pirellulaceae bacterium
ATCAATAACGAGACGCGGTCCGTTTCGGTCTCGGGCTTTGGCTTCCGGTATTGCGGTCCCTGACCCAGAAACAGCCTTCCCCGATGATCAAACGCCATCGCGCAAGGATTCCGCACCAGCGGATCGCGGGCGTACACCGAAACGTGAAACCCTTCGGGAACTTCAACGAGCGAGGTTTCGTCTGCGTTGACGAACGATACGAACGTCGCAAAAATACTGAAGAAGACGATCGATGCAGTGGATCTGTAAAGGACCATTCACACTCTCTTAAGTTCGCCGATGTATCGGTTATTCGGTAGTCTGAAAGTCCGACTAGGCCTCAATCAAGCGACCGTTCATTGAGATTCTGACCGTCTCGCGGCGGAAAATCGTGGCGGACCGGTGGCCCGGCTTGTTGTTTGATCGTCGTAGTTTTTCGCATGGTTCGTGTTCCTGTCGGTTGGGCGCCGCGGCGGACCGAAGCATCCAGACTTCGGCTTCAATGATTTACTCGTCAACAGCGAAGGGGTTGACGAATGTGATCATGCATCGTCATCAGTAAGTCGACGGTTGGTCGATACGTCAACAGTCGGAATATGCGCCGACGTGATGAACGAATTACCTGCGCAGGAAGCAGTATCAACGAGTTCAGGTAGGTCCAGAATTCCATTCGAACGATGCGGTTGCGTGCTGCTCGCCGGACTCGTCGCTGATCTTCGTTGCCTTTGACCCGGATCAACATTCCGCTCCATGTTTTCAACGTCCAAGCCAGCGACGCAAACACCATGTACGCCATGTTGCTCTCCAGGTTGTCCAGCGGCGCACTCAACGCTCCGCTGGCATTCAGCTGGCTGATTGTATTCTCTTGGTCGCAACGCTTGTTGCCGGCACGAATCACTTCGCGAGCGGGCACGTCGCCTGCGGATTCATTGCTGATGTAAAAGAAATACTTTTCTTCGGAGAACAACAATTGCTGACCACTGGTCACATCGATGTCTTTCCGCACGACAACCATCCGGTACGACTTCTCGCAGGCCGTGGGGCGATACTCGAATTCAGCATAGCTCTCACCGGCGAGCCGTTTGTTCTTGTAGCCATTTGCAACCACGATGGCTTCCTTGACTTTCGGACGTTTCGCGCGAGTTGCCTTACTCGTCGCACTTGCAGTGGATCGGTCGAGGCGTTTCCATGCGGTTTTTGGCAGGGAATCGGCGATCTGGCAGAGATTTCGATGTGCCGAATAACCGAGGACAAACTTCACGCCCGACTCATCCCAGCGATCCAGGTGTTCGGTCGAAGAGAATGCCGTATCGCCGCGCAGGACGATTTTTTGGAAGCCCGCTTTCTTGCACTGCTCGATCGCCAAGTCGTAGAAGAACGCCGAGTCCTCCTCGCTGACTCGATTGCCGGGGCGATTGTGAATGTAGAGTAATTCCTGGGTTTCGGCGAGCGTGACAACCAGCGGATGATAGCCCCACTGTCCTTTGTAGCTGATTCCGATTCCTTCTTTCTTTTCGCCAGCGGTTTCCACGATCGTGCCGTCAGCCTCGATCGTCGCACAATCAAAGAAACTGTCTTCTTGCTGCTTCCAGACCGTCTGCCGAACACGATTGATCGCCTGCATCACCTGGAGCAATTGAATGTGGCTGAATCTTCGACAAAAGTCACCGGCCGTTGTCGGATCGGGGATACGCTCGGCTCCGAGGGCATCGAGATAGGCTTCGTCATTGCGTCGGTGTTCGATGTGATCAAGACATGTCCCACCGGCGAGCAAATTGAGTGCGATGTTAAGAATGTGATCGGCTTCGTCGTAGGGCAGATACATCTTCAACACACTCGCTGCCCTGTTGAGTTCGTTTCGAAGCCCAAGCGTTTTGATGAGTTCAACGATCGCCGCGAGACCACCGCAGGTGACGGCCTGCTGCTTCTCGGCCAACTCGAGCTTGGTTGTCGCCGGTCGGATCATGGGCGATTGCCACTTGCCATGTTCGATTGAAATTCGGCGTAATAATTTCCGTTTGCGTTTTCGCAGCTGCTGGCGTACTTTGGCGTTCACTCGAAACCCTCCGT
>CAYGUE010000298.1:0-2002 GCA_964352885.1 uncultured Pirellulaceae bacterium
TCTTCGATCTGATCGTGGTGATCCCATCCACTATAAGTAAGCGTGACGAAGCGGACGCCAGCTTCGACCAGTCGCCGAGCCAACAGCATGCGAGATCCGGCTTCGTTTTTACCGTAGGCCTCACGGACCTTGTCATCTTCTTTTGAGATATCAAAAGCCAATCGAGCTTTTTCAGAACTGATCAGTCCGTAGGCTCGATTGTAAAACGTATCGACGGTGTCGAGCGAGTCTGATTGCTCCTTCTCGCGAAAGTGTTGGTTCACAACGTCCAGAATCTTCTGTCGCTTTCCGAAACGATTCGCATCGACGCCGCCGGGCAACTGAAGGTCGCGAACGCGATAGTCATTCCGCGCGGGATCTGATCCAAGGCTGAATCCAGCGAACGATGAACTCAAATAGCCCGTGCCAGCAAACGTGTTGGGTTGATTCGGAATGAAAACATAAGGCGGCAAATTTTGACGCGGGCCGAACTCATGCGAGACAACGCTCCCCATCGAAGGATACTGAAGGGCCGGGCTCGGACGATATCCGGTGAACATGTTGTGTATGCCACGTTCGTGAGCCGCTTCTCCGTGAGTCATCGAATTGATGATCGTGATCTTGTCCGCGACGCCCGCCGTCTTGGGAAACAGCTCGCTAAACTTGACGCCTGTCAGCTTCGTGTCGATCGCTTTTAATGGACCGCGATACTCAAGCGGAGCATAAGGCTTGGGATCAAACGACTCCTGCTGAGCCATCCCGCCCGGCAGGAAAATAAAGATCACAGACTTCGCTGTGCCTTCTTTGCTCTCATAGAACTTCTGGTCCGCTTGGGCCGATTTCATTTTGAAAAAATCGGTCAGCGTCAGTCCCAGACCTCCGATCGCGCCGACAGTCAGCAGATTGCGGCGGCTAAGGAAGTGGTCCGTACACTTGTTGCGTCTCATAGTGGCTCCTAGGAAGTGGGCAGCAACGTGACTTTTAGCCTACGCCGAACTACTCAAAATGTCAACCAATGCCGCAATACAAACCCTTAAACCGACTCGAGTGTTTATATTTTAGGATTTTCTCAAAGGCCGTTGTTAATTGAACCCAGATTGATGTTCTTGGTTGCGTGTGAATTGTGGATACTCGCACCCACAACATTAAGCCCAACGCGACTACATTTTCACGGATGAGAAATGATCAACGTTCAGGACATCGTCAATCTGCAAACCAAAACCGTTGCCCGATGGCATGCAGAGCCGATCGACAATCCTTACGCCGGTTTACAGAAAGCCGTTTGCACACAACACCAGTTCAATTTTCAGCTGTGGCACGAAGAAGATATTGCTCGCAGTCGCCATGTGACCGACGAAAAAATCGCAGAGGTAAAGCGGGCGATCGATGGCTTCAATCAGAACCGCAATGACTGGATCGAGCAGGTCGATGACTTTTTGAGTGAACTGGTCGCTTCCAATAATGTCTCTGTGCAAGCTGGGGCTCGCCTCAACACGGAAACTCCTGGCAGCGTGATCGATCGGCTTTCGATTTTAGCACTTCGAATTTATCACATGGTCGAGCAGCTGGATCGTGTCAACGTCGAACAATCGCACATCGATTCCGTCAACCAGAAGATCGCGATTTGCCGACTGCAGCAGGACGAGCTGAGCAACTCGTTGCAAGAATTGCTTGACGATATTTTTGCCGGACGCAAACGTCACCGGACTTATCGACAGCTAAAAATGTACAACGATCCGTCTCTGAATCCATACTTGTACACAAAGCAAAAACAGGCTGCTTAGCAGCTTCGTTCGCCATTCAAAAATGTAGACAAAAGAGCCTCTTCGAATTTCGCGACGAGGCTCTTATGTTAGTGCCGCTGGGGAAATGCGGTTAACTTTGCGTGCAGCGAATCAGGTAGAGGTGCTTTTGTAGCGTGTCTATTTATGTCCGACGTCGCGATTTCTAGCGCGAGCCTAATCATGACTGCCAAGGTCGAAGAACTTCCCATGGCCCGCCCGCCCATTTCCATGGACTGGAC
>CAYGUE010000299.1:0-1983 GCA_964352885.1 uncultured Pirellulaceae bacterium
TCACCCCATCAGCCAAAAGTGCCAATGCCGCGGAGCGGCTTCGTCCATGGGCCGGGCGTGTCGGTCAGAATGATGCTTGGCAAGCAGGTGATGCCGCAACGCGGAAGGGAGGTCAGAACCAAAAACCATTGTTGCTGCACGGTTCGCGGAGAGCCTATTTCGCTATGTCTCAGGCAAGGATTGCCCCGTGACGTAGGTGTAAGACTCTCGCATCAGTTGAAGCACCACGTCCAATTCGGCTTCATTGATTGGGGTATAGATCATCACGAACCCCTCCCAGCCCGTGCGCTGATCGGCCCAAGGATGGGCCACGGCCCAACCGGCGTCTATGGCGGCACGGGCTGTGTCCGGGTGCAAAGAGGCATGTAGGCTGCCATCAGGGTGAAGGTGCGCAAACTCGCGCCCGCCAACGATGGCCTGCGGTTGTGCGATGGGGACGTCACCTGTCAGCTGAAACCCGACCGCACCGGGGAGTGATACGCGGGTCGCCCCAAGAACAACTCCGGGATACTCGGCGACTTGTCGTAGCATTTCCTCCGACAGTTCCGGGACTGGCTGAATGCCAATCTGGACATGCGGCACGCCGCTCGTCGTCTCCGGCCGCGCACCATCGCGCATCGGGAACACAATATCTTGAGCGAATGCCGGGATGACCGAGGTGAAAAGGGAGGCCGCGGCCAGGATTCCGAGCCTACTTGGCAAGAACGTCATATCAAACTCCTATCCGTTTTGGCCGCAGCCTTGGTTTTCATTCCGGTTTTGGCAGGACGCTGTGACCAGCAGTTCTCAGATCTTCGGCAACGATGCGCCAGCCATTTTCGGTCATTGCCACCTCACCGATCCAATGAACGAAATGGATCTCTGGCCCCTGGTGGTCGCTGAAATGCGTCGCGGTGATCTTGCCTGTTACGGTGGCCATCTCGGGGCTCGTAAAGGTGACGTCCAACGTATCGAGTTGATGATGCGTATGTGTGAACCCGCGTGCACTGAGGCCGTTCCGAGCGAGCGCCCCGCGCATTGCCGGCCCGGTGAAATCCCTTTGTTCTTCGCTCAAAAAGGTGCATTCCGCGCCTGGGCATACCATCGATCCACCCACGAAATTGAGGGTCGATTGGAGGTTTTCGCCCCAGCATTCATTCCATATTGCCATGCCGCCCTCGACATCGCCGGTGGCGATCATGTCGATCCCATGCGGGAAGCAGGCGACGTGATTGACTACTTCCGCACGGGCCTCCGCATAATTGGCGGGTTGTGTGTCGGCCAGAGCAGGCTGAGCCGCTACAACGACCATACATGCGATTAGTTTTTTCATTTCCAAAACTCCAATTTAAGGTTGCAAAGATGGTTCCCCAACGCTGACTACTGTCCGCTCAGTTGTTGCAGGGCACCGGCCCAGTCTTCGACGTGGTAGGTGCGAACAATCACACCGTCGTCCAACTCGTGGATATCGATCGTCAGGATATCAAAGCTGCGCCCTTGGCCATCGACACCGAAGAACGGGCCTGTCGGCGTTCCTGTCGCGCGGCTGCGCACGGTCACGAAATCACCGTCCTGGTGCATCGCCTGCACGGACCAGTCGAGATCAGGGATGAGCTGGCTGAAGAACCCCATCTGTCCGACGAACCCGTCGCGGCCTTCATTCTCGCCGGAGTAGTCGCCAACGCTTTCCCAGGTCTCGGACGTCGCGCCGAGAAACGCCGCCACATGGGTTTCCGAACCGGGATTGCTGAGCAGATCGTAGAAGGTTTGCACAGTCGCCATGTCATCGGCGGCTGCGCTGGTTGCGATGGCTGTCAGCCCAAGTGCGGCTGCTGCGAGGGTTGTTCGGAACGCGTTCATGGATGTGTCTCCTGGTTGGTCATTGACGGTGCCGCGCGGTTGCGGGTCCTCTGCCACCAGGATGGACAAATCCCGATACCAGCATAAGATAGGATAGATAAGTTTAACTGTTCGGATATCTGACAGTATGATCGACCGACTGCG
>CAYGUE010000300.1:0-1955 GCA_964352885.1 uncultured Pirellulaceae bacterium
GAGCGTTCAGGATGCCGCAGCTACTTGGACATAGGCCTTATGCTTCCTATGCTCCATTCTATGCAACGTCAAAATCCTGCCACCCGTTGGGGCGGCGAGCGTCTGACTCTGAGTTAAAATTAGGAACGTTCATTCAGATTTCGAGCCACGGCGGCAGCGGCTTGGTCATCCGTAACTTGTTGTGCGTATTAAGGCTGGGGCTTTGCACCTGGCACGTCAAACATCAGGACGTGGAAAAACACCTCCGGTTCGGAATTGGGAGCTGCATGTTTTACGTCATAGTAAATGATTCCGCGTCCTGAATTTCGATGTGTCCCAACGGAGAGTTTTACCGCTGCCCCAGTGCCTGCTTCCTCGTCGAATTGCTCAAAGCTCCACTGCACCCCCTTCCACTTTCCCAACGCGGAATCTTCAGGGGCATCGATTTCCGATCGCTTGGTCGCAATGCCGTATGGCGTGGTCACAGCATTTCCCTGAAGGTCCACTTGGATACCTGTCAGGTTCGGCACTTGTGTGCCGCCATCGAGGACAAACTTTCCGTCGGAGGTCTTTGTGATGGTCAATTCAGCCTCCGCTTGCTTCTGCATGGTGAACTTGTTCGAAAGCTCCAGGAATCGGTCGTACTCTGCCTCGGTCACACCCAGCTTCGGATCGTAGGGTAAAGGTTGCCCCGGCTCGGCTGTTTTGATGTGCGCTTGCCACCACTGGGGATCGGCGACTGCTGCATTCTGAATCTTTGTGGAAAATTCCTGCGCTTCTCTAGGCGCCATTAATTGCATGACATCGGCATTCTGCTGTCCCACAAGCAACACTGTTTCTACACCGTGAAACTCATGCACGGTATTCTCTTTTGCCTCCTGTGGATCTTTGAGGTCACTCTGTTGATCACAGGCGCTGACCAAGAGAACGGCGATTAGGTGTATGGCAATTCGGTGCATGGGATGTTTTTCCACAGCGAGACCCTATGGCTGCCAGTTGAGCCCGGCGGTGCATTTCAGGTCAGTCATTGTTTGATTGATTAGCGGTGCGCTTGGTTCAAATAGTGGGCTATCTCAGCGAATTGAGACCTATCCAACATCCATTGACTAAAACGAATGAAAACGAACTCAAGCGCACCACGGACACTCTATCTAGGACTCGACGTCCATAAAGCAGAAACGGTCATCGCCATCCTCGAAAGTGATCGCGATGCCGAACCTCGTCATTACGGCTCCATCGCCACCACCCAACACGCCCTCGAACGAGCGATGCGTCGAATCGCTAAGAAACAAAATCGCGAACTCAGCGACCTCCATGTTTGCTACGGAGCGAGTGGTTGCGGATTTTTGATCGCTCGTCGCCTTCTTCAAATGGGCATTCGCTGTGATGTCATCGCCCCATCGCTCATTCCCGTAAAATCCGGGGACCGCATCAAAACCGACAAACGCGATGCCATGAAGCTTGGTAAGAATCTCCGCTCCAACGACCTCGTTGCCGTCAACATCCCCGACAGAGTGGACGAGGCCATTCGTGATCTTTGCCGTGCCCGCACCGATGCGGTCGACGACCTCCGCCGCGCCAAGACCAGGCTCCTCGCCCTCCTCCGACGACTTGGTTACAACTACGACGGCAAGACCCACTGGACCGAAGCCCACAAACGCTACCTCCGCCACCTCACCCTGCCCGATGCCGCCCACAATCGCGTCCTCGAAGACAACCTCACAACCGACGATTTTCAAGTCGAACGAATTGCCCGTCTCGAAGAAGCGATGCTCCAACTGTTAGCAGATTGGCAACGCAAACCACTCGTCGAAGCCCTCATGGCTTTCAAAGGATTTAAGCTCGTTGCCCCCATGGTCATCGTCTCCGAAATTGGAACCTTCAGCCGCTTCGAGCATCCCAAAAAGCTCATGGCCTTCCTGAGTATAGGAAGCATAAGGCCCGTATCCAAGTAGCTGCCACATCCTGAACGCTGT
>CAYGUE010000301.1:0-1947 GCA_964352885.1 uncultured Pirellulaceae bacterium
ATTTGTTTCGGATCGAACTCGCAAAGGAACATGAACCCACCGAGTACCATCAGTCGTTCAATATGATGGCAATAGCCCGTTTCCAGAACTCGCTTGATCGTATCGTCGATGGGAAGAATGCCCGTCGTGCCGTCGTAGAAACTTGCAGGAATATTACGCACGTGATTCCAGTGATTCGAAGTTCGCATCGTCACGCCTAAGTCTTCGTAGGTTGCCCGAATGAACTCGCGCCAGCCGATGATCTGGCGGATAAATCCTTCGAGTGAATTCAACGGTAATTCGTTTTGGTCAGCATGTTTCAGCGCGGCCTTGATCACTTGTTCTGGCGTCAGCAGCCCAATGTTGAGCATTGGAGTCAACACGCTGTGCCAGAGCCAGCTTTCTCCTTCGACGATTGCGTCTTCATAGACACCGAAGTTCGAAAAACGATGTTTAAGGAAATTCTTTAGCCACGCAGCCGCAGCCGTGTGAGAGCTCGGGTAGAACAATCGATCAAGACTTCCAGGGTTGTCTGGAAAAGTACTTTCGATGTGTGCCTTGGCCTCGGCATCGATTGAGTCAAACTTTAATTTCGGCAACGTAGGAATTTCTCCGAGCATCGCTTTCGGAACTTTCTTCCGATTGTCTTCATCGAACGACCATTTTCCTCCCTCCGGTTCACCATCTTCATCAACCAATACGTTCAAACGACGGCGTTGCGACTTATAAAAGTCTGCCATGAACCAACGTTTTTTGCCGCTCCGGTACTCCGTGTTTTGTTCTCGAGAGTTGAGGAACCCCGGGTTGGGAAGGAACTCGATACGAGTTCCAAGCTGCTCGCAGAATCGCTCCAGTCGTTTTCGTAGCATGAAGTCGACAGGCTCGACGGCTTCAAATCGTTTTGGCTTGAGCGTCTTCGGCTTGAAAAGAGTCTCCAGTTGAGCCTTCAACGAATCCTTCGAATCGTCGTGTTCCAGATAAACGGTGTCGAAGCCTTTCTGACGCAACATCTCCTCATAGCGTTTCATGCTCGCTCGATGAAGCCACAATTTCTGCTTGTGAAACTTGGCTGGATATTCCGCGTCTTCGAAAAATAGGCTGTCTTCGATCAGTGCGATTTGACGTGGCTCCCGTTTCAAGCCGGGATGCATTGCGAAAAGCTGGTTTGGGAAGACAAGAAGGTGCATTGAAAGAACTTTTTGCTCAGTGTTTTCGCGGTCGGGCGGTAGAAGTCAATATCAGTGAATCCAATGGCGAAGAACCGGTTAGAATCGTCGACTATAACCAATTTTGCCACACCCAATAATGAACCTATGCACTCTCTCGTCTGGTTTCGTCGCGATCTTCGCGTCCATGACAATGCAGCTCTTTATCATGCCTCAAAACAGTCTGACTCTGTCGTCGGCCTGTTCGTCATCACGCCACATCAATGGCAGGAGCACGATGATGCCAATTGCAAAGTTAGCTTTTGGCTCGAGAACCTTCGATGTCTTTCGGATGAACTGGCACAGCTCAATATCCCACTGCTGATCAGAGTCTGCGATTCGTTTGCCGAATCTCCTGAAATCGTTGTTGACGTCGCGAAAAAGCACAACTGTTCGCAGCTATTTTTCAACAAAGAATACGAAGTCAACGAGCATCGTCGAGACGGACTCGTAACCGAAGCCGCAAGCGTGGAGGGCGTCGAAGTCGAATCGTACCACGACCGCGTTATCGTTCCGCCACGTGATATCGAAACCAAAGATGGACGTTTCTACGGCGTTTTTACTCCCTATCGCCGCGTTTGGGACACGAAAGCAATGGATCATGCGAAAGTCTTGCCGAAGCCTCAGCCGCGACAGCCTGTCGCCGTGAAATCCGACTCAATCCCGAAGACGATCGCCGGCTTTGACTTTTCCAAAGCCCGTTCCGATTTGTGGAAAGCTGGTGAAGCGGAAGCCAAGAAGCGCCTGAAGAAGTTTGCTACAC
>CAYGUE010000302.1:0-1832 GCA_964352885.1 uncultured Pirellulaceae bacterium
TCAATGTTCGGTGCAAATTAACAGCGAGGGACCCACCAGTCGTAATTCAATGCTTTTTGGCGCGAGTTCGGTGAGCTTTAATATGAACGAACCGATTTTGAAGTTGATGAACAGGCTATTAAGACTATCAGGTCGTAGAGCGCGACCAAGCTATAGCGGTGGAATCTGTCCTTTTGAGCTTGTTTCAACTGTGTCAAGACGAAGCGAAAAAGCTCGGCCAGTTTCTCTGCAATATGTGCCGGACGACGTTCGTATGATGTGGGACGGATTTGATGAAATCCGGTTGTACGAGGATGACAAGTACGGGCAATGGGGTTTACGGCTTCTCAGTGAATCAGAGGCCGAGTCGGCATCTAAGACTTTTACGGATACGAGAGCCGAGGACTCTAGTAAAGGTGACCTGGTGGTGGGCGAGTTTCTTGGTGATAGCGACTTTTTGATTGTCCGTGCTGATCCGTCTGCCACGGATTTCGGTTCAGTATTTGTCGCGTTGCCGTTGGATAAACGTTCACAATGGTACAAACCTGCTGAGACCTTCGTGGAATTTCTTACCAACTACTTGGATGCTGAAGGAGAAAAATATTGGGAGCTGAGTGGATGAGATAAGTCCCAAACAGTGCAGCGGAACAGTTGGCTCGAAACAAGGCGGCTGGCGATGCGTTTGAGCAACAAGTCAAGGGGCAACTACAATCCACCCAGACTGGAGTGGTCGAACAGGTGACGGCCAAGACACAGAGCGGTGTTCCCACACGAATAGACTTGTTGGGCCGAGACGGCGGCGGGGCAATTCGTTGTACAGAGTGCAAGTCGTCGGCCACGGCGCCGTTGACACGAAATCAAGCGGCTGCCTTCCCTGAGATTCAACAGTCCGGCGGTATTGTAGTCGGCAAAGGCAAACCTGGCTTTCCAGGCGGTACGCAGATTCCCTCGACACGAGTCGATGTTGTTAGGCCGGGCGATCTTTGAAGGAACAGTATGAGCATTGCTGACACAAATGTAGTTGACGCGATCGGTCTTGATTCGCAGACAGGAAATGTGATTTTGACTATCTCGGATCACTTGCACTGGCAGGAGTCAGTTCAAACACATCTTCAGTTGCTTCAGGATAAGCTGAACACGTATCTGCGTTTTGTCGAAAGCGGTGAAATTCTTGAGTCTTATCCAGACGCGAAAGGTAAGCCTGTTGTGATCAATATCGTTGGCAAGTATCCGCTCGAGTCAGCGGGCGAGCGGTTTCTTTCTGCTGCCAAGTCGGTGGTTGCGGACGCTGGATTTAGTTTGACGTTTGAATTGTTCGAGGACGCTAGTTCTTGTCCAAACGGATGATCGGAAGTCCATACTCTTGTGTTGTGCGGTCGAGCGGGCGTCGCTGCCCATGCACGCACTGCTTTAGCTCGCGTTGCTCGCCGCTGTTGTGTTCACACCCTACGCAGCTGACGCTGCCTGGGGAAGTGGTTGATGTATCGGCGTTAGTCCGTCGACCGTTTGCGCGCCGATGGTCGACGTTGATCAGAGTAAGCGGTTGATCGGCGAAGCGTAAAGCGTCGACAGTCCGGTGTGTTCAGCAGGACGCGTTGAGCTTCGCTTCGATCGGTGCGATGCCGGCGGCGTAGACCCCGGGGAATCGGTCCACGGTGGTGATGAGGTCGGCCATGGCCGGTTCGATCCAGGTAATGGCCTCGATGACACGCTGATGCTTGTCGGTCAGCGGCCAGTACCAAATCGGTTCGTGATGGAAGATGCGGTTGCGCAGCTTGCGCACTTCATTGAACCGCTTGGCGAGGTTAGCTCTTGCAGCCCAGTTTTGCCCGGTTCCCAGCAATTTTCCGATA
>CAYGUE010000303.1:0-1788 GCA_964352885.1 uncultured Pirellulaceae bacterium
ATTCAAACCATCGAGCGACGTTGCCAAATGCGAAGCTACACAGGCACGATAACGTTCAGGATCACCGAGCCCGGACGGTAATCATTGCTTCAAAACACGCGTGCAAGCCGGGCTTCGTGTGCATCCGTTTGTTATCTGGCGATTGGCGACCAGCCCTTGCCAGCCATCTCAATGATGGATTCAGAAGCATGCTTGTTGCTTTAAGGATCCCTTCGATCTGATTTTCGAAATAATGCAAGAACAAGAAACACTACAGAGACCGTGGCAGGAACGGAAGCGCACATCAATGCCTGTACTCCGAGTCTGCGATTCTCGGCTGGCCCTACATCTGCGAGCACGCCTGCAATTCCCAGCATTCCAGCGCAACACATGAGCAGAGTTGGTATCGCCGCGATTACGCCGAGGATGAGGAATGCCACACGCGATGTGTTCATGATCGTGTCTGATAGAACCAAAGGAATTCATAGTAGTCAGCCGGCCGAAACGCAACAGCTCCGGAGGATGAGTGTACCGGACGAAATTGGCGAAGCCAAACACGCGTCAATGTGGATTCGGTTTCATCGCATTCTTGTTTGGTTCGATATTTCGCGATGCGTCAGGCCCAAAGTTCGAGAATTGCGTTGCCAATGCCGTAGAACCCAAAATATGCGAATATGCTCAATAAGGAGGAAAGCAACATCCAGAACGAAGTTTTCGCTAATCCGCGAAGCATTAGGACTCGAGCAAAGCAAACCACGATATTGCAGCAAGTAATCACCCAAGCCAGCATCAATAACAGAACGGTTAACTGACCGTCGCGAGCGACGTGGGCGACGTGCCCATAAATTGGAATCAAACCGACGACAACACTAGCAATCGAAAATATCCTCCAGTAACCGCGACGATTAAGCTCTGATTTCGTGGAATCGTGGCATGCGTTATCGGTTGGTGGCGAAGAATACGGGTTTTCGCGCAATTCACTTTTCCTCAAGCCAGATAACGTCCGTGATCACCGAGCCGGAACGGAAATCTATGCTTCAATTGGCACGCGCAAGTCCGGCTTCGCGTGCATCACATTGTTATGTCGCGTTTGACGGCGAGGACTCAGTAAGTAGTTTCGTGAATCCCCCAAACGAATCCGCGACGAATTCGATGAATGCATCATAGCAGATTTCATTTAGTTCGCAGCCATCGTCCCAATACCTCGGTTGCTCGCCGTTGGATTTTGCGGCATCAAACAACACAACCGAATGCGGAGAAGTTGATCTATCAAAACACAATGCGTTGCAGTGAACGTCGTCCAACGGAATGAGGCATAAATGCTCGCGAGGATCTAACGGGGAACACAAAGTCTGAGAAACTAGATCAGGAGTGAACAATGCGGCGAATGGCATAAGCCTCTGCCCATCAAAAAATCCATTGACGTCGCAGTCAACGATGAATTCAATTCCGTAGTCCGAAATACGAGCGTCGGTCTGATCATTGAAGTAGTTTTTGGATTCTTGAATCGGCGGCGAAAGCGGCGTGTTGTCGTCGACAAGATTCAAGAATGTTGCGATGCGTTGAATCGTTCCAGATGCAGTCTTGAAGAAGGGGTTGGCCGGCGTGCCGCCATGAAATTTGCCAAGGTGCTTCAGGAATACTGGATCAAATTGGAATCCAAGATGCCCTCGCGACATCCTGTTAATGACGCGCTGATCTGGTTGGTCGATGACAGTGCCAGCAATACATTCGATCATAGGTTCGCTAAGCGACATAACGGTTACGATCACCGGGACGCGACTTAAAGTGTAAATTTGAGTGGAGCGG
>CAYGUE010000304.1:0-1765 GCA_964352885.1 uncultured Pirellulaceae bacterium
CGGGTTTTGAAATCAATGCTGTTCGCCGCGGCCCGGTGAACCCAGTCGTTATCCACTCGCACAACGTTCGAGACGCAACTGCCACTGAACAACCCCGACACACAGTTGGGAATCACGCGTTCAACAGAGACACAAAATGAAAATTCTGGTTTCAATGCTCGCGGTTGCCTGCTGTATATTCGCCGCCACTCCAGTTTATGGGCAGCCTGCCTGGGTCAGTTACCTTGCGGGAGCAGAGGCCCGCGACGTTGCGGTGGATTCCGATGGCAATATTTATGTCGCAGGTGGCACTGCCATCACTTCAGGGTTTGCAACCGATGGGGCCTACGACACATCCTTCAATGGGGGCACTGCTGACGTGTCGGTGTCTGCGTTCCGGCAAGACGGATCATTGATTTTTGCGACGTACATTGGAGGTCCGAAGCATGATCGCGCCTACGCTATTGAGGTGGATGAAACCGGAATCTACCTTGCGGGGCGGGCGGGTGATGGCATGCCAGTCTCCGCCAATGCATTTCAAAAAAAGTTCGCTGGAGATGCGGACGTCAATGATCTCTACGGTGCACAGGATGGATTTGTGGCGAAGTTGTCGTTGGACGGCAAGTCGCTTTTGTGGTGCACCTACCTCGGTGGTCGCAGTAGAGAACTGATTCGCGATATTGCAGTGGACAAGAGTGGCAACGTATTGGCCGCGGCCATCGAAGTCTATCGTCCGCTTCCCGACAAATTCATTGTCAACGCGTTTGATGAAACTTGGGCTGGAGGCTCCGAAGGCTATCTCGCCAAGTTATCTGCCGATGGCAGCAAGCTTCTTTTTGGAACCTACATTGGAGGCTCTGGCCGGGAAGTGGAATCTGCTTCGGTGTGTGTTGATGACAGTGACAATGTGTACTACATGATGGCGACCCAATCCAGAGACGTGCCTCGCATGAAGAATCGACACAACGGTGGGGACGACTGGATGGTGTTCAAACTGACTGAGAAAGGCAAGACCGTCTGGGGTACTTATTTCGGTGGCACTGGAAACGAAGGCGGCGAAACGCACACACTTGCGGTATCGCCAGCGGGCGATGTCTTCATAGGCGGATTCACAAGCTCCAAAGATCTTCCGATTTCCCGAAACGCGATTCGTGCTAAACCTGGGACCACTTTCCTGGCTCGTCTCTCGACTAGTGGTGACATCGAGCACGCGACCTATCTTCCGCTTCTGGATGTGGAAGGAATGATGTTGACGAAGGACTTGAAGCTTGCCATCACCGGTCACACCAATATCAAAACCATGAGACCGACGATAAACGCGGTTCAAAGCCGTTACGGCGGAGGGCCGAGTGATGGTGTTGCAGTCGTGCTTTCATCGGACTTCAGCCAGGTCAAGTATTTGAGTTACCTCGGGGGATCGGACTTTGATACGTTACGAGCTGTCGCGGTCTGGAACAATCGCATTATCGGCGTCGGCGAAGCCGTGTCTCGGGACATCAAAACCACAAAAACGTACGGAAAAAATTGGAACGGTAGCTCAGAAACAGACGGAATTATCATGAGCACGCCATTCAAATGAACCGGCAATATGTTCATCCGAAATCTTGGTACCAATCCGATGGGTTGGCAGCAATGCCACAATAGAAAATAGTGGATAACAAAACGATGCACGCGAAGCCGGACTTGCGCGTGCAAATTGAAGCAATGATTTCCGTCCCGACTCGGTGATCATAACCGTTATCCGGCTTGTTCAAACGCAGAGCGCATTGGCGAGTTTCTTGGCACG
>CAYGUE010000305.1:0-1747 GCA_964352885.1 uncultured Pirellulaceae bacterium
CCGGAGCTTCAAAGGGATTTGCCTGTTGTCGGATCAATAGTACTTAACGGTATCTCCATCAATCATGCCGATGCCGCGCCCGGTGCCAAACCAGATGTTGCCGTCTTTGTCCTCGGTAATTCCGAAAATCGCTCCTTGCTGGACTTCGATTTGCTCCCTCGCGGTGAGGATGTTTTCCAGTCCGGCTGCCGGATCAAATTTGTTCAGGATAGTGATACCGCGCTTGGGCGCCTTCTCACCTTTGATCGCACCCCCGCTAAACCAAATGTTGCCTTGCGAATCTTCGAATATTGAGAAGCAGGTGGGGTTGAAAACGTGCCGAACCTTTTCCCCATCGTAATGAAACATTCCGTTCTCGCCGCTGAACCACAAATGGCCTTTTCGATCAATCAAGGTCGGGATATAGCTATTTCTTGAGATCATCACCTCATGTTTCTCTGTGAAGTTTACAAACGTTTTGCCATCGTAATGAAATAACGCGCCTCGTGATCCAAACCAGATACTGCCATCGGGTGCCTGCGATATCGAGTTTACATCGGAGCTGGTAAAGCCATCTTCTTTGGTAAATGAAGTGAACGTCTTCCCGTCGTATTTCGTGACGCCCATCGCCCCAAACCAGATGTTGTTGTCGCTGTCCTGCATCATCGAAACGATGGAATTATCAACCAAGCCATCTTCCATGGTGAAATTGGTCCAGGTTTTTCCGTCGTATCGATAGGCGCCGGCACCTCCTACAGTACCCACCCAGATGTTTTTCTGGTGATCTTCCAACAAACTAAAAGCGCGGTAACGTTTCAGTCCCTTGTTAATAGTGGCGTTACTAAAAGTGGTGCCATCGAAGCGGATGATCCCGTGCCACGTGGCAAGCCAAAAACCGCCTTTGCTATCCTGGAGAACGTTGCGCGTAATGACCTGCGGGCCGCTGTTGCTGGAAATGTCTGACGATTCAACAAAGTACGGATCAACATCCGCCTTCTCGGGAACAGGCTTCGAATCGGCTGATTGTTGCGCCTGGCTTGCGCAAGCGCTCAGGGCAACAAGAGCGAACAAGAGCAATCGTGTTGGTGTGCGTTTCATATTGCGTCCAATAAAGTGAAGTGGTAGTTGATGGTTGCAGTTGTCATGATTTCACGAGAGGCGGTTTCAAAACTACTTAGGCGAGTCAGTCCCTGAGTCGCGGCAGCAGCATTCACGGTCTCGGAGAGACCGAGCTACTATCGGCATTCGGTTTCTGTAACCGGCTCTACGCCAACCACTGAAACAAACATTGCGGATTTGATCGCAACAAGAATTACTTAGGCCGTGGCAATTTATTTCGGAACAACGCACGCCTGGTCTGACCCCTGATTCTGGTGTCCTGAACGATGGTTTTTCAGCGTCTGGAATGTCAACAAGTATCCTAACGTGACTCCGTTACACGGTAGCTGTTCCCTCGCTACGGTGACGTGTGAATGCAACGAGTCGCTGCGAAAAGGAGCCCGAGGCGCAATCGCGCGGTCTTGTTTGGGAAAAGCGACGCAGCCTATATGTTGTGCCGAGAGGTATTCAATTCAGGACTCGCCACCAAGATCAACCGTAAAGGCTTCTTGAAGCATTTCGGCCTCCATGGAACGTATCGCGGAAAACGACTCAATCCAGTTTTGAAGTTGCAGTTCAAGTTCTTCCGACGTGGTCGCAATCGATTTGTCATCTTCAAGACATTCGCGGACCATCTTGAGCGAAGAAATGCAATCCAGATTGGCCTGAT
>CAYGUE010000306.1:0-1742 GCA_964352885.1 uncultured Pirellulaceae bacterium
TTAACCCAGTACACTGAGCAATCGAGGGAAAGGTAGGTTGTTTTTCCTATACTCGTCCGCCGAGATTGCTTCGAAGTGTCTTGCGATTGGCAAGCACATCTAATTGGTATTCATCCTTGTCGAAGAATAGTCTTGAATAATGGGAAAGAGCCCGACATGAAAATTATCTCACTGTTGCCTATCCTGCTCACCATAGTGGCATGCCAGAAATTTGAAGCGGTACGTGACCATCAAATGAAGGATTCTGCAAATCGCATCCTGATTAACGGTGCCATTTGGACTGGGGTCGAAGACGCAGAAATAGTCGAAGCGATTGCGATCACTGGGGATCGAATTTTACACGTCGGAACCACGGTCGAAATCATTGCACTGGCCAGTGAGGACACGGAAGTTATCGATCTTGACGGAAAGTTGGTGCTTCCGGGGTTTCAAGATAGTCACATCCACATCGCTCATCTACAGGGCACAGCTGTCATTCTTGAAGACCTCAAGACGATCTTGGAATTTCAGCAAACTATTGCAAAGTTTGCCAATGAAAATCCTGATGCAGACTGGATAGTGGGTATGGGTTGGGGGTACTCGGTTTTCCCTGACCAGAAGCCATTGGCGCATTATATAGATGCCGTCATTCCAGATCGGCCTGTCTTCCTGACATCGCGCGATGGGCATATGGCGCTGGCAAATAGTGTCGCTCTGAATATTGCCGGCATCTCCGACAAAACCGAAAATCCGGCAAATGGACGAATTGTGCGTAAAGCGTCCGGAGAAGCAACAGGCGAACTACAAGAGACTGCCATGGAGTTGGTTCGCAAGCATATTCCGCCCCCTACAGAAGAAGAAAAATATCATTCAATTGTCAAGAACCTGGACAAAGCAGCGGCGGCTGGGTTAACGACGCTTCACGAAACGGGAACGAGCCTTGAGACCCTGTCCATTTACGAGCAGTTACAATCGGAAGGAAAACTGAAAACGAGGATGTTGCTGTCCCCAAGGCTTCGTCAAAGTTTTCAGGCCGGTGCAATAGATCAGCATGCCCGTATCGCCGAAAACATAAGAATCTACTCAACAATTAAAAATCGTCTCGACGGACCGTTGCTGTACTTGACGTCGATCAAGGGAATACTCGACGGGACTATTGATGCGAAAACCGCTGCGATGTTTGAGCCTTATATCGGCACGGAAGACGTCGGATTGTCTTTTTGGCGACAAGAAGATTTAAACGACGCAGTCACCCAATATGATGCAGCGAATTTTCAAATTGTGTTGCACGCAATTGGCGATAAGGCCATTTACATGGGCATTAATGCATTTGAGCATGCGCGCCTGAAAAATGGACAAAGAGATAGTCGCCACCGACTAGAACACGCGGAAATGCCGCGTTTGAGTGATGTAAAGCGAATGAAAGAACTTGGCATAACTGTATCAACACAGCCAATGTTTGCACATCCCGACGAGACCGTCCTTACCAATTTTGAACCGCTTTTGGGGCCAGAACGCGCGCCGCGGGCTGATAACTTTGCAATCTGGGATCAGGCTGGCGTGCGGCAAGTTTTTGGCAGTGATTTTCCTGTGATGACCCTTTCTGTCCTGAAGGGCATAGAGGTGGCCGCGACACGCATGACTGACGACGCCGAGCCGGTTGGTGGTTGGCATCCAGAAGGGCGGATATCGGTTGAACAGGCCGTGAAACACTACACGTCAGACTCCGCTTGGGGGGTGTTTGACGAAAATAAGAGGGGTGT